>DAIPJC010000080.1:0-10577 GCA_036770475.1 Propionicimonas sp. | reverse complement strand
CGGGCCACCGTCCCAAGGCTGACGAGGCCCATCCCGACCATGACACCGACGAGCGCGTCGGCATGATCCAGGCGGCGGTCGGCACCGAACTGAAGCCGCGGCCGTCCGCGATCGCCGGCGAGATCGTGATGGTGCCCAAGCTGACCACGGCCGAGACCGGCGACACCCTGTCCGCGAAGGACCGTCCCGCGCTCGTCGCGCCGTGGGACCTGCCGGAGCCGCTGCTGCCCCTGGCGATCCGGGCCGCGACCCGCAACGACGAGGACAAGCTCGCCGGCGCCCTGCAACGGCTGGCCGTCGAGGACACCACCGTCCGCCTCGATCGTGGCGGCAACGACCAGCTGGTGCTGTGGACGACCGGCCAGGCCCACGCCGACCTGCTGATCGCGCGGCTGGTCGACCGGTACGGGGTGAAGGTCGAGCAGGAGGAGCTGAAGATCCCGCTGCGCGAGACCTTCATCGCCAAGGCGACCGCGCTCGGCCGGCACGTGAAGCAGTCCGGCGGCCACGGCCAGTACGCGGTCTGCAACATCGAGGTCGAGCCGCTCCCCCGCGGCTCGGGTTTCGAGTTCGTGGACAAGGTCGTCGGCGGCGCGGTGCCGCGCCAGTTCATCCCGTCCGTGGAGAAGGGTGTCCGCAACCAGCTCGAGAAGGGCGTGTTCGCCGGCTACCCAATGGTGGACGTCCGGGTCACGCTCTTCGACGGCAAGGCGCACTCCGTGGACTCCTCGGACATGGCCTTCCAGCTCGCCGGTTCGCTGGCGATCAAGGAGGCGGCGACGCCGAAGACCGTCGCGCTGCTCGAGCCGCTGGACCTCGTCACCGTGACGGTCGGCGAGGAGTACCTGGGTGCGGCGATGACCGACCTGACCGGACGTCGCGGCCAGCTGCTCGGCTCCGACGCGGAGAACCACAAGGCGATCATCCGGGCCCTGGTGCCGCAGTCAGAGCTTTCGCGCTACGCGATCGACCTGCGCGGCATCGCCCACGGTTCGGGGACGTTCACCCGTGAGTTCCACGGCTACGAGCTGCTGCCCGCGTCCCTGATGGAGAAGTACGCGAAGGCGAACTGATCGCTCGAATGCTGGCTGAGCTTGACGAAGGGCCACCTGGGCTTCGTCAAGCTCAGCCAGCACGGGGACGCTCAGCCAGCACGGGGACGCTCAGCCAGCACGGGGACGCTCAGCCACCACGGGGACGCTCAGCCACCACGGGGACGCTCAGCCACCACGTACTGACGGGAATGCCTCGGCCGGATCAGCGGTTCTCTCCTGGCATGCGCATCGACATCTGGTCCGACATCGCCTGCCCGTGGTGCTACCTCGGCCTGACCCGGCTGGGCCATGCCCTGGAGCGGTTCGAGCACGGTGACCGGGTGGAGGTGGAGCTGCACTCGTTCCAGCTGGACCCGTCCCTGCCCGACTCGTTCCCTGGGACGGAGGCCGAGTACCTCGCCTCCAGCAAGGGCATCGATCTGGACAGCGTGCGGCGGATGACCGGCCAGGTCGCCGCGGCGGCGGCCACGGACGGGCTCACGCTCAACTTCGACGACCTCGTGGTGACGAACTCGCGCCGCGCCCATCGGCTGCTGCAGTACGCCAAGGGCGTCTCGGAAGAGGCGGCGTGGCAGCTCGAACTCGCCCTGTTCAAAGCCCATTTCCGGGACGGGCTGAGCGTCAGTGATCCCGACACGCTCATCGATCTGGCCGTCGGCGCCAGCCTGGACGCGGATGGAGCGCGCGCGGCCCTGGACTCCCCCGACCTGGACGCCGCGGTGACCGCGGACATCGATGCGGCCGCGCAACTCGGCGTCCGCGGGGTGCCGTTCTTCGTCCTCGCCAGCAAGTACGGCATCTCGGGCGCCCAGCCCGCGGAGACCTTCGACGAAGCCCTGCGTCTGGTCTGGGACGAACTGGAGCAGGCCGCCGGCTGACCCAGAACCGCTGGTCGGGGCCCAGAACCGCTGGTCGAGCCTGTCGAGACCCGGAACTGCCCTTCGCGCCTCCTCAGTGGGCGGCGATGAAGCCGAAAACTCCGTCCGCGACCATCTGGACGGCGATCGCGGACAGCAGCAGGCCAGCGATCCGGGACGCAAGCACCGTCCCCGACTCCCGCAGCACCGCCCGGATCAGTCCGGCGTAGCGCAGGAACAGCCAGACCAGCACCATGACCACGATCAGGGCCGCCCCGACCGTGAGGTAGCCGGTGAAGCCGGGTGCCCGCTGGACGGCCAGCATGGTGGCGACGATCGCGCCCGGTCCGGCCATCAGAGGGGTGCCCAGCGGCACGATGGCGACGTTGACGCCCTCGTGGCTGACCGGCTCCGAACCCCCGCCCATCAGCAGGTCGAGCGCGATCAGCAGCAACAGCAGTCCGCCGGACACCTGCATGGCCGGCACCGACACCTGCAGGTAATCGAGGATCTGCCGTCCGAACAGGGCGAACACGACGATGACGCCGAACGCGACCGCGGAGGCACGGTCACCCGCGCGACGGCGCTGCTTGGCGTCCAGCGAGTTCGTCAGGCCGAGGAAGACCGGCAGCAGGCCGGGCGGATCGACGATCACCCAGAGGGTGACAGCTGTGGTGAGGAACAGGTCGACGTCGAAGAACTGGCCCACCGGCCCAGCCTATGGCCGAGCGGGTGCGGTCGCAGAATCAGAGGCTGTGCAGCGGACGCGCACCCGGCGGCAGGTAGCGGGCGTCCACGATGTCCTTGCCGAACGGGAAGCAGGTGACGGGGATCATCTTCAGGTTCGCGATCGCCAGCGGGATGCCGACGATCGTGACGGCTTGGGCGACCGCTGTGGTGACGTGGCCGATGGCGAGCCAGAGCCCAGCGATGAGGAACCAGACCACATTGGCCAGGGCCGAGCCGGCGCCTGCCGAGGGCTTCGCGACAACGGCCCGTCCGAACGGCCACAACGCGTAGCCGGCCATCCGGAACGACGCGATGCCGAAGGGGATCGTGACGATGAGGATGCAGGCCAGCAGCCCGAAGAAGAAGTAGCCAAGGGCGAGCCAGAAGCCACCCAGCACCAGCCAGATCAGGTTCAGAATCGTGCGCACGCCTCAATCAAAGCCGGTCCGGCGCCGGTATCGGGACGCGGAACACCCTGACCCCACCCTGAACCCACCCCCACCGACTACGTCCGTCGGCACAGACGCTGCCGAAACACGCAAACGCCACCGAAATTTCGGCAGCGCGGACGAATTTCGGCAGCGTTTGTGGGTGGGAGAGGTCGAATAGAGTTGCCGGTATGCCAGCGACCGCATCAATCCACCGTGACGTGGTCTCGTACGTCCGGCGCAGCGGACGCATGAACGAATCCCAGCAGCGCGCCTGGGACGCCCATCACGACGCCTGGGTGATCGATCTCGCCCACGGTGAGCGTCGGACGTCGATCTCTCCTGACGCCAGCGTCGACTGGACGGCCGTCTTCGGCAGACCGGCGCCACTGAAGGTGGAGATCGGTTCCGGCACCGGCCACGCGATCACGGCCCTCGCCGAGACCATGCCGGACGCCGACCTGGTGGCCTTCGAGGTCTTCGAGCCGGCGGTGGCGTCGACGCTCGGACGACTGTCCCGGCACGGTGTGGCCAACGTCAGGGTCGTCGTGGCGGACGGCGCGCAGGCGCTGGCGACACTGTTCGGCGAAGCCAGCGTCAGCGAGCTGTGGACGTTCTTCCCCGACCCCTGGCACAAGTCCCGGCACCACAAGCGCCGACTGGTGAGCCCCGACTTCGCGCGCCTCGTGGCGTCCCGGCTCACGCCAGGCGGGGTGTGGCGCCTGGCCACCGACTGGGACGACTACGCCGAGGCCATGCGGGGCGTACTGGACGCCGAGCCCGACCTGGTGAACTGCCATGACGGCTGGGCGCCGCGCTACCCGCTGCGTCCGGTGACGAAGTACGAGCAGCGTGGACTGGACGCCGGCCGCACGATCCACGACCTCGCGTACCGGCGCGCCTGACCGGAACACCGATGACCCGCTTCCGCCTCGACCTCGGCTACGACGGCGCCGCCTTCCACGGTTGGGCCGCCCAGACCGGGCTGCGCACCGTCCAGGGCGAACTCGAGACCTGGATCGGCCGGGTGTTGCGCCTCCCGGAGCCGCCGGTGCTGGTCTGCGCGGGACGCACGGACGCGGGCGTCCACGCCCGCGGCCAGGTGGCGCACATCGACCTCGACCTGCCCGAGCCAGAGGAGGTCGCGGCCACCCTGGCCCGGCGGCTGCGCCGCGCGCTCCCCGAGGACCTGGTCGTGCATCGGGTCGGCATCGCCCCCGACGGCTTCGACGCCCGGTTCGCCGCGATCTGGCGCCGCTACGCCTACCGGCTCGCCGATCGGACGCCCGACCCGCTCACCCGGCACACCACCGCGACCGTCCGCGGCGAACTGGCCGTCGACGCGCTCAACGCCGCAGGCGGCCCGTTGCTCGGCCTGCACGACTTCGCCGCGTTCTGCCGGGCGCGCGAGGGTGCGACGACGATCCGGGAGCTGCAGTGGCTGCACACCGTCCGGCTCGACGACGGCCGGGTCGAGATCGGGGTGCGGGCGGACGCGTTCTGCCACTCGATGGTCCGCTCGCTGGTCGGGGCCTTGGTCGAGGTCGGCACCGGACGGCGGGACGCGGCCTGGCTGGTCGGCCTGCTCGACGCACCGGCCCGCTCGTCCGAGGTGCCGGTCCTGCCCCCTCACGGCCTGGTGCTGGAGGAGGTCGGCTACCCGCCGGACGACCAGCTCGCCGGACGGGCCCGGGAGGCTCGAGCCCGCCGTCATCTGGACCTCGACTACCCCGCCGAGCCGGGGGGTTCGCCAGGCTCAGCGGCTTCGTCAAGCTCAGCGGCTTCGTCAAGCTCAGCCAGCAAAGGGACGATCGAGGAGCAGCCGTGAGCCACTACTTCCAGACACCTAGTGGCGAGGAGCACCGGCGCCAGGTCGGCATGAGGTTCTGGGACACCGACTGGGAGTTCACTACGGCCGCCGGTGTCTTCTCCGCGGACGGGCTCGACCTGGGCACATCGGTGCTGCTGCGCGAGTCCACGCCACCGGCCGGTGCGACGCGACTGCTGGACCTCGGGTGCGGCTACGGCGTGCTGGCGGTGGCGCTCGCGTCCGCCTGTCCCGGGGCGGAGGTGGACGCCGTCGACACCAACGAGCGGGCGCTCGAACTCTGCGCGGTCAATGCTGCCGCGCACGGCGTGGGTGCCCGGGTGCACCCGCTGCTGCCCGACCAGGCCGACCCGGACGCGCGATACGACGAGATCTGGTCGAACCCGCCGATCCGGATCGGCAAGGCCGCCCTGCACGACCTGCTGCTGACCTGGCTTCCCAGGCTGGCGCCCGACGGCGTCGCCCGGCTTGTCGTGGGCAGGAACCTCGGTGCCGACTCGCTGCAGGCCTGGCTGGTCGAGTCCGGTTATCGCTGCGAGCGGATGGCCAGCGCGAAGGGTTTCCGGGTGTTCTCAGTCAGCAGAGAATTGGCCCGCTGAAACCCCCCATTCCGGTGCGCCGCGGCTTAGGCTGTGCACCGTCCGTCCCACACGACAGAAGAGGGCACGAAATGACCGAAGAGAACAACGTCAAGGACGAGGCCGAGGGCTTCTTCGACGGCCTGTTGGACAAGGCCAAGGAGTTCGGCGAGAAGGTCCAGGACCTCGCCGAAGACGCGGTGGAGAAAGTCAAGGATTTCGCGGACGACCTCCCGGAGAACGCACAGAAGTTCGCCACCGACGCGTCCGCAGCCGTGAAGGACTTCACCACCGACGCCACCGCGGCGGTCAAGGACTTCGCCGATGACCTGCCCGAGAACGCGCAGAAGCTCGCCGGTGAGGCTCAGAAGCTGGCCGGTCAGGCCGGCGACAAGGTGAAGGATCTCCTGGACGGCGACGAAGCGCCCAAGGCCTGAACGACTCCACGACAGCGGGGCGCCCGATTCGGGCGCCCCGCTGTACTTTTTGGTCCAGCCCTCCGCCGCAGGTGCCACCGACCCCCGTCGCTGGGTTAGCCTGAGGGCACCTGAACCTCTGCAGGGGAACCCGGTGCGATTCCGGGACTGACCCGCAGCCGTGACGCCGGCCCCGCCGGCAAAGTCGGAATGCCTGCTCTGGTTCTGGCTCAGTGACCAACCCGTCGTGGCACGCGGGCGGAGCCGGACGCGCAGTGGCCGGGATCCAACCAGATGCCCCGCGCGAAAGGAACCAGATGTCCTCATTCTTCAAGCGATTGCTGGTCGTCGGGAGTGCGACCGCGATCGCGGTCCTCGGGCTCACCGCCTCCGTCCCCACGGCCGCCGCCGTGAGCGAGGCCAACGCCGCCAAGGCCGCCAACTTCATCGTCAAGAACCTGCCGTCCGCGAAGGACGGCGCCAGCGCCTCGATGGCCGCGGCGCTCGGCCTGGCCACCAGCGGTGACTGCACGTACGCACCACCGCTCCGCACGCTGGTGTCCCAGATCGAGAAGGGCGCGAAGGCCTATCTCTACCCCGGCAAGAAGCTGAACCAGGCACGCGCCGCCAACCTGGCCGTCGTGGTCACCTCGCTCGGCCTCAACCCGACCAAGTTCGGCGGCTACAACCTGGTCTCCCTGGTCACCAAGAGCCTGCCGAAGGACGGCCGGGTCGGCGCTTCCGACTCCGCGTTCAGCCAGAGCCTCGGGATCATCGCGCTGCAGCGTGCGAACGCGACCATCCCGGTCACCCTGCTCACCAAGCTGCTCAGCCTGCAGGACGGCGCCTCGGGCGCCTTCGGCTACGACGCCGGCGGTTTCCAGGCGGATCCGGACACCACCGCGCTGGGGATCCTCGCCCTGCACACCATCGGCCAGCTGAATCCGCAGCTCGACAAGGCCGTGAAGTGGGCGCAGGACAACCAGACGACCGACGGCTACTGGGCCAACTACTCGCCGGTGGATTCCACCGGTCTGGTCGGTTCCGCGCTCGCGACGCTGGGCAAGGACGTCACCAAGGCCAAGGCGTGGCTCGGCACCGTGCAGCAGTCCGACGGCGGCTTCCCGAACTCGCTGGACGCCAACACCCCGTCCAATGTGGCGGCGACCGCCGACGCGCTGTACCTGATCAACGGTAAGTCGCCGCTGAATGTCTCGCTCAACCTGTCCAAGTGTCCGAAGAACCCGCCGAAGCTGCCGGCTGCGACCACGTCGTGCACGGGTGTCTGGGTGGTCGTCGACCGCGGCAACGGCCAGGAGACCGTGCGGTGCGCGACCAAGTACTCCACGGGCCTCGCGGCCCTGAAGAGCGCGGGCTTCACGGTGGGCTCCGACAAGACGGGCTTCGTCAACCGGATCCAGGGTTTCCCGTTGGCCATCGACACCACCTTCTCCAAGTACTGGGGCTACTGGCATGCCTCGCCCAAGCCCGATGGCACCTGGGGCGACTGGGAGTCGTACCTGGTCGGTGCGAGCGGGTCGGCACCGAAGAAGGGGGACGCGGAGGGCTGGTACTACGGTCCGTACTCCGCCACCGCAGCGTTCCTCCAGCCGCCGCTCGGCTACGCGGACGCACCGGTCCCGACGATCGACAACACCGCGCCGAAGGTCGGCAACACGCTGACCGTCACCGTCGGCACCTGGAAGCCCACGCCGGGCAAGCTGGCGATCCAGTGGTACCGCTCGGGCAAGGCGATCTCGAAGGCGACGAAGCAGACCTACGTGCTCACCAAGTCCGACGCCAAGAAGGTGATCACCGTCAAGGTGACCGCCAGCGGCACTGGCCACCAGACGGTGTCGAAGACCTCTGCGGCCACCGCGAAGGTCATTAAGTGAGAAAGCTCCTGCTCGCGGCTGCGCTGACGGCGACCCTCGCCGCCGGCGCAGCCGCGGCGGCTCCCACCCAGGCCGTCACCCTGCCGCAGGCCAGCGCGTGCAGCGGGGTCTGGGTGGTCGTCGACTTCGGGTCGATCGGCGGGGGCACCAGCACCAAGTGCGCCACCAGCTACGGAACGGGCACGAAGGCGCTCAAGAGCGCCGGCTTCAGCGTGACGATCAACGACGGCTTCGTCGACAAGATCAACGGCAAGCCATCGAAGCCGGACAGCACGAAGACCTACTGGTCGTACTGGCACGCCACCAAGCAGGCGGACGGCAGCTATTCCGGGTGGAGCTACTCCAACCTCGGCGCCGACAGCTACCACCCGACGCAGGGCAACGCCGAGGGCTGGCACTACCAGTCGCTGAGCGACGGAAAGGTACCGCCGTCGGTCAAGCCGCCGACCACCGACACCAGTAGCCCCACCCCGAAGCCGACGCCGACGCCGACGAAGAGCGCCAAGCCGACCGCGAAGCCCACCGCGACGAAGACGGCCACCGCCTCGGCCTCCGCCACGAAGACGCCGACACCGTCGGCCAGCGCGACGCCGACGGCCACCGCCACGTCCGCCTCACCTACCGCTTCGGTCACGCCCACGACCAGTCCCACGCCCGTCGCCACACCGCTCGCCACCGAGGTGGCCCAGGAGCAGGTCAGCGCCACCCCCGACGCTGCCCCGGACGGTGGCGGCGGCAGCCCGGTCGGCGCGATCGTCGCCGGGGTGGTCGTCGTGGTCGCCGGCGCCGGGCTCGGCGGCTGGTGGTTCCTGAAGGGACGCAAGCCCTGACCTCTCTGCACCCGTGGGCATGGTGGTGCTGGGCGATCGGTATCGGGATCGCCGTCAGCGGCACCACCAACCCACTGCTGCTCGCGCTCATCGCGACCGCGATGGTCACGGTCGTGATGCTGCGCCGCAGTGCCGCGCCCTGGGCGCGCTCGGTACGGGCCTACCTTCTGCTGTCGCTCTTCGTGATCGGCATGCGGCTGTTCTTCCAGATCCTCCTCGGCGGCGGCCGCGGTGAGACCGTCCTGTTCACCCTGCCGTCCATCCCCCTGCCTGCGTGGGCGGCCGGCATCCAGCTCGGTGGCGTGGTGACCGCCGAGGCGCTGGCGAGCACCCTCTACGACGCCTTGCGCCTGGCGGTCATGCTGCTCTGCATCGGCGCGGCCAATGCCCTGGCCAACCCCCGCCAGGCGCTGCGCTCCGTTCCGGCGGCGCTCTACGAGGCCTCGGTCGCGGTGGTGATCGCCCTGAGCGTGGCTCCGCAGCTGATCGAGAGCGTGCAGCGGGTCCGCCGGGCGCGCCGGCTCCGCGGCGACTCCTCGACCAACCTGAAGGCCCTGGGCACCATCGCGATGCCCGTGCTCGCGGACGCCATCGAGCGCTCCCTGGCACTGGCCGCAGGCATGGAGGCGCGCGGCTTCGCGCGCACCCGTGGCCTGCCCACGAGGGGGACGCTGCCGCTGATGCTCCTCGCCTCGATGGCGGCCACCGCTGGAGTCTTCCTCCTGCTCAGCACCGACTACTGGCAACTGGGCACGTGGTTGCTGGCGGGCGGGCTGGTCGGTGCCGGGCTGGGCCTGCGGGCGGCCGGACGGCGGCTGCGCGTGACGGCCTACCGTCCGCACCCGTGGCGGACCCGAGAGACATTCGTCGCCGCCACCGGCGTCCTGGCCGCGGTGATCGTCCTCGGCCTCGGCTGGCTCGATCCGGACACGCTCAACCCGGCGCTGGCGTCCCTGCTCGGTCCGGAGGCCCTCTTCCCCACCACCAATCCGCTGGTCTGGCCCGAGTTGAGCCTGCCCATGCTGGTCGTGGTGGGGCTGGTGCTGCTCCCCGTCCCGCTGACCAGGCCACGACGCAGGACCGAGACCGAGTCGACCCGGAACGACACGTGCGTGCGGTCGTTGCGGCCCCAGGCCGAGCCGGAGCGGGAGCCGGCATGGCGGTGATCACCTTCGACCAGGTTCGCGTCACCTATCCGGACGCCGACCGCGCCACGCTCGACCGGGTCTCCTTCGAGCTGCCTGAGGGCGACCTGTGCCTGGTCGTGGGCGCCACGGGCTCCGGGAAGTCCACGCTGCTCGGGGCGATCAACGGGCTCGTCCCCCACTTCACCGGCGGCGTGCTGGCCGGCCGCGTCCTGGTGGACGGACGCGACACCGCCCACCACCGTCCCCGCGACCTGGCGGACGTGGTGGGTTACGTCGGCCAGGACCCGCTGCGCGGCTTCGTCACCGACACCGTCGAGGACGAGATCGCCTACGGCATGGAGCAACTCGGCATCGACCCCGTCGCGATGCGCAAGCGTGTCGAGGAGACCCTCGACCTGATGGGCATCGCGGACCTGCGCCGGCGTCCCCTGGTCGAGCTGTCCGGCGGACAGCAGCAGCGGGTGGCGATCGCTGCTGTCCTGGCCGCGCAGCCCCGCGTGCTGGTGCTGGACGAGCCCACGTCCGCCCTCGATCCGACGGCAGCCCAGGACGTGCTGGCCGCGATCTCCACCCTCGTCCACGACGTCGGGCTGACCGTTGTCCTGGCCGAGCACCGGCTGGAGCGGGTCATGCAGGCCGCCGACTCCGTGCTGTGGCTGCCCGGTGACGGGACTGCCGTCCACGGCCCCCCCGGCGAGGTGCTCGCGCAAGCCTCGGGCCAGACGATGGCTGAGCCTGACGAAGCCCACGCTCCAGACCAGCCCTTCGTCAAGCTCAGGGAACATCCCGTGATGGCTGAGCCTGACGAAGCCC
>DAIPJC010000022.1:0-67362 GCA_036770475.1 Propionicimonas sp. | reverse complement strand
AGTAGTCCTCGGCGATCTTCACCGGGTCGTTGGTGGTGATCAGCGTGGTCGCGGTCGACAGCAGCAGCGTCGAGGTCCGGGCGGCGATGAAGCCCAGCAGCGTGGTCGGCGAGGACGGGTGGAACGGCGGGTTGTGATGCTCGCCGGTCGCGAACACGTCCAGCCCGATCTCCTCCGCCTTCTTCGCGATCGTGACCGCGGCGAGGATGCGCTCGTGCTCGGACGGGGTGCGCCCCGTGGTCGGGTCGGGCGTCACGTCGCCGACGCTGAAAATGCCCAGCTGCATAGTCACTCCAGATGATTGCGTATTCAACTATCTCGACAACACGCTCGGCTTCCTTCCTATTCCGCCCGGGGCCCGGCCGCAACTGCATGGCCGGTGGCTGGTCTCGGCCACAATGAAGACATGAGTCCGCTGGTCATCGAATGGATCTGGCCCGACACCCCGATCCTGATCCTGCTGGTCGTGGTGGCTGCGTTGGTCGCCCGCTGGCTGATCGTGCGCGGGATCCGCTTCGCGACCAGATCAGCGATCAAGCGGGCGGTCGAACAGCGCGGCCACCCGGAGTCCAGGGCGCAGCGGATCCTCGCCAAGGCGACCGGTGCAGACAACGAACGCTACGAGCAGCGGATCAGCACCATCGGCTCGGTCCTGCGCAGCCTGACCTCCGTCGTCATCGGCACGGTGGCGATCCTGACGCTGCTGGCGGTGATCGGCGTCCCACTGGGGCCGTTGCTGGCGTCCGCCGGTGTGGGTGGTGTCGCCCTGGCCTTCGGCGCGCAGAGCCTGGTGAAGGACTTTCTCTCCGGGATGTTCATGATCATGGAGGACCAGTACGGGGTCGGCGACCTGATCGACACCGGTGAGCTCAAGGGCACCGTCGAGGACGTGGGGCTGCGCGTGACCCGGCTGCGGGACGGGACCGGCACCGTGTGGTACATCCGGAACGGTGAACTGCTGCGGGTCGGGAACCAGAGCCAGGGCTGGTCGACCGCGATCGTGGACGTGCCGGTGGCCTATGACGAGGACCCCGGCAAGGTGATCGGCGTCCTCGAGGAGGTCGCGGTCGAGATGGAGGCCGACCCGGCGTACGCCGACGTGCTGCTCGACAAGCCCGTCGTCGCCGGGGTGAACGCGGTCACGGCGACCGCCATGACGATCCGGATGACCGCGCGGACCGCACCCAACCAGCACTGGGGCGTGCAGCGCTCGCTGCTCGAGCGCAGCCTGCAGGCTCTGGCCAAGGCCGGCGTTCACAGCCCCGCTCCGAACCTGGGCATCGTCGGGCCGTAGGGAACGTGCCACTCTCCACCGATCCCTGAGGAGCGGCTGCCCGACGACGCCCCACCCACCGATCCCTGAGGAGCGACTGCCGAGGAACGAGGCAGCCACGTCACGAAGGGCCCAGCCTGACGCCGCTACTCGTTCAACGCCGGGGCCTTCGCCAGCGCGCGCGTGGAGCCGACGGACGCAACGATCACGCACGCCATCGCGACGATCTCCACCCAACTCAGCCGTTCGCCGAGCACCAGGAGCGCGGCCAGCGCTGCGGCGGCCGGTTCGAGGCTCATCAGGATGCCGAAGACGCCAGCCGGGATGCGGCGCCGCGCGACCATCTCCAGCCCGTACGGGATCACCGAACTCAGCACGCCGACCGCGACCGCCAAGCCGGCCACCCGGGGTTGCCACAGGGAGGTCCCGCCGGCCAGCAGACCAGGGACGAGGAACACCAGCGCCCCCACCAGGCTGCCCACGCTGACGCCGGTGACGCCCTCCCACGCTGCGCCGGTCGGCCCGGACAGCACGATGTACGCCGCCCAGGCCGCGCCGGCGAGCAGGGCGAAGCCGATGCCGATCCAGTCGACGGTGGCCGGGAACACCCCCAGCAGGACGACGCCCAGCGCGGCCAGCCCGACCCAGATCAGGTCCCGGGCGCGGCGCGAGCCCACGAGTGCGACCGCGAGCGGGCCGAGGAACTCGATCGTCACCGCCAGCCCGATCGGGATCCGCGCGAAGGACTGGTAGATCGACCAGTTCATGGTCGCCAGCGCGATGCCGTAGCCGATCACCACCCGCCACTCGGGCCAGGTGCGTCCCCGTAGCCGGGGACGGGCGAACATCCAGAAGATCACCGCCGCGGCGGCCATCCGCAGCCACGCGACGGCGGTCGGGTCGGTGAGGGTGAACAACGACTTCGCGAACGCCGCACCGAACTGGACGGAGACGATCGCACCGAGCACCAGCCAGATCGGGCTCAGCCAGGCCGGCAGGCCCTTGCCGCCGGGGGAGGTGTTCATGCGGTGCTCATGCGAGCGCGGCGCAACGCTCGTACGCCGGGCAGTCGACCAGGTGGTCATTGACGAGACCGACCGCCTGCATGAACGCGTAGACGATCGTCGGGCCACAGAAGCGGAAGCCGGCCTTCTTCAGCCGCTTCGAGAGCAGGTCGCCCTCCGGGCTGGTCGGCTGGATCGAGGAGAGGTCGGTGAGCCGGTTCTGCATCGGGACGCCGTCCACCGCGCTCCAGATGAAGTCGCTGAAGCCGCCGTCCGCCTCGACCTGCTGCCAGGCCTGCGCGTTGGTGATCGCGGCCTCGATCTTGCCGCGGTGCCGGACGATGCCTGCGTCTGCGAGCAGCCGGGTGACGTCCGGCTCCCCCCATGCGGCGATCACGTCCGGGTCGAAGCCGGCGAAGGCGGACCGGAAGTTCTCCCGCTTGCGCAGGATCGTGTACCAGCTCAGCCCGGCCTGGAACCCGTCCAGCACCAACTTCTCGTACAGGGCCCGCGAATCACGCTCAGGGACGCCCCACTCGTCGTCGTGGTAGCTGACGTACAGCGGATCGGTCCCGCACCACCCGCAGCGCTCGCCCATTCGCCGGCCTCCTCCTCGCCCGCTCATGCTAACGCCGAGCGGTGACGGCCTACCCGAGTTCGAGAGTCAGCTCGCCGTGGTCGTCGAGATCAAGAACGTAGGTGTAGTCGCCGGGCGCGAGCTCTGCTTCTCCGACGTAGTCGACGGGCTGGTAGACCAGGGTGCGCCCGTCACCCGCGGGCCCGGCTGCGGTGGTCACCCGGACCCAGGCGTACGAGTACACCTGCTTCCCGGCATCGGCGTAGGCCGAATCCGTGCGCGCGGACAGCGGCCCGTAGCCGACCCTGGTCCCGTCCGGGAAGTGGACCTCGACCGCGGTGAAGTCCACGGTCGAGGCGTTCCGGATCCGCACCCGCACGACGCCTTCGGTGTCGCCAGGGTTCGCGGTGGCCGCGCCCCAGCCGGAGAAGCCGAAGAAGGCACGTCCTCCGGCGTTGATCAGCAGGGTGTAGGTGTAGTCGCCAGGCTTCCATTCGGCCTCACCGCGGTAGGCGTCAAGGGTGAACCGATACGCCCTGCCGTTGCCGGATGCGGTGACAACGGCCTGGTCGTCCACCCAGGGCACCACCTCCAGTGAACTGGTGGCCCCTGTCCCCAGGGAGCCGAGCTCCACCGCAGCGCCGGTCCGCGGCTGGATGCGGACGTGGTCGAGCGCGAGGCCCGTGCCGTTGTGGACGCGCAGGCGGTAGCTGGACGCCGGACGTTCGGACGGTTGCCCTGTGGCAGTGACCGAGGGCACCGCCGCGGGGACAGCAGGCATCGTCCCACCCGATCGCGACGACCACACGAAGACCGCGAGACCGGCGACGAGGACCACGCTCGCAGCGAGCGCCAGCCAGCGCGGCGCGCGGCGGGCCGAGGTACGGTTCATCACCTCGTCCAGGTCGATCGGACGCAGCGGTGGCCGCGCCGCAACCGCCCGGCGTAGCCCGTCACGGAAGCTGCTCTCGATCCCGTCCATCACCGTTCTCCTGCCGTGAGCCGTATGCGCAGTCGCGCCATCGCGCGATGCACGTGGGAGCGAGCCGGCGGCTCGCGGCACACGACCGTCCACGGTTGGGGCTTCGCCCGCCTCGGTTGCTCCCACACCCTGTAACAAGTCGACCGGCACCCGCTTCGTTGCACTCAGTCGTCAACGTTCGGTCGGCCGTCGGCCGGTTCCGGTGTCCTACGCCATAGCCACGCGGAGGGTGGCTCGCGTCCACTATGGTCAGAAACGTGGACGCACCCTGGGTGAAGCACTACCAGCCGGGGGTCCCGGCAGAGATCGAACTGCCCACCGAATCGCTGGTGGCCCTGTACGAACGGTCGGTCGCCGAGGCCGGCAACTCGATCGCGACCGAGTTCTTCGGACGCACCACCACCTACGCCGAGCTCGGCGACCAGATCGCCCGGGCCGCGGAGGGCCTGCGCCGGCTGGGCGTCCAGGCCGGGGACCGGGTGGCCATCGTCCTGCCGAACTGCCCGCAGCACGTCGTCGCGTTCTACGCGGTGCTGCGGCTGGGGGCGGTCGTGGTCGAGCACAACCCGCTCTACACCGAGCGCGAGCTGCGCCACCTGTTCGAGGACCACGCCGCGCGCGTCGCCATCTGCTGGGACGCGGCCGTGGCCCGGCTGAAGGCCATCCCCGAGGACGCCCGTCCCGACCACATCGTCTCGGTGAACCTGCTCAAGGCCTTCCCCACGCTCAAGCGACTGGCCCTGCAGTTGCCGGTGAAGAAGCTGCGCGAGACCCGCGACCGGCTGACCCAGCCGGCGCCCGGCACCACGCCGTGGGAGAAGCTGCTGGACGCGCCGCCGCTGGACGCGTCCCACCCGAGACCGGGCGTGCACGACCTGGCGGTGATCCAGTACACGTCGGGCACGACCGGCATTCCCAAGGGCGCGATGCTGTCCCACTTCAACCTGTTCAGCAACGCGCGGCAGGGCGAGGCATGGATGCACGGCGCGCAGTACCGCAAGGAGACCTTCTACGCGATCCTGCCGATGTTCCACGCGTTCGGCATGACGCTGTTCCTCACCTACGGCATCCTCAAGCAGGGCCGGCTGGTGCTGTTCCCCGCCTTCGACGTCGACCTGGTGCTGGACGCGGCGAAGAAGTCGCCGCCGACCGTCTACTGCGCGGTGCCGCCGATCTACGAGAAGACAGCCACCCGGGCGAACGAGCGCGGGATTTCGCTGCGCTCGGCCAAGTACTGCATCTCCGGCGCGATGAACCTGCCCAACGCGGTGGTCGAGCTGTGGGAGAGCGTCTCCGGCGGACTGCTGGTGGAGGGCTACGGCATGACCGAGGCGTCCCCGGTGTGCCTGGGCAACCCGTTCGCGCCGAGCCGGCGGACGGGGACGATCGGCGTCCCGTTCCCGTCCACGTGGATGCGGGTGGTCGACCCGGACGACCCGACCCGCGAGGTGGCGCAGGGCGAGCGCGGTGAACTGCTGATCAAGGGTCCGCAGGTGTTCGGCGGCTACTGGAACAACGCAGAGGAGACCGCGAAGACCCTGCTGCCGGACGGCTGGCTCCGCACCGGCGACGTCGTCACCGTCGACGCGGACGGCTTCACGACCATCGTCGACCGGGTGAAGGAGCTGATCATCACCGGCGGCTTCAACGTGTCGCCGTCCGAGGTGGAGAACGTGCTGCGCGGGCACCCGGATCTCACGGATGCGGCCGTGATCGGCGTCCCCGCAGCGTCCGGTGGCGAGAAGGTGGTGGCCGTGGTGCTGCTGCGTCCGGGGGCAGAACTGGACGAGGCGTCGCTGCGCGAGTACTGCAGGGAGCGCCTGGCCGGCTACAAGGTGCCCCGCCAGATCGTGGCGCTCAACGACCTGCCGCGCTCGATGCTGGGCAAGGTGCTCCGCAAACAGGTGCGCGAGGAGTTCCTCGCCCGCGGCTGAACAGCCCCCGGCTGGTTGAGCTCCGGCTGGTTGAGCTTGTCGAAACCGGACGGAGATCTCGACAAGCTCGATCAACCGTCATGCGTGGGCGTCAGCGAGCCTCTTCGAGGTCCTCCACGAGGATCTCTTCGTCCTCGCGGTGCCAGGGCATGATGCCCCAGCCCGACTGGCGGACGAGGTAGCCGACGGCGATCACGACCGCGAGGGCACAGGCGATCGCGCCGACGGCCAGCGTCCAGCGCGGCCCCCAGGCATCGCCGATCCAGCCGATCAGGGGCGCGCCGATCGGCGTCCCGCCGAGGAAGATCGCCTGGTAGAGCGCCATCACGCGTCCGCGCATCACCGGCTCGGTCGACAACTGGACGGACGCGTTCGCCGCGGTCATCACGGTGAGCGACGTGAGCCCGGTCGGGATCAGGAACGCCGCGTACCACCAGTAGCTCGGCGCCAGTGCGAGCGCCGTGATCGCGATCGCGAAGCCGGACAGCGCTCCGATGATCAGGCGCAGGCGCAGCTGTGTCCGCCGCGCGGCCAGCAGGCCGGCCGACACCGAACCGATCGCCAGGATCGAGCTCAGCAGCCCGTACTGCTCAGCGCCCACTTTGAACACGGCCGTCGCCATCAGGGCGTTCGTGATCTGGAAGTTCATGCCGAAGGTGCCCAGCATGAACACCAGGAACATCAGCAGGATGATGTCCGGACGCGAGCGGACGTAGCGCAGCCCGGCCATGATCGACCCCTTGGACCGGGCGCGCGGCGCCGGTGTGAGATCGGTCGGGTCCATCATCGCCAGCGCGATCAGGACGGCAACGAAGCTGAGCCCGTTGATGACCATCGCCGGCCCCACGCCCCAGGCGGCGATCATGACGCCGGCGACAGCCGGGCCGATCAGCCGAGCCGAGTTGAAGGACGTGGTGTTCAGCCCGACGGCGTTCGGGATCAGCTTCTCCGGCACCATCTCGGGAGCGAACGACTGGCGGGCCGGGCCGTCGAAGGCGGCTGCGATGCCCAGCAGCGTGGCGAGGACGTACACGTGCCACAGCTGGATCAGCCCGCCCAGCACGAGCGCGGCCATGATCAGGCCGATCAGCGCCTGCGCCGCCTGGGTGTACATCAGCAGCTTCCGCTTCGGAATGCGGTCGGCGAGCGATCCGGCGTACGGGGCGAGCAGGGCCACCGGCAGGAACTGCAGTCCCGTGATGATGCCCAGCGCGGTCGCGGAGTTGGCGGTGAGGACGGTGAGCACGAGCCAGTCCTGGGCGACCCGGGCCATCCAGGTGCCCACGTTGGACACCAGGCCACCCGTCCAGAACAGCCGGTAGTTCCGGATGCCCATCGACGAGAACATCGGCACCCGTTCGGCGGCAGCAGCGCTCACTTGGCCACCACCCGGTTCAGCAGCTCGGTCGCGTCCTTCAACAGCTCCAACTCCTCCTTCGTCAGCCCCTGCAGCTTGCGCACCATCCAGTCGTCACGGGCGCGGACGATGGCCTTGGTCGCCGCCCGACCGGCATCGGTGAGGACGACCAGCTTCGAGCGTCCGTCGGTGGGGTGGTCCTCGCGCGAGACGAGGCCCTTCTCCTCCAGGCAGTTCACGGTCTTCGTCATCGACGGTGGGGCGATCCGCTCCAGCTCAGCCAGTTCGCCCGGTGTGCGCGGCCCGTCCACCAGCTTGAACAACACGCTGGCGTGGTGCGGCGCGACCTCCGAGCCCGACTCGAACCGGACGCGCCGGCTGACCTGCTGGCAGGCCATGCGGACGTCGTTCGCCAGGTGCTGGATGTTCACGATACTTAGCTTAACTCATTAGTTTGGCTAAGTATTCCGTACCGGCGCGCAAGATGCCTTCCGCACACCGGGCGGAGCGGGCATCATGACGCGAGCTGGCAACTCAACCCCGGAGGTGCGCTGTGGCCGAACCGGCCATCCGAGTGGTGGCGGCGGAGGACGACCCGCTCGCCCAGCGGGCGATCACCGCCTACCTCGCCGGCACCGACATCGCCCTGGTCGGCGTCTGCGGCGACGGAGCCGAAGCGCTGGACCTCGTGGCACGGCTCTCTCCCGACGTCCTGCTCACCGATATCCAGATGCCCGGGCTGGACGGCGTCGAACTCATCCGCCAATCGCTGGCCCTGCCCCGCCCGCCTCGGGCGCTGTGCTTCACCTCGCTGGGTGAGGAGGAGACCATGCGTGCGGCGCTGGAGGCCGGAGCGGCCGGCTTCCTGCTGAAGGTGGATCCGCCCGACCTGCTGGTCCACGCGATCCGCTGCGTCCACGCCGGCGAGTCGCTGGTCTCACCCAAGCTGCTGGCCGCCGTCCTGCGGTCCTTCACCACGCGGAGCGAGCCTCCAGCGCACCTGTCCGAGATCGAGGTCGACCTCGTTCGGCTGGTCGGCGAGGGCAGGGACAACGCCGAGATCAGCGCGGCCCTGTGCTTGGCGCCCAGCACCGTCAAGACCTATCTCAGCCGGCTGCTGCGTCGAACCGACAGCCGCAGCCGGGCCCAGCTCGCCGCTCGCGCGTATCAGTGGGGGCTGGTGCACTGAGCCGGCTCAGCGGGCGGGGCGGAACCCGAGCCAGCCGACGACCACGAAGACCGCACACCAGGCCAGCAGCCCCAGCGACGCAGGGACGGCCGCGATCGCGGTCACCGCGTCCGCGCCCGTGACGGTCGCAGCCTGCATCAGCCCGGCCGGCAGCAGGTCCACCAGACCGGCCACCGCCGAGTGGTCGAAGCCGCGGAGACTGGCCGAGATCGCCGGCGGCGCCAGCATCAGGCCCAGCAGGACGCCCAGAGCCGAGGCCGAGCGCCGGAGCACCAGGCCCGCGGCGGTGCCCATCGTCGCCCAGACGAGGTGGGACGCGAGCACGCCGAGCAGGTTCCCCCACAACAGGCTGGACGCGACGGCAGCGCGGAACAGGTTCCCGGGCAGCAGCACGAGAGCGGCGAGCCCGACCGCTGCCGCCCCGACGACGCTCACCGCCAGTGCCGCGAGCACGCTCACCGTCGACTTGGCCGCGAGCAGTGCCCGACGGCCCGAAGCCATCAACGACAGGTTGATCACTCCGCTGGACACGTCGGCCGTGACCACCACCACAGCGAAGATCCCCACCAGCAGGCCGGAGAAGAAGGTTCCGCTCGACGGCGCCAGCGCGACCAGTTCGAGTTGTGCGGCCAGGGGTTTCCCCCCGACGGCAGCCTCCGCCCCTGTGACGAGGACGAACGATCCCACGGCGACCATGGCGATCACCACCATGGGCAGCAGGGCACCGGTGATCCGATAGGCCCTGGTCTTGATGAGTTCCGAACGCAGCGCGTTCACCGTCCCACCTCCTGGTCCTCGAGGCGCGCGCCGTCCGGGGCGGGCGCGCGGTAGTCGACGTGGTTGGACGTGAGCGCAACGAACCGCTCCTCCAGGCTCACTGCCCGCGCCTCGAGATGGGTGAGCAGGACGCCGGCACGCATCGCGAGGCGGCTGACCTCCACCGGCGCCAGCCCGCGGACAAGGATCCGTTCCGGCCCCGCAGCGACCACGTCCGCCGACACCGCACGGCACTCCGCGGCGAGCCGAGCGATGTCGTCCGCCGCGGCCACCGTGTCGGTCGCTCCCCCGGCAAGGAGCTCCGACAACGCGCCCTCGGCACGGATCCGGCCGCCGGCGATCACCACGATCCGGTCCGCCGTCTGCGCGAGCTCACTGAGCAGGTGCGACGACACCAGGACCGCGGCTCCTCGTGCGGCCAGGTCACGGCAGAGGGACCGCACCCACCACACGCCTTCCGGATCGAGTCCGTTCACCGGTTCGTCCAGCAGCACGGCGGTCGGATCACCCAGCAGGGCTGCCGCGATCCCGAGCCGTTGCCGCATCCCGAGCGAGAACGTGTCCACGCGTCGGTCGGCGACGCTGGCGAGCCCCGTGAACTCGAGGAGTTCGAGTGCATGCCGGCGGGACAGCCCCCGTGCCGCCGCGAGCATCCAGAGGTGGTCGGCCGCCGGACGCCGTCCGAATGCCCAGGACGCGTCCAGCAGCGCGCCCACCCGGGGTCTCGCGCCTGCCGGGTCCTCGATCGTGACCGTCCCCGCGTCCGCGGTCTCCAGTCCCGCCACGATCCGCATGAGCGTGGACTTGCCCGCCCCATTGGGACCGACGAAGCCGGTGACCGCGCCGTCGGGGATCGAGAAGCTCACCTCCGACAGCGCCTCGACCGCGCCGAACCTCTTGCTGATCCCGGTCAGCCGGATCATCGGGCCACCTCCGTTCCTCGGCGCTGGAGCGCACGTTCGGCCAACTGATCGATCAGGCACGTGGGTATGGCCGGGAGCCACAGCGACACGGGACGGCGATCCATGATCCGCAGCCGTGCCCAGCTTCGTCCGGACGGCGCCTGCGGCGTCCACGCCCAGCTCTCGAGCTGGCGCACGGCGGCAATGGCGAGCAGGTAGTCGCGGCTCCAGAGGATCCCCCCGCGATGGCGGAACACCGTGCCGTCCCTCCGCGGTGCTTCGACCTGCACCCAGCAGGCGTTGAACAGCGCC
Organism: Propionicimonas sp.; assembly: GCA_036770475.1. Taxonomy (GTDB): domain Bacteria; phylum Actinomycetota; class Actinomycetes; order Propionibacteriales; family Propionibacteriaceae; genus Propionicimonas. The sequence goes on along the minus strand of DAIPJC010000022.1, from coordinate 57,055 downwards.
ACGGCCAGCAGCGAGATCGCCGCGGCCACCCAGGGCAGACCTGCGAGCGCCGCCGCGGCCGCACCGATGGCACCGGTGACCAGGATCGCGGCGACGACGGAGCGGGGGACGCCCGCCGGCGGCAGTCGGTCCGTTGCCGCGTCCGGAACCAGCTGGGTCTGGAGCCGCTGTACCTGGCCGGCGGAGGCCACCGGCAGCACCACGAGCGAGCGGAACTCCCCCCGCGCGGACGCCAGGACCAGGCTCAGCGAGTACCTGCCCACCAACTTCATCAGCGGGTTCTGGGTCACCCGGATGCCCGTGACCTCAGCGAGCCGGGCTCGCCGGACGTCCCGGCGGAGCAGGCCTCCGTGCGCCTCGAAGCCCGAGGCGTCGAAGGTCACGCGGTATCCCCAGTAGGTCACCCAGGCCCGGAGGATGCCAAAAGCCGCGGCCAGCGGGACGAACCCGAGCACGGCGAGTGCGCCGCCGCCCAGGGCCTGCTCCAGCAGGGCGGTCCCGTCCGGCAGCCTCAGCATGTCCGCGAGGTCGGACCAGGCGCCGAGCAGAAAGGGGATCAGGAGGACGAACTGGCCGTATCCGACCGAGATCAACAGGTAGTCCCGTCCTCCTGCCCGGAACAACACTCTCGGACCGGGGTGATCCGGCTCTGCGCAACCGGCCTGGGGGTCACGCGGGGACGGCGCGTCCTCGCCGCGGACGTGGAAGCGGGTCGCGCGATGGGCGGACGCGTGGAAGGCACGTAACGCGGCCACGGTGCCGGCGTCGAGCGCGTCGAGTTCGATCTCCGCACGTCCCTCCGCACCGATCACGGCGCGGACGCGGAACCTGCGCAGGAGTTGGTGGGCCAGGTCCTGCTCGACGTGCAGCGCGCCGATCTCGGACCAGGCCGCCCTGGTGGTCACCGAAGTCGGCCAGCCACGACGGCACTCCACGCCCTGCGGCGACACCGCGTACCGCACGGTCAGCCAGTCGAAGAAGACCAGCTGGAGCCGGGTCAGGGTGTAGTAGGCCAGGAGGGCGTACCACAGCCACAGCCACCGCGAAGGCAGTCGCGCGGCGATCCCGCCCTGGACCAGCATGAAGGGCAGGTAGACCTTCAGTGCGTCCACCGCCCGAAGGGCCAGGAGCGTGGGGCTACAGCGGCGCATCAGCAGGACTCCGCTCGAGTAGCCGGACGGCTGTGGCGGCAGCCACCGAGGCGTCCACCGGGCCGAGTTCATGCACGGAGCCGAGCGTGCCGAAGCGGACGGTGGCGAGGCCCAGTCGTCGTTGCCACGGCCCCTGCCGCACCTCGGCGAACAGGACCTGGTTCACCGGCACCACCAGCCACCGGGAGAGGAGCAGGCCCTGACGGATCTGCGTCCCTGAGTCCGTGACCTCGTAGCGATAGCAGCGCCACCGGCGCCGCAGCAGCCAGACCAGATCGGCCAGGGTGGAGGCCAGCGCGAGCGCACCAACGGCCGGCGCGACGACAGGGAACCAGGCGTGCTGACCCCAGAGCCACCAGCCGGCGCCCGTGGCTGCCCAGACGGCCAGGCAACCCACGACGGAGTGCCAGCGCCAGAGTGTGAGCGTCCGGGCCGGCAAGCGTTCGGCGAGGTCACTCATTCCCGTCGCGTCCGTCCGCGAACCGTCGCCGCGCGCCCGCCCACCACGTCAGCAGGAGGATCAGCCCCAGCGCCGCGAACCCCCAGTCGACGAGCTGGGTGAGCCCGCCGGTGACGGCCAGATAGCCGACCAGGATCACATAGCCGGCCGGGACGATCCCGCCCGGCCAGGCCTGCCGACGTCGGATCAGCCAGGCCTGGAGCACGAGGACGGCGACCACCCCCAGCGCGACCAACAGGTAGTCCAGAGTCAGCCGGTTACCGAGCATGTTGTCTTCCGATCGAGGTAGGTAGAGTGCCGGGGGTGGTTGGCGCTGCTTCGCTCAGCGCCAACCACCCTTTCGTGCGTCGAAGCCGATCACTTGAGCCCGAGCAGGTCCTTGATCTTGTTGATGATCCAGTCGATCGCCGCACCCTGACCGATCCACTTGAAGATGCGATCCTTGTTCGCCCAGCACCAGTCGACGACTTTCTTGCCGTACTTGGCCAGGGCGGCCAGGATCTTCAGGAAGACGCCCATCCGTCCACTCCTTCCGTGATGCGGCGGGCCTTTCCCGCCCGCTGCGCTCCACCGAAGCGCAGCCGCGTGCGCGGGTCAGCGCGCACGGCCGAACCGTCAACTTTCGGAGATGCTGCCGTCTCCCGAAGTTGATCCGGGCCGTCAACTCCTGAGGACGCGACATCTCCCGAGGTTGACGGTTCCCGCCGCGGCACGGCTCCGGCGCCAGCAGGACTTCTAGCTTTTCCGCGTTCCTGCAACGTGAGGAGTCCTGAACATGACGAACGACGTGCTGACCGTCCTGATGGCTGTGCGTGCGGACGCGGTGGCCGCCGGGGCCATTCCGCTGGCCCCTCTGCTGAAGTCCGCAGCCGGCGCGGCCCGACGTGCATTCCATGCGCCGCGGGGAACCAAGCCCTGGTACTGCACGGTGCTCCCGTTCCTCTGCAAGTAGCGCAGCGGGAAGCACGCGCCGAGACCCCCGCGCGAGGCAGCGGCTCGGCCTAGACTTCTGGCGTGCTCACCCCTGGGTCACCCAGGCTCCACGCCTACTGGCTGGAGCCGGTCGCAGCCGCCATGCTGCTGGTGCTGAGCATGTTCGCCACGTCGGGCGACGGCCGACCCTTGTGGATCATCGACGTCGTGACCTGCGCGGGCGCAGCCGCGTCCTTCCGGTTCCCGCGCAGCGGGGCGGTGACCGTGGCGGTGGGGCTGGCGTCCTGGCTGCTGCTCCCGGACGTGTGGCCCAGCGTCACCGGCCTGGCCTTCATCATCAACATCTTCGCGGCGGTGCGACAGAGGCTGCCCTGGCGGATCCCGCTGGCCATTGCGTTGAGCGTGCCCGGCTATCTGGTGATGATCGAGCGATCCGCAGACCTCGGCGAGCGGGCAACGCCTGCCGCGCTGGTGCTCTTCCTGCTGGTCCTGGCCTGGGTCGGCCGCGAGCTCTGGGTGCGGGGCGCACGGCTGATCCAGCTGGAGCGGGAGCGCGCGGAGGTGGAGCGGACCGAACTCCGGCTGTCCCTTTCGCGCGACCTGCACGACACCGTCGCGCAGACCCTGTCCCGGGCAGCGATGGGGGCGAACATCCTCGTGGCCGATCCCGCACTGCCTGACGGCACCCGGGACGAACTGCTCCGGATCGCCGACGAGTGCCGCACATCGGCCCACGACCTCCGCCAGATGCTCTCCGCCCTCCGCGAGGCAGGCCCATCGAGCCCGATCACCGAGCCGGCCAGCACGGAGTCGCTGGTTCGCACGGTGGCCGACCAGGCCGACCGGCTGCGCGCAGCGGGCTTCACCGTCGAGACCACGACCGACCTGCAGCAGCTCAGCGCCGCGCGCGCCCAGACGCTCAGCGCGGTCACCGTGGAGGCGGTCAACAACATCCTCAAGCACGCCCGCTCCGGTACGAGCTGCCGGATCACGTTCAGCCCTGATGGCGGCCACGTGCTCGCCCGTTTCGTGAACACCCCCAGGAAGGCCGCGTCGTCCCGGCACGGCCTCGGCCTCGTGGGTATTCGCGAGCGGGTGGCGCTCCTCGGCGGGTCCTCCGAGATCCAGCGCGGCCCGGACGTCTGGACGCTCACCGTCCGCCTGCCTGCGTCCTGACGGGCTACAGCGCGCGGGCCCAGGCCAGCAGGTCAGGGTCGGCGAGCGTCTCCAGCACCAGGTCGGCGGGGAAGCCGTCCGGGTTGAGCGAGGGGACGCCGACCACCGCCATGCCAGCGGCTCGGGCAGCGGTGACGCCGGTGATCGTGTCCTCGAAAGCGACGCTGGCCGCGGGGTCGACGCCGAGCGCGGCGCACGCGGCGAGGTAGAGATCGGGGGCCGGCTTGGCGCGCGCCACCTCGTCCGCTGCCACCACGGCGTCGGGGACGCCAGCCAGTCCCGCTCGGGCCAGCGACAGCTCGACCAGCCGCCGCGGCGAGTTGCTGGCCACCGCGATCGGCACCTTGCCGGCGAGCGTGCGCACCAGCTCCACAGCGCCCGGCATCGGTTCTGCGTGCGCGGAGATCACGTCCGCGACCATGCCCAGCACGTGCTCGGTGATCCCGTCCTCACCGCCCACCTCTCCGAAGATCTCCGCCATCAATGCGGACGTGGCCGGCACGCTGAGGCCGATGAACCGGGCCTTCTGCTCCGGGCCGTACGGCAGCCCCCGCGCCGCGAACACGGCCGTCTCGGCCACGGTCCAGCACGGCTCGGTGTCCACCAGCAGTCCGTCGCAGTCGAACACGATGCCGGACGGGCGCAGGTGCGCCAGCGCGAGCCCACTCGCCCGTCCCTCGATACAGACGCTCCCGAAATTCGTCCGCGCTCCCGAAATTTCGGGAGCTTCTGCGCTTTTCGGGAGCGTTTGTGGGGTGGCGGCAGGGGTGCCGAGGGGTTCAGCCATCCGAGTTCCGTCTCCCCCACCAGTCCAGGAGCTCCTGTTTCGCGCGCTCCTCGCCGAGCGGGCCGTCCTCGATCCGGCGCTCCAGCAGGAACTTGTAGGCCTGCCCCACGTCGCGACCCTCCGGAATGCCGAGGATGGCCATGATCTGCGTCCCGTCCAGGTCGGGACGCATCGAGTCGAGCTCCTCCTGGGCGGCGAGCTCGTCGATCCGCCACTCCAGCTCCTCGTACGCCCGGCGCAGCGCCTGAGCCTTGCGGACGTTGCGGGTGGTGCAGTCCGAGCGGGTGAGGATGTGCAGCCGCTCCAGTTGGCCGCCGGCGTCGCGGACGTAGCGGCGGACGGCTGAGTCCGTCCACTCGCCGTCGGCGTAGCCGTGGAAGCGCAGGTGTAGCTCCACGAGCTTGGCGACCGCCTTCGTCTCCTCGGAAGAGAAGTGCAGCGCCTGCATCCGCTTGGTCGCCATCTTCGCGCCAACCACGTCGTGGTGGTGGAACGACACCTTGCCGCCTGGCTCGAAGCGGCGCGTCCGGGGCTTGCCGATGTCGTGCAGCAGCGCGGCCAGCCGGTTGACGATGTCGGGCGCGTGACCGCGGGCCTTCTCCAGCTCGATGGCCTGCTCGAGGACGGTCAGGGTGTGCTCGTAGACGTCCTTGTGCCGGTTGTGCTCGTCCCGCTCCATCCGCAGCGCCGGCAGTTCGGGCAGCACGATGTCCGCGAGGCCGGTGTCGACGAGCAGGTTCAGGCCGGGACGCGGGTTGTCGGTCAGCAGCAGCTTCACGAGCTCGTCGCGGATCCGCTCGGCCGACACGATCTGGATCCGCTCCGCGTCCTCACGCATCGCCTCCACCACGTCCGGGGTCGGACGGAAGCCCAACTGGGACGCGAACCGCGCCGCCCGCATCATCCGCAGCGGATCGTCGGAGAACGAGAGCTCCGGGGCGGCCGGCGTCCGGATCAGGCCGGCGTCCAGGTCGTCCAGCCCGCCGAAGGGGTCGAGCAGCTCCCCGTCCGAGACCCGCAGGGCCATGGCGTTCACGGTGAAGTCGCGCCGGATCAGGTCGCCGCCGAGATGGTCGCCGAACACGACCTCCGGCTTGCGGGTGTGGTCGGCGTAGCTGTCGGCGCGGAACGTCGTGATCTCCACGAGCCAGTCGGTGCCGTCGTCCTCCCGGACCCGGCTGGCGATGGTGCCGAACGCGCGGCCCACGTCCCAGACGGCGGGGGTGACCCTGCGGACCAGAGCCTCGATCTCGTCCGGGCGGGCGGAGGTCGTGTAGTCGAGGTCGTTGCCGAGCCGGCCCAGCAGGGCGTCCCGGACCGAGCCGCCGACGAGGTAGAACTCGTGGCCGGCCTTCTCGAACAGCCGCGCGAGCCGGCGCACCCTGGGTCCCGCGGCCAGCACGCTCGCAAGGGCGGCGCGTTGCTCGTCGGTCAGGCGGGGCACGGGCGACAACTCTACCGGCCGCGGTGGAGGCGATGCGCGCGACCCGTCCGCAGCGGTGAACCGGGAGAACCGTCCCCCCGAACCGAGAGAACCGTCCCCCGGTGGTCGAAGGGACTGTGCCCCGCCAACGTGGCGCGGACGGGCGGCCAGCCCCACCCCCGTACGATGGGACGGTGATCGGCGGCTCCGGGGGCAGGCTTCGTGCCCTGACCCTCCTGCTCGCCTGGGTGGCGGCTGTGGCGGGCCTGTCCGCGTGGACGGCGCCCTCAGCCCGGGCGGCCGACATGCAGCTCGCCTTCACCATGACATCGCTGGACGTTTCCGGCTACTCCGCGGACGACACCGTGACGCTGCAGGGGATGGTCACCAACACCGGCACCGTGGACGCCTACGGTGTGCAGGTCATCCTGTGGCGCTCCCGGGACGCGATCCAGGACCTCGCCACGCTGCGGCTGGCCAATGCCAACAACATCCTCGGCTCCCGGCTGCCGATCGACGCCGACCACTACGTCGTCGTGAGCACCTCGAACGCCGCCTTCACCCCCGGCCAGGCCGAGTCGGTCACCCTGCGCGCGACCATGAAGGACCTCGGCTTCGACACCAGGGGCGCCGCCTTCGCCTTCGGCGCGGACGTGATCGCGAACGCCGACCCGGCCAGCGAGTACCGGACGGTCGCCCAGCTGCGCACCTTCGTCCCGGTTCCGGGCAAGCACAAGGTGCCGGTGACCTCGATCGTCCTGCTGACGGCGCCGCCGACCAAGCTGGTCGACAACCTCTTCCGCAACGACACCCTCGCCAGCGAACTCACCGGCCGGCTGTCCAGCCTGCTCGACGTGGCCGCCCGTCCCGGCATGAGCTGGCTGATCGACCCCGCACTGCTGGACGAGGTGCGCGACATGGCCGACGGCTACCAGGTGCAGACCAGGGACGGTACCCAGGCCGGCACCGGCCAGAACGCGGCCGAGGCCTGGCTCGACCGCTTCACCCAACTCGACCGGGACGCCGGTGGCCGCACGCTGTTCGCCGACCCGGACGTGAACGGCGCCCGCGCGGCAGGTGACCGGCTCGTGGTGAGCCGCGCCGAGCGGGCGGCGGCGAAGGTCAGCGGCCTGGACGACCTGCCGGTGGTCGTGGTGCCGGCCGGGAACGTCCTCACGTCCGCCACCTACTCCTTCCTCACCGGCTCGGGCGCCGACCTGGTCGTCGCGGAGAACGCGGCCGCTGCCGGCGCCCTGCAGTCGGGTGCCCGCAGCCAGCCGTTGGTGCTGGCCGCGTCCGCCGCTGTCCCTGGCGCCGCGGAGACCCCGCAGCTGTTGCGGCGCCAGTTCGCCCTTGCCACGACGGTCGTCGCGGGTGGGCGCGGCGAGGTGCGACTGCTCGCGAGCACGTCCGACGCCGAAGAGGACACCGCCGCACTGGGCACGTGGACCGTCCGCCGCGACCTGCACGACCTGCTCGTGTCCGAGCCCAGCGTGAGCCGGGTCGGGTTCGTCTCGGCCAAGCCCGCGCGGCTGGGCACTCCGCAGTTCGACCAGGTACGCCAACTGGAGAGCGACTTCACCGCGCACGCGGAACTGGCCCCCGGGACCACCCTGGTCACCCAGTCGGACGCGGCCGTCACCCGCGCGTCCGCCTCAGCCTGGGTCGCGGACGCCCGCGGCTTCGACGCCCAGCTGGACGGCCTCAACCGGCTCGTCGGGATGCCCGAACTCGGCCGCTCGGTCGTCCTGGACGCGAGCCCGCGGTTCGTGATGTCATCGCGCACCAACCAGTTCCCGGTCACGGTCACGAACAACCTCACCGAGACGATCCAGGTGAAGGTCGTCGTCGCGTCGGCCAACCCCCAGCGGCTCAGCGTCCCGCCGTCCGACCTCGTCACCGTGCAGCCGCGCCAGAGCGTGACCGTCAACATCCGGCCCGAGGCCACCGCGAACGGCGTGGTGACCGGACGGGCCTACGTCGCCACCCAGAGCGGACGCCGGGTCACGCCGGACACCGCCATCACGATCGAGGTCACCGACCTCGGGGTCGTCGCCTGGATCATCGTGGGCGTCTCCGCCCTCGTCCTGGTCGGGGCGACGGCGTGGCGGATCCGGCAGGTCCGGCGCCGGCTGGCGTCGGCGGGCACCAGGGGGATGATCGAATGAGCACCCCACGGAGTTCTTCTCCTCCGCTGCGCTCCTCCGAACAACCCCGAGGGGGCCCCGCATGACCGACAGCCAGGCAGGCGGCCGACGTCTGATCAACGCCACCGCCGTGATGGCGTCCGGGACGATGGTCTCGCGCGTGCTCGGCCTCGTCCGCGCGATGCTGATCGCCTTCGTCCTCGGCAACGGCACCCGGCAGGTCGAGGCGTTCAACTTCGCCAACACCGTGCCCACCACGCTCTACCTGCTGCTGGCCGGGGGGACGCTGAACAACGTCCTGGTGCCGCAGATCGTGCGAGCGGTGACGCACGACGAGGACGGCGGCAAGGCGTTCGTCGACCGGATCATCACGGGCTTCGTCGCCATCCTGGGCACCCTGACCCTCGCGATCACGCTGGCCACGCCGTTGGTCATGAGCCTGTTCGCGCAGGCATGGACGGCGCCGGAGATGGCCGAGCACTGGCGTTCGCTGCTGCTGATGAGCTACATCTGCATGCCGCAGCTCTTCTTCTACGGAGTGTTCTTCCTGATCGGCCAGGTGCTCAACGCCCGCGACCGGTTCGGCCCCATGATGTGGGCCCCGATCGCCAACAATGTGGTCTCGATCGGGGTGTTCGCGCTCTACCTGGGGATCTGGGGCAACCAGACCGCGCTCGGGGGGCAGCCGTTCACCGACCAGCAGGCCTGGCTGCTCGCGCTGGGCTCGACCCTCGGCATCGTCGTGCAGACCGTCGTGATGCTGCCCTATCTCAAGAAAGCCGGGTTCAGCTACCGTCCGCGCTTCGACCTGAAGGGCACCGGACTGGGCCGCACCTTCCATGTGGCGAAGTGGATGGTCGGCTACGTCGCGCTCACCACACTGGTGCAGATGCTGGTGGCGAACCTCGCCTCGGGCGCGACCGCCAGCGCCGGGACAGCCGACAGTGGCGCCGGCTGGACGGTGTACCAGAACGCCTATCTGATCTGGATCCTGCCCCACTCGCTCCTGACGGTGTCGCTGGCGACAGCGATGCTGCCGAGCGCCTCCCGCCACGCGGTCGCAGGAGACCGGGCGGGCGTGGCGGCCGAGACCGACCGCGCCATGCGCCTGGCCACCACCTTCCTGCTGCCAGCCAGCGTGGGGCTGATGGTGCTTGCCGATCCCGTCACGCGGCTGGCGTTCGGCAACGGCACCGGCGTGCACGACTACATCTACATCGCATGGGCTCTCTTCGCCTTCGCGATCGGTCTGGTGCCGTTCACGATCCAGTATCTGTACCTGCGGGCGTTCTTCGCGATGGACAACACCCGGACGCCGTTCCTGCTCCAGCTGTGGATCAGTGGGGCGAACGCTGCGGCGGCTCTCGCGCTCGCTCTGCCGTGGGACGACCCGACGACGGTCGCCGCGCGGCTCGCGCTCGCCTACAGCGTGTCCTACTTCCTCGGTGTGGTGATCACCTACCGCGTGCTGCGCCGCCGGCTGCCCGAGCTCCCGGGACGGGCCACGCTGGTCCACCTCGGCCGGCTGCTGCTCGCCACCGTCCCCGCGGCGGCTCTGGCGTGGGCCATCACCTGGTGGTTCGAGCGCTATCCGAGCCTGCTGCTGCGGGTGCTGGGCCTCGCGCTGGCCGGCGTGGTGGCGGTGCTGGCCTTCTTCTTCGCGGCCAAGCGGCTGAACATTCCGGAGACCACCACGCTGCTGCAGCAGCTGCGCAGGTCCAAGGGCGACGACGGCCAGACGGACGCCGCGGAGGCGATCGCAGAGCAGTCCGACCAGGAGGACCACCGAGGCGCCCCGGGGAGCCACCCCGACCTGCCTGGAACTCCCGGGACGACCGGCGGACCGGGGACGACTCCTCCACCAGCCGGGGAGTTGGCCCCCGATCCCGACGGTGCCGGTGTCTTCGTGCCCGTCCCGACGCCGGCCGCGCCGCCGTCCGAGGTGCTCGACTTCCCCGCGCCACCCATCGCAGGGACGCCGGCAGCAGCCGCCGCCACCGACGGTCGGGTGCTCGGTGAGCGCTACCGCCTCGCCGAGCGGCTGGCCGTCCGCGAGCGCACCGAGACGTGGCGTGCGGACGACCTCGTCCTCGGCCGGCCCGTGCTGGTGCACCTGCTGGACGCCGGGGACCCGAGCACAGCCGACGTCCTGCGGCTCTCCCGCGAAGCGGCGCTGGCGACCGACGCCCGGTTCCTGCGGGTGCTGGACGTGGTCGAGTCCGAGCCGGGCACCGGTCCCTACCTGGTCTACGAGTACGCCCCGGGACAGACGCTGGAGAAGGTGCTGCACGCCGGCCCACTCACCGGGGTGGAGTCCGCATGGGTCGTCCGCGAGGTGGCGGACGCCCTGATCGCCCTGCACGCGCAGGGCCACTACCACCGCCACCTGAGCCCGGCCACGGTGCTGGTCACGGCGTCCGGGAACGTGAAGGTGCTCGGGTTCGGCGTCAACGACGCCGTCCAGCCGTCGCCACACCTGGACGGGGCCGGCACGGACGTCCGCGCGCTCGGGCAGTTGCTCTACGCCTGCCTCGTCGCGCGCTGGCCGGGCGGCGATCGGTTCGGTCTCGCGGCCGCGCCCGTGGTGGAGGGCCACTGGCAGTTGCCGAGCCAGGTCCGCGGAGGGGTCGCTCCCGCGGTCGACCAGGTGGTCGACCGGCTGCTGTCCCCGGTGCCGCGCGACCACGCGTCCCGGCTGACGTCCGCGCAGGAAGTGACGACGCAGTTGTCGCTGGTGCTCGGACCGATGGGCGCCGCGCAGGATCTGCGGGCGCGCCTGCAGCCGGATTTCGACCCGGATGCGGACGACGTCCCACCCGTCCCGGTCTCCCACGTGGCGCCGCCGCTGCCGACGCCGGCGTCCGCGGGCCGGCTGAGCGCATCCGCCCCGGTGGAGGAGGACGAGCTGGAGGACTCCACCCAGCCGTTCGTGGCCGCCGCCATGGAACGCAGCGAGTCGTTCACCCCGGTGCCGCCACCGGCGGGCGTCCGGCCGACGACCGCGCCAGAGGCGGACGCGCGGCCCCGGCGCCGCCTGCCGCTGCTGCTGGCGGCGCTCGCCGTGGTCCTGGGCGTAGGAATCGTGGCTGCGGTCGCGCTCAGCGTCCGGGAGCCGGACGCACCGGTCGTGGCGGCACCCGTCCAGCTCACGATCGCGAAGGCCGACGACTTCGACCCGAAAGCCGACGGTGGCGACGCGACCGAGAACGGCAAGAACGCCCGACTCGCCGTGGACGGCGACCCCAGCACGGCGTGGCGGACGGAGAAGTACCGGTCAGCGGCCCTCGGCGGACGGAAGCCCGGCACGGGGATCGTGCTCGACCTCGGCCAGGTGCGGACGGTGACCAGCGTCCACCTGACCCTGGAGGGCAAGGGCACCGCGGTCGATCTCAAGGTGCCGGCGAAGCCGGCCGATTCGGCGCCGATGAAGTCGGTCTCGCAGTGGCAGACGATGGCCAGCGCGACCGATGCGGGGACGAGCGTGACGCTGACGCCCCCGCAGCCGCTGCAGACCCGGTTCCTGCTCGTCTACGTGACGTCCCTGCCCGCGATCGGCGGCGACCTCTATCGCGCCGGCATCGCCGAGGCGGTGGTCAGCGGCCGCTGACCCGGCGCGGCCGCGTACAACGGTCCCTGAGGAGCTCCCGGGTGAGGCCGCACACAACGGTCCCTGAGGAGCTCCCGGGTGAGGCCGCACACAACGGTCCCTGAGGAGCTCCCGGGTGAGGCCGCACACAACGGTCCCTGAGGAGCTCCCGGGTGAGGCCGCACACAACGGTCCCTGAGGAGCTCCCGGGTGAGGCCGCACACAACGGTCCCTGAGGAGCTCCCGGGTGAGGAACGAACCCGGAAGCGTCACGAAGGGCCACCAGCGAACCAGGACCGGCGCCCTTCGTGACGCTCGCTGGCGCTCGCTCCTCAGGGAGCGGTAGGTAGCGCTCGCCCCTCAGGGAGCGGTAGGTAGCGCTCGCCCCTCAGGGAGCGGTAGGTAGCGCTCGCCCCTCAGGGAACGGTAAGTAGGCAGGCCGCTCATCGGGACGGAGAGGCGCGTCCTGACCGGCCGGGGGTGAGCTGTTCGGAACGATCCCGCGCGCAGTTGGGGTTGAGCGGCTAGGCTCTGCACCGTAGTTTCTCTACGCGCTCGGGGGGGCCATGAGAAAGCTGCGCGGGGGGGCGTTCTGCGGGCTCGTGCTCGCGATGATCACTTCAGCACAGGCGGTTCCTGCATACGCGGACACCGCGGTTCCTGTCGCGCCCCCGTCCGCGTCCGCGAGCCCCGCACCCGTGAGCAGTGCCGAACCGTCGGCGGACGCCACTCCCACGCCGTCCGCGAGACCGACCACAACACCCGAGTCGCCCTCCCCGGAAGAGTCCGCCACGCCATCTGCCTCCGCCACGCCATCCGGCTCCGCCACGCCGTCCACGGCCCCGTCCCCCACGCCGACGGCTGCACCAGTCGACGCCACCGGACCCACCGCCAACTACATCGTCCGGTACCGCTCCGGCCACGACCGGACGTCCGGAACGGCCGTCGTCGACGGGCATGCCACCCGGACGGTCGGCGGCCTGGACGCGGTCGTCACCCGGCTCACGTCGTCCCAGGCGAAGGCGCTCGCCCAGGACCCCGCGGTGGCATACGTCCAGAAGGACACCCGGGTGCACGTCGCGGACGTCCAGGCCGACCCGCCCTGGGGACTGGACCGGATCGACCAGGCCGAGCTGCCCCTCGACAACTCGTACACCACGAACCAGACCGGAGCCGGCGTGAAGGTGTACGTGGTCGACACCGGCATCAGTTCCGCCAGCGGCGAGTTCGCCGGACGACTGGCCGACGGCCGCTCCTTCGTGCCGGACGGCCTCGGCACGGCTGACTGCCACGGCCACGGCAGCCACGTGGCGGGCACGATCGGCGGCACCACTTACGGCGTCGCCAAACAGGTCACGCTGGTGCCGGTGCGGGTGCTGGACTGCAGCGGCTCCGGCGATGCCAGCTGGACCGTGCTGGGTCTGAACTGGATCCTCTCCCAGCACCGTTCCGGCACCCCGGCCGTGGTGAACCTGAGCATCTCCGGCGACCGCAACCGGGCCGAGAACGACATGATCCAGAAACTGGTCCGGGACGGTGTGACGGTGGTGGCGGCCGCGGGCAACGATGACGACGACGCCTGTACCGCATCCCCCGCCTCGGCGAAGAACGCGCTGACCGTGGCCGCGTCGAGTGACACGGACCAGCGCGCCGACTTCTCGAACTACGGCCGATGTGTGGACCTCTACGCGCCCGGGGTCGACGTCGTCTCCGCGTCCGCGTTCGGCACCGACCCGGTGACGAGGTCGGGCACATCGATGGCCAGCCCGCACGTGGCCGGCGTCGCGGCATTGGTCCTCGCCGCCCACCACTCCTGGAGCCCGGCGAAGGTCGCCACGCGGATCCTCGGGCTGAGCGTCGCCAATCGGGTGGGCGGCAACCTGACCAGGACGCCCAACCGCCTGCTGGACATCGCGCCGAGCGTCCGCACCGTGAGCCCGGCGTCCGGCAACGTGACCGGCGGGCAGCGGTTCACCCTCACCGGCAGCAACTTCCGCGGCGTCACCCGGGTGCTGGTGGACGGCGTCCCCGCGCGCAACGTCGTGGTCCGCTCCAGTACGTCGCTGACCGCGCTCGCACCCGCTCATCCCGGCGAGGGGACGGTGCCGGTCACCGTGGTGACGGAACTGTCCACGTCGAGCAGCACCGTGGCGTTCACCTACCGGCAGAGCCCGGCCGTCGCCGCCCTGTCACGGTCGGCGGGCCCGACCGGCGGCGGGACGGTGCTGACGCTCACGGGCAGCCACTTCACGGGTGCGACAGCGGTCATGTTCGGCAAGCGTCCCGCGAAGTCGTTCACCGTCGCCAGCGACACCCAGCTCACGGTCGTGGCGCCGTCGCACGCCAGGGGCACTGTGGACGTGCGGGTGAAGAACGCCGGCGGCACGTCTCCGAAGGCTGCGGCCGATCGCTTCCGCTACGGCTACCCGGCCTCCGTGTCGCGAATCTCGTCCACGCACGGCCTGACGATCGGCGGGACCCGGCTGAAGGTCACCGGCAAGCACCTGTCCGGCGCCACCGCGGTCGAGTTCGACGGAGTGCCCGGCACGGATCTGCGAGTGGCTTCGTCGAAGCGGCTCTACGTCACGGTCCCGGCGCATGCGGAGGGTCCCGTCGACGTCCGTGTGGTCAATCGCTACGGCACATCCGTGCCGAGCAGCAGGACGCGCTACTCCTTCGCGATCGCGCCGGCACCGTCCGTCAGCCGGATCTCACCGGCGTCCGGCCACAGCGTGGGCGGCACCCGGCTGACCATCAGCGGGACGGACTTCCACGGCATCCGGGAGGTGCTGCTGGGCGCCCACACCGCACAGGTGGTGTCGGTCACGCCCACCCGGCTCGTCGTCGTCGTCCCCGCCCAGACACCGGACGTGGTCGACGTCCGCGTCGACGGTGCCTACGGGACGACCACGACGCCGTCCGCCTTCACCTACCTCGACACCCCTGCACCCGTCGTGAACAAGGTCTTCCCCACCTCGGGCAGCCGGAAGGGCGGCGCGAGGGTGACGATCACCGGCGCGAACTTCTTCTCGATCAGCACAGTCACCTTCAACGGACTGGACGGCACGAGGCTGAAGCTGCTCTCGGAGACGAAGCTGCAGGTCAAGACGCCCGCCCACGCCACAGGCACGGTGGACGTCGTGGTCGTCGCGAGCCCCTGCCTCACCTCAGGAGCGTCCGGAGCCCGGTTCACCTACAAGTGAGGGTGGCCCCACGGCCGGGCGGCTTCGTCAGGCTCAGCCAACAAAGACAGCGGCGCCGCCGGGGATCACCCCGGCGGCGCCGTTGCTCGTCAGCAGATGGTCACTGCTCGACGTCCGCGTCGACCCAGTCGAAGGTCTTGGTGACGGCCTTCTTCCAGTTGCGGTAGAGGCGGTCGCGCTCGGCCGGATCGGCCTTGGGCTCCCACCGCTTGTCCTCGGCCCAGTTGGCGATGACGTCAGCCTCGCCCTGCCAGTAGCCGGTCGCGATGCCGGCCGCGTAGGCCGCACCGAGAGCGGTCGTCTCGGCGACGACCGGACGCACCACCGGCACGCCCAGCTGATCGGCCTGGAACTGCATCAGCAGCTCGTTCTGGGTCATGCCGCCGTCGACCTTGAGCTCGGCCAGCTTCACGCCGGAGTCGGCCTCCATGGCGTCCAGCACCTCGCGGGTCTGGAAGGCGGTGGCCTCCAGGACGGCGCGGGCGATGTGGCCACGGTTGACGAACCGGGTGAGACCGACGATCGCACCGCGGGCGTCAGCCTTCCAGTACGGCGCGAACAGGCCGGAGAACGCCGGGACGAAGTAGGCGCCACCGTTGTCCTCGACGGACGCGGCGAGCTCCTCGATCTCCGGGGCGGAGGAGAACATCTTCAGGTTGTCGCGCAGCCACTGCACCAGGGCGCCGGTGATCGCGATCGAACCCTCGAGGGCGTAGATCGGCTTGTCGTCGCCGATCTTGTAGCACACGGTGGTGAGCAGGCCGTTCTTGGAGGGAACGATCTCCTCGCCGGTGTTCATGATCATGAAGCAGCCGGTGCCGTAGGTGTTCTTCGCGTCGCCCACGTTGAACGCGGCCTGGCCGAAGGTGGCAGCCTGCTGGTCGCCCAGGTCACCGGCGATCGGGACGCCACCGAGCAGGCCCTGCTCGCGTCCGTAGCCGTAGACCTGCGACGAGGACTTGATCTCGGGGAGCATGGACATCGGGATGCCCATGTCGGCCGCGATGTCGGCGTCCCAGCTGAGGGTCTTCAGATCCATCAGCATGGTGCGGGAGGCGTTGGTCACGTCGGTCACGTGCACGCCGCCGTCGACGCCACCGGTCAGGTTCCAGATCACCCAGGTGTCCATGTTGCCCATGAGCAGCTTGCCGGCCTCAGCGTCGGCGCGGGCGCCCTCGACATTGTCCAGAACCCACTTGACCTTGGGGCCCGAGAAGTAGGTGGCCAGCGGCAGGCCGACCCGTGCCTTGTACTTGTCCTGGCCCTCGGCGCCGCCGAGTTCCTCGATGATCTTCGCCGTGCGGGTGTCCTGCCACACGATCGCGTTGTAGACCGGCTGGCCGGTCTCCTTGTTCCAGACCAGGGTGGTCTCACGCTGGTTGGTGACGCCCACGGCCTGGATGTTTTCCTTATTCAGGCTGGCCTTGGCCAATGCCTCGCCCACGACCTCGCGGACGGCGTCCCAGATCTCGATCGCGTTGTGTTCGACCCAGCCCGCCCTCGGGAAGATCTGCTCGTGCTCCTTCTGGCCCACGGAGACGATGCGGCCCTCGTGGTTGAAGACAATCGCGCGAGAGCTGGTCGTTCCCTGGTCAATCGCGAGGATGTACTTGTCGGCCATGGATAATTCCTTCCACGTCATTCGAAGAGGATGATGGTTTCTGAACGGAACGGGTCGGCGGCCACCGGCCCGTTCTTCTTTTGTCTGGGGGCGGGTTCGGTGTCAGGTGGACGGGCGGGTCACGCCCGTCCACCTGAGCGTTCAATCAGCCGACGGTCGGCAGCAGCACGCCGCCCAGCAGACCGGCGAGAGCACCACCGATGATCGGGCCGACGACCGGGACCCACGCGTACGCCCAGTCGGACGAGCCCTTGTTGGGGATCGGCAGGAAGGCGTGTGCAATACGGGGGCCGAGGTCACGGTTCGGGTTGATGGCGTACCCGGTGGGGCCACCGAGGGAGGTGCCGATGCCGACGACCAGGAGGCCGACGGGCAGGGCGCCCAGCCAGCCGAGCTGACCAGCGGTGACGGCGCCGTTCCAGTGGCCGAGCGCCAGGATGAAGAGCACCAGCACGAAGGTGCCGATGATCTCGGTGATCAGGTTCCATGCGTAGTTGCGGATTTCAGGACCGGTCGAGAACACGCCGAGCTTGAAGCCCTCGGGAGCGTCCTCATCGAAGTGCTTCTTGTACGCCAGCCAGCAGAGGACGGCACCGATGATCGAGCCAACCATCTGGCCGGCCAGGTACGTGAAGATCGACGCGGCGTCGACCGGAATGCCCGGAACGAATTCCTTGGCCCCGGAGGCGACGACACCCATCGTCACGGCGAAGTTGAGGTGGGCACCAGAAGCGTAGGAGACCATCACGCCGGCGAAGACTGCGATACCCCACCCCCAGTTGATGTGGAGAGTACCTGACGCATGTCCCTTGGTCTTGGAGAGCAGGTTGTTGGCCACAACGCCACAACCCAGGAGGATCAGAAACGCACTACCGACAGTTTCCGACAGGAAAATCGTGCCGAGAGTCACGATGGCTCACTTTCCGACACCGTTCCCGGTGTCAGTCTGGGCGTCCCTTACATGGACGCGAACTATGTGTTCGTCTTCAGACTTGGCTGATCAGAGCAGACGTCCACCGGGAGAGGTATGCGCGCTCGGCGCCCGGAAAGGCGCAGCGGGCCGGCGGGACGAACTGTGGGGACAGCCCAGCGTTGCGCGCGCCCGGGCTGACTTGGCGATGAGCAGGACCGCCGGAGCCTCTTCCTCGACCACATCCGCGGAGGCTCCCGCGCGGACGTGTGGGGTGACGGTGCCCAGCCGGGTCGGCTTCTTCCTTGATGCCGAGTGCGGAGTCACCGAAGGCGGGCGCTGTCGCGTTGACCGCAGACCGGTTCATCTGACTCCTTCGTACCTGCTGAACCCACGGTTCGGGGCACGGCTATGTCAAACGCTCTCACCCCGTCCCGCAAGGCCCATCTTGCTAACGGTTGAACGCATGCGCTAGACCTGTGCACGAACGTGCACGGAGAGGGTGCAAGCTTGAACGAGCGCTACGAGGACATGTACCAAGCGGCCTCCCGCTACTACATACAGGGCGAAACCATGGAGAGCATCGCCCACCAGTTGAAGCTCTCCCGATCGTCGGTGTCGCGCCTGCTGAAGGATGCACGGGAGTCCGGTCTGGTGCGGATCAGCCTCGCCGACCACAGCGGCTCGCAGTCGCCGCTGGCGTCCGCGATCAGCCGGCACTTCGGCGTCCGGGTGCACATGGTGGCCGTGCGGGAGAACGCCAACGAGAACGTCCGCTTCGACCAGGTCGCCCGGCTCGCGGGCCGGCTGTTCACGGAAGCGGTCGACGACCACCAGCTGATCGGCGTGGCCTGGGGGGTCACGCTGTCCCACGTCGTGAAACACCTGGCCCGGCGTCCGCTGGTCGGGTCGACGGTCGTCCAGATCAACGGCGGCGCCAACCAGCGCAGTTCGGGCATCCCCTACATCGGCGAGATCCTACAGGCTGTCGGGGACGCCTTCGACGCCCGCGTGGTGCTGTTCCCCGTCCCGGCGTTCTTCGACTACGCGGCCACCAAACAGGCGATGTGGCGGGAGCGGTCGGTGCAGAACGTCCTCAAGCTGCACGCCAAGCTCGACCTGGCGGTGTTCGGCGTGGGTTGTCTGGAGGGACGCGTGCCCTCGCACGTCTACACGGCTGGGTACATGGACGCGTCCGACATGCGTCAGCTCGCCGCCGACGGCGTGGTCGGGGATGTCTGCACAGTGCTGCTGCGGGAGGACGGGTCCTACGCCGACATCTCGTACAACGACCGCGCGACCGGGCTCACGCCGTCCGAGCTGCAGCGCATCCCGCGCCGGATCTGCGTGGTGGCCGACCCGTCCCGCGCGCCGGCCGTGATCGGCGCCCTGCGCGCCGGCACCGCGACCGACCTCGTCCTGGACGAGGGCACCGCCCGCGCCGTCCTGGACCGCGTCCGGCTGTAGCCGCCGTTTCCAGAGCCCCTCTCCCTCCCTTCGTCCCACCGTCCCGTCCACCACAAGGCGGACCGAAATCAGGTGAGACACGGGGAAACTGTCCAGCTTGTCCTGGACGCCGAACGCCGGCACCACAAGGCGGACCGAAATCGGGCGAGACGCGGGGAAATCGTCCACCTTGTAGTGGGTGGTGAGGCCACCGGACGGATGCCTGTCGATTTCCCAGCCGTGTCGCGCATCTGTGCACATCTGGGCGACCTTCGGCGTCGGGAGTGAAATGCGACCCCGCTCTGGTTAGCGTGAATGCAGGAGGCGCAGTGTGCGCTGCCCGGACGTCGACGGCGAGTCAGGGGCCGGCCGGCGTCTATGAACTATCGGGAGGGCTCGTGAGGAAGCTGTCAGTTGACGTCGTCGTCATCGGCGGCGGCTCCACCGGTGCCGGGGTGGTCCGCGACGTCGCGATGCGCGGGTACAGCACCGTGTTGCTGGACAGGGCCGACCTCGGCCAGGGGACGACCGGACGGTTCCACGGCCTGCTGCACTCCGGCGGACGATACGTGGTCAGCGACCCGCTGTCGGCCACCGAGTGCGCAGAGGAGAACGCGATCCTGACCCGGATCCAGTCCAGCGCGATCGAGGTCACCGGCGGCTACTTCGTCACCGGACCGGACGACGACCCGGCCTTCGCCGACAAGTTCCTCGAGGGCGCGAAGGCGACCGGCGTCCC
The DNA here is from genome assembly GCA_036770475.1 of Propionicimonas sp. GTDB lineage: Bacteria > Actinomycetota > Actinomycetes > Propionibacteriales > Propionibacteriaceae > Propionicimonas. The sequence goes on along the minus strand of DAIPJC010000022.1, from coordinate 37,473 downwards.
CGCGCAGGAGATCCCCGTCGCAGAGGCGTTGCGCAACGAGCCGCGGCTGAACCGGGGGATCCTGCGCGCGATCGAGGTACAGGACGGCTCTGTCGACGGCTGGCAGCTCGTCTGGGGCGCGGCCAACTCAGCCAAGGCCTACGGCGCGGAGATCCTGACGTACCACAGGGTCACGAAGATCGACACCGTGGACGGCCACGTCACCGCCGTGCACGCCACCGACCTCAAGAACGGCGAGGACGTCGTCATCGACTGCAGCTTCGTGCTGAACTGCGCGGGCCCCTGGGCGGGCCAGATCGCGGCGATGGCCGGCGCGCACCCGGTGGACGTCATTCCCGGCCGCGGGATCATGATCGCGATGAACCACCGGCTGGTGAATCGCGTCGTGAACCGGTGCATCTACCCCGCGGACGGCGACATCCTCGTGCCCGTCCACACGGTCAGCATCATCGGCACCACAGACGTGAAGGTCGACGACCCGGACAAGCTCGAGATCGAGCCCGACGAGGTGCAGCAGATGCTGGACGCCGGCGAGGTGCTGATCCCCGGCTTCCGCCAGTCGAGGGCGCTGCACGCGTGGGCGGGCGCGCGTCCGCTGATCAAGGACACGCGCGTGGCCGCGTCCGACACCCGGCACATGAGTCGCGGCATGGCCGTCATCGACCACACCACCCGCGACGGCCTGGACGGCATGCTCACCATCGGCGGTGGCAAGCTCACGACGTACCGGCTGATGGCCGAGCACATCGTGGACGCCATGTGCGAGAAGCTCGGCGAGAAGCGTGCGTGCCGCACGGCCGACGAGCAGATCCCCGGGTCGGAGTCGGGCAAGAACTACGTGATCACGCACCGGCTGGAGGATCGCGAGCACGACCGGCTGGACGACCAGATCATCTGCGAGTGCGAGTTGATGAGCCGCAAGATGTTCACCGACGCCCTCGCGAACCAGCCGAAGGGCACGTTCGACGACCTGCGCCGGCAGCTGCGACTGGGCATGGGCCCTTGCCAGGGCGGATTCTGTTCGATGCGGGCCACCGGGATCGCGCTGGAGTCCGGGCACATCGACACCGAGCGGGCCACCGGGTTGTTGCGGCTCTTCCTCAAGAACCGCTGGATCGGGTTGTGGCCGATCCTGTACGGCGACCAGGTGCGCCAGACCGCCTTGGACAACTGGATCTTCCAGGGCACGCTCGACGTCGAGCACCTGCCCCAGCCCGAGAGTGAGGTGGCGCTGTGAGCCGCGTGATCGTCATCGGCGCCGGCCTGTCCGGCCTGGTCGCCGCCAACCGCCTCGCCGGCAAGGGCGTGGATGTCACCCTGCTCACCAAGGGCATCGGCGGGCTCCAGCTCGGCCAGGGCAGCATCGATGTGCTCGGCTACGCACCGGACCGGGTCACCAACCCCGTCCTGACCCTGTCGGCGATTGCCTCCGCCCGTCCCGCACACCCCTACGCCGCGATCGGCGCGGAGGCCGTGCACACCGGCATCGAGTACCTCAAGGCGCTGCTGGGCGACCTGCTGGTGGGCGACGCAGAGGCGAACTACCAACTGCCCACCGCCGTGGGTGCGATCCGCCCGACCTGCCTGGTCCAGCCGAGCATGGTCGCGGGGAACGTGACCGACGGCGCCCGGTTCGCGATCGTCGGGCTGCGCCGGCTGAAGGACTTCCACCCGAAGCTGGTGGCGGAGAACCTGTCCCGCACCCCGCTGCCCGACGGCGGACGGCTGGAGGCCCGTCCGGTGCTGATCGACGTGCCCGCCCGCGACGGCGAGGTGGACTCCTCCGGCCTGACCTACGCCCGCGCCTTCGACGACCCCGGGTTCCGGGCGCGGTTCGCGGCGGCGCTCAAGCCGCTGCTCAACGAAGGCGAGACCGTGGGCCTGCCCGCCGTGCTGGGCCTGAAGGACCACACCGCGTGGCAAGACCTGGCCGAGAAGCTCGGTCACCCGGTGTTCGAGATCCCGCTGCCACCGCCGTCCGTGCCCGGCATGCGGCTGAACGACGCCCTGCTGGCGTCGGCGAAAGCCGCCGGCGTCCGCCTCGTCAACGGCACGCGGGCGTTCTCCGTCCTGGTCGAGGACGGGGCGGTCAGGAGCGTCACGATGGCCACCTCCGGCGCGCCCCGGGAGTTCGCCGGCGACGCGTTCGTGCTGGCCACCGGCGGGTTCGAGTCCGGTGCGCTGGAGCTGGACTCCTACGGCACGGTCACCGAGACCCTGTTCGGGCTGCCGCTGGCCGGCCTGGACGACGGGCCGCTCGTCCACGGTGACTACTGGGGTGCAGAGCAGCCACTGTTCAAGGTCGGCGTGCGCGTCGGCAAGGACATGCGGGTACTGGACGCCGCGGGCGCGGTCGTCCACTCGAACCTGTACGCGGCGGGCGGCATCATCGGCGGCTCGTCACGTTGGGCGGAGAAGTCAGGGGACGGCATCGCGCTCGGGAGTGCGGTGCAGGCCGCCGATTCGATCCTGGAGGTGTTGGCATGAGCATCGAGGACACGACCGGGCCCGAAGCCGGCCTTGAGTTCGCTGGCCACGAGCTGTCCCGGGCCAGCCTGGACGCCTGCGTGAAGTGCACGATCTGCGAGACCATGTGCCCGGTGTCCGCGGTCACTCCGCTGTTCTCGGGGCCGAAGTTCGTCGGCCCGCAGGCCGAACGGTTCCGCCACGGCGAGAGCGTCGACCACTCGCTCGACTACTGCTCGAGCTGCGGCACCTGCACGCTGGTCTGCCCGCAGGGCGTCCAGATCGCGGAGCTGAACAGCCAGGCCCGCGCCGTGATGAAGGCCGACCACATGCCGCTGCGGGACAAGCTGATCGCGCAGACCACGCTGATGGGCACGATGATGACGCCGGTCGCGCCGCTGGCCAACGCCGTGCTGCGGAACAAGCCGATCCGCACCCTGATGGAGGCAGCGGTGAAAGTGCACCGGGACGCCCCGATGCCGCCGGCCCAGGGCCAGACCTTCGAGAGCTGGTTCAACAAGCGGCCCAAGCCGGCCGGCCCGTTCCCGCGTGGCGCGGTGGTGTTCTTCCACGGCTGCGCGGGTGGCTACTTCGAGGTGGAGACCTCGAAGATGTCGGTGGAGGTGCTCGAGCACCTGGGCTACGAGGTGCTCGTCCCGAAGCAGGGGTGCTGTGGTCTCGCCCAGCAGTCCAACGGCCTGTTCGACCAGGCCACGGACTCGGTGCTGAAGCTGTGCGACCAGCTCCGTTCGTCCGGGAAGGACCTGACGATCATCTCGTCGTCCGGCTCCTGCACGGGCATGCTCAAGCACGAAGCGCACGAGATCATGGGCGTCTCCGAGGAGAAGCTGCTGGACGTCGGGAAGCGGATCCGCGACATCATGGAGTTCCTGCTGGACCTGTACGACGCCGGCGAGCTGCCGACGGACTTCCGTCCGATCGAGATGACCGTCCCGTACCACGCACCGTGCCAGCTGAAGAGCCAGGGCATGGGCAAGCCGGCGCTGGAGGTGCTGAAGCTGATTCCCGGGCTGACCGTCGTGGACTCGGAGAAGGTCTGCTGTGGCATCGCCGGCACGTACGGCCTGAAGAAGGAGAAGTACGAGATCGCGCAGGCGGTCGGGCGTCCCCTGTTCGAGATGGTGAAGGCCACGAACCCGGAACTCGCCCTGTGTGACACCGAGACGTGCCGCTGGCAGATCGAGCAGTCCTCCGGCGTCCGCACCGAGCACCCGATCCTGCTGATCCATCAGGCCTACGGGCTGAGCTAGCCGTCGGCGACGGGAGTCCGGTCCCCCCTGCGGGTTCTTCCCGGGCTCCCAGACGTCGCCTTACACTTGCCGCACCTGTTCTCCCCGAACCCAAGGTGCAGAAGTGAACCCGCTCTCCTCCCGGGGCGTGAGCCTGTCTGTCGCGCTCGCGGCCGTGGCTCTCGGCCTACTCGCTCCCCCACCCGGTGCGGTCGCCGCCACCACGGTCCAGGCCGCCGCGGCCGCCTTCGGCCTCGGCTCATACACGGTGCAGGAACTGCCTGCCAGCGGTGACATCACCGACCGGTTGACCAGCCTTGCCAAGGTTCCTGCCGCCGCTGGGAGCGCAACGGTCCTGCATGTCCCCGCCGGGCAGGTCACCGTGCACCAGCTCGTCCGCCCCGCCAATGGCGTCTATGTCGTGGCCGAGCCGGGCACCACCGTCACCTGGCGCGGCAGCGACGCCTACCTGTTGCGGTTCGAGTCAGTCACCGGCGGTGTTTACGGCGGAACCTGGGACGGCTCTTCACACCGGGGCAGCACCACGCTCGTCGGAGCCACCGGGGCCACGGTGCAGCTGGTGGCGGCCACCTTCACTGCCGCAGGCAGGTACGGGGTCAGTGCGTACCAGTCCTCGCGCCTGACCCTGCACAACGTCGTCGTCTCGAACAGCGACTCCGACGGCGTGCACGTCCAGGAGTACTCCACGTTGACGGCGACCGGCCTCACGTCCACCCGGAACCAGCGCAACGGCGTCCAACTCTCCGCGCACTCGTCCGGCACCATCAGCAACAGCACCCTCGACCGGAACGGCCAGGCGGTCAAGGGCAGCACGACGGGCAAGACCGGTCACGGCCTGGGGGTCGCCTCGTCCCGGGCCACGGTCAGCGCGACCAGCATGTCGGGCAACAAGGTGTGCGGTGTGTCCCTCTCCGGGAGTGCCGACGCGGCGATCTCAGGCAGCCACCTCGACCGCAACGGACGGCACGGGCTGGGCACCGTTGCGGGCACGACCGCCACGATCTCGGACTCGACGGCTGACAAGAACGGCTACAACGGCGTCCTCGCTTCGGGCTCGGGCACCCACGTCTCGCTGCAGCGGGTCACGATCACCTCGGCGAAGAAGATCGGGCTCTCGGTCCCGTCCAAGGGGAACGCGTCGCTCGCCGGTTCGGTGATCAGCAAGTCCGGCACCCAGAACGTGTCGGTCTCCGCACGGGGCAGCCTCACCATGCTGGACGGCAACACGATCACGTCCGCGAAGAAGCACGGCGTCGCCGTGTCCGAGAAGAGCACGATCACAGTGAGCGGAGCCGGCAACCTCATCGCGGGCAACCGCAAGGACGGCCTGCTCCTGATGGGCTCGGGGACGCGCGGCACCATCACGGCCGCTGTCTCGTTCCACGACAACCACGCCTACAACGGACTCGTACTCTCCAAGGCAAAGCTCACCACCGTGACCTGCTCGTTCTCCGGTCGCGGCGGGAAGAAGATCTCGACCCACTCGGGTGGGAAGGTGACCCTCCTCCATTGAGCGGTAAGGCTGAGCCTGACGAAGCCCCATGCTGGCTGAGCCCGACGAAGCCACATGCTGGCTGAGCCTGACGAAGCCCACCCGACCCTTCGTCAAGCTCAGGGATCACACGATGGCTGAGCCTGACGAAGCCACATGCTGGCTGAGCTTGACGAAGCCCTCCCCCACGTGACCCTTCGTCAAGCTCAGGGATCACAATCTGGCGTCCCGGCTGAGCCACCCGGTCGACCGAACCGGGTGTAGTTCCTGGACAGCGCTTTCAGGTGGTCGACGCGTCCGTCAACGAGCGCCTGCTTCTTCCCTCGGCTCCAGCCATGGAGCTGCCGCTCGGCGGTCCAGGCCTCCTCGATATGGTCGAACTCCATGGCCCACACCAGCCGCACGGGACGGCGCTTCGCCGTGTACGCGTCAGCGTGTCCGATGTTGTGCTGCTCCAGGCGTGCGTCCAGATCACGCGTGCTGCCGACGTAGAAACTTCCGTCAGCGCAGACGAGGAGATAAGTCCATGCCACATCTTCACTATCGGCAAAGAGGCGACAGACAAGTCACCAAGCTTGGAGGGTTGTGGACAACGCACTCGTCGTCCACAACCGACCCTTCGTCAAGCTCAGGGAGCACATGGTGGCTGAGCCTGACGAAGCCCCATGGTGGCTGAGCCTGACGAACCCCCCTGCTGGCTGAGTCTGACGAAGCCCGCCCGACCCTTCGTCAAGCTCAGGGACCGTCGTCAAGCTCAGGGACCGTCGTCACGCTCAGGGACCATCGCCGCGCTCAGGGATCAGCGGCGGCGGGGGCGCGTCCGTCGGAACAGGAGCCACGCGGCGAGGACGCCGCCGATCGCGCCGCCGAGGTGGCCCTGCCACGAGGCACCCACCCGGAGTGGGAACACGCCGAGCAGTACCGAGCCGTAGAGCAACGCGATCACGACAGCGATGACGACGTGCGCTGCCTCGCGGGTGAGGCAGCCGCGCACGATCAGGTAGGCCGCCCAGCCGAGGATCACGCCGGACGCACCGATCACGACGAAGCCGGGCGGTGTGAGCAACCAGGCCACCAGCCCGGACGCGACCCAGGCGACGGCCGTGACCACGCCGAACTCGCGCCGTCCACTCGCCCACAACACGGTGCCCAGCACGAACAGCGGCACCGAGTTCGCCACGAGGTGCGGGATGCCTGCGTGCAGCAGCGGAGCGAGGACGATCCCCAGCAGCCCGGACAGGTTCCACGGGCGGATGCCGAAGCCGTCCAACGAATGGTTGAGCACGATGTCGACCAACTCGATCAGCCACAGCGCAGCCAGCACGACAGCCATCACCAGGGCGCCCTGCCGGACTTTGGCCCACTCCAGCCTTCTCACGGATCCAGCATGGCATCCGACCGGGTCAGCCGGGGCTGGGCGCTCCTCGGTCGGTGAAGGAACGGACGAAGACCGGCACCTCGGGCGTGGACGCAGCCTTGTCGTAGCGGTAGCCGGCGCTGTCGAAAGAAGTCAGCGACGACACGGAGCGGATCCGGTTCAGCACCAGCCAGGCGGCGTACTCGCCGCGCGCCCGTTTGGCGAAGAACGAGACCACCCTGCGGTCGCCGTGGGCGTCCGCGTCCTCGAACCGCGGCGAAATGGTCGGTGCCCCCAGCCAGATCGGATCCACGGCGCTGAAGTACTCGGCGGACGCGAGGTTGATCACGACATCCGGGCCGGGCGAGGCGTCCAGGTCCTCGATCAGCAGGTCGGTGATCGTGGGACCCCACCAGTCGTACAGCGAGCGTCCCCGTTCGGTGCGCAGCCGGGTGCCCATCTCGAGCCGGTAGGGCTGGATCAGATCCAGCGGACGCAGCACCCCGTACAGCCCCGACAGGATCCGGACGGTCTTCTGGGCCTCGGTGTAGTCGCGGGTGCCGAACCGGCTGCGGACGGCCATGCCCTGGTAGACGTCGCCTGCGAACGCGAGGACGGCGGGACGGGCGTTCTTCCTTGTGAACGGCACCTGGAAGGATGTCCAACGCTCAGCGTTCAGGGCAGCAAGTTCGTCCGAGATCCCCGCGAGTGCCGCGAGATCGGCCACCGACTTCTTCCGCATCTCCGCGACCAGCTTCTCGGACTCGTCCAGCAGCCGCGGCTGGGTCGGAGTGACCTTCGGGAGCTTCGACTCGTAGTCCAGCGATTTCGCGGGTGAGAGCAGGATCAGCACCCTCGCGAGCGTAGCCGGGCCGCGGACGGAATTGCACGGTCGATGGCGCAGAAGCCGGCTGAGCGGGAGTGGGAGGGGATCGAGTGCGCAAATCCGTGCGGCCATGCGTTCGCTCGAGTGGGACGACCCTTCGTCAAGCTCAGGGAACATGGTCAAGCTCAAGGAACATCGTCAAGCTCAAGGAACATCGTCAGGCCCAGGGAACATCGTCAGGCCCAGGAAACACGCACACACACGATGGCTGAGCTTGACGAAGCCCCGGGGTGGCGCGAGACGCGCAACTCTTGGTTGGATGCCGGGCATGACCTCCACAGGATTCGCACAGAGGCTGGGGCTTCGGCTGCAGGCGCACCCGGTGTGGAGTTCGGTCGGCCTGGCCCTGCTCGCGGCCCTCGTCACGATGGGCGGATCGGCCCTGCTGGGCGTCCTGACACCGTCCCTGCCGGGCTATTCGACGACCGGTCTCAGCCAGAGCCTGCTGCTGGTGGTCGTGCTGACGGTGCTGCTGGTGGCCCTCGTCGCTGCGCTGCGCTGGGGGCAGTTCGCCGGGTTCACCCGGCCATCGGACTGGCGGCACCCGCGCCTGTACTGGCTGCCCGCCGTCTTGCTCGTGGTGCCACTGCTGGGCGGCGTCCGCTGGCCGGGCTGGGCGGCGGCGGGCGTGCTCGTGGTGGGGTATGCCTGCACGGGCGTGTTCGAGGAAGGCCTGTACCGCGGGGTGATCCTGGGCCTGCTGCGGACGCTCGGGACCTGGCCAGCCGTGCTGCTGTCGTCCCTGCTGTTCGGCCTCGCACACCTGGTGAACCTTGGTCTGCGCGGAATGTCCGTGCTCGTCGCTCTGCAGGTGCTGGGCGCGGTTTCGCAGGGAGTCGGGCTGGCCGCGCTGCGCCTGCGGACGAACACGATCTGGCCGCTGGTGGCATTCCACGCCTTGAACGACCTGGGCCTGCAACTCGGCGTCTGGCCGGTCGCCGCCGTGGCGGCCCCGCTCGACGTGGCGATGCTCGGCTACGGCATCTATCTGCTCAGACGACCGACTGAGGGACTGTGAGCCATCATTCGCCAAGCTCAGCCATCACTTGTGAAGCTCAGCCATCCTCGGCCTCGGGCCTACTCGGCCGGCCCGGGATTCCCGAGGGCTCGGGCCTGGTCGAACTCATCGGCCGGATCGGCCGTCGGCCCGGGATTGCCCATCCCGCGCGGCTGGTCGTACTCATCGGCCGGATTGGCCGTCGCGCCGGGGTTTCCGACGGCCCTCGGCTGGTTGAACTCGTCGACCGGGTTGGCCGTCCCGCCCAGGTTGCCTACTGAGCGCGGCGGCTGCATTCCGCTGGAACTGGGCGCACCGCTCGTCACGTCGCCCGTGTAGTCCTCGTTGGACACCTCTCCTCTTTTCCTTCTTCGGCACCGACCACTTGCCGGCGTCGCCAGGGGGCTTCCATATGAGGCTCCCTACGTATCGAGGAGTACCCGCCCGAGACGGGACGTAAACCGGTCACGCCCCTGAACGAAGAGGAGGCGGAGGGTCAGCGGACGGCGACCGCCAGAACTGCGGCGCCGGGCAGGTGCAGCAAGCCGTCCCTGCCGAGGAACGGACGGGCCAGGTCGTCGTAGGCGGAGCGCATGGCTGCCTGTCCGTCGGCGTCCTGGTTGAGCCAGACCTGCCCGATCGCGGCCACGCCACGGGTCACTCCGCTCCACCACAGGTCGGCGTCGACGAGGTGGACGAAGTCCTGCGTCCAGGAGCGTTCGATCGTCAGTCCCCCGGACGTGAGCAGGCCAGCCAGCCCTTCCGGAGTGCGAGGGAAGTCGAGTTCGGCGGGGATGCTCGCCGTCGGCGCCGGGACGCCGCTCTCGCGGACGACGTCATCCCAGAGCTGCCGGATCGGAGTGGGTGTCGTGGGCCAGATGGACGCGGCCAGGCGTCCGCCATCGGCCAGCACCCGGCACAGCTCCCCGGCCGCGGACGCGGGGTCAGGCACGTGGTTGAGCACGAAGTTCGCCGTGACCAGGCCGAACGTGCCGTCGTCGAAGGGCAGTCGGGGGAGGCCGGCCTGCACCAGCAGCGCGCCGGGTGCCGCGGCTGCGGCCAGCGCGAGCATGTCGGGTTCGGGATCGACCGCGGTCACCGGACAGCCACGCGCCAGCGCGACCGCGGCGACCGCTCCGGTGCCGGTGCCCACGTCCAACAGCCGGACGCCGGGAACAGGAGCGAGTGCATCCAGGAGCGGCCCGATCGCGTGAGCACACTGTCCGGCGAAGGTCTCGGCATACGCCACCGCCCGTCCTGACCACTTGCCGCGTGCCGAGCCGCCGTCCTCACCCACGAGTGGCACGCTACCGCCCTGCGTTCGGCGGACGAGTGCTGCGACGCCCGCTCCGGCACCACAAACGCTCCCGAAATTCGTTCTCGCTCCCGAAATTTCGGTGGCTTTTGCGATTTTCGGGAGCGTTTGTGGAGCTGTCGCCGGATCAGCGCGTCCGGCGATAACCGGCCGGCGTGAAGCCGAGCACTCGAGTGAACTCGTTGGTCAGGTGGGCCTGGTCGACGTAGCCCAGCTCGGCCGCGAGGGACGCCAGGTCGGCGTCCGGGTCGTCGCGGATGCGCTCGGCGGCCTCCTGCAGCCGTCGGCGCCGGATCAGCGCCGCTGGACTGAGCCCGATGTGGCTGCGGGCCAGCCGCTGGATGCTCCGCTCCGAGATGCCCAGGGACGCAGCCAGTTCGCCGATCCTGAGCAACGCGGAGTCGGATCCGGCCAGTTCGGCCAATCGGTTCGCCAGCCGGGCTTCGGCGTCCAACGCGCCGACCTTCCCGACCAGCCAGGCCCCGACCTCGGCCGCGGCCGCCGCGCGCGTCGCTTCGGTCACTCCGGCGGCGAGGACGCCGGCCACCCGGTCCAGGAGGTCCGGCGCGGCCACCGGTTCGTAGCGGTCGCGGAGGCTCACCGGATCGGACGTGAACGCCGGAACGGCCGCCGGCTTCAGCAGGGCACCGACGGCCCAGCCCCGCCCGGAAAGGTCACGGTGGGACGCATGGGTCGTCGGCCCGGCCAGACCGACCAGTGTCGGCTCGACGACGAGGTTGAACGTGGGGAAGCCGATCACGTTCTGGCGCGAAACGGAGCCGTCCGGGAGGCTCCAGCTGGTGATCCAGAACCAGGCAATGAGTTCGTCGGCCTCCGGCGGCGGCGCGAGCCGGTGGAAGTCGGGCAGCCGCTTCGGGAAGAGCGTTCCGCGCGAGGACGGGAGCATGTTGGCCAGCGTCAGCGAAGAGCAGCCCTTCGTCAAGCTCAGGGATCACAACGCCCAACCCCGCTGACCCGAACGCACGCCGGCTGAGCCCGAGGCATGCCGGCTGACCCGAACGCACGCCGGCTGAGCCCGAGGCGTGCCGGCTGAACCCGAGGCGTGCCGGCTGAGCCTGACGAAGCCCTCCGGGCGGTGTCGTGTCGGGAATCTGCAAGCCGGAGCGCACGTCCGCGACCTACGGTGGCGACATGAGCGAATCCAGAGCTGCCAACGGCACCCACACCACGGACGGCCGCCCGAACGGCTTCTCCACCCTCACGCCGTTCCTCGCGGTCAGCCCGGCGAGGGACGCCATCGCCTTCTACTGCGATGTATTCGGCGCCACGGTCATCGGCACCACCGAGTTCGGGGGCCTGGTCTCCCACGCAGAGCTCGACCTCGGCAACGGACGCCTCCAACTCGGCGAGCCGTCCCCCGACTACCACCTGGCCGCCCAGTCGACCACTGACGACGCCTGCTACTCGATCGCCCTCTACTGCCCGGACGTGGACGCCGTCGTCGAGAAGGCCGTCGCCGCCGGGGCTACCGTCCGCGAACCGGCGACCGACTTCGTCTCCGGCGACCGTTTCGCCAGCATCCGGGACCCGTTCGGCGTCCGCTGGTCGATCCTGACCCGCGTGGTCGACCTGTCGGACGCCGAGAGCGCCGCCCGCGTGGCGGAGTGGGCCGCGCAGTTCTCGTCCGGCTCCTGACGCCCGGTGTCCCCGCCCGACGCCGTCCCACCTGTCCCACCTGATTCAGACGCTGCCGAAACCCGTTCCCGCTGCCGAAATTTCGGTGGCGTCTGCAGCTTTCGGCAGCGTTTGTGCCGGGCCGGGACGCCGTCGGGAATGTCGGCGGTTCCGGGATGGTTGAGCGGGGAGTCCCGCCCGTCCTCGGTAGAGTGGGGCACCCACCTGACCTTCGAGGAAGCCCATGTCCGACACCCGTGACGTCATCATCATCGGCTCTGGCCCCACCGGCTACACGTCCGCGATCTACACCGCACGGGCGGGCCTGAAGCCGCTGGTCTTCGAAGGCGCACTGGCCGCCGGAGGCGCCCTGATGAACACCACGGAGGTGGAGAACTACCCGGGCTTCACCGACGGCATCATGGGCCCGGACCTGATGCTCGCCATGCGCGCGCAGGCCGAGCGCTTCGGTGCGGAGATCATCACCGACGACATCGTCTCGGTCGACCTGACCGGGGATGTGAAGACGGTCACCGACTCCGAGGGCAACAGCTACTCCGCGCGCGCCGTGATCCTCGCGATGGGGTCCGGCTACCGCAAGCTCGGCGTCCCCGGCGAGGAGGAGCTGAGTGGACGCGGCGTCTCGTGGTGCGCGACGTGCGACGGATTCTTCTTCCGGGACAAGGACATCGCCGTCGTCGGCGGTGGTGACTCCGCGCTGGAGGAGGCCACGTTCCTCACCCGCTTCGCGAAGTCGGTGACGATCGTGCACCGCCGCGACGAGCTGCGCGGATCGAAGATCATGGCCGACCGGGCGTTGGCTGACCCGAAGATCCGGTTCGCCTGGAACTCGGTGGTCACCGCGCTGCACGGAGAGGGCTCGCTGTCCGGCGTGACGCTGACCGACACGGTCACCGGTGACTCGCGCGAACTCGCCGTCCAGGGCGTGTTCGTCGCGATCGGGCACGACCCGCGTTCGGAGATCGTGCGCGGTCAGGTCGAGGTGGACGCCGCGGGTTACGTCGTCGTGGACGCGCCCAGCACCCGCACCAATGTCCCCGGCGTGTTCGCGGCCGGCGACCTCGTCGACCACACCTACCGGCAGGCGATCACCGCTGCCGGCACCGGCTGTGCTGCCGCGCTGGACGCGGAGCGCTACCTCACCGCGTTGTCGGACGCGGCCGCTAGCCTCACCCCTGTTCCCGCCAACGCCTGAGGAGATCACCCATGTCGAACGTTGCCGATGTCACCGACGCCACTTTCAACGACCTCGTCCTGAAGTCGTCCAAGCCCGTGGTGATCGACTACTGGGCCGACTGGTGCGCGCCCTGCAAGCAGCTCTCGCCGATCATCGACGAACTGGCCCGCGACTACGGTGACAAGGTGACTTTCCTGAAGCTGGACACCAACACCAGCACCCAGGTGCCCACCCAGCAGGGCGTCCTCGGTCTGCCCACGATCCAGGTCTTCGTGGGTGGCGAGGTCGTGAAGTCGTTCACGGGCGCGAAGCCCAAGTCGGTGCTCTTGAAGGCCATTGAGGAATACCTCTGAGCCGGTGACGGTCCCTGAGGAGGCGGTGGGCGAGGAACGAGCCCGCCACCGTCACGAAGGGCCGCCGAACCACGGGTGGTCGAGCTGGTCGAGACGCTGACCAGGTCTCGACAAGCTCGACCACCCGAAGGAGCATCCTCCCGCGACGCCACGGCGGCGGACGGCCCTTCGTGACGGTCTCGCTCGTTCCTCGCGAGTCCTCCTCAGGGACCGATCTACGACCTCAGCTTCGGTTGACGCGACCCGAGATCGCACCACCGGCGGGGTTCGGGGGGCTCACGGGACGCAGGGAGCGGATCAGGCGCTCGAAGGCGTTCCGGACGCCGTTGCGCTCGCCCACCACCGCGCGGTCGAGGTCGAGGTGCCAGAGCCGGTCGTCCAGGCTGCGGGTGAAGCCGACGGCTCGCAGGAAGTCCCGCGGCGGCGCTTCGCAGCGCACGTGCTGACGGCTCCCGCGCGCGACGATCGAGCGTCCCTTCTGGCTCACCAGGCCGGCGGCCGCCGCCTGCACGAGCTGGCGTCCGTAGCCCACCCCGGTGTGCCCAGGACTCACCCAGGCGCACATCACCATGGCCTGCCCCGGTTCCTCCTGCGGTCCGAGCAGCAGCAGCCCAGCCACTTCGCCGTCGATGGTCAGCTTCACGCCGCACCAGCCCCACAGGGTCGCAGCCGAAACCGCCCACGGGGTGTCGATCGCGACGGTCCGTCCGCAGTAGGGGCAGGCGAGGCCCCTGAGCTCGGCCAGCGTGACCATCGACAGTCTCGGCATGCCACCCCCGGGGTCCGGATCGCCACCCAACAGGTGGGTCGGTTTCATCCTAGGCCCGCTGTGCGGCAGTCTGGTGCGGTGAGCCTGCCTGAACCGTCCCGCCGCGACACGCGGCTGGACCCCTACATCGACGCGTACGCACAGCGAACCCACGGCCTGACGGTTTCGGCCGTCAGGGCCCTGTTCGCCGTCGCCAACCGTCCCGAGGTGGTCTCACTCGCCGGCGGCATGCCGAACATCGCCGACCTGCCCCGCGAGGCCCTCGGACGCGCCGTCGACCGGCTGATCGCCGAGCGTGGCACCCAGGCCATGCAGTACGGGTCGGGCCAGGGCGAGCCGTTCATGCGGGAGAAGATCGTCGAGGTGATGGCCGAGGAGCAGATCCACGCCCACGCCGACGACATCGTGGTCTCCTGTGGCTCCCAGCAGGCGCTCGACCTGGTCACCCGCGTGTTCTGCGACCCCGGCGACGTCGTGCTCGCCGAGGGGCCGAGCTATGTCGGCGCGCTGGGTACGTTCCGCGCCTACCAGTGCCAGATCGTCCACGTCGCGATGGACGACGCCGGCATCGATCCGGTCGCGTTGCGCGGCGCGCTGGTCTCGCTGAAGGCGGCCGGGAAGCGGGTGAAGTTCCTCTACACGATCCCCAACTTCCAGAACCCGACCGGCGTCACCCAGACCGTCGAGCGCCGCCGCGCGATCATCGAGGTCGCCAAGGAGCACGACCTGCTGATCATCGAGGACAACCCCTACGGCCTGCTCACCCTCGAGGCCAACCCGCTGCCGGCCCTGCGCTCGATGGACGCGGACAACGTCCTCTACCTCGGCTCGTTCTCCAAGATCTTCGCACCCGGCTTCCGGGTGGGCTGGGCGCTCGCGCCGCACGCCGTCCGCGAGAAACTGGTGCTGACGCAGGAGGCCGCGACGCTCTGCCCACCGGTGTTCAGCCAGTTCGCGATCGCCACCTACCTGGACGAGTTCGACTGGCGCGGCCAGATCACCGTCTACCGCGACATGTACCGGCAGCGCAGGGACGCCATGCTGGAGGGCCTGGCCGACCACATGCTCGAGGGCACCACCTGGACGAACCCCAACGGCGGCTTCTTCGTCTGGGTCACGCTGCCGGAGGGCCTCGACTCCCAGGCGATGCTCCCCCGCGCCGTGACCGCCCGCGTCGCCTACACCCCCGGCACCGCCTTCTACGCCGACGGCCTGGGCTCGCGGAACATGCGGCTGTCGTTCTGCTTCCCCACCCCCGAACGAATCTACGAGGGGACGCGTCGCCTCGGCGAGGTGCTGGAGCAGGAACTCCAGATGCACCGGACCTTCGGCATCGGCGCCGAATCGCTGCGTCACCTCGACCTCACCACCGGACCGGCCCCAGACATCAGTTAGGCACAGATCATGAACGAAACCCCTACCCACGGCCCGATCGTCGTGCTCGCCGGCGGCCTCTCCCACGAGCGGGACGTCTCCCTGCGGTCCGGACGCCGGGTCGCCCAGGCCTTGCGTGACCAAGGCCGGACGGTGGTCGAGTCGGACCTCAGCAGCGACCTGATCGAGCTGCTGCGCGGCCTGGAGAACCCGGTCGCGTTCCCCGTCCTGCACGGCGGGGTGGGTGAGGACGGCGGCCTGCAGCAGGTGCTCGCGCTGCTTGACGTGCCCTACGTCGGCTCCGAGCCGGCGGCCTGCCGGCGGTCGTTCAACAAGGCCGTCAGCGGACCGCTGATCGCGCAAGCAGGACTCGCCCGCCCGCAACTGGCCGCGCTTCCCCACGACATGTTCCGAGAGCTGGGTGCGACGGCGATCATGGCCGCCCTCGGCGAGCGGATCGGCTTCCCGATGATCGTCAAGCCTGCCCGCAGCGGATCCGCGCTGGGTTGCACGAAGGTGAGCAGCCTCGCCGAGCTCCCGTCCGCGATGGTGTCCGCGTACTCCTACGGCGACCTCGCGGTGGTCGAGGAGTTCATCGAGGGCACCGAGGTGGCGGTGACCGTGGTCGAGCTGGACGGGGAACTCGTCCCGCTGCCCGCGGTGGAGATCCGGCCGAACTCAGGCATCTATGACTACACCGCCCGGTACACCGCGGGCGAGACCCGGTTCATCGTCCCGGCGACGCTGAGCGAGGAGGCCGCCCACGCCTGCGCGGAGCTCGCGGTGTCCGCGCACCGCGTCCTCGGGCTGCGGGACCTCTCCCGCGCCGACATCGTCGTCCGTCCGGACGGCACCCCGGTCTTCATCGAGACCAACGTCGCCCCCGGCATGACCGAGACCTCCCTGCTGCCGCAGGCGGTCGAGGCGGCCGGCTACGACTTCGGGCTCCTCTGCGCGCAGCTGGTGGACAACGCCTGGGCGCGGCACGTCCGCTGAGCCCGCGATGGGCACCCGGGTCAAGCAGTGGCTGGTGGCCGTCCTCGGGGCGGCGATCTGCGCCACCATGCTCGTCCTCGGCCTGTGGCAGATGCAGGTGTTCGAGGACAAGGAGGACCAGACCGCTGCGGCCCGTGCCGCCCAGGCTCCGGTCCCACTGCTGGCCAACATCACCTCGGACGGCAGGGTCGGCGACATCTACGGCAAGCGGGTGACGGTCGAGGGACGCTACCTGCCCGCCCAACAGGTGCTGGTGGTGGCAGAGGACGGGACCGCACGGGTGCTGTCCGCTTTCCAGGTCGGCGACGGACGGGTGCTGGCGGTCGTGCGCGGGACGGTCGCCTCCGCTTCCGCGGCGATCCCCGCACCGCCGGCGGGGCAGCTGACCCAGACCGGCCTCTTCCTGCCGTCGGAGGACTCCGACACCAGGACCGTGCCCGAAGGAGCGCTGGCCTCCGTCCGGTTGCCTGCCCTGGCCCAGACCTGGCCGCAGCAGCTTCTGGCGGGCTTCATCACCTTGTCAGCGTCCGATTCGGCGGCGCAGGGGCTGGGCCAGGCATCGGTCAGCCTGCCGACCGGCGAGGGGTCGATCCAGAACATCGGGTACGCGCTGCAGTGGTGGGTGTTCGCGGCGTTCGGGGCGTTCATGACCATCCGGTTCGTGCGCACGATCGGGCGCCAAGGATCGCTGGGTACGCTGTCGGAACAGGAGGACGAATGAGTGACACCACCGCGGCGGCCGTGCCGGAGATCGCACCCGAGGCCGTACCGGGCATCAGGGCAGCGCTGATCAGGTACCGGATCATGGCCTATCTGGTGGGCACCCTGCTGGTGATCCTCGTGCTGGTCGGAGTGCCGCTGAAGTACTTCGGCGGGAACGGCATCGTGGTGACGCTCACCGGCGTCCCGCACGGCTATCTGTACATGGTGCTGTTGATCACCGCCTACGACCTCGGCCGCCGCGTCCACTGGCCCTGGGGACGCCTGATCCTGATCGCCCTGGCAGGCACAGTGCCGTTTCTCTCGTTCTGGGCCGAGTATTCCGCCCGGACGGACGTAAAGGCCCGCCTGCGTGCCGTCGAAGCCCGCACGGACGGTGACCGGTAGCGCTACGAACGCGATCGTCGAGCTTGTCGAGACGTCGCAATCCGGTCTCGACAAGCTCGACCAGTGGTTCGCAGTCAGCCGACCGCTAACGGTCCCTGGGGAGCTCTCCGGTGAGGGACGAACCGGAGAGCGTCACGAAGGGCCGCCGCCGCTGCCAGGCTTGCTCCGTTCCATGGTGGCCGAGCTCTCTCACTGAGCTTGACGAGGCCCCTTCGTGACGCCGACTCGTTCCTCGCCGGCTCCTCAGGGAGCGTTTCGCTGACAGCCTCCACGCTGGTCTCGAGAGGCTCGACCGGGGCTCGCGGTGAGAGCACAATCGCCCCATGCTCATCGACGTACTGCCCGAGCGCTATCGCGAGGTCCTGTACGTCCTGCACTCGGCCTTCGCGACAGGGACGTCCGAGTTCGGCATCACGGCACAGAACACCCCCTCCAACCCGGCCTTCTGGGGCGAAGGCGAGATCGAGCGGGTCGTGGCACGCTCGAACCAGCTGTTCGCACTGGAAGAGGACGGACGAGTCGTCGGCTGCGCGTTCACCGGCCCATCCAGGAGCCGCGAACGGACGTGGGTGCTACGCCACCTCGCCGTGCTGCCGGACGCCCGGCATCGCGGTTTGGGCACGACGCTCGTCACCGAGGCCGCGCGCAGGGCGCAAGCGGGCGGCGCGGCCGTCCTCCGGATCGGGATCGTCGCAGCCAACACCCGTCTGTCGGACTGGTACCACCAACTCGGCTTCGTCACCGTGGACGCCGACCAGCGCTACCCCGGCCTGGTCTTTGCCGTCGACCACCTGGAGCTCGCGTTGGGACTGTTTGTCGATAAATAGAGCTATCGCTAAAGCAGTATGTCTCTGATTCGTTCAAGGTCGTCCGCGCCTGCGAACTCGATCACGATCCGCCCCTTGCTACGCCCTTCACTGACCAGGACCCGGGTATCCAGGCGGTCAGAGAGTTCGCGCTGGAGGTCCTGGGCGGACGCTGAGAGCTCCACCTGGCGCGCCGATCGCGGTGCGCGGCGCGCGCCGTGCTCCCCCACCGACACGATTTCCTCCGCCGCCCGGACGGACAGACCCTCGGCGACGATCCTGGTCGCGAGGTGCTCCATGGCCGTCGGGTCGGGGAGCATCAGGATCGCGCGGGCATGCCCGGCACTGAGCACGCCGGCGGCGACCCGCCGCTGGACCGGCGCGGGCAGCTGCAGCAGTCGGATGGTGTTGGAGATCTGCGGACGTGAGCGCTTGATCCGCGTGGAGAGCTCCTCCTGCGTGCAACTGAAGTCGCTCATCATCTGCTGGTAGGCCGCGGCCTCCTCCAGAGGGTTCAGCTGCGCGCGGTGCAGGTTCTCCAGCAGAGCGTCGCGCAGCAGGTCGGCGTCCTCGGTTCGCCGAATGATCGCCGGAATTGTCGATAAACCGGCATGTTGACTCGCGCGGAGCCTGCGCTCCCCCATGACCAGCTCGTAGCCGCCCTCGTCGAGCGGCCGGACCACAACGGGCTGCAGGAGGCCGACTTCCTTGATCGACTCGACCAGCTCGGCCAGCGCGTCCTCATCGAAGACCGTGCGCGGCTGCCGTGGGTTCGGCCGGACGTCCGCCACGGGCACTTCAGCGAAACGCGCGCCGTCCGGTGTCGGTACGAGGTCGACGTCCTCGTGGTGAGGCGCTAGCTCGGGGTCGGTGCGCTGCAGGAGGTCGCCGAGGCCCCTGCCCAAGCCAGTGTGGCGGGGTGCGTTCATGCTGACTTCTCCTCGTCGTTGGTGCGCGCACCGCGCTCGGCGAGCTCGGTGGCGGCGTCCAGGTAGGCCTGAGCACCCGCGGACGCCGAGTGATACGTCAGCACTGACTGTCCGTAGCTCGGGGCCTCAGAGACGCGGACCGAGCGTGGGATCGCGGCCTTCAGGGTCTCGTTCGGAAAGTGCTCGCGCACCTCGGCAGCGACCTGGGAGGCGAGCCGGGTCCGTCCGTCGTACATCGTGAGCAGGACGGTGGAGAGGTAGAGGTGGTCGTTCATCGACCCTTTGACCAGGTTGATCGTGCGGAGCAGCTGCGAGACCCCCTCGAGCGCGTAGTACTCGCACTGGATCGGGATGAGGATCTCCTCGGCCGCGACGAGCGCGTTGAGCGTGAGCAGACCGAGAGAGGGTGGGCAGTCGATGAAGACGTAATCCGGGTGGTACTTCGCCTTGAACTTGCGCAGGGCGTGCAGCAGGCGGCTCTCTCTCGCCGGCGTCGTAACGAGCCCAATCTCCGCGCCGGCGAGATCGATGGTTGCGGGAAGCACCCAGAGACCGTCGGACTCGGGGGAAGGTTTGATCAGGTTCTCGATCGGCGAGTTCGCGGTCAGGACCTCATACGTGCCCTGGATGCCCTCGTGGTGCTCGACGCCCAAAGCAGTGGACGCATTGCCCTGTGGGTCGAGGTCGATGACCAGGACGCTCAGTCCGCCGAGCGCGAGGGCGGTCGCGAGGTTGACCGCCGTCGTGGTCTTACCCACGCCGCCTTTCTGGTTCGCAATCACCAGAGTCCTGGTCTTCGCCGGCCTCGGCAACGTTGTTTCACGTGAAACATCGAAGTCCAGATCGTCGGGTTCGTCCTGCCGTGGGTCCGCGAACTCAGGTTCGTCGAAGACGACGCGCCGAGGTGTGGCTGGGGGAGTGATCGTCATAGCTCTCCTGCTGCGATCGACGTTTCACGTGAAACATCAGGATAAGGGCTCGCAGTGACATTCGGACCGAACCGCCTGGCGTTAGGCAAGGTCTCGACCAGCCGAACGCGGATGCCGGCTGAGCTTGACGAAGCTCTCTTGTGACGGCCGCCCTTCATGAGGCTCGCTGGCGCTCGCTCCTCAGGGACCGTCAAATGGTCTCGACAAGCTCCAGCCGTGCGACGTTGGCTGAGCCTGACGAAGCCCCCGGCCTACCCGTCAACTCGGGTCAGCTCGATCGCCCAGGTGGTCTCCGCCGTTCCCGGCACGGGCAGCTCGTGAACCTCACCGACCAGACGAGCCTTCCGCAGTCGCGGACGAGCCGCCGCCAGCTCAGCCTCAGCGGACGAGCCTTTCAGCGCGATCAGTCGTCCATCTGGTGCCAGCAGATGAGCGCACCAGTCGACCAGGCGGGGGAGTGGCGCCACCGCCCTGCAGGTCACGACGTCATAGGTCGATCGATGTTCCTCGGCCCGTGCTCGCACCACCTGCACCCGGTCGGCCAAACCCAGCTCAGCCGCGGCCAATTCCAGGAAGGTCACCCGGCGCAGCAGGGACTCGAGCAGGACGACGCGAAGGTCCGGACGCAGGATCGCGAGCGGGATCCCCGGAAGTCCAGCGCCACTGCCCACGTCGACCACCGAAACCCCGGTCGGGAACAGGTCAGCACACGCCACAGAGTTCAGGACGTGCCGCTCCCAGAGCCGATCGCCTTCGCGAGGTCCAATCAGTCCCCAGTCGATACCTCGACTTGCTAATATATCGACATATTGGCTTATCGCCTCTGCGTCGCTACCGAACAGGTCTGCTCTGGCGTCCACCAGGACTCAGTCCTTCGGCAGCACCACCACGCAGCGGTGCGGCTCCTCGCCCTCCGACTCGCTGACCAGGCCTGCGGCCGCCACCGCGTCGTGCACGATCTTCCGCTCGAACGGGTTCATCGGCGCGAGCCGGACGGACTCGCCGGTCTCCTTCACCTCGGAGATCGCGTCGGCGGCCAGGTCTTGCAGCACCTTGCGGCGCTTGTCCCGGTGCCCACCGATGTCGAGCATCAGCCGGCTGCGATGGCCGGTCTCGGTCATCACTGCCAGCCGCGCCAGCTCCTGCAGGGCCTCGAGCACCTCGCCGTCCTTGCCGACCAGCACCTCCGAGTCGGTCAGGACCGACACGTGCGCCCGTCCGCCCTCGACATAGGTGTCGATATCGCCGTCCAGGTCGGCGATATCGAGCAACTCCTCGAGATAGTCGGCCGCGATCTCACCTTCGTTGTCCAGGGACGACTCCCGCTTCGACCGCGGCGCCTCGACCGCCTCGTCGTCGGCTGGCTCCACCGCATCCTCCGCGGCGGCAACCACGACCTCCTCGGACGCCGGTTCCACCACGTCCGTCTGATCTTCGCTCACTCGTTGACTCTCCTCGTTGCTACTGCTTGCGGGCGGCGCGGCTGTTCTTCTTCGGCTGCTGCCGCTGGATCACCTGGCGCTCTACGCCCGGCTGGCCACTGCTGGTCGACGTCCCGTCCGCGGAGCTCGTCGCCGGCTGGCCGGACGCCGCGCTGGACTTCGCCGTCGTGCTCCGGGTCGTGCTCTGCCGCGCCACCTTCGTCGGGTCGTAGTCGGCGGCCTGCTGGCGCTTCTTGGGGGCTCCCCGCCGCTTCGCCGCGATCTCGTCCGGGTCCTTCCCCTTGGCGCGCATCCGCTCCTCCCAGTCCACATACGCGGGGGTGTTCGGGGCCGGGTTGTTGTGGATCAGGATGTACTGCTGGCCCATCGTCCACAGGTTCGTGGTCAGCCAGTAGATCAGCACGCCGATCGGGATGTTCACGCCCATGAACAGGTACATGAACGGGAAGACGTAGAGCATCATCTTCTGCTGCTGCGCCATCTGCCCGGTCAGAGCCTCCGGCGGCATGTTCTTGCGCATCAGCTGCAGCTGGGTGATGAACAGCACGACCGTCATCAGCACGACCAGCGTCGCGGTCACCCACTGCGTCGCGCCGAACCCGCCCTCGATCGGAAGGAAGGTCGACGACAGCTGCGCACCGAAGATCGTCGCGTTGTGCAACGACTCAGCCAGGGCAGGGTTCTGCTGGAAGAAATAGCCCAGCGCCTGGTCCGGCGTCCGGGACACGCTGTTCAGCACGTAGAACAGCGCCAGGAAGATCGGCATCTGCAGCAACAGCGGCAGACAGGACGCCATCGGGTTGACGCCCTCCTCCTTGTACAGCTTCATCGTCTCCTGGCCGAGACGCTCCCGATCGTGGCCGTACTTGTCGTTGAGCGCCTTCACCTTCGGCTGGATCAGCTGCATGTTCCGCGCGGAGTTGATCTGGCGCACGAACAGCGGGATCAGGGCGGTGCGGATCACCACGGTCAGCAGCACGATGGACAGCGCCCAGGTGCCGCCCCAGTCAGGGTTCATGCCCATCGCGGTGAGCAGCCAGTGGAAGCCGACCAGGATGCCCGAGACCGCCCAGTACAGCGGGGTCATCATCGCGCCGAGCAAGCCCATGAAGTCGTCCCACAGGTTCAGTGGGAGCAGCAGCAGAATCAGGGTGTTCATTTCACCTCGTGAACGTGCGAACACGTGCGGTCAGGGGCCGGTTCGGCCGGATGGGCTTTGGCTGCCAGCTCGGCAGCCCAGGCTTCGGCGGCCGGGGTGCCCGGCACGGGGTCGTACCCGCCCGCGGCCCACGGGTGGCAGCTGGCCAGCCGGCGCGCGGAGAGCCAGGAGCCCTTCACCGCGCCGTGCACGGTCACCGCCTCCAGCGCATAGGCCGAGCAGGACGGGTAGTACTTGCAGACGTTGCCGTACAGCGGGCTGATCACCGCGCGGTACACCTTGAGCAGGCCGATCAGGACGTACTTCATGCCGCCAGCCGATCCAGGCAGGTGCCGAGCGCGGAGGAGAGGTCCGAGGCGAGATCTTCGGTCGTCGCGGGCGGCAGGGCCCGCACCACCACGTCCACAGTGAACGGGACGGACGGAAGCGCTGCCGCGACGAGGTGGCGCAGCCGCCGCTTGACCCGGTTGCGGTTCACGGCGTTGCCCACGGCCTTGGAGACGATGAAGCCCGCCCGCGAGCTCGCGAGCGGGGAGCGACGAGCGTGCACGACCAGGCTCGTGCGTCCACAACGGACGCCGTGGCGCAACGTGTCGCGGAAATCGTCGGCGTGGCGCATCCGCGACTCGGCGGGCAACACCCTCCGGGCCGGCTCAGCCGGCGAGACGGGTGCGGCCCCGACGACGACGGGCCGAAATGATGGCGCGGCCGGCGCGGGTCCGCATCCGCAGACGGAAGCCATGGGTGCGGCTGCGACGCCGGTTGCTCGGCTGGAAAGTGCGCTTGCTCACGCGAGTGCTCCCAAGTTCGATGTAATTCAGGACCAGATGCGCCCACCCGGGCGCACGAATGTCGCGACAGCGACTGCCCAACTCTACGCGGCGCCGGGGAGGTCCGGCAAAC
The DNA here is from genome assembly GCA_036770475.1 of Propionicimonas sp. Taxonomy (GTDB): domain Bacteria; phylum Actinomycetota; class Actinomycetes; order Propionibacteriales; family Propionibacteriaceae; genus Propionicimonas. The sequence goes on along the minus strand of DAIPJC010000022.1, from coordinate 14,089 downwards.
CAGACACCTCGCGGACGCCACGTCGAGCCGACACGCCGTGCTGACAGCATCTTCTCTCGAAACTGTTTGCGCACCTGCCCGACCTTCGCTAGGTTGCTCTACGCCACTGGGGGCCGTCACCCCTGAGTTCGTGCACCCACTCGTGCACATCTGTGGACAATCGTGTGGAAACCTGGCTGGGGCAGGTAGTGAAGGAGCCGAAGCGGGACCCATGTCGCAACCTCCCAGACCCAAGGAACCCGTGGGCTCAGGTGACCTCGAGGCAGCCTGGTCCCACGTCTGGACGTCAGCCGACTCCTCCACCCGGGGGTGGCTGCAGGCAATGCGACCGGTCACCATCCACGACTCGCTGGTGATCCTCGCCGTCCTCAACGACTTCACCAAGGATCGGGTGGAGAGCCGGCTCCGCCCCCTCATCGAGCGGCAGCTCTCCGAGTTCTACTCCCGCCCGATCCGCCTGGCGATCGACGTCGATCCGACCATCGGCCAGGAGGAGCCCTCGCTGCTGGACCTCGAGCCGCCCGAGCCCGAGCCGCCGGCCAGCACCCGTTCGTCCGGCGGACGCAACGGCGACCGGCTGAACCCCAAGTACTCCTTCGAGACCTTCGTGATCGGGAACTCCAACCGGTTCGCGCACGCGGCAGCCGTCGCCGTCGCCGAGGCCCCGGGCAAGGCGTACAACCCGCTGATGATCTACGGGGACTCCGGCCTCGGCAAGACCCACCTGCTGCACGCGGTCGGCCACTACATCCGCAACTACTACGACCGGGTGAAGGTCAAGTACGTCTCCACCGAGGAACTCACCAACGACTTCATCAACGCGGTCTCGGACAACCGGACGGCGGACTTCCGCCGCCAGTACCGCGACATCGACGTCCTGCTGGTCGACGACATCCAGTTCCTCGAGGGCAAGATCCAGACCCAGGAGGAGTTCTTCCACACCTTCAACACCCTGCACACCGCGCAGAAGCAGATCGTGCTCACCTCGGACCGCCCGCCGAAGGCACTGGAGGCACTGGAGCCCCGGTTGCGCAGCCGGTTCGAGTGGGGGCTGATGACCGACATCCAGCCGCCCGACCTGGAGACCCGGATCGCCATCCTGCGGAAGAAGGCGGCCGCCGAGCGGCTCACCGCCGGCCCCGACGTGCTGGAGTTCATCGCGTCCCGGATCCAGACCAACATCCGGGAGCTCGAAGGGGCGCTGATCCGGGTGACCGCCTTCGCCAGCCTCAACCGCCAGGAGGTCGACCTCGCGCTCGCCGAGATCGTGCTGCGCGACCTGATCCCGGACGGCGCCGAGACGCAGATCTCGTCCACCGCGATCATGACCCACGTGGCCGACTACTTCGCGATCACCGTCGAGGAGCTGTGCGGCCAGAGCCGGACCCACGTCCTGGTCACCGCCCGCCAGATCGCCATGTACCTGTGCCGCGAACTGACCGACCTGTCGCTGCCGAAGATCGGCCAGCTGTTCGGCGGCCGCGACCACACCACGGTCATGCACGCCGACCGCAAGATCCGCCAGCTCCTCCGCGAGCGCCGCAGCGTCTTCAACCAGATCACCGAGCTGACCAACCGGATCAAGCAGTCGCCGCTCCGCTGAGCAGCCAACCACGGCTCGTCTGAGTCCCCAACCACGGCTCGTCGAGCGTGTCGAGACGTCGGCGAAGGATCTCGACAGGCCCGATCAGCCGAGGTCAGAGGCGCTCAATCCCACTCCTGTCCCCCTTCCGGGGGACTATGTGCACCGCTGTGGAAAACTCGGGGGATAACCCGCCGTCCCTGTGCATCGTCGCGGGCCTGCTTCCCGTCGTCCGCAAATCCTCCCCGTGTGATTTCTGGTTCTCCACAGGCGGTGTCCACAACCGACACGCCGTAGGAGCACGGGGTTCAGCTGTTGTCCACCGAATCCACACCCGCTGTTACCACTACGAATTGATAGACATCACTTGAACTTCAAAGTCGGCGTGTGCACATGGTGGGGAAACCTCCGGTCGGCCTCCGACGAGGCCTCGCGTCGATATGATCAACCGACCACGCGTGTGAGTTCCAAGGGAGCAATGGTGAAGATCCGTCTCGATCGCGACGTCCTGGCCGAAGCAGTGCAGTGGGCGGCGCGCAGCCTGCCCACCCGTCCGAGCGTCCCGATCCTGGCCGGCTTGCTGGTCAGAGCGTCCGGTGGCCAGGTCGTGATGAGCAGCTTCGACTACGAGACATCCGCACAGATCACCGTGAAGGCCGAGGTGACCGACGAGGGCGTCGCGCTGGTCTCCGGCCGGCTGCTCGCGGAGATCGCCCGGTCACTGCCGAACAAGCCAGCCGACATCACCGCGGACGAGACCAAGATGGAACTCGTCTGCGGCACCGCCCGGTTCACCCTGCAGACGCTCCCGGTCGCCGACTACCCGGCGCTGCCCGAGATGCCAGAGGCCGCCGGAGTGATCGCCAGCGAGGAGTTCGCGAAGGCGGTCGGCCAGGTCGTGGTCGCCGCCGGACGCGACGAGCTGCTGCCGGTGTTCACCGGCGTCCGGATGGAGATCGAGGGCGACACGCTCTCGCTGCTCGCCACCGACCGCTACCGGATGGCGCTGAAGGAACTCGACTGGAATCCCCGCACGACCGGCGGCGAGGGCGCGGCGCTGGTGCCGGCCCGCGTGCTGGCGGAGACCGCGCGGAGCATGACGGCGGGGGAGAGCGTCACGCTGAGCCTGTCGTCCGCGGCGACCGGGGACGGCCTGATCGGCTTCGAGGGGACGGGCGCGGCCGGACTGCGGCAGATCACCACGCGGCTGCTCGACGGCGAGTTCCCGAAGGTCCGGCACCTGATGAGTGTGCAGGCGACGGTCAGCGTCCGGGCAAACACCGCCGAGGTGATCGCCGCCGTGAAGCGCGTGGGTCTGGTGGCCGAACGGAACACGTCCCTGCGGATGCTGATCGGCGACGGCTCGATCACGCTCGAGGCGGCCACGGGCGACCAGGCGCAGGCTGTCGAGGCACTGGAGGCCGTTGTCCAGGACGCGTCCGGCAGCGGCGACCTGACGATCACCGCAGCCGGGTTCAACCCGCACTACCTCTCCGACGCGCTGTCGGCGCTGGACAGCCCGTACGTCCAGTTCGACTTCACCCAGCCCGGCAAGCCCTGTCTGCTGACCGGCCTGAACGAACTGGACGGCGAGCCCAACAGCGACTACAAGCACGTCATCATGCTCATGCGGCTGCCGGCCTGAGTGTCGGCGGCCATGGTGGCTGAGCTTGACGAAGCCCTCGGGACCCTTCGTCAGGCTCAGGGATCGTCGAGGAGCGCATGTTCGTCACCCACCTGAGCCTGGCTGACTTCCGCTCGTACTCGAGCGCTGAGGTGCCTCTGGAGGCGGGTGTCACCGTGTTCACCGGGGCGAACGGGCAGGGCAAGACCAACCTGGTCGAGGCCGTCGAGTTCCTGGCCACGCTGGGCTCGCACCGGGTCGCGACGGACGCGCCGCTGGTGCGAGCCGGGGCTGAGCGGGCGATCGTCAGGGCCAGGGTCCAGGCGGGACTCGACGACACCCGGACGCTGCTGCTGGAGGTCGAGCTGATCCCCGGACGCGCCAACAAGGCGTCCCTGAACCGGTCACCGCTGCGGCGGCCGCGGGACCTGCTCGGCGCGCTGCGCGTCGTCCTGTTCTCGCCAGAGGACCTCGCGATCGTGAAGGGCGACCCGAGTGAGCGGCGCCGGTTCATCGACGAGCTGGTGGTGGCGCGCTGGCCGCGGCTGGCGGGCGTCCGGGCCGATTACGATCGGGTACTCAAGCAGCGTTCCACCTTGTTGAAGTCACTTTCCGGACGCGGGCCGCGCGCGGTGACCGAGGACGTCGCCGCCACCCTCGACGTCTGGGACGGCCAGTTGGCAGCATTCGGCGCCGAGCTGGTGGCGGCGCGGCTGACGACATTGGGCGAGTTGCGGCCGCACCTGCAGGCCGGGTACGCCGACATCGCGCCGACCAACAACCTGGCCGGGGCGGAGTACAAGTCGTCGTCTTTGCCGTCAGCGGTCCCTGAGGAGCCGGCGAGGAACGAGCCGGCGTCACGAAGGGTCGTCCCCGGCGTCGACGAGATCGCAGCACAGCTCATCGAGGGCATGCAGCAGCGCCGCAACGAGGAGATCGCGCGCGGGCTGTGCCTGGTCGGACCGCACCGGGACGACATCGTCTTCACCCTCGGCGACCTGCCGACGAAGGGTTATGCGTCCCACGGAGAGTCGTGGTCGACGGCGCTCGCGCTCCGGCTGGCGAGCTTCGCGTTGCTGCGGGCGGACGGGGTGGAGCCGGTGCTGATCCTCGACGACGTGTTCGCGGAACTGGACGAGACCAGGCGTGATCGGCTCGCTGACCTGGTGGGGGACGCCGAGCAGGTCCTCGTCACCGCCGCTGTCGCAGCCGACGTCCCGGCGAGGCTGGCGGGTCGCCGCTTCTCGGTGCAGGGTGGACAGGTGACTCTTCCGGAATCGTTGGTCGAGCCTGTCGAGACCCCGGTTTCGCGTCACGAAGGGCCGCGATGAGCATCGAGAAGCCCGAGCACGACCCTCAGGGCATGGACCTCGCGAAGCGGATCGCCAGAGCCGCCCGTGGCGCCGCTCCGCAACCTGCGCGCAAGAAACAGAAGCCACCGTCGCGGACGGACGAGCCCACGCTGCTCGGCGACCTGCTCAAGGAGGTCATCGAGGAGGAGGGCTGGACGCGCGAAGTGAACGTCCACCAACTGCTCGCCCGCTGGCCGGCCCTCGTCGGTCCCGTGAACGCCGCCCATTCACAGCCGGAGTCCTATGCCGACACGGTCCTCACCGTCCGGGCGGAGTCGTCCACCTGGGCCACGTCGCTGCGCACGATGGCGCCGCAGCTGGTTGCCGTCCTCAACGAGCAACTCGGCCAGGGCACCGTCACGCGGGTCGTGGTGATCGGGCCCGAGGCGCCGAGTTGGAAGAAAGGACGCCGGTCCGTCCCGGGCCGCGGCCCTCGCGACACCTACGGCTGAGCGTCCCGTTGGCGGCGGATGGCAGGATCAGGAGCGAGTCCGGGTGCAGACGGCTCGGACAACGACCTGGTGTGGACGGAGAAGTGGCGGAACAAGCTCTGCGGCGACGCGTGACCGGCTCCGACGGGAGACGCATCCTCGGCATGGCCGGTTTCGTCGTTGCGCTGCACGCGGTGGGCTGGAGCACGCTGCTGGGCCTGGTCGCACCGCAGGAGCTCCCGCTGGGATCGTCGCAGGTGTTCGGCATCGGCCTCGGCGTGACCGCCTACACCTTGGGCATGCGGCACGCGTTCGACGCCGACCACATCGCCGCGATCGACAACACCACCCGCAAGCAGTTGGCCGAGGGCGGCCGTCCACTCTCGGTCGGTTTCTGGTTCTCGCTCGGGCACTCCACGATCGTCTTCGTGCTCGTGGCGCTGCTCGCCGGGGGAGTGAGCGCACTGGCCGGCCAGCTGGCCGACGAGTCTTCGGTGCTGGAGCAGGTCAGCGGAATGTTCGGGACGCTGATCTCCGGTGTCTTCCTCGTCCTGATCGGACTGGTCAACCTGTTCGTCCTGCTCGGCATCATCGGTGTGTTCCGGCGCATGCGCACCGGCGGCCATGACGAGGCCGAACTCGAACGGCACCTGCTCAACCGCGGGTTCGTGAGCCGATTTGCGGGCAGGGTGACCAAGACGGTCACGAAGCCGTGGCACATGTACCCGGTGGGCCTGCTGTTCGGGCTCGGCTTCGACACGGCCACCGAGGTGGGCCTGCTGGCACTCGCCGGCGGCGCGGCAGCCGTGAGCCTGCCCTGGTACGCGATCCTCACCCTGCCGGTGCTCTTCGCCGCGGGCATGTGCCTGCTGGATACCGCCGACGGGCTGATGATGTTCTACGCGTACGGCTGGGCGAACGCGCGTCCGGTGCGCAAGGTGTACTACAACCTGACCGTCACCACGCTCTCGGTCGCCGTGGCGCTGCTGATCGGCGGGATCGAACTGATCGGGGTCGTGGTCGACAAGCTCGGCGTCACCACCGGCCCGCTGGCCGCGATCGCGTCCATCGACCTGGGTGATGTCGGCTACCTGGTCGTGGCGCTGTTCGGCCTCACCTGGCTGCTCGCGGTCGCCGTCTGGAAGCTCGGACGGGTCGAGGAGCGCTGGAGCTAGGAGCCCACCTGGACGCTCAGGTCGGCGGCGTGCCCCCGGTCAGCTCAGGCTGAGTGAGCCTTCAGCGACGCACTCGCTGCCTCGTCGGCATCGGTGAAGGCAGAGCGCACCTCGTCGAGAATGGCCTGCATGGCAGCCCGGGCCGCCTCCGGATCGCCGCGGAAGACGGCGTCGGCGACAGCCTCATGGCCGTCGAGCGCCTCCGGCTTGGGCTGCGGAGGCATCAACCCCAGCTCGGTGCGGCCCTGGAGCACGACCGCCACCAGTGGGCTGAGTGCGGCGAACAACTCGTTGCCGCAGGACTCCAGCAGCAGTCGGTGGAACTCGATGTCGAAGGCCATGAAGTCGTGCAGTTCACCGGCTTCTCCGGTGCGCCGCATCTCCGCGGCCAACGGCAGCAGTCGCGCTCGGGTGTGGATGGACGCGTGCCGCGCCGCGCTCTCCGCCGCCGCTGGCTCGACCGCCAGCCGGAGCTGGGTGAGGGAGCGGATCTGGTCCTCGCGGTGGCCCGAGTGCAGCCGCCAGTCGATCAGCAGGGGGTCGAGGACGTTCCACTCGGCCATCGGTTGGGCGACCAGTCCGAGCCGGCGCCGGCTGCTCACCAAGCCCATCGCCTCGAGCTGCCGCGACGCCTCGCGGGCCACCGTGCGCGAGACCCTGAACCGGTTCTGGAGCTCTTCCAGCGTCCGCGCCGACCCGGCTGCCCAGACGCCCTCGATCACCTCGACGCCCAGTTCGCGGGCGACCGGCTGGTGCAGCAACTGCGATCCGGTCACAGCGCTCATCAGACCTCCTTGCCAGGGCTCGGATGGAGCGTACCAGCAAAGGGATGAGCCATCCGCGGAGAAATACTCTCAAACTCTTGATTAAGAGTACTTATTGGCTCTAGAGTCATCACATAGGCGCGACGGCGCGCCGGAAGAGGGTCGAAGATGACGCACACCCACCTGGTTGTCATGGGGGTCGCAGGCAGCGGGAAGTCCACCGTGGCGAGAGCCCTGCAGGACAGGCTGGGCTGGCCGATGGCCGAAGGTGACGAGTTCCATCCGATCGCGAACATCCGGAAGATGAGCGAGGGTCACCCGCTGACCGACGAGGACCGCTGGCCGTGGCTGGCTGCGATCGCCGCCTGGACGACCACTCAGGACGTCGCCGGTCACGACACGATCGTCACGTGTTCCGCGTTGCGTCGGGTCTACCGCGATCGACTCCGCGAGGCGCCCGGTCGCACGGTCTTCCTTCACCTGACCGGTAGCCCGGAGTTGCTGGCAGAGCGCATGACCGCACGGACGGACCACTTCATGCCGCCGTCGCTGCTGCCGTCCCAGTTCGCGACGCTGGAGCCTCTCGGCCGCGATGAGGCCGGCGCCGCTGTCGACATCGACACGTCGATCGCAGCCATCGTCGATGCGGCCGTCCACGCCCTCGATCTCAACCCCACCACCAACTGACAAAGGAGTCCGTCCATGCCCGTTCCCCTGATCCTCGCCGCGCTCGGCGGGATCGCGACCATCGTTGCCCTCATCGTCTGGCTCAAGGTGCACCCGTTCCTCGCCCTCATGGCGGGTTCGGGTGTCATGGCGGTCGCCGCCGGGGTGCCCTACGCCGACCTGTTCAAGAGCTTCACGACCGGCCTGGGCTCGACCCTCTCAGGGGTGGGGCTGCTGATCATCCTCGGTTCCATCATCGGAACGTTGCTGGTGGCCTCGGGCGGCGCGGACGTGATCGTCGACACGATCTTGTCGAAGACGCCGCTACAACGACTGCCTTGGGCCATGGCGCTGATCGCCTTCGTTGTCGGCATCCCCCTGTTCTTCGAGGTCGGCGTGGTCATCCTGATCCCCGTCGTGATGTTCGCCGCTCGCCGCGCCAAGCTCCCCGTGATCCTGCTCGGCATTCCCGCCCTGGCCGGCCTTTCCGCGCTGCACGGCCTGGTGCCACCGCACCCCGGGCCACTGATCGCCATCGACGCCCTCAAGGCGAACCTCGGCCTCACCCTTGGCCTCGGCCTGCTGGTCGCGATCCCGTGTGTGATCATCTCCGGTCCGGTGCTCGGCAGGATCATGGCGAAGTGGGTGCCGATCGAAGCGCGTGCGGACGTACTCGGCTCAGGTGGTCCCGCCGAGGGTGCGAAGCGGCCCGGGTTCGGTACCGCACTGAGCGTCGTCCTCCTGCCCGTCGTGCTCATGCTGGCCCGCACCGTCGTCGAGATGGCGGCCGCGGACAAGACCCCGGTCGGCGGGGCCGTGGTCTTCGTCGGCACCCCGCTGATCGCGCTGTCGATCACCACCGTGGTGGCGATGTTCGCCCTCGGGTTCAACCTGTCCAGGACTCGCGACGAGGTCAGCAAGCTGGTCGGGTCGTCCTTCGGACCCATCGCCGGCATCCTGCTCATCGTGGGCGCCGGGGGTGGCTTCAAGCAGACCCTGGTCGACTCCGGTATCGCCGACGTGATCGCCAAGGGGCTCGTGGACGCCGCGCTGCCGCCCCTGCTCGCGGGCTGGCTGGTCGCGGTACTGATCCGCCTCGCCACGGGGTCGGCCACCGTCGCGACCATCACGGCATCCGGGATCATGGCGCCGCTCGCGGCTGGCCTCTCGCCGACCCACACCGCGTTGATGGTGTTGGCGATCGGCGCCGGCTCGGTCTTCCTCAGCCATGTGAACGACGCCGGCTTCTGGATGGTCAAGGAATATTTCGGGATGTCTGTCGGTCAGACCTTCAAGACGTGGTCACTCATGGAGACCGTCCTGTCCGTCACGGGACTCGCCGGTGTCATGCTGCTCAGCCTGGTCGTCTGACCGGAAAGGAAGTACCTCATGAACGAGACCCCAGCACCCGCGGCGACCGCCGACATCGGCATCGTCGGACTGGCCGTGATGGGCAGCAATCTCGCCCGCAACTTCGCCCATCACGGGCACACGGTCGCGCTGTTCAACCGCACGGCGACCCGCACCCGCGACCTGATCGCGGAACACGGCAGCGAAGGTGACTTCGTCCCGTCCGAGGACCTGGACGCTTTCGTGGCCAGCCTGAAGCGGCCGCGCCGGATCATCATGATGGTCAAGGCCGGGGACGCGACGGACGCCACCATCGCGTCGCTGGTGCCGCACCTGGAGCCCGGCGACATCATCGTTGACGGCGGCAACTCCCACTTCCCCGACACGATCCGCCGCGAGGCCGCGCTGAAGGAGCAAGGCCTGCTCTTCGTGGGCGCGGGCATCTCCGGTGGTGAGGAGGGCGCGCTGAACGGTCCGGCGATCATGCCGGGCGGGCCGGCCGAGTCCTACGCCAGCCTGGGCCCGTTGCTGGAGAGCATCTCTGCGCACGTGGACGGCGTCCCGTGCTGCACGCACGTCGGCCCGGACGGGGCCGGCCACTTCGTGAAAATGGTGCACAACGGCATCGAGTACGCCGACATGCAGCTGATCGGGGAGGCCTACGACCTGCTGAGGCAGGGGCTGGGTGCGTCACCGGCCGAGCTCGGCGACATCTTCGCCGACTGGAATACCGGCGACCTGGAGTCCTTCCTGATCGAGATCACCGCCGAGGTGCTCCGCCACACGGACGCAGAGACCGGCAGCCCGTTCATCGACATCGTGGTCGACCAGGCCGGTCAGAAGGGCACCGGCCGCTGGACCGTCCAGAACGCGCTCGACCTGGGCGTCCCCGTGACCGGGATCGCGGAGGCCACCTTCGCCCGGGCGCTGTCCAGTTCGCTGCCGCAACGGGAGGCGGCTCGCGCCTCGCTGCCGGCGAACGCCGAGCCGCTCGTGGTCACTGATCGCGCGCAGTTCATCGAGGACGTGCGTTCCGCGCTCTATGCGTCCAAGGTCGTCGCGTACAGCCAGGGCTTCGACCAGATCGCCGCGGCGAGCGCAGAGTACGGGTGGAACATCGACCGCGGTGCGATGGCCCGGATCTGGCGCGGTGGCTGCATCATCCGCGCCCGCTTCCTGAACCGGATCACCGAGGCCTACGAGCGCAACCCCCAGCTGCCGCTGCTGCTCGCCGACCCGTATTTCACCAAGGTCGTCGGAGACGGGCTCGCCGCCTGGCGCCGGGTGGTCGCGCAGTCAGCGGCGAGCGGTATTCCCGCGCCGGCGTTCGCGTCTAGCCTCGCGTACTACGATGGACTACGTGCCGAGCGGAGCTCCGCAGCCCTCATTCAGGGCCAGCGGGATCTGTTCGGTGCGCACACCTACCAGCGCGTGGACAAGCCAGGCACCTTCCACACCCTGTGGTCCGGTGACGGCACCGAGGTCCAGGCCTGACGACTCGTCGGTGGACAGACGCTCCCGAAAATCGCAGACGCCACCGAAATTTCGGCAGCGTCCGCGAATTTCGGGAGCGTTTGGGCGAGGGGCGATCGACCGGACGGCGCGACTGAGGAAGTGCGGCGATTTGGCCGCCTGAGGCCCCGGGACGCATATCCGTCCTTACGTGAGGGGCCGTGAGGGGCTTCGGAACGGCAAATCGGGCCGCTGAGGCCCACATGATGGGCCCAGCTGCCCAGGAAATCGGGCCGCATCGGCTAGACTTGGTCCGTTCCTGATCGAGCCGCCACTGCTGGGCAGTTGGTGGCCGTTCTCACGTCCGGAGGATGAACCGAGTGACAGACGCGCCGATCGTCGCTGCCAGAACCGCCGCAGAATCAGCCCACGTCGCCGAAGGCAGCTACGACGCCTCGGCGATCACCGTACTCGAAGGGCTGGAGGCCGTCCGCAAGCGCCCCGGCATGTACATCGGGTCGACGGGCGAGCGCGGCCTGCACCACCTGGTCTACGAGGTGGTCGACAACGCGGTGGACGAGGCCCTGGCCGGCTACTGCGACTCGATCCTGATCGAGCTGCTGGACGGCGGGGGCATCCGCGTGACCGACAACGGCCGCGGCATCCCGGTGGGAGAGCATCCCAAGGAGAAGATCTCGGCGCTGACGGTCGCGCTGACGATGCTGCACGCCGGCGGCAAGTTCGGCGACGGTGGCTACAAGGTGTCCGGCGGCCTGCACGGCGTGGGTGTCTCGGTCGTGAACGCCCTGTCCGACTCGCTCACCGTCGACGTCCGCAGGGACGGCTACCACTGGCGGCAGAGCTTCAGCCTCGGCGACCCCGTCGAGCCGCTGCAGCAGCTGGAGAAGAGCGACGACACCGGCACGATCGTCACGTTCTACGCGAGCCCCACGATCTTCGAGACCACGACCTACTCCTACGAGACCCTCGCCACCCGGTTCCGTGAGATGGCGTTCCTGAACAAGGGCCTGAAGATCACGATCGCCGATCGCCGCACGTCCGCCGCGCCCACCGAGGAGGACGAGGACGCGATCGACGTCGAACCGCAGGTCCGCGAGCAGACCTTCCAGTACGCGGACGGCCTGATCGACTACGTCAAGTACCTGACGGGCACCAAGGAGACCATCCATCCCAGCGTGATCGCGATCGACGCGGTCTCCGACGAGCAGCGGATGAGCCTCGAGGTCGCCATGCAGTGGAACTCGTCCTTCACCGAGAGCGTCCACACCTTCGCCAACACGATCAACACCCACGAGGGCGGCACCCACGAGGAGGGCTTCCGCGCCGCGCTGACCAACACGGTGAACAAGTGGGGCGAGACCTGGGGGATGATCAAGAAGAAGGAGGACAGGGTCTCCGGCGACGACATCCGCGAGGGCCTGACCGCGATCATCTCGGTGAAGCTGGCCGAGCCGCAGTTCGAGGGCCAGACCAAGACCAAGCTGGGCAACACCGAGGCACGCTCGTTCGTGCAGAAGGTGGTCAACGACCTGCTCGGTGACTGGTTCGAGAAGAACCCGAACGACGGCAAGGACATCGTCCGCAAGGCGCAGGCCGCCGCCACCGCCCGGGTCGCGGCCCGCAAGGCGCGCGACCTGGCCCGCAGCCGCAAGGGCCTGCTCAACAAGGGCCAGTACGGCAAGCTCTCCGACTGCTCGTCCACCGAGCCCGCCGAGTGTGAGGTGTTCATCGTCGAGGGCGACTCCGCCGGCGGCTCCGCGAAGGGCGGACGCGACCCGCGCACGCAGGCGATCCTGCCGATCCGGGGCAAGATCCTGAACGTCGAGAAGGCCCGCCTGGACAAGATCCTGCAGAACAAGGAGGTCGAGGCGATCTTCAACACCCTCGGCACCGGCGTGCAGGACGACTTCGACGTGGACAAGCTGCGCTACCACAAGATCGTGCTGATGGCGGACGCCGACGTGGACGGCGCGCACATCCGCACGCTGCTGCTGACGCTGCTGTTCCGGTTCATGAAGCCGCTGATCAACGGCGGTTTCGTGTACCTCGCGCAGCCGCCGCTGTTCCGGTTGCGCTGGACGAACGCCGCGCACGAGCTGGCCTACTCCGACGCCGAGCGGGACGCGATGCGCGACGCCGGGCTGGCGCGGGGACTGAAGCTGCCCAACGTGAACCCGATCCAGCGCTACAAGGGTCTCGGCGAGATGGACGCCGGCGACCTGTGGGACACCACGATGGATCCGGAGAAGCGGGCCCTGCTCCAGGTGACGCTGGAGGACGCGGCCGCCGCCGACGAGATGTTCACGATCCTGATGGGGGAGGACGTCGAGCAGCGCCGCAGCTTCATCCAGCGCAACGCCAAGGACGTCCGCTTCCTCGACATCTGATCCGCAATCACTACACATCGCTGAACCAGAAACGGTCCCTGAGGAGCTTCGTGAGGAACGAACGAAGCGTCACGAAGGGCCGCCGGACGTCTCGACAAGCTCGACGAACGGCAAGCAGGCAGGAGAACACCAATGACTGACGGCCCAGACGAACCGACCGACGTCGAGACCCAGGCGCCCGAGGACGAGCAGGCGCTCGCCCCCACCATGGCGAAAACCGAGGAGATCGACCTGCAGGTGGAGGTGCAGCGGTCCTACCTCGACTACGCGATGAGCGTGATCGTGGGCCGGGCGCTGCCTGACGTCCGCGACGGCTTGAAGCCGGTGCACCGCCGCGTGCTGTACGCGATGTACGACGGCGGCTACCGTCCCGACCGCGGCTGGAACAAATGCTCCCGCGTGGTCGGCGAGGTGATGGGCCTGTACCACCCGCACGGCGACTCGGCGATCTACGACACCCTCGTCCGGCTCGCGCAGCCGTGGGTGATGCGGCACCCGCTGGTGGCCGGCCAGGGCAACTTCGGCTCCCCGGGCAACGATCCGGCAGCGGCCATGCGGTACACCGAGTGCAAGATGGCGCCGCTGGCCATGGAGATGGTCCGCGACATCACCGAGAACACGGTCGACTTCACGCCGAACTACGACAACCGCGAGATGGAGCCGACGGTGCTGCCGGCGCGGTTCCCGAACCTGCTGGTGAACGGCTCGACGGGCATCGCGGTGGGCATGGCCACGAACATCCCGACGCACAACCTGCGCGAGGTGGCGTCCGCCGTCCAGTGGTCGTTGGAGCACCCGACCGCGTCCCGCGAGGAGCTGCTCGAGGCGGCGATGGAGAGGATCCAGGGCCCGGACTTCCCGAACGGCGCGCTGATCGTGGGTCGCAAGGGCATCGAGGACGCGTACCGCACCGGCCGCGGTTCGGTGATCATGCGTGCGGTGATCGACATCGAGGAGGACAAGAACGGGCGCACGCTGCTGGTGGTCACCGAACTGCCGCACATGTGCAACCCGGACAACCTCGCGGTGAAGATCGCGGAACTGGTGAACGCGGGCAAGCTGACCGGCATCGCGGACATCCGCGACGACTCGTCCGCGCGCACCGGCCAGCGGCTGGTGATCGTCCTCAAGCGGGACGCGCAGCCGCGCGTGGTGATGAACAACCTCTACAAGCACACCCAGCTGCAGGACACGTTCGGCTGCAACATGCTGGCGCTGGTCGACGAGGTCCCGCGGACGCTGCGGCTCGACCAGTTCATCAGCCACTGGATCAAGCACCAGATCC
>DAIPJC010000079.1:0-11992 GCA_036770475.1 Propionicimonas sp. | reverse complement strand
ACGCACAGCGGCAGGCCGAACGACAGCGACGGGATGATCAGCGCCTGGTAGGTGTTCATCCAGTTGATCGGCAGCCACGGGTATGCCCCTGTGAACATCTTGAACAACGGGATCAGCAGCGTGATGCCGGGGAACATCGAGCAGCCGATGATGATCGCCAGCACGAGGCCCTTGAACCTGAAGCGCAGGCGCGCCAGCGCATAGGCACCGAGGATGCCCAGCAGCAACGTGAGCAGTGTCGTCGTCAGCGAGACGATCACCGAGTTCACCAGGGCCCGTCCGAAGCCGTTGCGCGGGTCGAACACGGCAGGGAAGTTGTCGAACGAGACCGGGTTCGGCCAGAAGGACGTGTCTCGTCCCATTGTCGGCAGGCGGAGTGACGACACCACCATCCAGTAGAACGGCGCGATGCAGTAGATGATGATGAACGCCATCCCGACGAAGATGCCGACCTTGCTCAGCCAGAATTTCCAGTCGCGGCGCGGCTTGTTCAGTTCGGCCAGTTCAGCGGCGGTCAGCCGCGAGGTAGCTGCTGCGGTCATGACTGGAACTCCCCACTCGTGATCGTGCTCTTGGCCAGCGGGATCTTGCGCTTCTCCTCCTTGGCCCGCAACTTCTGCCGCTTGCGCTGTTCGGAGAGCGCCCTGGTCTCCTCGTCACCGATCACGTCGGCACCGAGCAAGCGGACGAAGATGAACGCGACCAGCACGATGTAGGCGAACAGGATCAGCGAGTACGCCGCAGCCGAGCCGTAGCGCAACTGGTTGTTCTCGATGTAGGCGAACATCGAAATGGTCTCGACGAAGTATTTGCCCTGGCCGATCATGCCCCAGGGGAGATCGAACATCCGCATGGTGTCGAGGGTGCGGAACAGCACCGCCACCACAAGGGCAGGCTTCACCATCGGCAGGGTGATCCGCAGGAAGGTCTGCCACGCATTGGCCCCGTCGACCTTCGCCGCCTCGTAGACGTCCCCGGGGATCGTCTGCAGGCCGGCAAGGGTGAGCAGTCCGATGAACGGTGCGGTCTTCCAGGTATCGGCGACGACCACCGCCCATTGCGAGTAGTTGTTGTCGGCCAGCCACAGAACCTGCTGCCCGAGGATCTTGTTCATCACGCCATCGGCGTCGAAGATCAGGCCCCACATGCGCGCCGAAACGATCGTGGGGATCGCCCACGGGATCAGGATGGCGGCACGCACGAAGCCCTTGCCACGGAAGGCCCGGGCCATGATCAGCGCCATCGCCACGCCGAGGACGGTCTCGATCACGACACAGACAACGGTGAAGAACGTGACGTTCAGGAAGGAGTTGACCAGTCGGTCCATCGTTCCCCACGCGCCCACCACATTGCTCGGGTTCGCAAAGATGTCTGTGAAGTTCTGCAAACCGACGAAACTCTCGCTGTCGGCGATCATGCCGGTGGTCGGATCGACGGCCGTGTTCTTGCGGAACACCGACTCCCGCAATGACAGTAGGATCGGGATGCCGACGACGAACAGGATCACGAGCATCGTCGGGGAAATCAGAATTGCGGCCAGGGTGCCCTGGCCATCGCTCAGCAGGTTCTTCTTGCGCTTCTCGGTAACGGGAGGCGTGTTGCCGGCGAGCGTCGTTGTCATGCCCTGGCTCATGCTTCCCCACCTCCTTTGCTAGGGAAAGGAATCACCAATGAGACAACTTCTCGGGGCCGCGGTACGTCCGCGACCCCGAGAAGTCCCGAAGACGATGACCTACTTGAGCAGATCCGTCAGTTTCGTCTGCAGGTCGTTGAACGCCTGCTCCGGTGTGGTGCTGCCGTTCCCGACAGCCGTCTGGAGGGCCGAGTAGGTGGCGTCCTGGATCGCGGCCGTCACGTCGCCGTAGCGGACGGCCTTGGGCCGCGCCTTCGCGTTCTTGATCGACTCGCCCAGCGTGGACAGGTAGCCGAACTGCTTCTGCAGCTCCGCGTCGCCGTACATGCTCTCCAGGATCGGGGCCAGCGAACCCTTCTGCAGGAAGGTCTTCTGCTGATCCTCAGAGGCGATCCACTTGATGAAGTCGCCCGCGGTGCCCTTGTTCTTGGTGAACGACGAGATGCCGATGTTGTGGCCACCGAGAGTGGAGACGCCAGGACCGGTCTTGCCCGGGATCGGCGCCACGCCGAACTTGCCCGCAACCTTCGAGGAACCGTCGGTCTTGCTGGCCAGGTTGTAGACGTACGGCCAGTTGCGCAGGAACAGGATCTTGCCGTCCTGGAAGGCCTGCCGGCTCTCCTCCTCCTGCCAGGTGATGGCCTCCTTCGGGATCATCCCGCTCTTGAAGCCGTCCACCAGCCACTGCAGGCCCGAGATCGCCTCAGCCGTGTTCACGGCCGGCTTGCCGTCATCGGTGATGAACTGGCCACCCGCAGAGTTCACGGCTTCGGCGACGTTGCAGGTCAAGCCCTCGTACTTCTGGAACTGCCCGCCGTAGCAGGACATCCCCTTCTGGTCTGGCAGGACCTTGTCGCAGACCTGCTGCATCTCGTCCCACGTCTTCGGCGGCTGCAGGTTGGCCTTGTCGAGGAGATCCTTGCGGTAGTACAGCAGGGCACCGTCGGAGGACTGCGGGTAGGCGTACAGCTTGCCGAAGTAGGACGCCGCGTCGACCGCGCTGGCGAGCATGCCCGTCGTCGGGAACTTGTCCGACGGGAGCTCCTGCAGCCAGCCGTTGGCGGCGAACTCGGCCGTCCACACGACGTCGACCGACATCACGGAGAACTCGCCGCTCTTCGCCTGGCCGCGCTTGATCATGTCCGCGCGCTGCTGGTCGGCCTGTGGCGAGAGCTCGATCAGCGTGACCTGCTCGTTCGGATGGGCGTCGTTCCACGTCTTCAGGACGCCGGCCCACACGCCTGCGGTGTCCTTGCCCTGTGCGTAGGTGATCGGCCCGCGCTCGTCCCAATTCACGCCGCCGGCCGAGCCACTGGCCTGGGGTGTGGTGGACGAACTGCACGCAGCAGTGACGAGCACGGCACCGACCGATGCCACTGCTGCGAGCACGCGCCGCGTTGTGCGTGCATGAGACATTGAGTCCTCGCTTCTCAAATGTGTGTCCCCCGCCTGGGGACCCTAGTCAGCACTCTAGGCACGCGGCACCCCTTCTGGGCAGCACCTTTCCCGGATTGTTATCCAACTCAAACAGACCGATCAGGCATATGTGGTAAATGAACCGATTCAGTTGGGTTTCGCCATCTCCGGCGCGGAAGTAAAACGAGTGACCCGACGCAACTTCACGTCCAGAGCCTGCAGCTTCGCCTGACATCACGCCATCGTCACGACCCGCGTCCGGCCACCGGTCACGGACGCCCTTCGGCACCCCGGCGCGATCAGCGTCCGCGCAGGAGCGAGCGGACCACCAGGACGAACGTGATTGCCCCGCCCACGGCGGCCGCCAGCAGGGCCACCCGGTCCGTGCGAAGGTTGCCGCGATCATCCACCACTTGGGCGCGCGCCTGCTCGAAAGTGCCCTCCGCGAAGGTCCGGGCGTCGGCCACCGTGTTGGCCACGATCGCCTTCGGGTGGACCTGGTTGATCAGTCCCTCGACGCTCGCGGCGAGGCGCTGGCGTGCGGCATCGATCTCGGCCTCGATGTCCTCGCGGGTGCGGACTGCGTCTGCCATTGGTCCTCCAAGCTCGCCGGGCTGCCCGTCGCGCACAGCCTATGCCAGCACATACCCCTTTTCCGGTGGACGGCGAAGCCTCGGCACGAATGGCCGGGTGGTGTCACCACTAGGGTGGCGCCATGACCCAACTGCAGCCGGGCGACACCGCCCCCGCCTTCACCCTGCCGGACGCGGACGAGCGCCCGGTTTCGCTGTCCGACTACGCGGGCGGCCGGGTCATCGTCTACTTCTTCCCGGCAGCGCTCACGCCGGGCTGCTCGCTGGAGGCAATGGACTTCGAGGCCGCGTCCGGGGACCTGGCGTCCGCGGGCTACCAACTCCTGGGAATCTCGCCGGACAACACCGGAAAGCTCGCGCGGTTCCGCGAACGCGACCAGCTGAGCTTTCCGCTGCTGGCCGACCCCGGACGCGAGGTGCTCGACGCGTACGGCGCTTTCGGGTCGAAGCTGCTCTACGGCAAGCAGGTCGAGGGAGTGATCCGGTCGACCTTCGTCGTGGATGTGGACGCCACGGGCGAGGGCACGATCGCGGTCGCCCGATACAACGTCCGGGCCACCGGGCACGTCGCGAAGCTCAGGCGCGAGCTCGGGATCTGAGCGGACGCCCTCAGGGCGTGAGGCCAGCGGCGAGCACGGTCGCCAGCCCGTCCCGGTCCCCCTCGATCGCCAGGCTCGGGTCGGACGGTGCGACGCGACCCCAGGCGAGCAGCGCCAGGCTCCTGATCGGGCCGGTCACGATGACGCCCTGCCCCTCTGGCGATCGGTCCAAGGCGTAGTCAGCCGGCACGTCGGTGGCCACGAGCCGCACTCGTACGACCGGCGCAGCGATCCGGTCGAGGCGCAACTGGCGCGGATGCATGACGGTGACCACCTCGTCGAGGCAGTCGAGCCACGCGTCCGGGCCGGGTTCGAAAGGCAGCCCGCCGGCGCTGCGCAGGTCCCACAGGTGGATCAGCGTCTCCAGCGCCTGGCGACGGTGCCAGAACCGGACCGTCCCCGCCGGACGCCGCTCCAGCGGCAGGCCGTCGTCGAGCAGAGTGTCGGCGGGCGCATCGGGGACAAGGGTCGTGAGCGTGTCGTACAGCTCGGTCGCACATGCCGCGTAGGCCGACGCGAGGTCGGAGCGGTCGAGCTCCAGCGGGGGCTCGGGTTGACGCGCAGCCTTGGCCGCCGCCCAGTGGTGCACCCCGGCCAGGTGGAGCACGAGGTCCCGGACCATCCAGTCACCGCACCACGGCACGCGGGCGTCCGCGTCCACGAGCGGGATGCTCACCGCGAACTGCTGCTGATAGCTGCGCAATGCGGCGAGTTCGTCGATGTCCGGCTGCACGGCCTCATGCTAGGACGTGGCCCGTCGCCGGGCGTAGCGTCAGCCGTGCCAGCGCGGCGTCGGTCCAGGAGGCCTCGTGTCCCGGCACGTTCGCGCAGCGGTTGACGAAGCGGCGCGCGCCTACACCCCCAGCTCGTCGGTACTCGACCGTCGCGTGCGCGCCGAACGCCTCCGTCCGACGCTCGAACGGGTCGTCGGTGCTGAGCGGGTCGTGGAGATGCCGGGAGCCCTCGGCCCCGACAACATGTCCGAGTTCGTCGGGGCGTACCTCAACTACGGCACTCAGGACACGCGGATCGTGCTCGCCAGCCGGGGTGGAGAGGTCGTCACCAAGCGCGAGATGCTGGCCGAGGTGTGGGGCCTGCCGTTCGGTGGCGGCGACCGCACCGTCGACGTCCACCTGAGTTGGTTGCGCCGCAAGCTCGGCGAGACCGCGGCCCAGCCGCGCTACCTGCACACCGTCCGCGGGGTCGGGGTGCGCCTTGCCGAACTCCCGGAGAGCTGATGCGCCGCCGGGTGGGCGTGCTGGTCGCGATCATCAGCACCGCGATCGTCGCCTCCTTCGTGATCCCGCTGCTGCTCCTGGTGAACGCGATAGCCGCGGATCGCGGCATGGCGGTGGCCAGCCAGCAGGCGAACACCGTGGCGGTGCTGGTCTCGAGCCTGCACGCCGACCCGAGACTCGCCGACCTGCTGCAGCCCAGCCTCTCGGGTTCGCCGGCCCGGACGAGCGTCGTGCTCGCCGACGGTCGAGTGTTGGGCGCGTCGTGGCCGGACGCGTCCGCCGACCCGGCCTACCAGCGGGCCATCCAGGGCGAGGCGTTCTCTGTCCGGGACGCCGACGGCGGGCGGGTGTACGTGCCGGTCCTGGTCGACGGCGGGGTCGCGGTGATCCGAGCGGCCATGACCCCAGACCAGCTCGCAGAGGGCGTGCCGCTCGCCTGGGTGAGCATCATCGCGCTCGGGCTCGTGCTCAGCGGCGTGGGGATGAATGCGCTCGACCTCGGCGACATCGTCGACATCTGCATCGACAACGTCTTCGCGCACACCCCGGAAGGCAGCGGCTTCGGGATCCGCCTCGACGCTTCCGGACAGTGGGCGATTCTCCTGGTCAGCGACGCGGGAAGCGGCTTCCCACGCGAGCGCGGTGAACCGCGACCGGGCACGTCCGGGATGGGTCTGCGGATCGCCCGCCGACTGGTCGAGCAGGCTGGCGGGCGGCTGGGCACTTCCGCCCCGGGGCGTCCGGGCGCGGAGGTCCGGATCGAGCTGCCGGTCCAGTCGTCCGCCAGCCGCACGAACTGACACCGCGCCCGACTGCCGGCGCGACGCCCGGCAAGCACAGGAGGTCCACAGTGCGGGCCCATGACGCTGATTGCCTGCACGCCCAGACTCTCCAGAGAGATCGATCCGAAGGACGGCCATGGCCCTGCTCACCGAGACACCCCTGAGGGTGGTCGACGCTGCCCCGACCGCTGTGGCGAGGGCAGCGCGCGGCGCGCGGGTCCCCGGCTGGTGGCGGGACGCAGTGGCCGCCGCCACCTGGACGAGCATGCTCGTCGTGGTCGCGCTGTGGATCGCCGGCCGTGGCGTGCAGGACCTCGCCACTCCGGCGGACGCTGTCACGAGCCTCGGCCGGTTGACCGGCCTCATATCGGCCAACCTCCTGCTCGTTCAGGTGCTGCTGATGGCCCGCGTCCCTGTCGTCGAGCGCACGTACGGTCAGGACGAGCTCGCTCGCAGGCACCGCCTGGTGGGCCTGTGGTCGTTCAACCTGATGCTTGCCCACCTGGTGCTGATCTCGGTGGGCTACGCCCTCAGCGTGGGACTGAACCCGTTCGCCGAGTTCTGGGAGCTCGTTGTCGACTACCCGGGCATGCTGCTCGCCCTGGCCGGCACGCTGCTGCTGGTGCTGGTGGTCGCAACGAGCGTCCGCCGGGCCCGGCGGCGGCTGCGCTACGAGTCGTGGCACCTGCTCCACCTGTATGCCTACCTCGGCGTCGGCCTCGCGATCCCGCACATGCTGTGGACGGGCCAGGACTTCGTCTCCAGCCCGGCGGCTACCGCCTACTGGTGGACGTTGTGGGGGACGGCGGCCGGCTCGATCCTGGTCTGGCGCGTCGGGCTTCCGCTCGTCCGGAGCCTTCGGCACGACCTGCGGGTGGCCGAGGTGACTCAGGAGAGCCCGGATGTGACCACGGTCCTGATCCGCGGACGCCGGCTCGACCGGCTTCCCGCCGCAGCCGGGCAGTTCTTCACCTGGCGGTTCCTGACCGGGTCCGGGTGGACGCGCGGGCATCCGTACTCGCTGTCGGCCACGCCGGACGGCGAAGGCCTGCGGATCACGGTCAAGGACCTCGGCGATGGCAGCCGCGCGCTGGCGACGGTCCGTCCGGGCACGCGAGTGCTCATCGAGGGTCCGTACGGGCGGCTCCACCCGGGGGTGCGCACCCGGCAGAAGGTCACGCTGTTGGCCTCCGGGATCGGGATCAGCCCCATGCGGGCCCTGCTGGAAGGCCTGCCGCAGCACCCCGGGGACGTCACCCTCATCTACCGAGCGAGGACCGAGGCAGACCTGGTGCTCCGCGCCGAAATCGAGCAGTTGGCGCAGACCCGCGGAGCCCGGGTGTTCTACGTGCTCGGCCGCCGCGTCCGGGGTCGGCACACCTGGCTGCCGGAATCGGCCGCCGCGCTCTCCGATGCCGAGGCACTGCGCCGGCTCGTGCCCGACATCGCGGAGCAGGACGTCTACCTGTGCGGCGCCACCGAATGGATGGACGCTGCGGAGCGCGCGGCACGCGAGTGCGACGTCCCTGCGTCCCGGATCCATTCCGAACGCTTCAGCTGGTAACCGCAGACCACCCACGAGGAGAACCCGGATGCGCAAGATCGTGATCGCGGTAATGAGCACCATCAGTGGTCTGGTGCTGCTGTTCAGCTACCACACCAGTACCAACTCCGAAGCGGCCACAACCAGCGATGCGGGGACGGGCGAAGGGCAGGATGGCCAGTCGGCGTCCGCCACCCCCCACGCGGGAGAGGCGTCCAGCCCTGCGCCGACGAGCAGTGCGACCTCGTCGTCGAGCTCCGGGACATTCACCGGCGATGCCGCACAGACCCGCTGGGGTACGGTGCAGGTCCAGATCACCGTGAAGGACGGCAAGGTCACGAAAGCCGACGCCGTCGAGTACCCGAACGGGAACCCGCGGGACCAGCAGATCAACGCCTACGCGATCCCGACTCTCAATGCCGAGGTCGTGCAGGCGCAGAGCGCGCAGATCGACGCGGTCTCGGGCGCCACCGTCACCAGCGACGGCTACATCGAGTCGCTCCAGTCCGCCATCGACGCCGCGCACCTCAAGTGACCGCCACCGGGTTGACCGCCACCGGGTCGCACCTGACGGACATCCCGCGCCGCGCATTCGTCGCGCAGGTCATGGGCCTGCCGGTCAGTATCCACATCCGGGGCCCGGAGGCGGATTCGGCCACGGTCGCCGTGCTCGTCGAGGATGCGTTCGCCGAGCTGCGACGCGACGACGCGATGTTCAGCACCTGGCGGCCGGACAGCCCGGTCAGCCGGATCCGCGACGGACGCGACGAGCTTCGCGACGCCCACCCACGGATCCGCCACGTCGCAGCGCTCTGCGAACTCGCCGCGCACCGCACCGGCGGGGCGTTCTCGGCGTGGCTGCCTGGACCAGGCGGACGGCCGATCTTCGATCCCACGGGCCTGGTCAAGGGCTGGGCCGTCGAACAGGCCGTCGCCGGCCTCTCGGAGCAACTCGTCCGTCTCGGTCGGCACGACATCCTCGCCAACGCGGGCGGCGACATCGCCGTCCATTGTCGCCGCACCGACACGCCTGACTGGGCCATCGGCATCGAGGATCCCCGCGACCGCAGTCGCATCCTGCGCACGGTGCACCTTCGCACCGGCGCGGTGGCCACCTCCGGGACCGCGGCGCGAGGCCACCACATCACCGATCCCGCCACGGGCGCGCCGGCCACCGGTCTGCTCTCCGCGACGGTGATCGGGCCAGAACTGACCTGGGCCGACATCTACGCCACCGCCGCCTTCGTGAAGGGACGCAGCGCGCCCGCCTGGATCGCCACCCTCGATGACCACGCCGGGCTGCTCGTCGAGCCCAGCGGCCGCGTGACCACGTGCCGTGGACTTGCACGGGTACCGGAGAAGGGACTCGAACCCTCACACACTGTCCCTTCTCCTGTGGAGAAATCCCTAGATAACTCGCTCTGACAAGCATTGATGTATCGGACGCAGATCCCGAAACGTGCGATAAAGTGGTCAGGTTGGCACCAAAACGCGATGAGATGTTGCACGTATGTTGCACGAAATGGGGTCCTGATGGCTCGACGCCGGAGCTTCGGAGCGATCAGGCGGCTGCCGTCCAGGCGGTACCAGGCAAGCTACGCCGGGCCGGACCTGCAGCGCCACGTCGCACCGGTCACGTTCACCAGTGCGGCGGACGCCGAGACCTGGCTCAGTGATGAGCGCCGGTTGGTCGAAAGCGAAACCTGGCGCCCACCCGCCGTCCGACTGGCCCAAGCCGCCGCTGCGGCAGCGGCGCCCAAGCCCGTGCCGCTGACCGTCGAGACGTTCGCCAGGACGTGGCTGCGCGACCTTGACCTCCGGCCCGCGACCCGGCGCGACTACGACTCGCTCCTGGCCAATCACATCGTTCCTGCGCTGGGAACGATGCCGGTGGAGGAACTGACCAAGAGGGACGTCCGGCAGTGGTGGAACACGCTCGACCCGACGAAACCACGAGCCCGGTCCAAGGCGTTCCAATTGCTCCACAACGTCATGGCCGGCGCGGTGGAGTCTGAGCTGGTCGACAGCAACCCGGTGGCGCTGCCGAGCCGCACCAAGGTGCGCACGAAGCGAGCCAAGAACATCGAGCCACTGACCGTGGCGCAAGTCGCCGACCTGGCGCGCGCCATGCCTGCGCGGCTGCGCATGGCCGTGCTACTGGGCTGTTGGTGCGCTCTTCGATACGGGGAGCTGTCGGAACTGCGACGCCAGGACGTCGATCTCAAGGCGGGCGTGCTCAAGGTGTCTCGCGGTGTGGTGAAGGTCAAGGGCGGCTACCTCGTTGGCGACACCAAGACCGATGCCGGCGTCCGTCGGGTCCACGTTCCGCCAGCCCTGCTGCCGGAGCTGAAGACCCATCTCGACACCTACGTGGACGCGGGACCGGAAGCGCTGCTGTTCCCGGCGCCCAACGGCGGCCACCTGCATTCGTCCTCGTTCGCGCGGCTCTTCCAGAAGGCCGCTGTGGCGGCGGGCCGTCCGGACGCCACACCACACACGCTGCGCCACACCGGTGCCTCACTCGCGACCTCCGTCGGAGCCACCACCGCCGACGTCATGGCGCGCCTTGGGCACGCCACTCCGGGCATGGCCATGCACTACCAGCACAGCTTGGACGGAGCGGACGCGCGGGTAGCTCAGGGGCTGTCCCGGATTCTGGAAGGGACGCGACCAACGGGCTAGTGTCCACCACGATTCGTGGTCTGACTAGTGGAGATACTAGGCTTGACGTCCGATCCCCTCCTACTGCGGGCAAGCACGGGCAACGAGAGGTAGCCCCGCAACCTCCACCAGAAGTCGAAATCAATGGACGAGCGTCTATTGATCGACGTTAGTCGATATGATAGACATGTGTCTATGAGTCTTCAGGAGGCGTCGGCCCGGCCCATGCTGGTGGGGGATCTGTGTTGTTCGCCGGTGTTGCAGGCGGAGTTGCAGCCGGAGGAGGCGTTGGTGTTGGCGGGGGCGTTGAAGGCGCTGGCTGACCCCGCCCGGCTTCGATTGTTGAGCCTGATCCGCGCCACTGCGGGGGGCCGGGCGACGACGGGTGTGTTGGCTGAGCGGCTGGGGTTGAGTCAGCCAACGGTGACCCACCACTTGGGGGCGTTGTTCGATGCTGGGTTCCTGGAGCGGGAACGGGACGGCCGCCAGACCTGGTACTGGGTGAACGTTGCCGGGCTGCAGGCGATCCAGCAGCTCCTCGACCCGGCCCCGACGAAGCAGCTGCTGACGATCGAAACGAACAGGAAGTGAGTGGAGTAATGGGTGACAGCGATGTGGTGGAGCAGGTCCGGGACCGGTACGCCGCCGCGGCGAGAGCGGCGATGAGCACCGGTAGACGGACCATCGACATCCTGGACGATCTGGACGGTGGCGGGAGCGGTTGTTGCGGCGGAGGTGGTTGCTGCTCTGGTATCGCGGAGACCGAGGTGTTCGGATCGGCCCTGTACGACGCCGAGCAGGCCGGACAGGTGCCCGAGCTGGCAGTGCTCGCGAGCCTGGGCTGCGGGAACCCCACCGCGGTGGCCGAGCTGAACCCTGGCGAGCGGGTGCTCGACCTGGGTTCGGGTGGCGGCCTGGACGTGCTGCTGTCGGCCCGCCGGGTCGGCCCGGACGGGTTTGCCTACGGGGTCGACATGACCGATGAGATGCTCGCCCTGGCTCGGGAGAACGCCGCCAAGGCTGGCGCGACCAATGTGGAGTTCCTGAAGGGCCGGATCGAGCAGGTGCCACTGCCGGATGCCGCGGTGGACGTGGTGATCTCCAACTGCGTGATCAACCTGAGTGTCGACAAGCCGAAGGTGCTGGCCGAGATGTTCCGCGTCCTGGCCCCTGGTGGACGGGTCGGGGTCTCCGACGTGGTCGCGGACGACCACCTCACCCCCGCTGATCGGGCCGAGCGTGGCAGCCACGTCGGCTGCGTTGCCGGTGCGCTGTCCCGCCAGGAGTACATCGACGGGCTGACCGCCGCCGGATTCACCGACATCGAAGTGCGGTTCACCCACGAGGTCGCCCCGCAGATGCACGGCGCGATCGTCCGGGCGGTCAAACCCACCTGACCCGAGCAGCCCAGGGGGCTCGACATATCTACATTTGTCGATACGTCAGGTAGGCTGTCGGGATGCAGCAGCTGGCACTCGATGTGATGACCCCTGGTGAGGTGTGTGCGCCGGACTCGGGCGAGCTGAT
>DAIPJC010000021.1:0-69427 GCA_036770475.1 Propionicimonas sp. | reverse complement strand
GCATGAGCCAGCCGCAGCAGCCGATCGCCTACGGCTGCTACCGCCATCCCGACCGTCCGACCTACATCCGCTGCCAGCGTTGCGGACGCCCGATCTGCGGTGACTGCATGATCAGCGCGTCGGTCGGATTCCAGTGCCCCGACTGCGTGGCACAGGGCGCGCGGCAGACACGCCAGAACGAGGGTCCCTACGGCGGGACGCGCAGCCACAACCCGCGCACCACCACCTTCGTGCTGATCGGGATCAACGTGGTGGTCTGGGCGCTGATCCTCACCCTCGGGGACTCGCTCGCCGACCTGTTCGCCCTGCGTCCGAGCAGCGTGTGCCTCAGCCCCACCGACCCGACCCGCGGGTTCCTGGGGAGCGCCGCCCAGTGCGCCGTCGCGAACGGCATCTGGCAGGCCGGGCTGGACGGCGGCGCGTGGTGGCAACTGATCACGTCCGCCTTCACCCACACCGAGCCGCTGCACATCGGCATGAACATGCTGTCGCTGTGGTTCCTCGGCCCGCCCATGGAGGCGGCGCTCGGACGAGCGCGGTTCCTCGCGGTCTACCTGCTCTCGGCGATCGCCGGATCGCTCGCCGTCGTCTGGCTGACCGACCCGGGCGTGCAGACGCTCGGCGCATCCGGGGCGATCTTCGGGCTGATCGGGTCGCTGGTCGTGGTCGGGCTGAAGGTGAAGGCCGACCTGCGCGTGGCGTTCATGTGGCTCGGGATCAACCTCGTCTACTCCTTCGTGGGCTCCGGCATCTCCTGGCAAGGCCACATCGGAGGCCTGGTCGGCGGCCTCGTCACCACTGCGATCATCGTCTACGCCCCCCGCAAGGACCGCACCCGAATCCAGGTGTTCGCGCTCACCGGACTGGCCGTCCTGATGCTGGCCCTGGTGGTCGTGCGGGTATTGCAGCTGGGCTGACCTCAGCTCGTGCGGGGTTGGGAGGCACGTCCTAGACTCGGAGCAGCGATCCAGGCCGGGTTCCCAGACCCGAATCGCAGGCGTCGAATGGATTCGCGATGGTGTTCTTCCTGGTGTTGGCGATCGTCGTACTGGTGTTGCTGGGCCTCTCGCTGCGAATCATCAAGCAGTACGAGCAAGGCGTCCTGTTCCGGCTGGGCCGGGTGGTCGCGATCCTGCAGCCAGGACTGCGGTTCATCATCCCGTTCGTCGACGTCCTGCACCGGGTGTCGATGCGGATCGTGACCATGCCGATCCAGTCCCAGGGCATCATCACGAAGGACAACGTGAGCGTAGGCGTCTCGGCGGTCGCCTACTTCCGGGTGACGGACGCCCAGAAATCGGTGCTCGCCATCGAGAACGTCCGGGCCGCGATCGACCAGATCGCCCAGACCACGCTGCGGAAGGTGGTCGGCCAGCACACGCTCGACGAGACTCTGTCCGAGACCGACCGGATCAACCTCGACATCCGCGAGATCCTCGACATGACCACGCTCGACTGGGGCGTCGAGGTCACCCTGGTCGAGCTCAAGGACATCCAGTTGCCCGACAGCATGAAGCGCGCCATGGCCAAGCAGGCTGAGGCCGAGCGGGAGAAGCGGGCCAAGATCATCAACGCAGAGGGTGAGTTCAAGGCCGCGGCCGCGCTGGGCGACGCGTCGGACATCATGATGGCCCACCCGCTCGCCCTGCAGTTGCGGAACCTGCAGAGCCTCGTCGAGATCGGTGTGGACAAGAACACGACGGTCGTGTTCCCGTCCCCGATCATGACCACGATCAGTGAGCTCGGCACCTTTATCGAGCGGGAGAAGGCAGCGTCCGTCCCCGCCGCGGTCGGCGTCCCGGACGGTGGCGAGAAGCCGAAGGCCGAGCCGTCGGCCCTCGAACCGGCCGAGCACCAGCCGGTGCCGGAGCTCGACGCGGCTCCGAAGCTGGTACCGGACGTCGTGGCCCAGCCTGCGGAATGGCCGACGATCGCCGGCTGAGCCCGGCGGCGCCTCAGGAGCCGGTGACCGAGGCCTTGCGCCGGTTCGCGATGAGGCTGGTCACCACGACGATCGCCAGGATGCCCACGATCACACCGAGCGAGACGAGGGTGTCGATCTCTGGCACCCACGTCCAGATACCGTGGGCCCAGTGCATCACCAGCTTCGCGCCGATGAACGCGAGGATCGCCGCCAGCCCGTAGCCGAGGTGGACGAGCGACCCGAGCGCCCCTTCGAGCACGAAGTACAGCGCCCGCAGGCCCAGCAGGGCGAAGGCGTTGGTGACGAAGACCAGGTACGGGTCGCCGGTGATGCCGTACACCGCGGGGACGGAGTCCACGGCGAACACGACGTCGGTGCCCAGGATGGCGAGGGTCGCCAGCGCGAGCGGGGTGAGGGCCCGGCGTCCGTCCTCGACGACGCTGAGGCGCGGACCGCGGTAGCCGTCCGTCACCGGCCAGAACCGGCGGACGAGCTTCACGATCCGCAGGTCGTTCGGGTGGATCTCGTGGTCGGCCGGGTCGAGCGTGTCCCTGAGCACCTTCACTGCGGTGGCGAGCAGGATCGCCCCGAACAGGAGGAACGTCCAGGCGAAGTTCGCCAGCATCGCCGCGCCCAGGGCGATGAACACCCCGCGCAGCGCCAGGGCCCCCGCCACTCCGATCAGCAGGACGCGCTGCTGCAGCTCGCGCGGGACGGCGAAGGACGCCAGCAGGAGCATGAATACGAACAGGTTGTCGACGCTGAGCGATTTCTCCACGAGGTAGCCGGCGTAGAACTCCAGGCCGCGCTCGGCGCCGAAGGCCGTCCAGATCCAGACGCCGAACGCCAGCGGCAGCGCGATGTAGAACGCCGACCAGCCGACGGCCTCCTTCATCGAGACCTCGTGCGGCTTGCGGGTGATGGCGAAGTCGAGGCCGAACAGCGCCAGCACCGCGACGATGCTGATCGCCCACAGCTCAGGCGAGCCGATCGCGATCTCGAGAACGGGAATGGTCACGAAGGTCTCCTCACAGCAGTCTGTTGTGAGGTCTCCTTCACCGTCACCGGCGCACCCGGGGGGACACGATCACGTGCCCGGACTGACCACCGGATGACTTGAGAAGTACTCCCCTCGGCGTCGAGTGTACGGGACGCGGAACCACCCGCCAGGGCCGACCCCGCCTGAACGAAAAGGGGACGGTTCCGAGATTCGCAGCGCCGAGCGGCCGCGACGACGAATCTCGGAACCGTCCCCTTTTCCGCCAGCTCGCCTTTTCCGCCAGCTCGATGCTCCGCGGGATCAGTCGATTCGGGGGCCTCTGCTGGTCACCGCGGCCCGGACGAGCGGACGGCAGGCCTCCCCCGCCGCCCACACCAGCACCAGGCCGAGCAGCAGGGCGCCAGCGAACGGGACGACGCCCAGTTGCTGGGCTCCCACCTTCGGCAGTAGCCCGAAGAAGAACACCGCCAGGCCGCCGGAGCCGAGCGCGCTCAGGGCCGCCGGGGCCACGACCTCGACCAGCCGCGTCCGGTCGTGCAGGGTCGCCGGCACGCCGACGTTCGCCAGCTGCTTGAGTTCGGTACGCCGGTCCAGCACCGCGGACGCCTGGTTGAGCAGCGTGGACGCCGCCGCCACCAGGAACGCGATCGCCAGCGTCAGGTAGGTGCCCGTCCGCAGGTCGTCGCCGAGGATGCGGATCAGCGGATCGGTATTGCCCACCGTGAAGTCGGGCAGGCTGACCAGCGCTCCGCCGGTGAACCCGACGAACGCCAATCCGGAGACCGAGCGCCACGCCGCCTTGGGGTCCGCCAGCAGCCGGCGTCCGGCGAGCAGCACCGACGGACGTCCGGAGCGGGCAAGGAACAGGCCGAGCAGCTGCAGCAGCCACGGTCCGATCAGGTTGACCACACCCATGAACACCGCGAGCGCGACGACGATGATCGCCGTGCTGAACACGAGCTGCCTGGCGAGGTTCAGCAGTGGCGCGATCACCAGCCAGACCACCACCACCGCAGGCAGGGCGAGGAAGCGCCACAGCTTCAGCGCCTTCCGCGGCTGCCGACGAGCCACCCCGAGCGGCGAGATCCGCAGGCGCAGCAGGCCGCCCACCGAGCTGATCCCGGCCAGCAGGACGAGCAGGACGACGATCCCCGCGATCCCGGCCACGGGCAGCAGCATCTCGCCCGCACCGAGCGGGGTGGCCTGGAACGTCACCCCTGCCCACAACGGCAGCGTAACCAGATAGCCGAGCGTACCGAGCGCAGCGCCGGCCAGCGCGGCGAGCATGGTCTCGATGGCGCTCAGCGCAACGACCTGGCCGCCGGTCGCGCCGAGCAGGCGCAGGCCGGCCAGCCGCCGGTCGCGGCCCAACGCGCCCATCCGGGCGGCCGCGGCGCCGAGGGTGAGCACGGGGACGATCAGCAGCACGCCCGCGCAGGCGGCGAGGATCGTCCAGACGACGAGCTGGGACGAGCCGTACGCCGCCCCGTCGCCGAGGGCGGCGAGGAAGGCCGGCGGCGGCACCAGCTGCCGGTGGTAGAAGGCGTTCATGCCCGCGGTCACGATGAGCAGCAGCCAGCCGCTCAGCGTGAATGCGGCCACGCTCATCAGGTCGATCAGGCCGTAGCCGGCCGAGATCCGGCCGCGCAGCAGCAGCGGCGCGAGTCGCAGGGTGCGCATCACGCCACCTCGGCGACGTGGCGGTCGGAGAACAGCCGGCCGTCGACGATCTGGACGTGGCGCTCGCACCAGGCGGCCACTCCCACGTCGTGGGTGACCACCACCAGGCTGGCACCCACGTCCCTGGTGGCGGCGGTCAACACCCGCATCACCTCGGCGCCGGTGGCCTGGTCGAGGGCGCCGGTGGGTTCGTCGGCGAGGACGACGGCCGGCGCACCGACCAGCGCGCGGGCGATCGCCACCCGGTGTTCCTGGCCACCCGACAGCTGGCCCGGACGCCGCTTCTCGAGGCCGCTCAGACCCAGCCGCGACAACCAGTCGGCCGCACGGCCCAGCGCCTCCGCGCGGGGACGGCCGAGGAGCAGCAGCGGCAGCGCGACGTTCTCCAGGGCCGGAAGCTCGGGCAGCAACTGACCGTCCTGGAAGACGAAGCCCATCCGTTCCAGCCGCAGCCGGCTGCGGGCCGCGTCCGAGGACAGCGAGACCGGCTCCTCGCCCAGGCTGACGTCCCCGGAGTCGGGACGCAGAATGCCGGCCAGGCAGTGCAGCAGCGTCGACTTGCCCGACCCGGACGGGCCCATCACCGACACCGACTGCCCGGCGGGAATGTCGAGGGACACCCGGTCGAGCGCGTGGACGTCACCGAAGGACTTGGAGATGTTGTTGGCGCTCAGGGTGCGCCCTGCGGAGTTCTGCATGCCCTCAAGCCAACCTCGGCCGAGGCTTCGATTCACGGGCGCTGAGCGGTGTCCGTGGGGTAGTGCCAGCACTACCGCGAGGTGGCTCCCGCCCCCCTGACCGGTGCGGCGCGGAGCCGTAGGGTGGCGGCATGACCCGGCCCGCCCAGTTGAGCGATGCAGACCTGCGCGCGCACCTGGCGCCACCGGGGAACCCGCTGCGCATCTTCATCAGCCCGCTGGGCTGGCGCTCGGTGCTCTACTGTCTGACCTCGATGATCGCCGGCCTCGTCGCCCTGGCGGCAGCGATCGTAGGGGTGCTGGTCCTGCCGCTGGTGACCTGGGCGACCGCGAACGTGGAGCGGGTGCGGCTGGTCGTGCTCGGGCTGCCCCGGCTCAGCCCGTTGCCGCGCAGCAGGGTGCGGCACCCCTGGGATCTGCGCGGGCTCAAGGACGGGAACCTGTCGGTCTGGGGCATCACTGTGCTCTTCGGGTTGATCGACCTCGTGCCGGGCACAGCGTGGGCGGGGGCCGTGTCGTCCCTGCTGCGCTCGCTGGTCATCGTGTACAGCACGCCTGCCGCCCTGGTCGATCGTGTCCTCTCCGTGGTGGGGTTGCTGCTCGTCGTCATGGGCGGCCTCTACGGCGCGTGGGCGCTGGCGTCCGCGCAGGCGCTGGTGATCGACCTGCAGCTGCGTCCCTACTCCGAGCTCAGCCGGAAGGTGGACGAGCTGACCACGTCCCGGCGCGAGCTGGTGGACGTGTTCGCCGCCGAACGCCGTCGGATCGAGCAGGACCTGCACGACGGCGCCCAGCAGCACCTCGTCCTGCTCTCCATGCACCTGGGCGAGGCCGACTATGCGCTCGACCAGGGTCGTCCGGACGACGCCAGAGCGGCGCTGGAGTCGGCCCGCCAGTCGGTGGAAGCGGCGCTGACGTCGCTGCGGGACACCGTCCGCGGGATCCACCCGCAGATCCTCACCGATCGCGGTCTGGCGGCCGCCGTCCGAGAGCTGGCCGAGCGGCAGCCGGTGCCGGTGCGGGTGGAGATCAGCGGCTCGCGGGAGCCGGGCGAGCAGCTGGCGCTCGCCGTGTACTACCTGGTCAGCGAGGCTTTCACGAACGTGGTCAAGCACTCGGGCGCGAGCGCGGCGACCGTCCGGCTGGCCCTGGCTGATCCGCTGGAGGTGGAGGTCTACGACGACGGCCGCGGCGGCGCCGTGGTGCAGCCGGGGCACGGGCTGAGCGGGCTGGTCGAACGAGCGCGGGCCGTCGGCGGCGACTGCTGGTTGACCAGTCCCCCGGGTGGCCCGACGCTGGTTCGGGCGACGTTCCCCAACGGCAACGCTCCCTGAGCCTGACGAAGGGCCAGCCCAACCCAACGATCCCCGAGCCTGACGAAGGGCCTGAGCCCCAACCCAACGATCCCTGAGC
Source organism: Propionicimonas sp. (assembly GCA_036770475.1). GTDB lineage: Bacteria > Actinomycetota > Actinomycetes > Propionibacteriales > Propionibacteriaceae > Propionicimonas. The sequence continues at coordinate 62,712 of DAIPJC010000021.1, read as the reverse complement.
CTGACGAAGGGCGAGAAACGAGGTGCCAATGAGACTGCTGGTGGCCGACGACGCGGCGCTGATCCGCGCGGGTCTGGTCGGACTGCTCGAACGGGCTGGGCACCAAGTCGCGGCCGAGGCAGGGGACGCCCCCGAGCTGCTCGCGCAGTGTCGCAGGCTCGCCGCCGGGGGCGGTCTGCCGGACCTCGTAATCGCGGACGTCCGGATGCCGCCGTCCATGACCGACGACGGGCTGCGGGCGGCCGTCCAGTTGCGGGTCGACCACCCCGGACTGCCGATTCTGATGCTCAGCCAGTACGTCGCTCCGGCCTATGCCGCGACCCTGCTCGAGGCCAGGGACGGCGGACTGGGCTATCTGCTCAAGGAGCGCGTGGGCCGGGTGGCGGACTTCCTGCACTCGATCGAGGTGGTCGCCGCGGGCGGGGTGGTGGTTGACCCCGAGGTCGTCAGCCAGCTGCTCAACGCCCGGCGCGGCGACCCCCTGCTGGGCCGGCTCACCCCGCGCGAGCTGGAGGTGCTCTCGCTGATGGCCAACGGCGCGTCCAACTCCGACATCGCCGAACAGCTGGTGGTCACGCCGGCCGCTGTCGCGAAACACGTGGCCAACATCTTCGCCAAGCTCGACCTCGGGCCGAGCGAGGACAACCGCCGCGTTCGCGCCGTGCTGGCCTACCTGAACCGCTGAACTTGTCCCCGGCTCGATCAGCCGTGCCACAAAGTGTCCCCAAAGCGTCGACTACGACGCCACGGGGACACCTTGCGGGCATGGCCCCGTCATTCCGGACGGCAGACCGATCGAAGGCTCAGTCGCCCACCGCGTCGCGGGCCGTCGTGAATGCGCGGACGCAGGCCCGCACGTCATCCTCGGAGTGCGCTGCGGACAGCTGGACGCGGATCCGCGCCTTGCCCTTCGGCACGACCGGATAGCTGAACGCGATCACATAGACGCCCTCGGCGAGCATCCGGTCAGCGATCCGGGACGCGGTGCGGGCGCCGTCCTCGCCAGGGAACATCACCGGCACGATCGGGTGCGAGCCGGGCAGCAGGTCGAAGCCGGCGTTGCTCATCAGCGTCCGGAACAGGACGGCGTTGGCGGCCAGCCGGGCGCGGGCGTCCCCCGAGGAACTGACCAGCTCGAGCGCGGCCAGCGAGCCCGCCACCACCGCCGGGGCGACGGAGTTCGAGAACAGGTACGGCCGCGCCCGCTGGCGCAGCAGGGCGATCATCTCCGACGCGCCGCTGACATAACCCCCGGACGCCCCGCCGAGTGCCTTGCCGAGCGTGCCGGTGACGATGTCCACGTCACCTTCGACGCCGAACAGCTCGGGCGTCCCGCGACCGTACTCGCCCACGAACCCGACGGCGTGCGAGTCGTCCACGAGCACCAGCGCGCGGTATTGGTCGGCCAGGTCGCAGATCCCCTCCAGGGGTGCGTAGGAGCCGTCCATGCTGAACACGCCGTCCGTGACGATCACCCGCCGCCGCGCCTTGGACGCCTCCTTCAGCCGGTCCTCCAGATCGGCGAGATCGCGGTTGCGGTAGCGCAGCCGCCGGGCTCTGCTCAGCCGGATGCCGTCGATCAGGGACGCGTGGTTCAGCTCGTCGGAGATGATCACGTCCTGCTCGTCGAACAGCACCTCGAACACTCCGCCGTTGGCGTCGAAGCAGGACGAGAACAGGATGGTGTCCTCGGTGCCGAGGAACTCGCTGAGCCGGCGCTCCAGCCGGGTGTGCAGAGTCTGGGTGCCACAGATGAACCGGACGGACGCCATCCCGAAGCCCCACTCGTCCAGCGCGGACTTCGCCGCGGCGATCACGTCCGGGTGGTCGGCAAGCCCCAGGTAGTTGTTCGCGCAGAAGTTCAGCACCTCTCCGTGCACCGTCTCCACGTGCGACGACTGCGGGGAGGTCAGCTGCCGCTCGGACTTGTACAAGCCGGCGTCCTTGATCCCGGCGAGCGTGGTGGCGAGTTCTGCGCGCAGCATGGCGTCCATGGGGCTGAGCCTACGCGTGGCCCGTCCGCCGTGACGCGGCTTTCGGCTTGTCAGTGGCAGCGACCAGAATGGCCGAATGAGCAACAACCCGATGCCCAGCGCCAGCGCCGACCGTCCACGGTGGCGCCGCGACGTCGCCCTGTTCCTCAGCGGGCAGATGGTGTCGCTGTTCGGTTCGATGCTCGTGCAGTACGCGGTGATGTGGTACCTCACCCTCACCACGAAGGACGGCGCGGTGCTCGCGCTCTCGACCGTGTTCGGGTTCCTGCCACAGGCGATCGTGTCGATCTTCGGCGGGGTGTGGGCCGACCGGCACAACCGCAAGTTCCTGATCATGGGTGCGGACGCCGCCATCGCGGCGGCCACCCTTGCGCTCGCTGTGCTGATGTTCCTCGGCAACCGGGAGCTGTGGCTGATCTATGTCGCGCTCGCGATTCGCTCGGTCGGAGCGGGCATCCAGACGCCCGCGGTGGGAGCCCTGGTACCCCAGCTGGTCCCCGCCGACCGGCTGCTGGCGATCAACGGCCTCAGCCAGACGATCCAGGCGGGCATGATGCTGGTCGGCCCGCCGGTGGCCGCGGTGCTCTACGCCACGCTGCCGCTGGCCGGCGTCCTCTCCATCGACGTCATCACCGCCGCGATCGGGATCGGACTGCTCGCGTTGGTGCCCGTGACGAGGGTCGTGCGGACGGAGAGCGCGCCCGCCAGCTACTTCGCCGACCTCTCCGCGGGCTTCCGGTACGTGATCGGCCACCCGCTGATCCGCTGGCTGCTGGGCCTGTACGCGGTCGTGATGGTGCTGGCGGCGGCCCCGTCCTTCCTCACGCCGCTGATGGTCGCCCGCAGCTTCGGCGAGGAGGTGTGGAAGCTCACCGTCCTCGAGCTGTCGTTCTCGATCGGCATGATGCTGGCTGGCGCGACCATCGGCGCATGGGGCAAGCGGTTCAGCCGGATGACGCTGATCATCGGGGCGTCGATCTCGTTCGGCGCGCTGTCGATCGGGATGGGGCTGTCGACGAACCTCTGGGTGTTCTACGCGTTCATGTTCGGGATCGGAGTGGCCGTGCCGGCCTTCTCCACGCCGTCCATGACCGTGCTCCAGGAGACCGTGGAGCCCGAGCGGCAGGGCCGGGTGTTCGGCTTCTTCGGAATCGTGGCCGCGACGGCGATGCCGGTGGGCATGGCGGTGTTCGGGCCCCTGGCCAACGTCCAGTCGGTGGAGTTTGTGCTGATCGCGTCCGGGGTCACCACTTTCGTGGTGGCTGCGGTCGCGTTGGCGCTGCCGTCCGGACGTCGCGCACTGCAGGCCGCGAGGGACCACGCCGACCCGCTGGCCCACGGACGGGCCGGAGACGCGGCGACCGAGCAGGGCTGAGTGAGCGTCAGCTCCAGTCGAGGATCACCTTGCCGCACTCGCCGCCGCGAGCGGTCGCGAAGGCGTCCGCCCACTGCTCTGCGCCGAAGCGGTGGGTGATCACGGAGCGGACGGCGTCAGCGAACGACGGGGACGTGGCCAGCATCGAGCTCATCAGGTACCAGGTCTCGTACATCTCGCGGCCGTAGATGCCCTTGATCGTGATCATGTGGGTGATCACCTTGCCCCAGTCGATCGGGTAGGGGTCCTTGGGCAGCCCGAGCATCGCGACCTTGGCGCCGTGGTTGAGGTTGGCGAGCATCTCGGTCACCGCGGACGGGGCGCCCGACATCTCCAGCCCGATGTCGAAACCCTCGAGCATGGCGAGTTCGCGCTGGGCGTCCGCGATCCGCGTCCGGGCGACGTTCACGCACAGGTCGGCGCCGACGGCCTTCGCCAGGCCCAGGCGGTAGTCGCTGACATCGGTGACCACGACGTGCTTCGCGCCCGCGTGCCGCACGATGGCCGCGGCCAGCACGCCGATCGGGCCGGCGCCGGTGACCAGCACGTCCTCGCCGACGGCCGGCCACTGCAGCGCGGTGTGGGTGGCGTTGCCGAGCGGGTCGAAGATGGCGCCCAGTTCGGGGTCGATCGCGTCCGGCTGCAGCCAGACGTTGGACGCGGGCAGCACCACGTAGTCGGCGAAGGCGCCGTCCGTGTTCACGCCGAGCCCCACGGTGTGGATGCAGACGTGGCGGCGTCCGGCGCGGCAGTTGCGGCAGCGTCCGCAGACGATGTGACCCTCCCCGGACGTCCGGTCGCCGGGCTTGATGCCGGTGACCTCCGCCCCGACCTCGACGACCTCGCCGTAGAACTCGTGGCCGATGACCAGCGGCGCGACGACGGTGGACGCCGCCCAGTCGTCCCAGCTCTCCAGGTGCAGGTCGGTGCCGCACAGCCCCGTCCGCAGCACCCGGATCTTCACCTGGTCGACGCCACACTCCGGCTCAGGAACATCGATCAACTCGAGACCGGGCCCGGGGCCCGTCTTCACCAGCGCACGCATGCGCACCTCCGTCTTCGGCCGCCACGCTAGTCACCCCTCGCGCCGTTGTCGAAAGAGGGGACGGTTCTCCCGATTCGCGGGGACGGTTCTCCCGATTCGCGGGGACGGTTCTCCCGATTCGCCGGGACGGTTCTCCCGATTCACGGGGACGGTTCTCCCGGTTCACGGGGACGGTTCTCCCGATTCGCCGGGACGGTTCCCCCGATTCACGGGGACGGTTCCCCCGGTTCACGGGGACGGTTCTCCCGATTCGCCGGGACGGTTCTCCCGATTCGCCGGGACGGTTCCCCCGATTCGCCGGGACGGTTCTCCCGGTTCACGCCGCGGACCGGGACGGCTCGCGTCCAGTCGTCCCTCAATCGCTGTTTTCCACAGGCAGCCCGGCCCTCGGGCGGTTATCCACAGATCTCAAAAAGGCCATCGTCATTATGAGCCGTTCATGCCTAAGCTCGGTTCGCTTCTGACAGGAGGAGGACGGAATGCCTCGTCGCCCGAGACAGGTCGCTGAGACAGGGATCTACCACGTGATGCTGCGCGGACTGAACCGCGACGTGATCTTCCTCGAAGATGCGGACCGCGAAAGGTTCCTGTACTCGCTATCCGCCGCGAGAGCGGCGTCCGGCTGCCAGGTGCTGGCCTACTGCCTCATGACGAACCACGTTCACCTGGTCCTACGCACCTCGGACGAACCGATCGGCCTTGTCGTGAAGCGATTGGCCGTCGGGTACGCGGGCTGGTTCAACCGAAAGTACGGACGCGCGGGCCATCTCTTCCAGGATCGGTTCCTCAGCCGGCCCGTTGAGAACGACGCCTATCTCGTGTCCCTCCTGCGGTACGTGTGGAACAACCCGGTGGAGGCAGGGCTGACCGCAAGTCCTGAGCAGTACCGATGGAGTAGTCGCCGATTCTTTGGTCGCCTATCGCCGATCCTCGACGATGCCCAACTGCAGCGGCTGTTGCCGTCGGGCGAACTGAGCGGTGTGGTACCCGTGTCGGGCATGGGCGACATGCTGGCTGCGGTCGAACGCCCACCGCGTCATACGGACGGGGAGGTCGCAGCTCTTCTTCGCCGAAGCTGCGAGGCGGCAAACCCCGATGAGTTCAGCAGTCTGCCTGCATACGTCCAGTGGCGGGCGGTGTGCGAACTGCGGATGCGGTCCGTCCCCTACAGCCAGATCGCGAGAGTCACCGGGCTGAGCACGTCCAGAGTCAGAAGGATGCACATCGCGGGACGGACGGCTAACGCTGCGGATATCGCCTGACCGGCGGTCGGGACTCGCTCGCCTACAACAACCTGAGCGCTCGAGCTGAACCAGGAGAACCGTCCCCGCGAACCGAGAGAACCGTCCCCGCGAACCAGGAGAACCGTCCCCGAACTGGGTCGGTGTCAAGGACGCGTCAAGGTCCGGGCCGCAGGCGCTAAGGAAGCGTCAAGGAAGTGGTACGCGGACGACACGCCTCGTTGGCTGGAGACGTGACCACTCCACTGCGGGTACCCAAGCGGCTGCTCGTCGGCAACCCGATGCGCTCGGCGCAGATGGGCGAAACGCTGCTGCCCAAGCGGCTCGCCCTGCCCGTGTACTGCTCGGACGCCATCTCGTCCAACGCCTACGCCACCCAAGAGATCCTGTTGGTGCTGGCGCTCGGTGGCGCCTCGCTCGTCCTGCTCACCCCCTGGGTGGCGCTGGCCGTCGTCACCCTCCTGGCCCTGGTGACGCTCAGCTATCGGCAGACCTGCCACGCGTACCCCAACGGCGGCGGCGCGTACGCCGTCAGCCGGGCCAACCTCGGACGCAACGCCTCACTCGTCGCCGCGGCCGCCCTGATGGTCGACTACGTGATGACGGTCGCGGTGTCGATCGCGTCCGGGGTGGAGAACTTCGTCTCCGCCTTTCCCGGACTGGCACCGTACAGCGTCGAGCTCTGCATCGGGTTCATCGTCGTCCTCACCGTGATGAACCTGCGCGGCGTCCACGAGTCCGGGACGGCCTTCGCCATCCCCACCTACGGCTTCATCGTCAGCGTCTACGTCATGCTGGCGGTCGGCTTCTGGAACGCCGCGACCGGCCACGCCCCCGTGGCCGAGTCCGCGAACCTCGGCTTCACCACCACGAGCCCGGCCGGGGCGGCCCTGATCATCCTGGTGCTGCGGGCGTTCGCGTCCGGCTGCACGTCGCTGACCGGCGTCGAGGCCGTCAGCAACGGCGTCCCCACCTTCCGCAAGCCCAAGACCCGCAACGCCTCGATCACCCTCCTCCTGATGGGTGGGATGAGCATCGTGATGATGGGCGGCATCGCGCTGTTGAGCACCTGGACGAACGTGCACATCGCCGACAGCCTCGACCAGCTCACGCACGTGCCGGACGGCTACCAGCAGCGGACGGTGCTCGCCCAGCTGTCCTCGGCCGTCTTCGGCAACAACAGCTTCGGGTTCTTCGCCGTCCAGGGCTTCACCACCCTGATCCTGGCGCTGGCCGCGAACACGGCGTTCAACGGCTTCCCGATCCTGGCCTCCATCCTCGCCGAGGACCGCTACCTGCCCAAGCAGCTGGGACGCCGTGGCGACCGCCTGGTGTTCAGCAACGGCATCATCATCCTCGCCTCGATCGCCGCGCTCCTGATCATCGCCTTCAACGCGTCCGTCACCGGACTGATCCAGCTGTACATCGTGGGCGTCTTCGTCTCGTTCACGCTCAGCCAGTCGGGCATGGTCGTCTACTGGCGGCGGCACGCGACCGAGAACGGCTGGTCAGCGCGGCTGATCGGCTCGATGGCGATCAACGGCATCGGCGCACTGGCCACCGCCCTGGTGCTCGTGATCGTGCTGATCACCAAGTTCACCCACGGCGCCTGGCTCGTCGTGATCGCGATCCCGGTGTTCTTCTCCGTGATGCTGCGAATCCATCGCCACTACCGGCGCGTCTCGCAGCAGCTCAAGCCGAAGGCGGCCGGGATCACCCTGCCCAGCCGAATCCACGCGGTCGTGCTGATCAGCCAGCTGAACGAGCCCTCGCTGAAGGCGCTCGCGTTCGCCCGCGCGATCCGGCCCAGCACGATCACCGCGCTGCGGGTCGATACCAACGCCAAGCGCACGCAGCAGCTGGTCGAGGAGTGGGCGGCCCGGGACGTGTCGGTGCCGCTGACCATCGTCCAGTCGGCGTACCGCGACCTCACCGAGCCGGTACTGGACTACCTGGCGAAGATCCACATCGGCCCCCGCGACGTGGTGGAGGTGTTCGTCCCCGAGTACGTGGTGGGCCACTGGTGGGAGCAGGTGCTGCACAACCAGAGCGCCCTGCGGCTGAAGAGCCGCCTGCTGTACATGCCGGGCGTGATGGTGACGAGCGTGCCCTACCAGCTCTCCTCCGCCGAGCCGTACGCCCTCGACCGTCCGGGGACGGACGCGGAACGCGCCATCCCGCCCCGGCCGGACGCCGGCCCCACCTCCCCTGGCGCCGATCCGCCCGCGAAGGGACGCCACCACGACCGGAGTCTGGCAGGCTCTCATGGGTGAGCCAGCAATTCGGCGGCGCTGAACCGGTCAGCGGTCTCGCCACCCGGCTGTCGCGGCGGCGGCAGCTGTACGGCTTTGGCGTGGCCGTCGTCGGCTCGCCGCTGATCACCCTGTTGCTCCTGCCCGTGCGGGACAGCCTCGGCCTCGACACCGTCCTGCTGCTATTCGTCCTGGTCTCGGTGGCGGCGTCCGCGGTCGGCGGTGTGCTGCCGGCGCTGGCCGCGTCGGCGATCAGCCTCGGCCTGGCGAACTTCTTCTTCGCCCGTCCGTACGGGAGCCTGCTCGTGGCGAGCGACAACGAGCTGTTCGACCTGGTCATCTTCTTCGCCGTCGCTGCCCTCGTCGGCATCGTCACCGAAGTCGGCGCCCGAGCCCGCGGACGCTCCGAGCGGGCCCGGCTGGAGGCCGAGTGGCTGGCCGAGGTCGGCAACCGCGAACACGAGCCGCAATCGGTCGAACTGGCCCTGGCCGACGCGCGCGCGATCTACGGCATGCACGCCGTACGGCTGATCGAGGACGGGCGGACGCTCGCGGCGTCCGGGACTCCGCAGGCCGACGACACCGTGATCGTCGTCCCCGCCGGGGAGCAGTTGCAGCTCGAACTCAGCGGACCCGAGCGGGTCGGCGAGGACCGCAGCCTGCTCACCCAGCTGGCGCTCGCCGCCGGACGCCTGTGGCGGATCCGCCAGCTCGCCGAGCAGGCCAGGCGGGCGGAGGAACTCGGCCGGATCGACGAGCTGCGCGCGAGCCTGTTGGCCGCCGTCGGGCACGACCTGCGCAACCCGCTGGCCGCGATCACGGCGGCGGCGTCCACGCTGCGCCAGACCGACATCGAACTCGACCCGGACGACCAGGCCGAGCTGCTGGAGACCATCGAGGAGCATGCGAGACGGCTCAATGACATCATCGGCAACCTGCTCGACATGAGCCGACTCCAGGCGGGCGCGCTGTCGGTGCATCCCCGGCCGACCGCGCTGCTGGAGGTGCTGGCGGGCGTCGTCCGGTTGGGCGAGGGACGCGTCGAGCTCGCGATCCCCGAGGACCTGCCCCTGATCAGAGCGGACGCCGGGCTGCTCGAACGCGTCCTGGCCAACCTGGTGGCGAACGCCGACCGACACCTGCCTGCTGGCGAGAAGGTGCAGATCTCGGCCCAGCGGGACGGCGCGAAGGTGGCCGTCCGGGTGATCGACCACGGGCCGGGGGTGCCGCCCGAGCGGTTCGGGGAGATCTTCGCGCCGTTCCAGCACTTCGGCGACCGGTCCACGACGGGCGTGGGGCTGGGGCTCGCGATCGCGCGGGGATTCACGGAGGCGATGGGCGGTACCCTCACACCGTCCCGGACCCCGGGTGGGGGCCTGACCATGACCGTGACCCTGGAGGTGGCCGATGCCGCGGCTGCTGATCGTTGAGGACGAGCCGGCGCTGCGTCGCGCGCTGACGATCAACCTGCGGGCCCGCACGTACGAGGTCGAGGCGGTCGGCACCGGTGCCGGGGCACTGCGGGCAGCCGCGGCGAACCCGCCCGACCTCGTCATCGTCGACCTCGGCCTGCCCGACATCGACGGGGTGGACGTGATCGCCGGCCTGCGCGGCTGGTCGACGGTCCCGATCATCGTGCTGTCGGCCAGGGACAGCCAGGCGCAGAAGGTCGGCGCGCTGGACGTTGGTGCGGACGACTACGTCACCAAACCGTTCGGGATGGACGAGCTGGTGGCTCGCGTCCGTGCCGCGCTGCGGCGGGCCGACGTCCACGAACTCGCGGTCGGTCCGGTGGTGACCACACCGTCCTTCACGCTCGATCTCGCCGCCAAGCGCGCGACGAAGGGCGGCGTCGAGGTACGGCTCACCCCTACCGAATGGCATCTGGTGGAGGCGCTCCTGCGGCGTCCGGGCACCCTGGTCTCCGGCGCGCAACTGCTGGCCGAGGTGTGGGGCCCGAGCTACGAGAAGGAGACCAACTACCTGCGGGTCTACTTCGCCCAGCTGCGCCGCAAGCTCGAGGACGTCCCCAGCAGCCCGCGCCACTTCATCACCGAGCCCGGCGTCGGCTACCGCTTCGAGCCCTGAACGAAAAGGGGACGGTTCCTTTTCTGTTCACTTGTCCACAGGGTTCTGAGCCCGCCCCCGAGCCCTGTGGATAACTGAATGAGAAAGGAACCGTCCCCTTTTCGTTCAGGACGGGGACGCGAAACCGGCCGGGACCCAAGGTCCCGGCCGGCTCGTCAGCTGCCGATCAGCCCCAGTTGTAGTTGCTGGCGTTCGGATCGGCGGAGTTGTCGATGACCACGGTCTTCATGATCTTGTCCGCGAGGGTCTGCCGCTGGGCGTCCCAGAGCGGGAACAGCCAGCCGACAAGGCAGATCAGCGAGTCGATGATGTGCGCGAACTGACGGATGATGCCGTTCGTCGTGCCGATCGGCTGGCCGGTCTCTGCGCTGATCAACTTGGTCTTCGCGATACTGCGACCAAAAGTGACGCCGGTCGTGCCGCTCTTGTAGCCGAGGTAGCACATCCAGCCGATGCTCAGCACGAAGTTCACCACGGTGCCCAGGCCGTACGAGGCGTTCTGGACGATCGACACCACGATCGAGATCACAATGCCCGCGGCGACATAGTCGATCAGGCCCCCCAGCGCGCGCTTGGGCCAGTCGACGAGGGCGCCCGCAGCGGCTCCGGGCGGCGGCGCTCCCGGATAGGCGCCACCGGGGAACGCGTTCGGGTCGGTGTACCCGGGCTGCTGGCCGTACGGCGACGGCGGCGGAGGTGGCGGGTAGGAACCCGGGCCGGGCGGCTCGGGGAAGCCTCCACCCGAGGGCGGCGGGGTGTAGCCACCGGCCGCCGGAGCGGCGTAGCCACCGGCGGGAGGCTCGTACCCACCAGCGGCAGGAGGCTCGTATCCACCGGTTGCGGGAGCCTGGTACCCACCGGCCGGAGGTGGCGGGTAGGACGACGGGGTCGCGGGCGGCTCGTACCCGCCGGTCGCCGGCGGTGCGTAGGTCGGCGGCTCGGGAGCGCTCGGCGGAGTGTAGGAAGGCGGTGTGTAGGAGGGCGGCGTGCTGGGAGCCTCCGGCTCGGAGGTCGAAGGAGGTTCGTAGCCGGGGACGGCGTCGCTCGGGTCCGGCGTGGTTGGGTTCTGGTCGGACATTCTCTCTCCCTAGGTGGATTGATGCGACTGATCCTAGAGCCGGGGGGGTCGCTGAGGATATGGGTCGATAATGACGAAGTGGCGACCACATCGCGCGCAGTGCCGACGAGCGCTCGCTCGCGCCTGCTGGCCGCCGCGACATTCGGTGCGATCGGGCTCTCACTAAGCGCGATCCACGCCGTCAGCGGATATGGAATCCCCTGCCCTTGGCGCGCTCTGACGCACACGTTGTGCCCATTCTGCGGCGCCACCACCATGGGCTCGGAACTCCTCCACGGGGATTTCCGGGCGGCATGGCAGGCCAATCAATTCGTGTTCGTCCTGCTGATCGGGCTGGCGATCGCCTGCATCGCCTGGGTCGTCGAGCTCGCCGGCGGTCCGGCCGTCCGGCTCCGAGGACGGCTCGCCGACCAGCGGATCTGGTACGGCGTGCTGGGGACGGCGGCGCTGGCCTTCGCGGTGGTGCGAAACCTCGTGCCGCTCGGCTGACCCGGACGCATAAAGCGGGCGCTCGGACCGAAGTCCGAGCGCCCACCCGCGAACCGGCTCAATTGGGGAGCCGAGCTCAGTTCGCTGCTCGACATCGACCGGTCGGCAGCGGGCCGCCACCCACTGCTGCCAGCACGACGCCGAGAGTCTGCTCCGGGGGCTCCACACCCCTGCCCTGACCATTATCAGCGCTGGTCACCAGCAGATCGGAGACGCCGGACGAGAGATGTCGGTACCCGGCCGCCGCGAAGCGCTCTGCGTCCGCCCGCGCCCGCCCGTGGCCAGCGTCGAACATCGGCTTCTCCCCTCGCGCCCGTCCCGCCGACCAGGCACCACACCCCTCCAGGTATCCCAGAAAACCTCTCAGACGAGGCCCGTGGGGGCCAGCAACCGGCTAACCTGTGTCAAGGTCCGTACGGCTGGGCTTTACCTCGATCAACTGCCGCCACCTGCGAGGAATTGCCTAGGCTGTGGACCAGGCAGGCACCCCACCTGCCCGACGAGAGGACACCGGCATGAGCACCGACGGAGCGGCGACCGGCCACGCCATGCGCAGCCTGCGGTTGCTGTTGGAGGCCTATGCGGGTTGCGACCTCCCCCAGTGGGATCTCTTCGCCAGCAATGTCCGGGTGCTCCGGGTCGAACCAGGGACGGTTCTGTTCAGGATCGGCGAGCACCACCCCTACATCTATTTCGTGCAGCGCGGCCTGTTCAAGGCCCAGGTGCCGGTCGAGGGCGATCGCCTCACCACGGTGTTCTTCCCCGAGGAGGGGGACGTGCTCGCGTCCATGTCGGCGCTGGGCGTCGAAGGCGTTCGCCGGGTCGCGGCCCGCGGCCTGCATCCGCGCTCGGAAACCCTGCGTGCCGCGGTCGAGACCGAGACTCTGCACACGGTGACCGCGATCGAGCCCAGCCTGCTGTTGCGGGTCAACTACCGGGTGATCGACCACCTCTCCGCCCAGCATCTGCAGTGGGCACGGTTGACCACGACGATCGCGCTCATGCACGCCACCACGCTGCAGGCGGACGCGACGTGGCTGCGCAGCACGCCGGAGCAGCGCTACCGCAGCCTCTTGCGCGAACATCCCGGTCTCGTCCAGCGGGTCACCCAGCGCGATCTCGCCAGCTTCCTGAACATCACCGACGTCGCCCTCAGCCGCATCGCGAAGCGCGTCCGCGGCGAGGTGGTGACCTCCCTCCCCGCGCAGGAGGAGTCCGACACCGTGCAGCTCGACCTGACCGGTGCTCCCGCCTGACCGGGCTTCGTCACGCTCAGCCATCACCCACTCGCCCGGCCAACTGCTGTCTGAGCCCACATCTGCTCCCTGAGCCTGACGAAGGGCTTTCAGCGGTTCGCCAGCAACCGCACAGCGTCCTCACATACAGAGGGCCGAGGGTGAAGTCATGGACCAGCCGATCGACGACCGTGACCGCGGGACACCGGTGCTCCGGGTCGCTGGGGTGGGACTCGGGCTGCTGGGCGCCACGTTCGGCGGCGTCGCCGGCTGGTTCACCCTCGCCCCGTCCGCAGCGACCACCGGTGTCTCGGTGGTCTCCACCCGAACCGGCAGCCAGGCCGCCGTCGCGGACAGCACCACGCTCGCGCTCGGCAGCGGCCGTCCACACACACGGACGGGCGGCGCGTAGATGGTCGCCAGCGCCACCTGGGACGCACTCGGCACCTGGTGCGAGGTGCTCACCGTCCATGACGACGACCTGCCCGAACTGGCCGAACTCGCGCGTGACCGCGTGGACGCCGTGGAGGCCGCCTGCTCACGTCCCGGCAGCGAACTGGCAGGACTGACCCGGGGACGTGCCCAGCGGATCAGCCCCACGCTGTCACTCGCCCTCGCCGCGAGCCTGCGGACGGCCGAGTTCACCGCCGGGCTGGTGGCGCCGGCCCCGGGGTGGCGGACGGTGTCACTCGACCCGCGGGAAGGCACGGTCGTCGTGCCAGAGGACGTCCAGCTCGACCTCGGCGTCGGCATCCGGGCCTGGGCCGCCGACTGGATCGCCGCCGCTTGCGAGACCGACCTCGGCGTCGGCTGCCTGGTGAACCTGGGCGGCGACATCGCCGTCCGTGGCGAGGTGCCGGCCGGCGGCTGGCAGGTGGAGATCGACGACGGGCACCCGGGCCCACTCGGGCGACCGGTGATCTCGATGGGCTGGCCGGGCGGGCTCGCCACCGCGTCCGCCGACACGGGCACCTGGCGGACGGTGACCGTCGCCGCCCGCAACACCGAGCGCGCCTACGCGGCGGCGGCAGCCGCGCTGACCCTCGGCGACAGCGCGCCCCGCTGGCTCACCCAGCGTGAGCTGCCGGCCCGCCTGGTCCACACCGGGGGCGTCGTCGTGCAGACCAACGGCTGGCCCCAGCAGCGTTGGATCGCCTGACCCGAAGGTTCGACAAGACGCCGCACAGCCGCCCGTTGATCCCCGCAGGACACGGTCGAAACCTTGGACAATGTACGTATCTCGGTGCCCGCCGCACGGCTTGAGCCCTAGCATGGGCGCCGAGATGCTGACGATCAGGAAGGCCGCTGCGCTCACCGGAGTGCCCGAGCACACGCTCCGGGCATGGGAGCGCCGTTACGACCTGCTGCATCCCGCCCGCACGCCGTCCGGCTACCGGGTCTACGACGAGGCAGAGGTGGCCCGGATCGCGGAGATGCACCGTCTGGTGCAGGCGGGCTGGTCACCGCGCGCGGCCGCGGCGGAAGTGGCACTCGGCCGTCCCGGCGACGACGGCCCTGACCCCTATGCCGAACTGGTCGACGCCGCCGCAGCCCTGGACGCCGAGGCGGTTTCCCGGGTGGTGATCGACCATTTCTCCCGCGCGCCCTTCGAAGCCGTCGTCGACCACTGGCTGATGCCTGCGCTGGACCGGGTCGGACGGGCTTGGGCGGCCGGCGAGGTGTCGGTCGCAGGGGAGCACCTGGTCGCGAACGTCGTCACTCGCCGCATGTACGTGACCTACGACGCCACCCCGCACCGCCACGGGGATCGTCCCGTCCTGATCGGGGCGCCTCCGGCCGTCGACCACCAGCTCGGACTGCTGGCCTTCGCCGTCGCCGCGAGCCGGGCCGGCCTGCCCACGGTCTACCTCGGAGCGCAGGTGCCGCTCGACGCATGGACGGACGCCGCGGCCCGGCTGCGTCCACGCTCCGCGGTCATCGCCGTCCCGCGCAAACGCGATGCGGCGTCCGCTACGCGCGTGGTCGACGTGCTGTCCGCCGAACCAGCCGTCCCGGTGTGGGTCGGGGGACGCTACCAGCACCTGGTCGGCGCGCCTGAGCGCCGGTTGGGCCACGCCATCGGACCTGCCGCGGACCGGCTCGCCACAGAGGACGCCTGAGTGGCGCGCGCCGCAGCGATCCTGTGGCTGCGTCGCGACCTGCGTCGCGCCGACCACCCGGCCCTCTGCGCGGCCGCCGCCAGCGGGGCGGTGCTCCCGGCGTTCGTGCTCGATCCCGAGTTCCTCGACGCCGCGGGGCCAGTCCGCCGCGGCTGGCTGGCGGCGACCCTGCGCGCGCTCGACACCGCCTACGACGGACGCCTGTGCCTGCGCCGCGGCGATCCGCGTGAGGTCATTCCTGCCCTCGCGGCCGAGACCGGCGCTCGCGAGGTGCACGTGTCGGCCGAGACCGAGCCGGTGGGCATTCGACGCGACACGGCCGTGCGGGACAGGCTGGACGCGGCCGGCATCGCCTGGGTGGCCACCGGCTCGCCCTACGCCGTGACGCCGGGGCGGGTGCTGAACGGTCAGGGCGCGGGCTACCGGGTGTTCACCCCGTTCCTGAAGGCCTGGCGGGAGCACGGCTGGCGTGGTCCGGCGGTCGAGCCCGATCGCGTTCGGTTGGCCGAGGCGGCCAGCGATCCCGACGCGTGGGCGCTCGTGGATGCGGCCCTCGCCGACTGCCCGATCACCCTGCCTCCGGCCGGCGAGGATGCGGCCCGGGAACGCTGGGCCGACTTCCTCGCGCACGGACTGAGCCGCTACGACGACGACCGCGACCGTCCCGATCTCGCCGGCACCTCCCGGCTGTCGCCGTACCTGAAGTTCGGCGTCGTCCACCCGCGCACGCTGCTGGAAGCCCTCGCTGATCGCCGCGGCAAGGGACGCGAGCGGTTCATCTCCGAGCTGGCCTGGCGGGAGTTCTACGCCGACGTGCTGCACCGCCATCCCGCTTCCCTTGACGCCGACCTGAACCCGCTCGCCCTCGATTACGACGAGCCCGGTGAGACGTTCGACGCCTGGCGCGAGGGTCGCACCGGCTATCCCGTTGTGGATGCCGGCATGCGCCAGTTGCTCGCGACCGGCTGGATGCACAACCGCGTCCGGATGATCGCGGCGTCCTTCCTCACCAAGGACCTGCACGTCTGGTGGCCGCACGGCGCCCGGCATTTCCTCGACCACCTGATCGACGGCGATCTCGCGTCCAACACCCACGGCTGGCAGTGGGTGGCCGGTACCGGGACGGACGCCGCCCCGTACTTCCGCGTGTTCAACCCGGTCGGCCAGGGCGAGCGTTTCGACCCGGACGGCGACTACGTCCGCCGCTGGGTGCCTGAGTTGGCGCACCTTGGCGGCAGGACCGCGCATCGCCCCTGGGACACCCCGGACGGTTACGCGGGCGACTATCCGCAGCCGATCGTCGACCACGCCGCGGAGCGGGCCGAGGCGCTCACCCGCTACGCGCGGGCCCGGGGTCTCGACGAGCTCGACCAGCGGTAGAGCACCTCCCGCTCATCGATCGTCGAGCCTGTCGAGCCCGGCGTGGCTCAGCGGCGCAGGTAGACCTTGCCTGGCTTCGCCTTTCCGGCCAGTAGCTCCGGGACCGTGACCAGCGTGAACCCCTTGGCCTTGAGTCCCCGGATGATCGCCTTGTAGGCGTGCCTGGTGCTCGGCCACACGTCGTGGGTGAGGATGATCGAGCCCCGCCGCGCATGCGCCAGCACCCGCTTGACCACGGTCTTCGCCTTGTGGTCCTTCCAGTCGAGCGGGTCCACGTCCCACAGGATGAGAGCGTCGCCGCGGTCCTTCGCCACCTTCCGGACCTTTGCGTTCACCTCACCGTACGGCGGCCGGACGAGGGTCGGGCGCTCGCCGGTGGCCTTCTTGATCACGGCGTCGGTGCGGGCCAACTCACGCCGAATGGCCTTCTTGCCCATGCGCCAGAACTCGGGATGGGTCCAGGAGTGGTTGCCGACCGCATTGCCGTCCGCGAGCATCCGGCGGACGATCTCGGGGTGCAGTTCGGCGTTCCGCCCGATCAGGAAGAACGTCGCATGCACCTGCTCCCTCCGAAGCAGCGCCAGCACACTGGCCGTCGCCGGGACAGGGCCGTCGTCCATGGTCAGCGCGACGCACTTGAGCCTGGCACAGTCCGGCGGCGCCGAATTGCGGGGATCCTGGGGCTTCACGACGACGCCGCCGTCGCCGTTGACGTCCTGTGGCAACTGCACCTGCACCTGCAGCAGGCTGGCCGGCTCGGTGGCCGTAGGCCCCGACACAGAGGTCCGAACGGGCGGCGGGACCGGTGCCTGGGCGAAGCCGGCGAGGATCGAAATGACAGCGAGCGCTCCTATCGCGCGCGCCGGACCGACCATGCCTCGACCGTAACCCAACGCGGTGAACGGGCGGTAACGAACGGGCGGGTCACCACGATGTGCGCGACGTGGGCGCTGGCGTCGGCGCCAGCGGGGAACCGAGAATGGGAGGATGCAGCCAGAGGTCCCGCTGTACGAGCGCGTCGGCGGACACGACACGTTCGTGAAGCTCGTCGCGGAGTTCTACCGCGGGGTGGCGTCCGACCCGCCGCTGCGCGCGCTCTACCCTGAGGCCGACCTGGGTCCCGCGGAGGAGCGGCTGCGGATGTTCCTCGAGCAGTACTGGGGCGGTCCGCACACGTACTCCGACACCCGCGGCCACCCGCGGCTGCGGATCCGGCACGCTCCGTTCGCGGTGACCCCGGACATGCGTGACCGCTGGCTCGGCCACATGAACGCCGCCCTGGACTCGCTCGAACTCCCCGAGCCGGAACTCTCGGAGTTCCGCGACTACGTGACCAGGGCCGCAGCCTTCATGGTGAACAGCTTCGACTGATCGGCTCAGCCCTGCGGCTGGGGCGACTGGACGGCGCCCGCCGGCTGGGTGGTGCCGGTCGTGGCCGCCGGAGTGGGTGACTGCGCGGTGGCCGTAGGGGACGGGCTCTGCGTCGCTGTCTGGCTGGCCGTCGGAGTCGGGGTCGGCGTCGCCGTCTCGGTCGCCGTCGCGGTCGGCGTGGCCGACGCGGTGACCGTCACCGTGGGTGTCGGGGACGGCTTGGCGCTCGTCGTCGGCGCCGGCCGCACCACCTGCGACACCGTGGTGCCGTTCTGCCCGTCCAGCGCCCTGCCCAGGCCGAGTTCGACCACCGTGATCACGGCCAGCGCGACCAGGAACATCGCGCCGACGGTGAGCAGCATCACGGTCCAGACCCGCTTCTTGCCGGGGGCGTTGGAGCCATCGGCGGGTGCGGCGTCCACACGGGTCTGCGCGGCCGTGCGATGGAAGGCCGTGGTGGGACGGAAGACCGTGTCGTCCAGGTCGGCCAGCACCGCGGTAGCGTCCTCGGCCGCCGGCCCGGCGTCCGGGGTCTGGCCGTCCGGCTGGCTCGCCGCGAGGCGGCGGGTGGCGTCCGGGTCGTAGTCCGCGGAGTCGCGCACCTTCTCGTAGCCGCGCTGGATCGCCTCGGTCACCTTGCGATGCGTCCGGTCGATGCCTGCGCTGTACAGCGTGCCCGCCACGCCGCCAACGACGCTCGCGACCGCCGCACCGAAGATAGTGCCGGCCACGCCCAGTTGCGATCCGATCGCCGCGGCCGTCGCCGCGGCCAGCGCGCCGCCGGTGATCTGCGGCAGCGAGAAGCTGACCTTGACCGGCCTCTTCTGCTCGTTCTGCTCGGCGTCTTCCTGTCTCTCGTCAGTCACTACCCGTTTCACATCCCTCGCTACATCCGATCTTCGAGAGTAGCGGGTGATTCCGAACGCCCCCTGTGCGCCCCCTGAACGGAAAGGGGACGGTTCCTTTTCCATTCAGTTTTCCACAACCTGTGGATAAGTGAACGGAAAGGGAACCGTCCCCATATCGTTCAGGGGGTGACGCCCACCTGGTCGGCGATCAGGCGGGCGATCTCGCGAGCAGCCTCCGGCTTGGCGGCCCGCCGGCTGGCCTGGGACGCCTGCTCGCGCGCAGCGGGGTTGTCCACCCACTCGCGCAGTGCGTCCACGACCTCACGGGGACGCGGCGCCCACACGCCGGCCCTGAGCTTCTCGACGTAGCGGACGTTGCCGTCCTCCTGGCCGGGAAGCCGGGAGTAGAGCACGAGCGGCAGGCCGCTGATGAACGCCTCGCTGATCGTGCCGGGGCCTGCTTTCGTGACGAGCATGTCGGACGCCGCCATGAACTGCGGCATCTCGGTCGTGAACCCGTACAGGTGCACGGGCATCTTCCAGTCCACCTCTTCGAGGTCGGCGCGCAGTTCGGCGTTGCGCCCGCAGAGCACCACGAGGGTCGCGTCCAGCCGGGCATCGTTGATGGCTTTGGCCACCCGCTTCAGCGGGCCCATGCCGTCCCCGCCGCCGACCAGCAGGATCACCGGCAGGTCCGTCCGCCAACCCATCCGGGCGCGCCACTCCATCCGGTCGTCGAGCGAATGACTGAACCGCTCGGCGACCGGGAGCCCGATCACCCGCAGGTTTCCCTCCGGGATCCCGTACTCGACGGCCTTCTCCCTGGCCTCGTCGGTCGCCACCACCACGAGGTCGGCGCGGCGGTCGTACCAGAGCGCGTGGGTGGAGACGAGGTCGGTCACCACCGTGATGTAGGGACGCGGCGACTTCCGCATCGCGCGCATCAGGTGGGTGTTCACCAAGGGGTGCACGGAGACGATCAGGTCGCAGGGATTCTCCCGGATCAGCCGCTGCGCGCCTCTGCGCACATAGGGATAGGAGATCTGGGTCACCGCCCGCGCGCGGCCGCGGCCGTCCGACGCCTTGAAGGTGAATCGCCAGGCCTGGGGCACCCGGGAGATCGGTGGGTAGATCTCCGGCGCGAACCGCAGCGGACTCGGGTAGTACTCACGAAAGAAGTCGACCATCCGGGTCTCGAACCGTCCGGGGAACTCCTCGTCGAGCGCCTCGATCATCGCCTCCGTGGCCGACCGGTGCCCGCCTCCGGTGTCCGAGAACAGGAACAGGATGCGTTTCCTGGGCTCCGGCGCCGGTTGTTCACTCATCTGTACTCCGTTCGGCAGGCGCCCTGCGGCCCCCCACGCTAGAGCATGGCACAGTGGACGGTCCCGCGCCTGCCGGAGACCGAGTGGCGCCGACAGCGGGCAGGGCTTGGCCTGCGGAATTGCACGCACGATGGTCCCCAAGCCGCTCGTGGGGGCCTCACGGACGATCTGGCGCGCAAATCCGCAGGACCGAGTCCTCAGTCGTCGGCCAGTTCCTGGAACAGCAGGTGGTCCTGGTAGCGCCCGGCGATCTTGAGGTAGCGCGGGGCGTACCCGAACTGCTCGAAGCCGTTGCGCAGCAGAACCGCTTGAGACCGCTTGTTCTCGGGGATCGTGCCGGCCTCAACCCGGTGCAGCCCCAGCTCTCCGAATGCGACGGCGAGCAGTTCAGCGACCGCCTGCGTGGCCAGGCCGCGTCCGTTCGCCTCCTCCGCGAGCCAGTAGCCGAGGCTGGCCGACTGGAATGCCGCACGGACGATGTTGTTCAGGTTGATCCGGCCGACCACGGAGCCGTCGTCGTCCAGGATTACACGGGGGTACATCGCGCCGTCCGCATACCTCTGCAAAGAGTCAGCGACCGCCCGCTGCTGCCCCTCAAGCGTGAAGTAGCTGTCCGGACGGACCGGCTCCCACGGCTCGAGGAACGCCCTGGTCCGGACGAGGACAGCGGCGAGTGCTTCTGCGTCCGCTGCTTCGAGGAGGCGGGTTCTGGTCACCCGGGCATCCTGCCACGCCTGAGCAGGGGACGGTTCCCCCGATTCAGGGGGACGGTTCTCCCGTTCCCCCGGTTCACGGGGACGGTTCCCCCGGTTCACGGGGACGGTTCCCCCGGTTCACGGGGACGGTTCCCCCGATTCAGGGGGGACGTTCCCCCAGAGATCGACTGGAAGCTCAGCCGAGGATCTCGTAGCGCTGTAGGCGTTTGCGGCCGGCCTTGGTGGCGGAGCTCTGCAGGGCCAGCAACTCGGCGTAGATGCCGTCCGTCTCCGCGAGCTCTGCGGGGGTGCCGATCTCGTCGATGCGGCCGTCGCGCAGCGTCACGATCCTGTCGACGGAGCTGATCGTGCTCAACCGGTGGGCGATGATCAGTGTCGTCCGATCGGCCATCAGTTCCTCCAGTCCCTCCTGGACGAGCCTCTCCGCCTTGGAGTCGAGCGAACTGGTGGCTTCATCGAGGACGAGGATCGGCGCGTCCTTCAGCAGAGCGCGGGCGACGGCGATCCGCTGCTTCTGGCCACCGGACAGCTTCACGCCACGCTCGCCGATCTGGGCGTCGTATCCGCCCGGCAGACCGATGATGAACCCGTGAGCGTGGGCTCGCCGAGCCGCCTCCACGATCTCGTCCTCGGTCGCGTCCGGACGCCCGTAGGCGATGTTCTCCCGGATCGTCCCGGAGAACAGGGACGGGTCCTGGAACACCACCCCGACCTGCGCCCGCAGCTCGGGCAACGGGATGTCGGCGACCTCGCGTCCGTCCACCTGCAGCCGTCCGCTGCTCAGTGGATACAGACCGAGCAGCAGGCTGGCGAGCGTGGTCTTGCCCACCCCCGACTCACCGACGAACGCCACCCGCTCGCCGCGGGCCACGTCGAAGGTCACCCCGCTGAGCACCTCCACGTCGCCCGCGTAGCCGAACCGGGCATCCGTGAAGGCCACGATCGGCTCGCCGGGCGCGGTTCGGGGCGCGGACGGACGGACGTCCACGACCCCCTTCCCGAGCGCACCCGACTCGACCGGCTCGTCCATCACCGTGAAGTAGTCGCGGCACCCCGTGATCGCACGCTGGGAGGAGTCGACCAGGAAGCTCATCGACTGCACGGGCTGGCGGGCGAGGTTCACCAACTGGATCAGCAGCACCATCACGCCGAGCGTGAACTGACCGGAGATCGTCAGGCTGAAGATGATCGCGTAGATGGCGAAGAAGATCAGGTTCAGCGCCCCGCGGCGGAACACGTCCATGCGGTGCCAGAACGCCGACTGCTCCCTGGTCAGGGCGATCGTGGTGTCGTAGCGTCCGGCGAAGTGGGCGAGCTCGCGGGCCTCGGCCACGAAGCTCTTCACCACCCGGATCTGACCGACCACCTCTGCGAACCGGCCACCGGCGATGTCGAACTCGGCGTTCTTCTCGCGCTCCAGCCGCTGCCAGCGCTTGGACGTGAGCGCCGTGAGCCACGTGAACAACGGGTAGACCGCCAGCATCAGCAGGGCCAGCCACCACGAGTACCGGGCGATGATCGCCAGCGCCGCGACCAGCGACAGCAGCATCGGCAGGAAGCTGTTCGCGAACATGTTCAGGAAGTTCGTCGTCTCGGTGATCGAGCGCTGCAGCCGGGAGATGATCGTGCCGGTCAACTCGGAGTCGAAGTAGCGCTGCGGCAGCCGCAGCAGTTTCTCGAAGTAGTTCCGGGACAGGATCGACCTCATCCGGATCGCCATCACGTCACCCAGATAGCCGCCTAGGTTGGTGATGAGGGTGTTCGCGAGGTCGACCAGCAGCAGCAGGAACGCCAGCCACAGCACCGCAGGGACGCCGCCGCCCGCGCCGGACATGGACGCGACCACCTCGTCGGTGGCCGCCTTCACGATGAACGGGACGGCCAGTCCGGTGGCGGCCACCAGCACCCCGGACGCGACGATCGCCGCGTACGCGGGCAACAACTCGCGGGCGACGCCAAGGATCCTGAGCAGTGCACGCACGGGTTGACACCCTACCCGCCGACGCCCCCGAGCTTGCGAGGGGGCCCTGATGCGGAGGGGCCTCGATGCTCCCTGAGCCTGACGAAGGGCGCGAACCTACCAGGCGGGGGGCTTCGTCAGGCTCAGCCATCATCCGGGCTCAACCACCGTCAGGGTCAGCCATCATCCGGGTTCAACCGTCATCCCGGCCGGGCTTGCCTACCCCTTGATCGTGATCTTCGAGCCGGTGTTCGGCAACTCGACCCAGGTCTGCCCGGGGGCCATCTTCAGGGGACTGCCGTCGGCGAGGGTGAACTGGAAGACCTCGTTGACCGCGCCCTTGGCCCAGGTGCCCTTCACGTACTTTCCGCCGTGCGCGTAGTAGAAGGTGCCCTTGCTGTTGATGATCTCGTGGATCGGCTCCTTGTGGAACCCCTCGCCCGTCTTGATCCGGCCACTCGGGTAGATCTTGCCGAACACCTGCTTGGCCTGGATCACCAGCACGTTGTCACAGGAGATGCGGGTACCGTCCGCCATCACGTGCTTGCCCCACGGCATCGACCGCAGGTAGCGTCCGGCCTTCTCGCTCCACGTGTAGCTCATCGGGTAGGTGTTGTTCTTCATCCAGGGGACGCTGATGAAGCTCGCCGCCGTCCCGGACACCTCCGTGCTCACCTCGCTGTCCGACGCCGCCCACGGGAAGTACATCTGCTGCGGACCGTCGGCGAACTTCTTGGTCTGCTTCGCCAGCACCTTCGGGTGGCAGGCCACGGCACGGTCGTAGTAGGTGACGCCGTTGAGCGTCCGGACGCGGTTGCCCAGGATGCTGTACGAGCCGGTGCCCTTGGTGGCCATGTACGACTTGTTCGACACGATGTACTGGCTGAATTCCTTCGCGTAGCCGAGCACCCAGGGGTATGCGCCCGTGTTGCCGATGATCGGGTTGATCGGGCTCAGCATCGGGATGTCCACGGGCCGGATCGAGCGGACGGGGTTGACCGTGTCGGCGAACCGGGAGTGGAAGATTGGCACCAGACGAGTGCTGGACCGGCCGACCGCCGCCGGGTACCCGTCCAGCTCGACGTAGACGATGTCAGCCTTGTCGAGCCCGATCTGGGGATGTTCGCCCTTGTTGTCGGGCACCTTCACCGCGACCGCGATGTGCTTGGCGTCATCGGGGTTCTTGAGCACCTTGCCGGTGAGCGGCCAGCGGGGCGTGGTGTCGACGCTGGCCGTGGGCGACGCGGACTCCGTCGCGGGACCGCTCGTGGTCGTCACCGGTGGTTGGGTCTGCGCCTGCGACTGGGTCGAACACCCAACCAGAGCAGCGCCTGCAACGCCTACTGCGCCCAGCACTGCTGCGCGACGACTCACCGGTTCCATGGATTCCTCCGTCGTACTGCTGGCTGCCTCCGTGCAGCCGGGAGTCGCTTGCTCCCCGCACCATGGTAGGGCCGAGCGGAAACCGTCCCGAACAGCACGCGCGAAAGACCACCCGGTGGGCCGGACTCACAGTCCCGTGCCAGCTCGCGGACGGGCTCGGCGCGTCAGGCGGCCTCGGCGCACGGTGCCTGCGGAGGCGCGCACCGCGGAGCGGCTTCCGGCAGGGCGACTCGAGCGATCTCCGGCCGCCGGACGACCTGCGCGGCCCGCAGGTCCTGGACGCGTCGGGTGAGCCACGCGCCGCGCTGCTCGCCCTCCACGCGCAGCCAACCATTCATCGTTCCCCATGGCGTCGTGCTCATCTTCCGCCTCCTTGTTAGTGTGCTCTAACATAGTAAGAGATGCCTTACATGGAACGCAAGAGGGAATGTATGATCGGCCTCACATCGAGGTCGGGGAAGGAGGCGTGACGTGGGCTACCACCACGGCGACCTGCGGGCCGCGTTGATCGACGCCGGTACCGCACTGATCGCGGAAGGTGGGCTGCCGGCCCTGTCCGTCGCCGAGGCCGCCCGGCGTACCGGCGTCAGCGCCGCTGCGCCCTACCGGCACTTCCCGAACCGCCAGGATTTCGTGATCGCAGTCGCCGCGAAGGCCGCCAGGGAACTCGACGCCGCCATGCGGGAGGCGGCCGACGCCGTTGACGACCCGGTGGAAGCCATCGCGGCCGCGGCCGCGGCGTACGTTGAATTCGCTGCCACACGTCGGGCCGGATTCGACGTGATCTACGCGCCAGAACTCAGGGGCGTCCACGACGAGGAACTGCGCGACGCCGGCCGCTCGGTCAGCGACATCGTGCTACTCCGCGCGATCGAAGTGACCGGGGACCATCGCACAGCCGTCGACCTCATTCCGCAGTTCATGGCTGTGACGCAGGGCGCAGCCTCCATGTACCAGATCGGCTTCTTCGGCGATCTCGGCGCGGCGGCGGCTCTGGCCGGACGGACGATCCGCAGCCTGTTGGGTGCGGCGGCTCAGACCTCGTAGTCGACGCAGACCCTGGCCGTCCGCACGGCCCCGATGAAACCGGCCACGGCCACGTGGTCGGGGTGCTCGGCGTAGGCCTTGAGCGCGTCCGGCGACTCGAACTCGGAGTACAGCACGAGGTCGTAGCTGTGCTCGAACGGCTCGGTGGGAATCACCGGCTCCAGCGCGATGATCCCGGGCACCACGCTCCGCAGCCCGGCCAGCCGGTCGCGCGCGATCGCCAGGTTGGTGGCCCGGTCAGCGCCCTCGGCCTCGTCCGCGAAGTTCCACATCACGATGTGCTTGATCACGGCCTCAGCCTACGGTCGGTCCTCGCTGATCAGGTCGAGCAGGTCGTGCCAGGCCTCGATCTTGGTGCGCTCGCGTCCGCGAAGGTTCCCGCGTGCGACCTCCGCCTCGTCGATCCGCCGCCAGTCCTCGAACGTACTGGGACGGAGGCCCCGCGCGGCGAGCGCCGCGTCCAGGTCGGCGAGAGGACGGCGTGGTAGCTCGGTGAGGTCCTCCAGGACGTGGGCCGCGGTCTCTGCCGCGTCCTTCTTGTTGGAGCCGATCAGGCCGACCGGGCCACGCTTGATCCAGCCGACGGCGTACTCGCCGGGACGGGCCGAGCCGTCCAGTTCGAGCACGCGGCCCTCCAGGTTCGGGATGCGGCCGTTGTCGAACGGGACGCCGGGCAGCGGCACCCCGCGGTACCCGATCGAGCGCAGCACGAGGTCGGCGGGAACAACCAGGGACTCCCCCTCGACGCTGCCTGAGGAGCCCGGCCCGAGGAACGAGGGCCGGGCGTCACGAAGGCCCTGCGCCGACAGCCCTTCGTGACGCTGCCCTCGTACCTCGGGAAGCTCCTCGGGGACCGTTCTGGGCGCCGTGGATTCCAGCCGCACGGCCGCCAGCCGTCGCTCGCCGAGGAACTCCGCCGGACGGTGCCAGAAGACCAGGTGCAGCCGACGGGGTGCGGCCGCAGGAGCATCGGTGACCGCCCTCGCGATCGCCGCGACGTTCGCCCGGGCATGACGTTCGAGCGCGCCCTCGTCGATCGACGCCAGGTCGCAGCCGGTCAGGGTCACGGAGATGCCCGGGGTCTCCAGCAGCTCGCGCAGTTCGGGGGTGGTGAAGGCCGCGTGCTCGGGCCCCCGGCGTCCGACCAGCCAGACGTCCTCGATCCGGGCGGACCGCAACTCGGTCAGCACGGCGTCCGGCATGTCGGTGGCACTGAGCTCGGCGCGGTCCTTGAGCAGGATCCTGGCGACGTCGACCGCCACGTTGCCGACGCCGATCACCACCGCGTGACGGACGCCGGCCAGCGGCTGCGGCTCGGCGTCCGGGTGACCGGAATACCACGCGACGAACTGGCGCGCCGACCGACTGCCGGGAAGCTCCTCACCCGGAACGCCGAGGTGCCGGTCGTCGGACGCTCCCACCGCGTAGATCACGGCGTCGTAGGCGCTGCGCAACTCGTCCGCGGTGACGTCGCGGCCGAACTCGACCAGCCCCAGGAACCGGACGCGGGGAGCCTCGAATGCCCGCGCGAGGGTGGTGGCGACGGCCTTGATGCTGGCGTGGTCGGGTGCGACGCCGTAGCGCAGCAGCCCGAACGGCGTGGGCAGCCGGTCGAAGATGTCGATGGCGAGATCGTCGGACCGGGCCAGCAGCGCGGCGGCCGTGAACAGTCCCGCCGGGCCCGCGCCGACGATCGCGACCCGCCTCGGCCCGTCCATCGTCGTCCCCTTCATCGCCCGCGTGCCCACCACTGAAAGAGTCTGGCAAGTCCGACCGCCGCTGGCTACCGACCGGGCCGGGCCAACCACACGGTCGTGAGGATCGGCTGGCGCTGTCCGCCGACGTGGACGACGTCGTCACCGACCACGGTGAGCTGGGTGGCGTGGTGGGCGAGCGCCGCCTTCACCCTGGGCAGGTACCGCGGCAGCGCGAACTCCTCGGCGCCAGGCACCGGCAGCAGCGGCGGAGAGACCACTTCGAGGAGCGGCACCCCGGCCAGCGCGGACGCGGCGACCGCAATGCGATGGCACGCCACATGGTCGGGATGGCCGTAGCCACCGTGGCTGTCGTAGGCCACCAGCGCGTCCGCCGAGACGTGGGCGAGGTAAGCGACGAGATCGGCGGCCGCGTCCTCGACTGCGGCGGCGGTGAAGCTGTCCGGCCCGGCGGAGTCACCGGGTCCGGCGACGGTCTCGGTGTCGTCCAGCCAGCGCATGCCCGAGTCGGTGTAGCGGCGTGGCGGCAATTCAGGCGCGCGGGCGGGCGGCGTCCCGAGGAAGGCATGGTGGACCACGCCGAGCTCGGCCAGTGCGCCGGCGAGTTCCCCCTCACGGTGCTCGACCAACGCCGGCGTCCCCTGCAGCGCGGAGAACGGGCCAGGCACGACCTCGCCCTGCTCGCCCCGGGTGGCGGTGACCACAGCCACCACGTAGCCCTGCTCCACCAGCCACGCCAGCAGGACGCCGGTGGCCAGCGTCTCGTCGTCCGGGTGGGCGTGCAGGAAGACCAGCCGCGAGCCGGCGGGCGGCAGCAGCTCAGTCATCGAGCAACTGCCGGTAGATCGCCACGAGCCGCTGAGCGGCCCAGCTCCACTCGAACCGGCGGGCGTGCACGCGGGACACCTTGCCCATCCGGTCCAGCAGCCCCGGCACCATCAGCAGCCGGGTGAGCGCGAGCGCCCAGTCCTCGGGACGGCGGGAGTCCATCAGCTGACCGGTCACACCGTGGGCGACCGCCTCACGCAGGCCGCCGGCGGACGCGGCGATCACTGGCGTCCCGCTCGCGGCCGCCTCCAGCGCCACCAGGCCGAACGTCTCGGAATGGGACGGCACGAGCACCACCCGCGCGCCGCGCAGCAGCCGGGCCAGCTCCGGACGCGGCTGCGCGCCGAGGAACGTGACCTGGTCGGACAGCCCCGAGTCGGCGACCATCGCGTGCAGTTCCTGCTCGTAGGCGGCGAATGCCCTGGACGCGTCCCCCGCCACGACCAGGTGCGGACGGATCTCCGCGTCCAGGTTCGCCAGCGCCTGGATGGCCAGGTCGGGTCCCTTCAGCGGCTCCAGCCGCGCGGCGACCAGGACATACCCCCGGGGCCATTCGGCGGCGCGCGGCAGGTGCCACCGGTCCTCACCGGGCTCCAGCGGATGGAACAGGGACTGGTCGACGCCGGGCGAGACGATCGACACGCGCTCGGCGTCCGCACCGCACCGGTCGATCACGGTCTGCGCCTCGGCAGCGGAGATGGCCACCACCGCCTGCGAACCGCGCGCGACAGCGGCCTCACCTGGCACGCGCCGGGGCGACTCGGGAGGTTCTCCCGCGGACAGCGGCGAGCCGGGGAGCGCGGCGACGGAGTGGAAGCTCTGCACGTGCGGCACACCCCAGGCCTCAGCGACCGGCAGGGCCGCGACCCCCGACATCCAGTGGTGCGAGTGCACGACATCGGCCGGTTCGCAACGGGCGAGCCCGGCCGAGAACTCCTCGATGTGGTCATCGATCGCGCTCTTGGCCAGTGGGGTCGGTGGGCCGGCGTCCACGTGGTGGAGAGTAACGCCGGGCAGCAGTTCTACCGCGTCCGGGTCGGCAGGGTTCGACCGGCGCGTGACCAGTTCCACGCGGTGGCCGAGCGCAGCGAGGGCCTCGGCCTGGGCGCGCTCGACGACGTTCATCCCGCCGGCGTCCCCGGTGCCCGGCAGCGCGGCCGGGGACGTGTGCATGGACACGAAGCAGATGCGGAGGGCGCGGGGCACGCTCGGAGCATAGCCGGACGCTCATCGGCGGCGACGGGACATTCCTGCCGCCAGATTGCCCAGAACACGTTGAGTTGGGCCAGACCGGCATCGCGCGGCAGGTTTGTCCCGGAACCACCCCACGTCCACGCGCAGGGACGGGTCCCGGCACACCGGGGGACAAGCGGAGAGAGCGCTCTCGGCCGTGGGAGGATGCTCCGGTGACCGCAGCCGACCCGTCCGCAGAGCGGCCCGGCACGGCACCGGTCGACATCGGCCGCCACTGGCTCTTCCTCGTGATCCTGGCCGGCCTCGGCATGGTCGGGCCGTTCTCGATCGACACGATGTTCCCCTCGTTTGCGCGGATGGGCGCGGAGTGGGGCGTGTCCGAACTGGCCCTGCAGCAGGTGGTGAGCACGTACATGCTCGCGTTCGCCGTGATGAGCCTCGTCCATGGCCCCCTGTCGGACGCGCTGGGCCGCAAACCGGTGATCCTGGCCGGCACGGCGCTGTACATCGCGGCGTCGATCGGGTGCGCGCTCGCGCCCAGCCTGCCTGCGCTCCTCGCGTTCCGCGCCGTCCAGGGCCTGAGCGCCGGTGCGGGCGCGATCATCAGCCGGGCGATGGTCCGGGACGTGTTCGCGGACGCCCAGGCCCAGCGCACGATGAGCCACATCGCCATGATCTTCGGCCTGGCTCCGGCGATCGCTCCGGTCGCGGGCGGGCTGATGCTGGGCTGGGGCGGCTGGCGCGGCATCTTCTGGGCGCTGGCCGTGATCGGGGCGGTGCTGCTCGCCCTCGTCCTGTTCTTCATGCCGGAGACCCACCCGGAGAACCGCCGCAGCGCCCTCGACGTCCGGCAGCTCGTCGCGGGGCTCGGGGAGGTCTGGCGCGACCCCAACGGACGGCGCCTCGCCTTCACCGCCATGCTGAACAACGGCGCGATGTTCCTCTACATCTCGTCCGCGCCGCTGCTCGTGGTGAACCTGCTCGGACTCGGCGAGACCGATTTCGGGATCCTGTTCATACCGCTGATCTCGGGAATGGTCGTCGGCTCGTGGGTGAGCGGACGGCTCGCCGGTCGGCTCAGCGGCAGCCGGCTGGCCTCCCTCGGCTACCGGATCAGCCTGGCCGCGGCCGTCCTGAACGTCGTGCTGAACCTCGTGCCCATGACCCGGGGACTGCCGTGGACGGTGCTCCCGCTGCCGCTGCTCACCTTCGGCATCGCGCTGGCCTTCCCCGTCCTCACCCTGGCGATGCTGGACCTGTTCCCGCACAGCCGCGGCTCGGCGTCGTCGGTGCAGAACTTCCTGGCCCTGCTGGGCAACACCCTGATCTCCGGTGCGCTGGCGCCGGCGCTCGGCTTCTCGCTCACCGCGCTCGCCTGCGGCTCACTCACGCTGATCACCGCCGGCTGGCTGCTGTGGCGCCGGCACCTCGCGGTCGCTCCCGCCGTCCCCCAGGGGCCCACGGACGCCGCCGCGTTCGAGCCCCTCGAAGACCTCTGATCCGGCGAATGATAGCGTTACCACCGTGATCGAAGAAGAATCACTCATCCGCCTCGACGGTGACTCCTTCCGGGTGGAACTGCTGCCCGTGGGAGCGACCTTGCGCCGCTTCGACGTCCGGCTCTCGGACGGCAGCTGGCGCAACATCGTGCTGGGCTCGGCCGACCTCGCGGAGTACCTGGCGTCCAACATCTACCTGGGAATGACGGTGGGCCGGTTCGCCAACCGGATCGCCGACGCACGGTTCACTCTGGACGGCGTCGAGTACGTCCTGGACGTGAACGAGCCGCCGAACCAGCTGCACGGCGGGACGGACGGCTTCCACGCCCGCGAATGGACCGTCGCCGGCCATGGCCCGGACTGGGTCGAGTTCACCCTGACCAGCCCGGACGGCGATCAGGGCTATCCGGGAACGCTGGCCGTCTCCGCCCGGTACGAACTCGTTCCCGGCGGCCTCCAGGTGACCTACCGGGCCACCACCGACGGCCCGACCGTGGTGAACCTGACCACGCACCCGTACTTCAACCTGGACGGCGAGGGCTCAGGTAACACCGACGCCCATGTGCTGACCGTCCATGCTTCCCGGTACACACCCGTCCGCCGCGACGGGATCCCCACCGGCGAGATCCGCGACGTCACCGGCTCGGCCGCCGACTTCCGCCAGGCACGCCCGTTCGGCAAGGCCCGGGTTGCGGCCGAAGCCGAGGGGATCACCCGCAACGACGGCTTCGACCACAACTTCGTGGTGGACGGGACGGGGATGCGCGAACACTGCCGCCTTGCGTCGGCCGATGGCCTCACCCTCGTCGTCGAGAGCGACCAGCCCGCGATCCAGGTCTATGGCGGCGAGCACTTCAACGGGACCCAGATCGGGACGTCCGGACACCCCTACCAGCGCCGCGCCGGGATCGCCC
The DNA here is from genome assembly GCA_036770475.1 of Propionicimonas sp. GTDB lineage: Bacteria > Actinomycetota > Actinomycetes > Propionibacteriales > Propionibacteriaceae > Propionicimonas. The sequence goes on along the minus strand of DAIPJC010000021.1, from coordinate 31,615 downwards.
TGGAGACCCAGCACTTCCCCGACTCCCCCAACCAGCCGGCCTTCCCCCGCACCGTGCTACGTCCCGGCGAGGAGTTCGCGGCCACCACCCGCTGGCTGGTCGTCTCCGTCCCCTGAGGCTCACTGTCGCCCGGACTCCGTCCTGCCATCCCGGCCCACTCTCGTGGGTCTGGTGTTGGTCCGTCTGGTACCGGGTGTCACGCGACACGCCGACGACACGCCGGAGGTGTGGGATTTGTCGGAAATAGGTGGGGAATACCTCTTGCGGAGTGGTTTGTGGGTGGACTAGAAATACGTCTTGTCGGAACGCTTCGGCGGTTCGGTGATCGGGAGCAGGAAGTCAGCTTCCCGGCGGGCTTGCCCGCTGGAGCCCTTGGTGATGCGGGGGTCGGGCTGGCTGGTGGCTACCGGTGTGACGAGGTCATCACACCGAGTCAATAGAGGGCCCCGGTGACTCATACTCCCCGGGGCCCTCGCCTTTGATCCGGGGGGCGGACCGGCCGGGGCCGGCGCCTCGCAGCCTGCCTCGGCCCGACTCCCACTTCGGTCCGCTAGACCTCCGCGCCGTCGATCTGGTAACTCACCGGCGTTGCCAGTTGCACCGTCCGCGACACCGTGCAGAGCCGGTCCCGCGACTGCCTCACTGCCCTGTCCAGCATCGCGCGAGCCTGGTCGCCATCCGCGCCGTCCGGGAAGGTGACCCGGAAGTCGATCGCTACTTCACCCAGGTGGTTCCCCTTGTCATCAGCTAGTTTCGGCGCGGCGGCGGTCGCCTCGAACGAGCTCGGCTCAGCCCGGCGCGAGGTGATGTAGTCGACATCGATCGCACTGCAGCCAGCCATTGCAGCGAGGAGGAGTTCGACCGGCGTGAAGTCGGAGTTCTGGCCCTCACCGAGGCTGATCCGACCACCCCGGGCATTCACGGCCTCGTAGGTGCGGGGGCCGGTGCGAATGATCTGTACGGTGCGCAGGTTGTCGGTCACGCCGTCCAGTATCGGCCACGACGAAGGCGAGGGCCCCGGGGAGTATGAGTCACCGGGGCCCTCTATTGACTCGGTGTGATGACCTCGTCACACCGGTAGCCACCAGCCAGCCCGACCCCCGCATCACCAAGGGCTCCAGCGGGCAAGCCCGCCGGGAAGCTGACTTCCTGCTCCCGATCACCGAACCGCCGAAGCGTTCCGACAAGACGTATTTCTAGTCCACCCACAAACCACTCCGCAAGAGGTATTCCCCACCTATTTCCGACAAATCCCACACCTCCGGCGTGTCGTCGGCGTGTCGCGTGACACCCGGTACCAGACGGACCAACACCAGACCCACCTCAACGACCGGCGGGAGCCTGCTTCCCGCGGACGCGATCCAGGGCGGCGAGCATGGCGCGGGCACTCGCACAGAGGAGGTCGAGGTCGTCCGCGGACAGCTCCTGCAGCACCACACCGAGGGCGCGGCCGAACATCGAGTCCATCTGGCGCATCACGTCGCGGCCGGTCTCGGTCGGGTGCAGCCGCCGGACGCGCCGGTCGTCCGCATCGTCGATGCGCTGGATCAGCCCCTTCTCGACGAGCCGCTCCACCAGGCCACTCGCCGTGGGGGCACTCACGCCGAGCAGTTCGCCGAGCTCGTGGCCGGAGATCCCGGGGTTCTTCACTACGTGGTCGAGCACGCGCAACTGCTGCATGGTGAGGTCCGGCGGCGCAGGCATGGGCCCCACCACGCTCATCGCGAGGTCGTGTACCTTCGAGTTGAGACCGAACAGCTCCTGGGCCTTCGCCGCGCGCTCTTCATCGAGCCCCATGGCCTGGAAGGACTGCACTCCTACATCGCTTTCTTTGGCAGAAATAGTTAGAGCTATGCTAACCGATGTGCGCCACAGCGGCCACACAGTGCCCGGACGGCCGGGCCGACGAAGGGGACTTCAGTGGTTCGTCTGACCAAGCTCAGCCTGGCCCACCGGACGGTGGTCCTGCTGCTCGCACTGCTCACCATCGGGTTGGGGGTGTACGCGGCCGGAACGCTCAAGCAGGAGCTGATCCCGTCCATCGACGTGCCCCGGGGCAGCATCATCAGCGCGTACGCCGGCGCCTCACCCGACGTCGTGGAGGCGCAGGTCTCCAAGCCGATCGAGTCCGCGGTGAAGGCCGTCACCGGCGTCACGTCCGTCACGTCCACGAGCTCCAGCGGCGTCTCCCAGGTGACCGTGCAGTGGGACTACGGCCTGAGCGCGGACGACATGGCCAACAAGCTGCGCAGCGCAGTGGACTCGATCTCGACCACCCTGCCGGCCAACGTCAATCCGACCGTGATCACCGGCGGCACGGACGACATCCCCGTCGTCGTCCTCGCCCTCTCCTCCAACGACAGCCTCACCGACCTCTCCACCAAGGTCACCGACGAGACTGCCCCCGACCTGCGGGCGCTCGCCGGCGTCCGTGACGTGTCCGTCTCCGGTCAGGAGCAGCACGAGATCGTGATCACCTACTCGCAGTCGAAGGTCGAGAAGTACGGCGTCGACCCGACCACGATCGCCCAGTACTTCGCGGCGGGCTCGACCGCGATCCCGTCCGGCACGATGCGCACCGACACCGTCAACTACGACGTGCAGACCGGCAGCACCCTCTCCAGTGCCGAGCAGATCTCGAAGCTGATGCTGCAGGGGACGGACGGGCCGGTGCAGCTCAGCAAGGTCGCGACCGTGAAGGAGCAGCCGGTCGAGACCACGAGCATCTCCCGGGTGAACGGCAAGACCTCGCTCACCCTGATGGTCACCAAGGACCCGGACGCGAACACCGTCACCGTCGCCCACGAGGTGCAGGCGGCCCTGCCCGGCCTCGCCCAGCAGCTGGGCAACGGGGCGGAGTTCGCCACGGTCTTCGACCAGGCGCCCTACATCACCGACTCGATCCGCGACCTGAGCGTCGAGGGTGGCATCGGCCTGGCCATGGCCGTGCTGGTGATCATGGTCTTCCTCGGCTCGATCCGACCGACCCTGATCACCGCGATCTCGATCCCGCTGTCCCTCCTGATCGCCCTGATCGGGCTGTGGGTCGGCGGCTACACCCTGAACATCATCACGCTGGCCGCGCTCACCGTGGCCGTCGGTCGCGTGGTCGACGACTCGATCGTGGTGATCGAGAACATCAAGCGTCACCAGGGCTACGGCGAGTTCGGCCGGCACTCGATTACCAACGCCGTCAAGGAGGTCGCCGGCGCGGTCACCTCTTCCACGCTGACCACGGTGGCGGTGTTCCTGCCGATCGGCCTGGTCGGCGGCCAGGCGGGCGAGATCTTCCGTCCGTTCGCGGTGGCGGTGACGGTGTCCCTGCTCGCGTCCCTGTTCGTGGCGATGACGGTGGTGCCGACACTGGCGTCCTGGTTCATGCGTCCGACGGCCAAGCAGGCGGAGCGGATCGCCGCGCAGGCCAACAGCGAGGAGAAGGACACCTGGCTGCAGCGGGGCTACCTGCCGATCCTGAACTGGGCGCTGCACCGCCGCTGGATCACCCTGGCCCTCGCGCTCGCGATCTTCATCGGGACGCTGGCCCTCGCGCCGCGGCTCAAGACCGACTTCATCGGCAACATGGGCACCGAGTCGCTGTCGATCTCACAGAAGCTGCCCTCCGGCACCGGGCTCGCGCAGACCGACGCCGCGGCGAAGAAGATCGAGGCGCTGCTGGCGCACGACCCGTCCGTGCAGGCGTTCTCCACGAGCATCGGCGGGTCGACCAGCGTGTTCATGGGCAGCCAGGCCGACACCAACCAGGCGACGTTCACCGTCCCGCTGAACTCGGGCGCCTCCGCGACCGACACTGCCGCGCGACTGCGGGACGGCATCGCCGACCTCGGCTCCAGCGTGGGCACGGTCGAGGTCTCGATCGGCAACTCGTCCTCGTCCACCGGGGTGGTGCTCTACGTCGAGGGCAATGACTCGGACAACCTCAAGGCCGCGAACGACCAGGTGCTGGCGATGATGCAGACCGTGCCCGGGCTGACCAACATCAACAGCGACCTCACGGACGCCCGCGACATGCTGAGCGTGAAGATCGACGACGGTGCGGCGGCCGAGTACGGCATGACCCAGGCCTCGATCGGACAGGCCGTGGCGCGTGCCGTGCGTGGCCAGATGATCGGCACGATGGCGCAGGGCGACACGACGCTGAACGTGTACGTGCGGTCGCAGACGCCGGTGCAGAGCGTGGACGAGCTGCGCGAGATCACCCTGCCGGTGACCCAGCTGATGAACGCCAACGCCAAGAAGGACGCCGCGGACAAGGTCACCAAGGACTCCGAGAAGCTCTCCAACGACTCCAAGGCCCAGGCCACAGACGCCTACAACGACCAGGTCAAGGCGCTGAAGAAGAGCAGGACGCAGGCCGAGAAGGCCGTGAAGACGCTGAACAAGCAGGTGAACTCGACGAAGAAGAAGCTGGCCGGGCTGGAAGCCCAGCTCGCCGCCATCCCGGAGACCTGCAAGAACAACCCGGCCGACCCGTCCTGCGCGCCAATCGCGGCCGGGATCTTCCAGATCTCCCAGCAGATGTCGGCGACGGCGTCCATGCTGGCCCAGTTGAGCTCGGCGCTGGCCCAGTCGAAGGCCGGCATCACGTCGGTCGACAAGCAGCTGGACGCGCTGTCCACGTCGCGCAGCAAGACCATCGAGGCGCAGGACAAGCAGCAGGCGATCACGGACGCGTCCAAGGACGCCCAGAACGCGACGGCTGACGCGGTTCGGCTCAGCGCGGTCGCGGAGGTGAAGGTGGTGCAGGCGCCGACGATGATCACCCGGGTGGACGGCACCCGCGCCGCCACGCTGACGGCGAGCTCGGAGTCGTCCGACCTGGGCGCGACCACCACGGCGATCCAGAAGGGCATCGCGTCGCTGGACCTGCCGGACGGGATCACCGTCCGGATCGGTGGTGTGTCGCAGCAGCAGCAGGACTCGTTCGCCCAGCTCGGGCTGGCCATGCTGGTCGCGATCTTCGTGGTCTACCTGATCATGGTGGCGACGTTCGGGTCGCTGCTGCAGCCGCTGATCCTGCTGGTGTCGATCCCGTTCGCCGCGACGGGCGCGCTGGGGCTCTCGCTGCTCACCGACACCGCGCTCGGCGTGCCGAGCATGATCGGCCTGCTGATGCTGATCGGCATCGTGGTGACGAACGCGATCGTGCTGATCGACCTGATCAACCAGAAGCGGAAGGCGGGGCTCGGGGTGGACGCGTCCATCCAGGCCGGCGCGCGGCTGCGGGTGCGTCCGATCGTGATGACGGCGCTGGCCACGGTGTTCGCGCTCGTGCCGATGAGCCTGGGGCTGACCGGGGGCGGCGTGTTCATCTCGAAGCCGCTGGCCATCGTGGTGATCGGCGGCCTGGTGTCGTCCACGCTGCTGACGCTCGTCCTGGTGCCCGTGCTCTACGACCTGCTGGAGACCTGGCGGGAGAAGCGGGCGCGGCGGAAGGCGGAGCGGAAAGCTGCCCGGCAGTCCGGGGACGTGCCCGCCGAGGCATGAGCGGCGCGTGACGTTTCCCTTCGAGTTCGGGGGGAAACGTCACCCGCCGCGGCAACCAGCTCAGGCCTGCGTGACGTCCGTGGCGGCGAAGTCGCGACCCTTGAAGAGCAGCGGCTCTCCCCGGATGACGGCCAGCGCGTAGCTGAAGGTGTCGCCGAAGTTCAGCGCGGCAGGGTGGCGCCCCTTACCGAAGCGCCGCCACGCCCCAGCGGCCCCTTCGGCCTGAGCTTCGTCCACGCTCACGATGTCGGCTTCCAGTTCCGCGAGCAGGGCGACCAGATCGGTCGCCGCCTCGCGACCTTGGCGCGCCTCAACGACGATCAGCGCCTCAGTGAGCGTCGCTGCCGACAAGGCCAACGAGTCGGCCCGCGCCATGGAGGTGAGATAGCTCTCCGCATCGGGCTCACCGAGGATGACCGCCACCAGGGCCGAGGTGTCGACGATCACGCAGGCAACCCGCTCTCGTCATAGCCGAGGATCTCGTCCGGGGAGCGGTCGTCCAGGGTGATCCGCTGCCGTCCGCGGTCGATGAATCGCTGGAGATCCCCGTTGCGACCCGACACCGACGCCTGGCGACGCAGCCGGGCCAGCCGCTCGCTCATCGCGATTCGGATCGCCTCCGTCATGCTCTCTCCTGTCTGGGCAGCCAGTTCGCGCGCCAGCGCATCGGTAGCAGGATCCTTGATGTTGAGTGCCATGGGTAAACCATAAGAGGAAGAAATCTGACCAACAAGGAAGACCCGAAGATCGTGTGACGTTTCCTCTCGACTACGAGAGGAAACGTCACGCGATCCAGGCCCAACTCTGGCGGCAGCGCGGACAGGAATGTGGATTGCCGGTCCAGCCGCGCGTGTGGAGCGCGCGAGCGACCTTGGCTGCGGTCTGGCAGGCCCTCCCGACATGCCTCCAGCCGAAGCGCAACGAGATGACTCCCACCAACTGGTGGTCGTTGTCGCGATCCATGTCCACCAGCGCTGCCTGGCCCCGGTGATAGGCGCGCCCGTCCAGCTCGACCACGACGCCGTACTCGGCGTACCAGACGTCGGTTTCGTACCTGCTCAGCGGTCCCTCCTGCCGGACGGCGGCGGGCAACCCGTGGGCCCGCTCGACATCGCGGGCGTAACGGACTTCTAGTGGGCTCCTGGATCCCGCGGCCACCTCACCGACGAGATCCTCCAGAAGCCTCCGGTTCGGATGTCTCGGCGTCGCCGCCAGAATCTCGCGAATCTCCGACTCCCGCAGCCGCCGACGTCCGATGGCCTCGGCCACCACCGAGATGATGTCATCGCTGTCGAGTTCTGCCGCCACGTCGACCACCGTCTGCGCCAGTCGGGTGCGTGGTGGCTCTCCGATGCCGACGCGATCTGACCGGACGAACCGCCAGCGGGGGTCCCGCGGGCGGTGCTGGGTCGTGTGGACCTGCACAACCTGCGGTGCCTCGCGAACAAGCTAGTGCAGGTACGCCGCCGCGGCTCCCCCGACGACCGCCTGCGGTCCGCCGATCAGCACGCCGGCCCACACCTGTTGCAGCCAGCCGCCCTCGGCCGTGGCGTACACGGCCCTACTGAGGCGTTCCAGGTGCCCGTCCGACGCCATGCGCGCGATCACGGGATCGGTGATCCCGAAGCCCAGCAGTTGCTCGCGGGAGAGGGTGTTCGCCTGCCGACGGGCGAGCTCGAGGAGTTCGTCCGGCATCATCGTCCGCGGAATCACACCCTTCACTATCGGCAGATCTCGCCGCGACCCGTCCGCCAATTCGGGCCCTGTGGATAACGAGTGACGAATCGCGGCATGTTCGGTGGAAAACGTCACGCGTTCTTGTCACAGGCGCGTGGCAGAGTGGTCCCACCATGGCGGCGGACGTGCTGGAGCGGTTCTCCCCGGCGACCAGGGAGTGGTTCCGGAGCAACTTCGCCGCGCCCACCGCGGCCCAGGCCGGGGCGTGGGACGCGATCTCGTCCGGACGGCATACGCTCGTGGTCGCACCCACCGGCTCAGGCAAGACGCTGTCCGCGTTCCTCTGGGCACTCGATCGGCTAGCCACTGAACCGCCGCCTGACAAGGCTAAACGCTGCCGCGTGCTGTACGTCTCACCGCTGAAGGCCCTTGCTGTCGACGTCGAACGCAACCTGCGTTCCCCCCTGGTCGGCATCGGCCATGCCGCCGCCAGGCTCGGCCTGGCCAAGTCTGAGGTCCGGGTCGCCGTCCGCTCCGGCGACACCCCGGCGGACGAGCGCCGCGCCTTCGCGCGCGAGCCGGCCGACATTCTGATCACCACGCCAGAGTCGCTGTTCCTGCTGCTCACCTCGGCCGCCCGCGACGCGCTGCGCGGCATCGAGACCGTGATCATCGACGAGGTGCACGCCGTCGCGGGCACCAAGCGCGGCGCCCACCTCGCGCTCAGCCTGGAGCGTCTGGACGTCCTGCTCGACCGCCCAGCCCAGCGCATCGGCCTGTCGGCCACCGTGCGGCCGGTCGAAGAGGTGGGCCGCTTCCTGGCCGGCGGACGCGACGTGGCCCTCGTCACTCCACCCAGTGACAAGCGCTGGGATCTCGAGGTCGTCGTGCCGGTGCCCGACCTTGGCGCGATCGGCCAGCCCACGGGCGACCTCTCCGGACCGGCCGCGGGCGATCCGGAGCGTTCCTCGATCTGGCCCCATGTCGAGGAGCGCATCGTCGACCAGATCGCCGAGCACTCCTCCACCCTGGTGTTCGTCAACTCGCGCCGCCTCGCTGAGCGCCTGACCGCCCGACTGAACGAGATCTGGACGGAACGGCTGGAGGCCACGGGGAACGGCGCTGACTTGACCTTCCGGTCCCTGAGGAGCGGCGCCGAGGAACGAGGCGGCGTGTCACGAAGGGCCGCCGACGCGGACGCAGCAGCCCTTCGTGACGCCGGCTCGTTCCTCGCCGGCTCCTCAGAAACCGGTTCACCGGGAGCTCCCGCCTCATCTCTCGCCGGCTCCTCAGAAACCGGTTCGCCGAGGGCGCCCGCTCAGGTCATGGCACAGTCGGCGATCGCGCACGGCGCCCCACCGGTCCTCGCTCGCGCACACCACGGGTCGGTCAGCCGCGAGCAGCGGCAGCAGACCGAGGAGGACCTCAAGGCAGGACGGCTCCCCGCCGTGGTCGCGACCTCGTCCCTGGAGCTGGGCATCGACATGGGCGCGGTCGACCTGGTGGTGCAGGTGGAGGCGCCGCCGTCCGTCGCATCGGGGCTCCAGCGAGTGGGACGGGCCGGGCATCAGGTGGGCGCAGTGTCGCACGGCGTCCTGTTCCCGAAGTTCCGCGGCGACCTCGTCCAGACCGCGGTGATCGTGGAGCGCATGCGCGCCGGCGCCATCGAAGCGTTGCACGTACCGGCGAACCCCCTCGACGTGCTCGCCCAGCAGATCGTGGCTATGGTCGCCCTCGACGACTGGACGGTCGGCGACCTCGAAGTCCTGGTTCGCCGGGCCGCCCCCTTCGCCGGGCTCACCCGCGGCGTCCTGGAGTCCGTGCTCGACATGCTCAGCGGGCGCTACCCGTCCGACGAGTTCGCAGAGCTGCGTCCCCGTCTCGTCTGGGACCGCACCACCGACACCCTCAGCGGGCGCCGCGGCGCCCAGCGGCTGGCCGTGACCAGCGGCGGGACCATCCCCGACCGCGGTTTGTACGGTGTCTTCCTCGCCGGGGAGGCTTCGTCAGGCTCAGCCACCGGAGGGCGCCGGGTCGGCGAACTCGACGAGGAGATGGTCTACGAGTCCCGGGTGGGCGACGTGTTCGCGCTCGGCACGTCGACCTGGCGGATCGAGGACATCACCCACGACCGGGTGCTCGTCACGCCGGCGCCAGGGGTGCCCGCGCGTCTGCCCTTCTGGAAGGGCGATTCTCTCGGGCGGCCCGCCGAGCTGGGTGAGGCCGTCGGGGCGTTCGTCCGCGAGGTCGGTGGGCTCGCCCCCGCCACGGCGCGCGCCCGCGTGCAGGCCGGCGGACTCGACGAGTGGGCGACCGACAACCTGCTGAGCTACCTGGCCGAGCAGACCGAGGCGATCGGACGCCTGCCCCACGACCGCCAGATCGTCGTCGAGCGTTTCCGGGACGAGATCGGCGACTGGCGGGTGGTCGTGCACTCCCCGTACGGCGCGCCGGTGCACGCGCCGTGGGCCCTCGTGGTGGCGTCCCGGCTGCGCGAGCGCTACGGCGTCGACGTCCAGGCCATGCATGCCGACGACGGCCTGGTCTTCCGCCTGCCCGACACCGACTGGTTGGGCGACGACTCGTTGGCCGGGCCTCTCGAGGTCCGCGCGGTGGCCCTTCGTGACGCCTCGCTCGTGCCTCACGAGGCTCCTCAGGGAGCGTTCGCAGAACACCGGTCCCTGAGGAGCCGGCGAGGAACGAGCCGGCGTCACGAAGGGCCATCGTCCCCTATGGACGAGCTGCTCGACCTGATCTTCCCCGACCCGGACGAGGTCGCGGCGGCGGTCACCGAGCAGATCGGCGGTTCGGCGCTGTTCGCGTCCCGGTTCCGGGAGTGCGCGGGACGGGCGCTGCTGCTGCCCAAGCGGCGTCCCGACCGGCGGCAGGCGCTGTGGCAGCAGCGACTGCGGGCGTCCCAGTTGCTCGAGGTGGCCAGCCAGTACCCGAGCTTCCCGATCGTGCTGGAGGCCGTGCGCGAGTGCGTGAACGACGTCTTCGACGTCCCCGCGCTCGTCGAACTGCTGCGTGGCGTCCGGTCGCGCCGGATCGCCACGGTGGCGGTCGAGACGCCGCACCCGTCGCCGTTCGCGTCCTCGCTGATGTTCGGCTACGTGGCACAGTTCCTCTACGAGGGCGACTCGCCGCTGGCCGAAAGACGGGCGGCCGCGCTGGCGCTCGACCCTTCCCTGCTCGCCGAGCTGCTGGGCACCACCGAGGGACTGTCGCTGGCTGAGCTGCTCGACCCGGACGCCCTCACCCGCACCGAGCGCGAGCTGCAACACCTGGACGAGGGCCGTCGGGCCAGGGACGTCGATGACCTGAGCGACGTCCTGCGCGAACTCGGCCCGCTCGACACGGACGCCGTGCGTGCCCGCTGCCTGGATCCGGCGTCCGCGGATGCCTGGCTGACCGACCTCGCCCGGCAGCGCCGAGTCCTGGAGCTGGCCGGCGTCCACGGGGTGCGGTGGGCCGTCGTCGAGGACGCCGGGCGCCTCAGGGACGCGCTCGGTGTCGCCCTCCCTGTCGGCGTCCCGCAGGCCCTGCTGGAGCCGGTCGCCGACCCGCTGGGCGACCTGCTGGCGCGCTACGCCCGTAGTCACACCGTGTTCACTGCGGGTGAGGCGGCCGCATGGCTCGGCATCGGGCCCTCCGTCGCCAGAGACGTGCTGCGCCGCCTGGTTGCGTCCGGACGCCTCGTGGAGGGTGACCTGCGTCCGCCCGGTTGGCTGCCGCCTGTCGGGATACCGGTCCCTGAGGAGCTTCGCGCCGAACCACCCTCACCGGTCCCTGAGGAGCTTCGCGGTGAGCTCGCGAACCGCGAAGCGTCACGAAGGGCCGCAGCGGACGCCGCCCTTCGTGACGCGCAATCCCTCGCACGCTCAGGATCGCGCTCCTCAGGGACCGGTGGGGAGCCACAGTTCTGCGACGCCCGCATCCTCCGCCTGCTGCGCCGCCGCTCGCTGGCCGCGTTGCGCGAGGCGGTCGAGCCGGTGTCCGCTGCCGACTTCGCCCGCTTCCTGCCGAGCTGGCAGGGCGTCGGAGAACTGCGCGGCGTGGACGGCGTGCTGCGCGCGGTCGAGCAGCTGGCCGGCGTCCCGGTACCGGCGAGCGCGCTGGAGTCGCTGATCCTGCCGTCCCGGGTGCGCGACTACCGGCCCGCGATGCTCGACGAACTGACCTCCGCCGGCGAGGTGCTCTGGCAGGGCCACGGCTCGCTGGGCGGGACGGACGGCTGGGTCTCGCTGCACCCTGCCGAGTTCGCCCCGCTCACCCTCGCCGAGCCGGAGCCGGTGCCCGACGACCTGGCAGCGAGCACGCTCGCCGCCATCGGCCCTGGCGGCTGGTTCTTCCGGCAACTGGCCGACCAGCTCGGCGTCCCCGATCCCGAGCTCACCCGCGCGCTGTGGGACCTGGTGTGGGCCGGCCGGATCAGCAATGACACGCTCGCTCCGCTCCGGGTGCTGCTGGGCCAGGGTCGTCCCGTACACCGCTCCCGCCCGGTCGCTCCGGCCCGCGGACACTACGGACGTGGACTGCCGCGCGCACCGCTCCCTCGACGCACCGGCCCTGCCGAGGCGGCGGGACGTTGGTCGGCCCTGCCCGCGGTAGAGCCCGATCCGACGGCAGCAGCCGTGCTGCGCGCGGAGTTGCTGCTCGACAGGTACGGCGTCGTCACGAGGGGCAGCGTCGCTGCGGAAGAGATCCCCGGCGGGTTCGCCGGCGTCTACCGCGTGCTCGCCGCGGCAGAGGAGTCCGGACGGGTGCGGCGCGGCTACTTCGTCGAGGGCCTCGGCGCCGCGCAATTCGGTGGCACCGGCGCGGTGGACCGGCTGCGCGCGTCCGCCCGTCCGCTCGAAGAGGCGTTGTCCGGCCCGGCCCTGGTCCTCGCCGCTGCCGACCCGGCCAACCCGTACGGTGCGGCACTCGCCTGGCCGCATCGAGGCGCAGGGGACGCCCACGGCCACCTGCCGGGACGCAAGGCCGGCGCCCTGGTCGTCCTCGTCGACGGACGTCTCGTGCTCTACGTCGAGCGCGGCGGACGCACGCTGCTCTCCTGGAGCGACGATCCCCACCTGCTGGAGCCGGCGGCAACGGCTCTGGCCGAAGCGGTCCACACCGGCGCGCTGGGCAAGCTGACCGTGGAGAAGGTGGACGGCGAGCGTGCGCTGGGGTCGAGCCAGCCCCTCGCCCAGGCGCTGGCCGCCGCCGGGTTCGGCCTCACCCCGCGCGGACTCAGGCTCCGGAGGTAGCCATGCCCGAGGGCGACACCGTCTTCCGCACCTGCGCCCGGCTGCACGAGGCACTGGCCGGACGGGCGCTGCGGGCCGCGGAGCTGCGCTGGCCGGGGCTCTCGACCGCGGTGCTCGCCGGGATGACCGTGCTCGAGGTGGTTCCGCGCGGCAAGCACATCCTGCTGCGACTCGACTCCGGGTGGACGTTGCACTCCCACCTGAAGATGGAGGGCCAGTGGCGGATCGAGCGCACTCCAGCGGCCCCTACGGACCGTCAGAGTGGCCCGACAACGGTCCCTGAGGAGCGCCGCGCTGAGCTTGCGAAGGGCGGCGCGTCACGAAGGGCGCCCGAGCGAGTGTCAGGGAGCGCGCGACGGTGGTCCGCCAACCCCGACGTCCGGGCGATCCTGGTCACCGAGCCCTGGACGGCGCTCGGCCTGCGCCTGGGCCAACTCGACCTCGTCCGGACGAGCGACGAGCACACCCTCGTCGGTCATCTCGGTCCGGACATCCTCGACCGTGCCTTCGACCCCACCGCGGCGGTCGCGAACCTCACCGCCAGCCACAGCACCATCGGCGCCGCCCTGCTCGACCAGCGCAATCTCGCCGGCATCGGCACCATGTGGGCGAGTGAGGCGCTCTTCGCCGAGCGCCTCAGCCCATGGGCAGAAGGATTATCCGAACCCGCCCTGGCGAAGCTCGTCGAGCGCGCCCGGCACCTGATGACCGCGGGACTGCCGCACGCCGTCCCGTCGTCGACGGGCATCAGGCGCGAGGGGGAGAACACGTGGGTGCACGGGCGCTCCGGGCGTCCGTGCCGGCGCTGCGGCACCACGCTCCGGGTCGCGCCGATCGGCCCGCCCACCCGGGAGCGCGTCCTGTTCTACTGCCCCACCTGCCAGGGCGGGCTGGCCCCCTCGGACGCCGGACGCCCGGTCGGCCCGCTCGGTTCGTCCGGCAGGGGCCGCGGCGGACGACGATCGCCTTCCTGACTCGCGGACTCCGCAGACCATTCACGCGGAGCACACTTCTGGGCTACGTTGACTGCTTAGGCTCCGCGACGAAGCGCTGCCGCTTCTGGTTCACCCTCGACCATCTCTTTGACAAGGAGAAACGTTGACCAGACCAATCAAGACCTCCAGGCTCCTCCTCGCCACCATCCTCGGCGCAGGACTGAGTCTCGCTCCGGTCGCCGTCGTTCCGGCCCATGCCGCGGCCGACGTCACCGTCAACCTGCTGAACTTCAACGACTTCCACGGTCGGATCGCCCAGGACACCACCGTCCAGTTCGCCGGCACGATCGAGAAGTCCCGCGCGCAGTACGGAGACGCCAGCACCCTGCTGCTGTCGGCCGGCGACAACATCGGTGCGTCCCTGTTCGCGTCCGCCACCCAGAATGACCAGCCGACGATCGACGTGCTGAACGCGCTCGACCTGAAGGGCTCCGCGGTCGGCAACCACGAGTTCGACAAGGGCTTCGCCGACCTGACCGACCGGGTGATCGGCACCGGCGCCACCAAGAACGCCACCTGGGACTACCTCGGCGCCAATGTCTACAAGAGCGGCACCACCACCCCCGTCCTGCCCGAGTACAAGGTCTACACGGTCAACGGGATCACGATCGGTGTGATCGGCGCGGTCACCCAGGAGACCCCGTCCCTCGTCTCTTCCCTCGGCATCCAGGGCCTCACCTTCGGCGACCCGGTCGCGGCCGTGAACCGCGTCGCCGCACAGCTCACCGACGGCAACAGCGCCAACGGTGAGGCGAAGGTGATCGTGGCCGAGTACCACGAAGGCGCGCCGGACAGCGCGTCCGCCTCGGTGACGCTCGACACGGAGATCGCGAAGAGCGACGTGTTCAAGCACATCGTGAACGACACGTCGCCGAAGGTGGACGTGATCTTCAACGGGCACACCCACCAGACCTACGCCTGGGACGCCCCGGTCGCCGGCGGCGGCACCCGTCCGGTGCTGCAGGCCGGTTCCTACAGCGACAACGTCGGCCAGGTGCTGCTCGACGTCAACCCGGCAACCGGCGACGTGACGAGTCACACGGCGAGCCTGATCCCGCGCACGAAGGACGATCCCGCCGGGCTGATCAGCACCTACCCACGGGTGTCGAAGGTCAACGACATCGTCGGCGCAGCGCTCGACCATGCCGCTGCCGTCGGCAACCAGAAGGTCGGCACGCTGAAGTCGGACATCACCACGGCGTTCAGCGGCGGCAGCTACGTGAAGGGCCGCTACGCCGGCGGCACCCGCGACGACCGGTCGAAGGAGTCCACGCTCGGCAACCTGGTCGCGGACGCCCTGCTCAAGACGCTGAAGACCAAGGCCCACGGTGGTGCACAGATCGCGGCCGTGAACCCCGGGGGTCTGCGCTCGGAGCTCTACTACACGCCCGGTAGCACCGAGACCAGGAAAAAGGGCGTGATCACGTACGCGATGGCGAACTCCGTCCTGCCGTTCGTGAACAACCTCTGGACGACGACCCTCACCGGCGCGCAGCTGAAGGCCGTCCTCGAAGAGCAGTGGCAGCCGGACTCCGCCGCACGGCCGTACCTGCAGTTGGGCCTGTCGAAGAACGTCCGCTACACCTACGATGCCTCTGCCGACAAGGGCTCGCGGATCACCGGCATCTGGGTGAACGGCAAGCGCGTGACCAACGCCGCCACCTACCGGGTCGGTTCGTTCAGCTTCCTGCTCGCCGGCGGTGACAACTTCACGACCTTCGCCGACGGGTCGGACACCAAGGATTCGGGCCTGGTCGACTACCAGTCCTGGATCGACTACCTGACGAAGAGCTCGCCGGTGCAGCCGTCGTTCGACAAGCACGGCGTCCAGGTGCAGGCAGCGGCCACCGCGGCCGTGGGTGACGACTACCAGATCAAGGTCTCCAACCTCGACCTCACCTCGCTCGGCTCGCCGCAGAACACGAAACTGAACGTGACGGTCGGCGGCAAGACCGTGGCGCGCAACGTCCCGGTCACCGACGGTGCGGCGACGGTCAGCGTCACGCTGCCGAACCGGGGTGCGGTGGTGCTGACCGCCAAGCCTTCGGGCACGGTGGTTCGGGTACCGGTGGAGATCTCGAAGGCCACCGTCAAGGTGTTCGGGAAGTCCGAGACCCTAACCGTCAAGAAGGGCACCCCCGTGACGTTCCGCGTGCAGACCGAGGCGCTCGGGACCGGCATCTGGGCCACGGGGACCATCAAGGTCTACATCGGCTCGCGCGTGGTGGCGAAGACCACCCTGCACAAGTGGAACTACGGGACGAAGAAGATCACCCTCACCAAGGGCGACCTACGCCGCTACGGCCGGACCACGGTGGTCGCCACCGCGAAGTTGGTCTCGTCCAGCAACGCCGTTGTTCCGGCCGAGCTCAAGGTGTTGACGCTGCACATCACCTGAGCCGGCTCGACCCCGAGAGTTGAACGGAAAGGGGACGGTTCCTTTTTCGTTCAGTTATCCACAGATCGACCTCGAATCGGACCCGGGTTGTGGATAAGTGAACGAAGAGAACCGTCCCCTGACTGCCGCCGCTCACAGGCCGCGACGCTCATAGACTCGAGGAGAGCGACGAGGGAGGCCCGGTGCAGCAACTCACGGACAACGCGTTCTGGCTGGGAGCCTCAGTCGGCGCCCACTGCTACTGGCTGGACGCGGGCGACCGCGTGGCGATCATCGACCCGGGCATGAAGCTCGGGCTCAATCGGGTCGCCCGAGAACTGCGGGACGCCGGCCGCTCGCCGTACGAGGTGACCGACATCCTCCTCACCCACTACGACGCCGACCACGCCGGGGCCGCGGCCGAATGGCAGCGACGCACTGGAGCGCGGGCCTGGCTCGGCTCGGCGGACGCGGCGATCCTGACCGGCGCTGTGCCACCGTCCACGCCGTTCCGGCGGCTCACGGCCAGCGTCGGACGCCCTGAGCTCCCCCGCAACCTGCACCTGCTGGACGGCGACGCCGAGGTCTGGCCCGGACTCGTGGCGCTCCACACCCCCGGACACACCCCGGGTCACCACGCCTTCCGCGCCGGGAACGTCCTGTTCGCAGGGGACGCCGCGAGGGCCAGGGACGGACGCCTCGTCCCGATGCCGGACGCGCTGATGACGAACCCCCGGCAGGGCCTCGCCGACCTGGCCCGCCTGCGTGCCCTGGACGTGGACTGGTACTGCTGCGGCCACTCCGATCCGGTGAGACGCGCCCGCTGAGACCTGACGAGGGCGGCTGCTCGACCAGAACGGTGGGCGGCTGTTCGAACAGCACGCTTGGGCAGCCGGGCCTCGACAAGCTCGACCAGCCGTTCTGGCTCGACCCGCCGTTCTCGCCGCCCGTGGCCTTGCGCCCCGCTTGATTTCCGTGCGTCCCATTTTGCGAAATACCTTCCGGGCCGCCGCCGACTGAGGCTAACCTAACTGAGGTTAGGCAAACCTAACTCGCCGGCCAGGAGCAATCCGCGGCGACGAGCGATCGAGGGGCGGGTAGCAGCGTGCTTGCGACCTTTGTGATCGGCCTGCGCGAGGGCCTTGAGGCGGCGCTCATCGTTGGCATCATCGCCGGGTTCCTGCGCCGCAACGGCCGCTCGCTGACCCCGATGGCGATCGGTGTCGCCGCGGCCGTCCTGCTCAGCCTGGGCGTCGGTGTCGCCCTCCGACTCGTCGAGCAGGAACTCCCCCAGGCTGCCCAGGAGGGCATGGCGACGATCATCGGGGTCGTCGCGATCGTCTTCGTCACCGGCATGGTCGTCTGGATGAACACGCACTCGCGCGGGCTGAAGAAGGAACTGGAGGCCTCCGCGGGCGACGCGCTCGGATCGGGTTCGACGCGCGCCCTGGTCGTGATGGCCTTTCTCGCGGTGCTGAGAGAGGGCTTCGAGACCGCGGTCTTCCTGCTCGCCACGTTCTCCGCCGCCGACAACGCCGGGGCGGCCGCGCTCGGCGCGACCCTGGGTCTCCTCGCCGCCGTCTTCGTGGGCTACGGCCTGTATCGGGGCACCGTCCGGCTCAACCTCGGGCGGTTCTTCTCCATCACCGGTGCGTTCCTGCTGCTGGTCGCCGCCGGGCTGGTTGTCAGCACCCTGGGCACTGCCCACGGGGCTGGTTGGCTGGACGCCGGGCAGCAGCGCACCGCCGACCTGTCCTGGCTGGCGCCCGCCGGATCGATCCGCGGCGCGCTGTTCACCGGCGTCCTCGGCATCCCGCAGGACCCACGCCTGATCCAGGTGATCGGCTGGTTCGCCTACCTCGTACCGATGGCCCTCTACCTCTACTGGCCGCGGGCGCACCGTCCGGCCGGCGCGGTCGCCGTGCGGCTCCGGGTCGGGGTCGCCATCGGCCTGGGCGCCCTCGCCGGAGTCCTCGCGCTCGTCCTCGGGCCGGCGACCATGCCGTCCGCCGGTTCGGCGCCGCTGCTCGACACGTCCGGCCGATCCGTCGGCTCGGTGCAGGTACAGAACGGCCAGGCAGTGATCGCGACCGGCCAGACTTCGGCGACCATGCCCCTGGCGAACGGCCAGCCGGCTGCCCATGCTGGCGTCCCGGATGCGGTGGCGTACACCGAGACCCTGGACGCCCCCGCCAGCGGCCTCCCTACGTCGGTCACCCTCGACGAGCTCGCATCGGCGAACGGTGGACGCCTGCCGGTCGGCATCAACCCTCAGGTGGCGCCAGGACCGTTCCACGCCTCGTGGAGCCGTACCGGCGAGCGCCAACTGTGGCTGGTGAACGGGCAGGTGCTCGACTTCACCCAGTCCGATGTCACCGCGCTGACCCTGTCGGACGGCGGACTCGCGTCTCCCCGGACGATCACTGTCTCCGGCGACCTGCCCGGCGGGAACGCGAACACCAACGGTGCGCTGAAGGTCGACCCCGCCCATACGCAGGCCGTGGCCCAGGCATTCAGCGACTTCCGGGCCGCATCGGTCGAGCGTGAGTTCTGGGGACGCACGCTCCCCGCCCTGCTGGTCGTCGCTGTCCTCATCCTGCTCCTGACGGCCTGGCGCGCACGCCGGCGCCTGTCTCCCCAGACCCATGAACACCCGGTGGCGGCACCGGTGAAGGAAAGGAAGCTGAATGTTGTCTAGCCCGCGTCTCCTGATCTGCGTTGGGGTGGTGAGCGTCCTCGGCACGACCCTGGCCGCGTGCAGCGCCCCCACCCCCGCGACGACGACGTCCGCATCGGCTGCGGGTGCTGCGCCGTCCGATGCAGCACCGGTCTCGAACGGAGCCGCGCAGGTGACGCTGTCCCTGGTCAACGACGGCACCGACAAGTGCACCCTCGACCACACCTCCGCCGCCGCCGGCCCGGTCACCTTCACCGTCACCAACGTCAGTTCGACGGCGATCACGGAGGTCGAACTGCTCAGCGACCTCAAGATCGTCCGCGAGAAGGAGAACCTGGCCCCGGGACTGCCGGCGTCGAGCTTCACCGTGACGCTGGACGGCGGCAGCTACACGGTCTACTGCCCGGGCGGCAACCCCGAGAACCAGGTGTTCACCGTCACCGGCCAGGCTGCCGCGACACCGACCGGCAGCACGGCCCAACTCCTCAGTGAGGGCACCCAGCAGTACGCCGAGTGGGTCACCACCCAGGCGGAGGCGATGCGCACCGCGATCTCCGCTCTGAAGCAGGCCGTGGACAGCGGGGACGTCACCGCGGCCCGCGCCGCGTACGTGAAGGCCCGGCCGTTCTACGAGAAGATCGAGTCCGACGTGGAGGGCTTCGTGCTGCCCGGCTTCAAGGTCAGCGACAACCACGGCAACCTCGACTACCTGATCGACATGCGGGCGTCCAGCCTCGACGACAAGGTGGGCTGGAGCGGGTTCCACGCCGTGGAGCGCGACCTCTTCCAGTCCGGGAAGATCACAGACCGGACGAAGAAGTACGCCGCGGACCTGGAGGCCAACGTCGGCAAGCTGATCGACCTGGTGAAGACGCTGGAATACAAGCCCGAGGACCTGGCCAACGGCGCCGCGAGCCTGCTGGAGGAGGTGCAGGCCAACAAGATCACCGGTGAGGAGGAGCAGTTCAGCCACATCGACCTGGTCGACTTCGCGTCCAACGTCGAAGGGGCCAAGCAGGCCTTCGCCAACCTGCAGCCCGGGCTGGACAAGATCGATCCCACCCTCACCGCGCAGATCGTCACCCAGTTCAAGAGCATCGACACCGCGCTCGAGAAGTACCGCGACCCGAGCGCTCCGGGCGGCTACCTCTCGTGGACGAAGGAGAACCGGACCAAGTACGCCAAGGGCCTCAGCCAAGCAGTGCTGGCGCTGCAGCAGCCGCTGCAGAAGATCGCGGAGAAGGTGGCGACCGCCAAGTGAGTGACCCCACCCGTTCGGCTGAGCCGGCCGGTCCTCAGGAGGCGGTCCCCGAAGAGCGCCATCCTGAGCTCGCGAAGGACGGCTCACCGACAACGGCCCCTGAGGAGCGCCATCCTGAGCTCGCGAAGGACGGCTCACCGACAACGGCCCCTGAGGAGCGCCGTCCTGAGCTCGCGAAGGACGGCGCGTCACGAAGGGCCGCCGGCCCGAGCGCGGGGGTGTCCCGCCGTCGACTGTTCGCCGGGGCCGCCGGCGGCGCGGTCGCCGGGGCGCTGGTCGGTGCGGCTGGCACGGCCGCCGCGTACGGATACGCAGGAGGCACCCACCCGGCGGCCGCGGACGAGGTGGACAGCATCGACCTGACGAAGTCGGTGCCGTTCTACGACCAGGCCGTCCCGGCCGGTATCCGGACGCCGCCGCAGCGCCACGCGCTGTTCATGACGTTCGACCTCGCGCCGTCCGCCACCCGGGACGACCTGCGCGCTCTCCTCGCCCGCTGGACGGCCGCGATCGGCCAACTGGTGCAGGGGAAGCCGATCGGCGTGGTCGAGCCCGCGCGTCCGGACGCGGTGGGTGTCGACACGGGTGAGGCGTTCGGTTTGGAGCCGGCGTCCCTGACGGTCACCGTCGGGCTGGGCCCGGGCGTTTTCGACGACCGCTTCGGGCTGGCCGGCAAGCGTCCGGCCCTGCTGCAGCCGCTGCCGCGCATTCCCGGCGAGAGCCTCGACCCGGAGTTGTCGGGCGGCGACCTGTCGCTCCAGGTGTGCGCGGACGACCACCAGGTCGCCTACCACGCCGTCCGGAACCTGGCGCGGATGGTCACGACCACCGCCCAGACTCGCTGGGTCGTGATGGGGTTCGGACGGGCCAGTGCCGGGGCCGGCCAGACGACCCCGCGCAACCTGTTCGGCTTCAAGGACGGCACCCGCAACGTCAGCGGAGACACGGAGTTCGACACCTTCGTGTGGCTGCAGGACGCCGGCTGGATGACGGGCGGCACGTATCAGGTCGTGCGCAAGATCCGGATGACCATCGAGAACTGGGACGCCGACCGCGTCTCGGACCAGCAGCAGGTGTTCGGGCGGTCGAAGGACCAGGGTGCCCCGCTCAGCGGCAGCGCCGAGTTCGACACCCCCGACTTCGCCCGCCAGGACGGGGACGGCGCGCTCCTCATCGATCCGCACTCGCACGTCGCGCTGGCGTCGCCGGAGAACAACGGCGGCGTGAAGATCCTGCGCCGCGGCTACAACTACACCGACGGACTGAACGCCCAGGGCCTGCTGGATGCCGGGCTGCTGTTCATCTCCTACCAGAACGACCCCGCACACTTCGTCACGCTGCAGGAGAAGCTCGGCCGATTCGACCTGCTGAACGAGTACATCCAGCACATCGGATCGGGCATCTTCGCCGTCCCGCCCGCCCCGAAGACCGGCGGCTACATCGGCCAGGCCCTCTTCGACTGACACCTGCCACGCTGGCCGAGCCACCGCAGCCAGCCGGGCCACCCCCAGCTAGTCGATTCATCATCGGCTGGTGGAGCGTTTGACTCAGTCGGGGAACGCGATGTCCCGGTACTTCATCGAAGTACGCGGCTCGGCCATCATCGGCGCAACCGCATCCCGCCAGGCGGCGTAGTGAGCGGTCTCCTTGTGAGCGTCTGAGGCGTCGTCGGAGCGGTAGGCCTCGACGAGCACGAACCGGGTCGGGTCGTCCAGCGACTGGACCACGTCGAAGCGGGCGATCCCCGGCTCCTGCACGGAGGCGGCGGCGTTCGCCTTCGTGGCCTCGATGAACGCCTCCACGTCGTCAGGCAGGACGTGGACGAACACATGGACGATCAGCATGACCCCATCCTGCTCCGGGAATTGCGACGAGGCCACACCCGGTGCCATCATCGAAGGCTGCCCATTCCTCCGATACCAGGAACCTCTCGTGTCCGCCTCCGGCCAGACCCGCGAACTGCTCGCGAACCCGCCTTTCATGGTGCTGCTGGCCGCCCGCACGATCTCGATGCTGGGCATGGCCTTCGCGCCGGTGGCGCTCGCGTTCGGCATCCTCGGCCTGCCCGGTGCGGACGCAGGGACGCTTTCGATCGTCCTGGCCGCACAGACCATCCCGCTGGTGGCGTTCATGCTCGTCGGCGGCGTGATCGCCGACCGCTACCCGCGCGCGCCCGTGCTGCGCTGGGGACAGCTGATCGCCGCGACGGCGTGGGCCTCCATCGGTGTGATGCTGCTGACCGGCTACAGCCCGCTCTGGCTGCTGTGCCTGGCCGCCGCAGTGGCTGGCATGGCCGGTGCAACCGTGTACCCCGCGCTGAGCGGGATCATTCCTGACCTGGTGCCGAGGCACCTGCTGCAGCGGGGCAACGCCTGGCTGTCGATGGGCGCCAGCGCGGCCCGCTTCATCGGCCTCGTCGCCAGCGGCGCGGTCGTGGTCTGGCTGGGCGGCGGCTGGGCGATGGTGGTCGCCGGAGTCCTGTACGGCTCAGCGGCCGTCCTCTCGGGCTTCCTGCCCCGTGGCGGCTCGCTCGCGCAGCCCGAGGAGAGCCCGCTGCACCAGCTGCGGGAGGGCTGGGGCGAGTTCCGCAGCCGCCAGTGGCTGTTCATCTGCGTGCTGCAGTGGGCGGTCATGCTGATGGTGCTGCAGGCGTCCCAGGGCGTCCTCGGGCCGGTCGTGGCGAAGGCCGAACTGGGTGGCGCAGCCGGCTGGACGCTCGTCCTGGCCGGCGAGGCGCTCGGTGCGATCATCGGCGTGGCGATCGCCATGGCGTGGCGCCCGCAGCGTCCGATCCTGGTGGCGACGCTGCTCACGTTCACGGCGGCCGCCCCGCAGTTGCTCCTGGGGTTCAGCGCGCCTCTGTGGGTGGTGATCGCCGCCGCGTTCTGCATGGGCATCGGCTTCGACCTGTTCGGCGTCCTGTGGATGACCACGATGCAGCACGAGGTGCCGGCCGAGTCGCTGTCGCGGGTGGCGTCCTACGACGCGCTGGGATCGCTGATGCTGGGCCCGATCGGATTGCTGCTGGCCGGTCCCGCGGCCACCCTGTTCGGCCCGCACCGCGCGCTGATCGGCACCGGGGTGGTCAGCATCGCCACCACGGTCTTCGCGCTGGCGTTCCCCGAGGTCCGCCGGCTGCGTGCCCGGGTCGTCCCCGCCGAGGTCGCCGAAGCCGCCTGACGCACACGGTGAACTGAAAGGGCCGATGACGGCGCTTTCGGTCCACTGTGCGGTGGTCAAGCCGGGTACGCTCGGCGGCGATCGATCCACGCAGCCGAGACGGACGGAGGAACTCCCGCGCCATGCCCGCGTCCGCTCCCGGTGCCGCGATCGCCGACTGGGTTCGTGAGGTCGCGGCAACCCAGGACCCTCGCGTCGGCCCACACACGCCGGTCGTGCCGCTGGTGACGCGCGGCCTGCCCACGCGACCGGTGGCGCCCGAGCACTCGCAGGTGTTCCTCTGCGCGGGCGTGATCGTGAAGCTGCACGGCAGCGGGACGGACGCGGGCAGGCTCGCCCGGCGCCTGCATGGCATCGGCGCGGCCGACATGGACCGGCTCTGGATCCAGCCGCTGCGCTACGCCTCCCTCTCCGCGCCGGGCGAGCGGCTCGCCACGATCTGGCCGCGGGTGACCGTCCTGTCCACGATCGACCGTCCGCCGTGGGAGGAGGCCGGCCACCTGCTGGCCCGGCTGCACCGAATGCCGGTCACGGACGACCCGCCCCGCCTCGGCGCCCATTCGCGCCTGGCCAGGGCGATCGCCTGGCTGCGGCAGTCCGGCCGGGACGATCTGGCCGGGCTCGCCGACGCCGGGGCGGCCCTCGCCGGACGACTGGAGAACCCGCAGCGCTCCGCGCTCGCCCACGGTGACTTCCACCTGGGCCAGCTCGGCCACACGCCCCTGCGCCGCAGCTGGAAGCTGCTGGACGTGGACGACTTCGGCGTCGGCGACCCCGCCTGGGACCTTGCCCGGCCGGCCGGGTTTCACGCCGCGGGGCTCCTCGACGACGACTCCTGGCAGGCCCTCCTCGCCGCCTACCGCGAGGCCGGCGGTCCGGCCGTCCCGTCGCACGGCGACCCCTGGCCGACACTCGAGCTGACGGCACGGGCCTCGCTGCTGATCGCCACGGTCGAGGCGCTCCGCTCGCCCGACGATGAGGCCGCCGGTCAGCTCCTGGACGCCTGTCGCCGGCTCTGATGCTGGCTGAGCCTGACGAAGCCCACCCACCAGGCAACGCTGGCTGAGCCTGACGAAGCCCACCCACCACGCAACGCTGGCTGAGCCTGACGAAGCCCACCCACCACGCAACGCTGGCTGAGCCCGACGAAGCCCACCCACCGACCCTTCGTCAGGCTCAGGGAGCATTCGTCCGGCCCACCGACCCTTCGTCAGGCTCAGGGAGCGTTCGTCAAGCTCAGGGAGCATTCGTCAGGCTCAGGGAGCGTCACGGCTCGAGTCGTGCCAGCAACCCGTCCCGGACGCGTGGCCAGTCGTCCACGGTGACGCTGAACACGACCGTGTCGCGGAAGGTGCCGTCCTGACGGCGGGTGTGGCGGCGCAGTACGCCCTCGCGGGTCGCGCCCAGCCTCGCAATGGCGGCGGCCGAGCGGGCGTTGAGCGCATCCGTCTGCAGCTTCACCCTGCCGTAGCCGAGGTCCTCGAAGCAGTACCGCAGCAGCAGGTACTTCGTCTCCGGGTTCACCGCCGTGCCCCACACCCGGGGGTCGTACATCGTCCAGCCGAGGTGCAGGCGCTCGTGCGCGACGGAGGCCTCGCCGAGCGTCGTGGTGCCCACCACCGTCCCTGCCGCGCCCAGGGCCGGATCCTCGACGAGGCGGACGGCGTAGGGCAGCCGGCCGCGTCCGTTCCCGTCGAAGCCGGGCGGGTCGAGGTACTGCTCGCGGGCGGACGCGAGCGCTTCCTCGATCGAGGCCGGACGGCGCCTCATCACGTAGCCGGACTCGTAGACCGCCGGCTGCACGAGGATCTCCGCCAGCGCGGGCAGGTCGGCCTCGACCACGGGATCGAGGCGCACGAAGCGGCCGATGAGCGCGGAACCATCAGGCAGGAGCGGCATGCCCGTCATGGTAGGCGGACGGAGGCGATGGGGGGTTTCGACCCTTCGACAGGCTCAGAGCAGGCCAAGCTCAACCAGCGACTCGACTCAACCAGCGATGCGGGGCCGTCAGATGTCGGCGAGCGCCTCGGTCGGCGCGGCCTTCGCAGCCCTCCGTCCCGGCAACACGGACGCCAGCGCGGCGGCGAGCACCGCGGTGCACACCATGCCGGCGGTCGTCGGCAGGTCCACGGCGAACCGGACGCTCTCGAAGCTGCCACTGCGGGCCAGCGCCGTCACCGCGAGCCAGCCGAAGAAGCAACCGGCCACGATCCCGACGACGATGCCGACCACCGCGACCTGGACCGCCTCGATCAGCAGCATCACCCGTAGTGAACGCGCCTGCAGTCCCAACGCCCTGAGCAGCGCCGACTCGCGGGTGCGTTCCAGCACGGACAGCCCGAGGGTGTTGCTGACCCCGATCAGCGCGATCAGCACCGCCACCGCGAGCAGGCCTGTGGTGATCGCCAGCAGGATGTTCATCACCTGCTCGTAGACCGCAGCCTGGACGATCGTGCCGCCCACCCGATCGGCCGAGCCGACGATCCGGTTCACCGAGGCAAGCACGTCGATCGCGCGCTCCCGATCGGGCACGGACAGCCACATCACCGCGTGCGGAACGGGCTTGACGATCCGGGCCAGGTTCGTCGCGGACACCATCGCCTGTCCCATGGCCACCAGGCGCGACGGCACGACCGTGAGCTCGAGGCTGCCGCCACGCCCCTTCACGGTGATCGTCTTCGGCAGGTCCTCGACCACATAGGGGCTGACCAGCACCTGGTCGTCGGCGACACCCGCGCCGATACCGGTGACCGCGGGGATGCCCGGGTCATGCCCGATCAGGGTGACGGACTCGTTGCCGACGCTCGCTACGCCGCCGGCCAGCAGCACCGCGTCGGCCACCCCGGACACCCGGGCCAGTTGGCCGGCGATCTCCGCCGGAATGGGGCTCGGCCGGCCTTTCGCGTCCGGCCAGTTCACCTGGAGGTCCACCGGGTAGTGGGCGGAGAGCTCGTCCAGCACGGTCAGCCGGACGCTGGCCGTCGCCACCTGCAGGGTCACCATCAGGCCGACCGCCAGCATCAGGGCCGTAGCCGTGGCCGTGGCCCGGCGCGGGTTGCGTTCAGCGTTGTCAGCAGCCAGTTTGGGGACGGTCCCCGTCCAGCGGAAGAGTCGACCGGACGCGGTCAGCAGCGCTGGCACGAACAGCGGACCACCGAGCAGCACACCGAGCGCGAGCAGGGCTCCGGCGCCGATCGCGACGAACAGCGCATTCGGATCGGTCCGGACGACGGCGAGCACCGCCAACCCGCCACCGCCCAGCAGCAGCAGGCCGCACGCGATCGTCCGCGCCAGGGACGCCCGCCGCCGCTCCTGGTTGGTCAGTGCGGGTTGCAGCGCCTCCAGGGGCGCGACCCTGGTCCCCCGGACGATCGGGACGAAAGCAGCGACCGCCGTGGCCAGCACCCCGAGCCCGAACGCGATCGCCAACTGTCCGGCCGGCAGCGCGAGTCCCCAGAACAACGCGGTGCTCCAGGCTGTCTCCGCGACCGCCAGTCCGATGCCGAGCGCGAGCCCTAGCAGCGACCCGACCACGCCGAGGAGAAGGGCCTCGAGCAGGAACCGCCGCCGCACCTGCGCCCCGGACGCGCCGACCGCGCGAAGCAGCCCGATCTGCCGTCGCCGCTGGGCCAGCGTGATCGAGAACGTGTTGGCGATCGTGATCATGCCCACCACCAGCGAGACTCCGGCGAACGCCCACAGCACGTTGGCGAACACGTCGAAGTCCTTGGCCAGCCGCGCCACCGACTCCGCTCGCACCTGGGCCGCGGGCGCCGCATGGAAGGCAGGGTTGACCGCGGCCAGTTCAGCATCGAGCCGGGCGGCGAGGTCGGCCGGATCCGTCCCGGCTGCGGCCCGGACCACCCAGGTGTCCACGCCCGCGTCGGTGTAGCCGGCGGCAGCGAACCGGGCGGCGGAGGAGTAACCGGTCTTGACGAAGAGCCCACTGGGCTCGTTCGTGGTGCCGGCCACGGTCACCTGCTCGTCGCGTCCCTCCAGTACCAGCCGGTCGCCGACACCCACCCTGAGCGCGCTCGCCGCACCGCCGCTCAGTGCCACCTCGTCGGCGGCGACGGGCCAGCGTCCGCCTGTCAGGGAGGCCCAGCGCATCCCTTCGGGCGGGACGCTGACCAGCTGCAGCGCCTGCGAGACACCGCCGGCGGTGACCACCTCGGACTCGACCAGGACAGGGGCGAAGGCCGACACTCCCAGCGTCCCTGCGATCGCCTTCCTGACCCCCTTCCCCTCCTCCCCCGGCGGGACGGTGACCACCACGTCCGCGGCGGCCAGCGCAACATTCCTGGCTTTGCCCTGCGCCTGACCCTCGGTGGCGACCAGCACGGCCGAGCCACTCAGAAAGGCCACCGCGATGGCGATCGCGAGGATGGTGGAGACGAACCGTCCTGGGTGCAGCCGGACCTCCGACCACGCCTGCCGCAGCATCAGGACCCCAGTCTCTTCATCGCCGCCAGCACGGTGTCGGCGGTCGGCGCGATCAGGTCGTCGACGATCCGGCCGTCGCTGAGCAGGAGCGTCCGGTCGGCGTAGCCCGCGGCGTTCGGGTCGTGGGTGACCATCACGATGGTCTGCTCGAACACCTGGCTGGTGTGCCGCAGGTAGTCGAGCAGTTGGTGGCTCGAGGTCGAGTCGAGCGCGCCGGTGGGCTCGTCCGCGAACACCACGGCGGGCCGCGTGACCAGCGCACGGGCGATCGCGACCCGCTGCTGCTGACCGCCGGAGAGCTGGGACGGCAGGTGCGTGAGCCGGTCGCCTAGCCGCAGCGAGTCGACCAGCCCGTCGAACAGCGCTTTGTCGGGACGGCGTCCGGCGAGCTCCAGCGGCAGCCGGATGTTCTGCTCGGCGGTCAGGGTGGGCAACAGGTTGAACGCCTGGAACACGAAGCCCACCCGGTCGCGGCGGACGGCGGTCAGCTCGCGATCGCCGAGCTGGGTGAGCACCTGACCGCCGAGGGTCACTTGGCCCGACGTCGGCCGGTCGAGGCCCGCCAGGCAGTGCATCAGCGTGGACTTGCCCGAGCCGGACGGTCCCATGATCGCCGTGAAGGAGCCACGGGAGAAACCGACAGTGACGCCGGCGAGGGCGCGGACGACCGCCTCCCCGGAGCCGTAGGTCTTCGTGATGCCGGTGGCCGACGCGATCTGGTCGGGCAGGGTGGGTGCACTCATGGTCACACCAGCGACCCTATGAGCAGGCTGTGTCCTCGCGAGTCCTCCCGCGGGATGCCCTTGGTCGTCCCGCAGGACGATTCCTGCCCAGGCGCCCTCATCCCTGGGTCGACAACGGCCCCTCTACCGCTGGTCGAGCCTGTCGAGACCGCAACCCAGCGGACAGCACCGGTCCCTGAGGAGCCCGGCGAGGAACGAGCGGGGCGTCACGAAGGGCCCACCACGTCCACCCAACCCGCGTCTCGACAGGCTCGACGAGCGATCAGCCGAGAACACCCTCACCCGACGACCCGATCTGCACAGTCAATGCCAAACCGGAGCGCCAGAAACGCTTCCAGAGCGATCCACTGCGCAAATCGAGCCGGGCACTGGCCCCGCCCATACCCACTCCCCCGTCGTCCGGGCTCGACCCGGGATCCCGTCCGTTGCCTCGCTACTTCGGCGATGGGGCGAGGCGGAGAAGAACGACCGATCAGAACGGACTGGGGATGCCCACGTACATCGTCGACAGGTATTCGTCGATGCCCTCGAGACCGCCCTCGCGGCCCAGGCCGGACTGCTTCACGCCACCGAACGGCGCGGCCGGGTTGGAGATGACGCCGGCGTTGAGGCCGAGCATGCCCGACTCGATCCGCTCGGGCAGCCGCAGCGCCCGGTTCAGGTCGGTGGTGTAGGCGTAGGCGATCAGGCCGAACGGCGTCGAGTTGGCCAGTGCGACGGCCTCGTCCTCGGTGTCGAACGTGACGATCGGGGCGACCGGCCCGAAGATCTCCTCAGTGGCGACGGACGCGTCCGCGGGCACGTCGGTGAGCACGGTGGGACGGTAGAACCAGCCCGGTCCGTCCACCGGGGAACCGCCGGTGACGATCCGCGCCCCGCGCGAAACCGCGTCCGTGACCAGGCCGTGCACCTTGTCGCGGCTGCGTCCGTCGATCAGCGGGCCGACCTCGACGCCGTCCTCGGTGCCACGCCCGATCCGCTTGGCTGCGAACCGCTCGGCCAGCCTGCGTCCGAACTCGTCGGCGACATCGCGCTGCACGTAGAACCGGTTGGCCGCCGTGCAGGCCTCTCCGATGTTGCGCAGCTTCGCCGCCAGGGCGCCCTCGACGGCGGCGTCCAGGTCGGCGTCCGCGAAGACGAGGAACGGCGCGTTGCCGCCGAGCTCCATCGAGGTGCGCAGCACGTTCTGCGCGGCCTGCTCGAGCAACTTCACGCCCACCTCGGTCGAGCCGGTGAAGGAGAGCTTGCGCAGCCGCGGATCGGCGATGAGCGGGCCCGTCGCGGCGCTCGCGGACGACGTCGGGATCACGTTCAGGACACCGGCAGGTAGCCCGGCCTCGGTCATCACCTGGGTGAACAGCAGCGTGGTCAGCGGAGTGAGCTGAGCAGGCTTGATCACCATCGTGCAGCCGGCGGCGATGGCGGCGCCCGCCTTACGGGTGGCCATGGCCAACGGGAAGTTCCATGGCGTGATCAGCAGACAGGGTCCGACCGGCTTGCGCAGCACGAGGAACCGGGACTTGCCGTCCGGCGCGGTCTGGTAACGCCCGGCCACCCGGACGGCCTCCTCGCTGAACCAGCGCAGGAACTCCGCCCCGTAGGCGACCTCGCCCCGCGCCTCCGGCAGCGCCTTGCCCATCTCCAGGGTCATCAGCAGCGCGAAGTCGTCAGTGCGGGCGGTAATCGCCTCGAACGCCTTCCGCAGGATCTCCCCACGGACGCGCGGCGGCGTCGCACCCCACTCCTCCTGGACCGCGGCGGCGGCGTCCAGGGCGGCCATCGCGTCCTCGGGCGAGGCGTCTGCGACGGTGGTCAACTGCTGACCTGTCGCCGGGTCGTCCACGCCGAAGCGCTTCGAAGTGGACGACTCGCGCCACTCCCCGTTGATGAAGACCCCGGTGGGCACCGACTCGAGCAGGACATGTTCCCGGTCATCCATGGCTCAACCTTCCCACCGGGAGGGTGCGCTGCGCACCAGCCGGTGGCGGCCATCGGCGCGATGGCTGTACCGATGCCGCTGGCGGGATAGGGTCGAGGCATGGCGCTGAGCGTCTTCGATCTCTTCCGGGTCGGCATCGGCCCCTCGTCCTCACACACCGTCGGGCCGATGAAGGCCGCGGAGCGGTTCGTCTCATCCCTGGCCGCGGACGGACTTCTCCCCCGGGTCGTCGCGGTGAAAGCGGAGTTGTTCGGGTCGCTCGGCGCGACCGGGCACGGCCACGGCAGCGTTCCTGCGGTCGTCCTCGGGCTGGCCGGCTACCACCCCGAGACCGTCGACCCGCCGGCCGTGCGTCCGCTGGTGCAGGATGTGCGGACGTCGCGTCGGCTGACCCTCGCGGGCGGGCCCACGATCGCCTTCAACCCGGACGACGACGTCGTCCTGCACCGCCGCAGGTCACTGCCCGTGCACTCCAACGGCATGATCTTCACCGCCAGGGACGAGACGGGCGCTGAGCTCTCCCAGCGCACGTACTACTCGGTGGGCGGCGGGTTCGTGCTGGACGAGTCCGAGACCGGGCCGAACCGGATCGTCCCGGATGCGACCGTCCTGCCGCACCCGTTCGCATCCGGCGCACAGCTGCTCGCCCACTGCGCGGAGACGGGCTTCTCGGTGGCGCGGCTGATGCGCGAGAACGAGCGCGTCTGGCGGACGGACGCCGAGATCGACGCGGGCCTGTTGCACGTCTGGTCGGTGATGCAGGAGTGCATCCACCACGGCATGACGACCGAGGGCATTCTCCCCGGCGGCCTGAAGGTGCGTCGCCGCGCGCCGGAGCTGCTGCACCAGCTGCAGGTGGAGACTGACACCGATGATCCGCTGCGCGGCATGGACTGGATCACCCTCTACGCCCTCGCTGTGAACGAGGAGAACGCCGCGGGCGGACGAGTGGTCACCGCGCCGACCAACGGAGCCGCCGGTGTAGTACCAGCCGTGATGATGTACTACCGACGGTTCGTCCACGGCGCGAATGACGATGGCATCGTCCGCTTCCTGCTCGCCGCGGGCGCGATCGGCGTGGTCATCAAGGAGCTCGCGTCCATCAGCGGCGCAGAGGTGGGCTGCCAGGGCGAGATCGGCGCCGCCTGTTCGATGGCCGCCGCGGGCATGGCGACCGTCCTGGGCGGAACGGCGGCCCAGGTCGAGAACGCCGCGGAGATCGGCATGGAGCACAACCTCGGCCTCACCTGCGACCCGGTCGGCGGGCTCGTGCAGATCCCGTGCATCGAGCGCAACGCGATCGCCGCCGTGAAGGCCGTCACCGCCGCCCGGACGGCCCTCCGCGGCGACGGACGGCACATCGTCAGCCTCGACTCGGTGCTGAAGACCATGCGCCAGACCGGCGCGGACATGAGCGTGAAGTACAAAGAGACCGCCCGCGGCGGCCTCGCCCTGAACGTCATCGAGTGCTGAGCCGAGTTCGTGAACGGAGTTGGGGACGGTTCTCCCGATTCGAGGGGACGGTTCTCCCGGTTCGAGGGGACGGTTCTCCCGGTTCGAGGGGAC
>DAIPJC010000078.1:0-12174 GCA_036770475.1 Propionicimonas sp. | reverse complement strand
TTAACAGTCAGATGCTCTGCCAATTGAGCTACAGGGGACCGCGCTGGGCGCGAGTCGGTACGTTACCAGAAGTTCAGCCCACATCGTATTCGGAGCGGAGACGCTCCAGTTCGAGCGCGACGAACGGGTCGGCATCGACGTCCTCCGGTCGAATTCCCTTGCCAGGGCTCACTCTCCAGATCAGGGCCCCGGCCGGGTTACCGAGGTCGCGCCGGGCGGTGATCACGGCCTTGCCCTTGCTGGCCAGCTCCACCGTGCGGACGCAGGCGATGCTCGCGGTCACCCGCTCGTTGAACAGGTCCGGCAGCAGGCCGGTCTCCGTCAGCACGAGGGTTCCGCTGCGGCCGTCGACGGTCGTCCAGCGCAGTGTCCTCGACTCGGTGTCCCAGCCGCCGTGGTCGATCTCGTGCCAGGGCAGCTCGTGGTGGTCGACTCCGTCGGAGAACACCATTGCGTCCGTCAGCCCGAGCACCTGGCCCAGCGGGCTGCGTCCGGACGCCAGCACGCGCCGTCGGCCCACCAACTGCTTCAGTTGAGGGTCGTCGATCGAGGTGCGTCCGAGGAGTGCCATGGCTCCATTCTCGATGACGGCTGCCCTTCGTGACGCGCCGCTCGTTCCTCGCGGCGCTCCTCAGGGACCGTGAGGGGGCGTTCTGGGAGACTCCTCAGGACCGTGAGGGGGTCTCGACAGGCTCGACCAGCCGACAGCGACGCTCCTCACGGACCGTGTGGCCAGCTGTCGCGGCGGCGCTGGCTGACAGGGATCAGGTGGCGAACGCGAGCTTGCGGACGGCGGGCAGGTCGGGGGCGGCCCAGACCAACCAGGGCAGCCGGTCGCGGGCGAACCAGCAGACCTGATCGTGGTCGGTGCTCTCGCCGGGCGCGTCGCCGAGCAGGCGGACGAAGTAGCAGGAGAGCTCGATCGGTCGTCCCGCCACCATGGTCGTCGAGCGGTCCAGCATGTCGCCGACCTCGATCTCGATATCGAGTTCCTCGGCGATCTCGCGCTCCAGCGCCGCCTCCGGACGCTCGCCCGGTTCGAGCTTGCCGCCCGGGAACTCCCAGCGTCCGCCCGTCTCCAGGCCGGCGCGCCGACGGCAGGCGAGTACCCGGTCACCATCGGTGAAGACCGCCGCCACGACCTCCACGTCAGCCTGCCGCTCGCCGCAGCGCGGCCAAGGTCGTTTCGACGTCCGCGTCCGTCGTGGACCAATTGCACAACGCCACCCTGAGCACGGCCCGATCATGCCACTTCGAGCCGGACGTCCACGCGGTCCCGTCCGCGAGCATCCGGCGCACGACCTCGCGCGTGCGCTCGTCGCTGCCGAAGCTCGCGCACACCTGCGTGAACACCACGTCGTTCAGCACCTCGCCGCCCGGGATTCCCCGGATGCCGTCGGCGAACATCCTCGCGTGCCTGCAGTAGCGCTCGACCAGGTCCGCCACTCCGCTGCGTCCCAGCGCGGCCAGCGCCGCCCACAGGGGCACGGCCCTGGCCCGACGCGACATCTCCGGTACCCGGTCGAACGGATCGCCGCCGCCGGCATCCTGGATCAGGTACTCGCCGTGCATCCCCATGGACGCCCGCAGCGCCGCGTCGTCGGCCACGATCGCGATGCCGCAGTCGTAGGGCACGTTCAAAGTCTTGTGCGCGTCCGTCGTCCAGGAGTCGGCGGCCTCATGGCCGGTCACCAGATGGCGCAGCTTCGGCGAGGCGGCGGCGAACAGCCCGAACGCACCGTCCACGTGCACCCATGCGCCGGCCCTGTGCGCCACCTCGATCGCAGACGCGAAGTCATCGAAGGCCCCCGAGTGGACGTTCCCCGCCTGCAAGACCACGATCGTGGGCCGATCCGTGTCGTGGCCGAGGTTCCACTCCAGCGCTTCGACGTCGATCCGCCCCTGGTCGTCAGACGCGACCGGCTCGGGCCGGCCCAGTCCGGCGAACCGCAGCGCCGAGTCGACCGAGTCGTGCCGCTCGTCGCCCACCAGTACGCGGACGCCAGGCGAACCGGCGAGTCCACGGCTTGCGACGTCCCAGTCGGCCCGGCGCAGCACGGCGTCCCTTGCGGCGACGAGGCAGGTCCAGTTCGACATCGTCGCCCCGGTGACCAGACCGACTCCCGCATCCGCAGGCAGACCGAGCAGATCGAGCAGCCAACGGTCGACCACTGTCTCGACAGCCGCCGTGCCCGGGGTGGCCGCGCGCAGCGCGCTGTTCTGGTCCCAGGCGGACGTGAGCCAGTCCGCCGCGAGCGCCGCTGGATGCGTCCCGCCGATCACCATGCCGTACCAGCGCCCGGACGGCATCGCGGTCAGCCCCGGCTCCACGGCGGCCACCAGGCGTTCGACGATCTCGGCTGCCGGCCGGGGTCCGCCCGGGAGTTCGCCGAGGGCCGCGGCGACCTCCTCCACGCTCGCCCGTCCAGGCACTTCGCGCTCCGACAAGGAGTCGAGCCAGTCCAGCGCCGACCGGTGCGCGGCCTCCAGTGCCTCGCGCAACTCAGACATCCGTCCCCTCCTGTGCCCGCTCCCGGCGCCGACTCAGCGCCTACTCCCAGGTGACTTCTTCGGGCGAGAGGTCCGGACGCCAGCCCCGCCAGACCGGTGCCCGCAGCCTTCCGCCGTCCGTGCGCTCCGCGTAGTAGACCTCGCCCACCAGTCTGGGCTCGACCCAGTTGGCGTCCTTGGCGTCCTCGCGCGGGACGTCGTCGAGCCCGGGCTCGTCGACGGCCAGCGGCTCCAACCGCCGCTCGGCCTCGGCCAGCCCCGCGGTGTTGAAGCCAGAGCCCACCCGCCCCACGTAGCGGAGCCGGCCGGCGTCCGGTATCCCAAGCAGCAGGGCGCCGATCGTGCCCTCACGGTTGCCCTGACCCGGACGCCAGCCCCCGACCACCACGGACTGCGTGCGCCGGTGCTTGATCTTCAGCCACGTCTGCGCGCGGCGTCCCGGCTCGTACACGGAACCGCGGCGCTTGGCGACCACCCCCTCCAGGCGGAAGGCGCGGCTGGTGTCGAGCGCTGCCGCGAGGTCGCCATCGAAGACCGCGGGCACGTGCACGCGCGAAGCGGACGCGTCGTCGGAGCCCGGCGAAGGCGCGAGGCTCTCCAGCAACTCGCGACGCTGCTCGTACGGCTGCCGGAGCAGCGACTGCCCGTTCAGGCTGAGCAGGTCGAACAGCATGAGCTGCGCGGGCGCCGTCCTCGCGGCCGCGGTGATCTCGCTCACTTTCGTCAGGTTGATCCGGGGTTGTAGAAGGCCGAAGTTCGGTGCGCCGCCGGGATCCAGCACGACGATCTCGCCGTCGAGGACGGCCTGGTCCACAGGGAGCGCGAGCAGGTCGTCCACCAGATCGGGGTAGCGGACGGTCTCGTCGCGACCCCGGCGGCTGAACATCGCGAGCGTGCCGTGGTCGAGCTGGACGATCACTCGGACGCCATCCCACTTCATCTCGAACGCCCAGTCGTCCTCATCGCCCAGCGACGAAGGGGACGCCAGCGTCGCCAGCATGGGTGCGGGGGCGGGATCGCTGGTTGAGCTTGTCGTAACCTCGGCGGCCCTTCGTGACGGCCGCTCGTTCCTCGCGGCCTCCTCAGGGACCGTGGGAGGGGTCTCGACAGGCTCGACCAGCGGTTGACGGGCAGGGGCCGCGCGCTGGCTGGTTGAGCTTGTCGAAACCTCTGTGTGTGTGGTCTCGACAGGTTCGCCCCGCGGTTTTCCAGGCAACGCCATGCGGTGCATGAGCCAGTCTTCGCCGGTCTTGATCAGGGCGAACTTTGCCGGTTGGCCGCCGAGGCCGCCGTCCGGGCGTCCGTGGAGGACGACGATGACCTCCTTGTCCCGCCACTTCTCCAGTTCGTAGGTCCCGGCGTCCCAGATCGTCACCGTGCCGCCGCCGTACTGGCCCTTCGGGATCGAGCCCTCGAACGAGCCGTACGCCAGCGGATGGTCCTCGGTCGGTACGGCGAGGTGGTTCTGCTTGGGGTCGGTCGGCGGACCTTTCGGCACGGCCCAGCTCACCAGCACCCCGTCCCGCTCCAGCCGGAAGTCGTAGTGCAGGCGGCGCGCATGGTGCTCCTGGATCACGAACGAGCGCCCGTCCGAAGCTGCCGGTGGTTCGGCAGGTACCGGTTCGGGAGTCTTCGTCGGATCGCGCATGCCGCGGTAGGTGGCGAGGGGGTCGGTGGTACGGCTGGTTGAGCTCGTCGAAACCGCTGCGGTGGCCCTTCGTGACGGCCGCTCGTCCCTCGCGACCTCCTCAGGGGCCGTTGGTGGGGTCTCGACAGGCTCGACCAGCGGGTCAGGCGCAGGCAACAGGGGTGCGAAGAGGTCGCCGAGGTCGGCGACGCGGGCGAGCATCTCGGCCAACTCCAGGTGCCTCAGGTCGGGGTCGGCCAGTTCGTCCCAGGTGCGTGGTGCGGCGACCGTCGGACGGGCACGGCCGCGCAGCGAGTACGGCGTGATCGTGGTCTTGTTGCCGTTGTTCTGGCTCCAGTCGATGAACACCTTTCCCGGCCGGTCGGAGCGCCGCATGACCGCGGTCACCCGGTCCGGGTGCTCGGTCTGGAGGGCCTGTGCGAGCTCACGGGCCAGCCCGGAGGCCCCGGCGGGGTCGAGCGATCCGTCCAGGTGCGCGTACAGGTGAATACCCTTGCTGCCCGACGTCACCGGAACCGCGGCGAGCCCGGCTCCGTCAAGAACCTCGCGTACCCAGCCGGCCACCTCGGCGCACTCGGCGAGGCTCACGCCCTCGCCGGGGTCGAGGTCGAGCACGAGGCGGTCCGGGGGCAGGGGAGTGCCGTCCTCGGCGAACCGCCACTGCGGCACGTGCAGCTCCAGCGCGGCGAGTTGCGCCAGCCAGACCAGCGTCGCGACGTCGTCGGCCACCGGGTAGTCGTTGGTGCCCTTGGAGTGCGCGATCGGGTAGCGACGCACCCAGTCGGGCGTCCCCTTGGGCAGGTCCTTGGCGAAGAAGACGTTGACGTGGCCCCCGTCCTCGCCCACTCCGTCCGGCCACCGCTTCCGGGTGATCGGACGCTGGCGCAGGTGCGGCACGAGCACGTTGCCGATCTCGGCGTAGTAGGCGATGACCTCACCCTTCGTCGTGCCCGTGGCCGGGTAGAGCACCTTGTCGAGGTTGGTCAGGGTCAGCGTGCGGCCGTCGACCGACACCTGCTGACTGCCTCCCACTGCCATGCGGGCCATCCTGCCCCAGCGCGTGGACGGGGTCGAGGGAGGGAAGTGCCCACGCCCGCGGCTGTTGGCCCGGCTCAGCCCGGGACGACGGCGCCGAGGGTCTCGCCGATGGCCTCGTGGACGACCAGGGTGGCCAAGTGGTCGTAGCCGGTGGCCTCCTTGTTGATCAGCACCAACTGGTCACCGCCGAACGCGTGGACGAGCCCCGCCGCCGGATACACCACCAGGGACGTGCCGCCGACGATCAGGGTGTCGGCACGGGCCAGGTGGTCGATGGCTGCGTCCATCACCGCGGGGTCGAGGGCTTCCTCGTAGAGCACGACGTCCGGCTTGATGATTCCGCCGCACTCGCAGGCGGGCACGCCGGTCGAGCCGAGGATCGCGTCCAGCCCGAAGGTGCGTCCGCAGCGCAGGCAGGTGTTGCGGTGGACGCTGCCGTGCAGTTCCAGAACAATCTGCGAGCCGGCCGCCTGGTGCAGTCCGTCGATGTTCTGGGTGACGACGGCAGTCAGCTTTCCCTGCTGCTCGAGCCGGGCCAGGGCTCGGTGGGCGGGGTTCGGCCGGGCGTCCGGATAGAGCAGGTGGCTGCGGTAGTAGTCGTAGAACTCGCTGGTGTGCCGCACGAAGAAGCTGTGGCTGAGCACCTCCTCGGGCCGGTACTGCGTTCCGGTACTGCGGCTGTAGAGACCGTCGCCGGACCGGAAGTCGGGAATTCCGCTCTCCGTAGAGACCCCCGCGCCGCCGAAGAACACGATCCGCTTGCTGTTCTCGATGATCTCGCTGAGCTCGCTGGCCACGGTTCGGACCCTACGCCGATCAGCGGGTGACGTTTCCCCCCGTACTCGAAGCAAAACGTCACGCGATGTCGGGAGACTCGGCTGGGGAATAGGCTCCGGCCATGGAAGCGCTCTTCGCCGAGCCCGCCGACCGGACGCCCGCTCGTCCCGGCATCGAGGACCGTCTCGCCGCAATGGTCCGCGTTCCGACCGTCTCTGCGGAACAGGACGCAACCGGCTCCCAGCCTTTCGACGACTTCATCGGACTGCTCGCCCAGCTCTACCCACTGGTGCACGAGCACCTGCCGTCTGAGCGGATCGGCGAACTCGGGCTGGTCTACACCTGGGAGGGTTCAGGCCCTTCGTCAGGCTCAGACCCTTCGTCAGGCTCAGGCCCTTCGTCAGGCTCAGGGATCATGGAGCCGGTCGTCCTGATGGCGCACTACGACGTAGTACCGGTCGCCGGTCAGGAAGCCGAATGGTCCGTGCCGCCGTTCGAGGGCCGGATCGCCGAAGGTCTGGTCTGGGGCCGCGGAGCCCTGGACGACAAGGGCGCCCTGTGCGTCCTGTTGGAGGCCGTCGAGAACCTGCTCGCCGAAGGGTGGACGCCGCCGCGCACCGTGCTGCTCTGCCTCGGTCCCGACGAGGAGATGCACGGCGCGACGGCGAGGCTGGTCGCGAAGACCCTGCACGCGCGCGGGGTGAACCCCTGGCTGGTGCTGGACGAGGGCGGCGCGATCACGGAGGTCCCATTCCCCGGAGTCAGCGGCGCTTTCGCGATGGTGGGACTCGCCGAGAAGGGCGTGATGTCAGTCGAGCTGTCCACCTCGGGGACGGGCGGGCACGCGTCCGCGCCGACCGGGCTGACCGCCGTCGGACGCATCGCCCGCGCGGTCTCCCGGCTGAACCGGAACCCGTTCGACATCCGGATGCCGCGCACCGTGGTCAGCCTGCTGGCCGCGCTCGCCGACCACGCCGAGCCGACCTATGCACGCGCCTGGCGCCTGGCCGCGCGCACTCCCTGGCTGGCCGCCCGTCTGCTGGCTGCGGCCGGCGGCGCGGACGGGGCCGCGCTCGTCCGGACGAGTCTCGCCCCGACGATGTTGGCCGGCGGCAGCAGCTCGAACGTGCTGCCGTCGCAGGCGTCGGCGATGCTGAACATCCGCGTGAACGTGGGGGAGACCACCGCTGGCGTGGTGGCCCGGCTGCGCCGCGTGATCGCCGATCCGAAGGTGTCCGTCCGGGTCGTCGAAGGGGACGAGCCAACCCCGGAATCCCCGTCCGACAACGCCCAATACACGCTGATCTCGGCGTCGGTCGAGGCCGGCTACCCCGGCGTCGCGACCATCCCGTACCTCACCACCGCGGCCACGGATGCCCGGCACTGGCACCGGTTCGCCCCGGCGGTCTACCGGTTCATGCCGCTCTATGTGCCCGCGGCGGATCGCGCGGGAATCCACGGTCGCGACGAGCGCGTGGCGATCGACAGTCTCGTCCGCGGCGAGCGCTGCTACCGGGCGCTGTTGAAGGGGCTACCGGCATGAGCACCCCGCACGATCGGAAGGGGCCTCGACAGGCTCGACCAGCGGTGGGGGCGTGCATGACCGGGACGGGTCTCGACAGGCTCGACCAGCGATCGGGACGCGCATGACCGGGACGGGTCTCGACAGGCTCGAACAGCGATCGAGACGCGCATGACCGGGACGGGTGTCGACCGGCGACCGGGGAGTGACCCGCCGAAGGTGCGGTTCGGCGCGCTGGGCGCCGTGGTCGGCTTCCTGGTGTTCGTCGAGCTGACCAGCGGCGTGATCCAGGGGTTCTACACGCCGCTGCTCACCGATATCGCGCGCCACTTCGGGGTGCCGGACGCCGACGTGAACTGGCTGGAGGGCGGCCAGGCGATGGTCGCAGCGATTGTGATTCCGGCGTTCGCGAAGCTCGGCGACATGGTGGGGCACCGGCGAATGCTGCTGGTCTCCACCGCGGTGACCGCCGTCGCCAGCGCCGCGATGCCGCTGACCGGGAACTTCTGGCTGTTCCTGCTGGCGTGGTCGCTGCAGGGCTTCTACATCGTCTGGCTGCCGCTGGAGACCGCGCTGATCTTCTCCCGGGCCCGCGCGACCGGGCACCCGTCCGCGCTCACGCGGCGCGCGGCGGGACTGCTGGTGGCCGCGCTGGAGGTCGGCGTGATCGCGGCAGCCCTCGCGGCCGGCCAGCTGATCGACGTGATCGCGCTGCCGTACCTCCTCTGGATTCCCGCCGTCGCGGTGGCGGCCTGCTTCTTCGTGATCCTGTTCGGCGTCCAGGAATCACCGGAGTTGCACGGCGGCCGGTTCGACACGGTCGGCCTCGTGCTGGTGGCCGCCGCGCTGCTGGCGTTCACCGGCGGCCTGTTCCTGCTGCGGATGATCGGTCCGGGCAGCCCGATCGTGTGGCTGGCGCTGGCGGCCGGGCTGGCGCTGTTCTACCCGTTCGTCCGCTGGGAACTGCGGCACGACGACCCGGTCGTGGACGTCCGCATGTTCGCCGACCCGGCGCTGTGGCCGGTCTTCCTCACCGCGGGCCTGTTCGGCGTGAGTGTGTTGGGGGCACAGGCGCCGCTGTCCACCTACGCGCGCACCGACCCGTCCGTGTATGGCTACGGACTGGGCGTGAGCAGCGGGCTGACGTCGATCCTGATCGGCGTCTACGTGCTGATGCTGGCCGCCGGCGCACTGCTGCTGCCGTTGGTCACGCGGTTCGTCACGCCGCGCTGGGCGCTGGTCGGAGCGAGCGGGCTGGTGGCGCTGGGCTACCTGCTGTTCCTGCCGTTCCACGCCACGCTCGCGCAGACGCTGACCAACATGGTGATCGCCGGCCTCGGCTCTGGCGCGCTCGTCGCGGCGCTGCCGGCGGCGGCCGCGTCCGCAGCCCCGCGGGGCCAGACCGGCGTCGCAACCGGGCTGACGAACTCGGTGAAGACCGTGGGTGGCGCGATCGCGTCCGCGGTATTCGGGATCGCGCTCGCCACGCATGCCGACGGCTCGGCGGCGGGGACAGCCGGCTCGTTCACCGGCTATGTGACGGTGTGGACGGTGTGCGGGCTGACCGCGCTGGCCGCAGCGATCGCGCTGCTGTTCGTCCCGCGGACGGCATTCAGCGACGTGCCTGCGTCCGAATGACGCCGCGTCGGGAACGTGCCGTCGGTCAGGCCCTGGCCGCCCGGCGAGCCATGACTTGGGCCACGGTGTTCGCGAGCACCGGGTCGACCTCGAGGTTCGCGGCCTGCCGGTCAGATGCCGCGGGCTCGGGCAGGGAATGCACGGCCTGGACGATCTGGGCGGCTGCCTCCTCGTCGGAGGTGCTGCTGGTGTCGAGCACGAGGTCGTAGGCAGCCTCCTCGGCCCAGTCGGCGCCGTAGAAGAGCCGCACGAACCGCGCGCGCAGCTCGTCGTCGGTCTTGATCAGCTCGCCGGCCTCCCCGGAATCGATGCCATCCCGCTTGCCGATCCGCCGTGCCCGGACCGTGTCGTTGGCCTTCACGAAGACGTTCACGACGTCCGCCATGCCATGCAGCACCCGGAAACCGCCGCGGCCCAGGATCACAACATTGCCGCGGGCCGCGATGGCGGCGATGGTCTCGTTCATCATCTGGATCGTCACAGCGCTGTTGTCGTTGAAGAGCTCGCGGAGCTTCGGCTTGTGGTCGTAGATGACGTCGAGCCGGGTCAGGCCGTACTGCCGGATCACCCGGTTGATCAGCGACTTGTCAGCGAATGCGTAGCCGAGCTCCTTCGCAAGGGCCCGGGCGATCCGGGCGCCGTGGCTGCCGAGCTGGCGGGAGACGGTGATGACGGCCATGGCTACCTCCTGTTGTGCGCGGACCGCGCTGTCCTCATGTACTGACAATAGTGGTAAGTCGCCTCGCTGGGGAGGGGGCTGGCCGATTCCGGACGGTGGTTCAGCCCAGCAGCTCGAGGACCGTGCGGCCGACACCGTCCGCGTCATTGGCCGGCACGACCTCGAAGCCGGCCGCGAGCAGGCTGCGATGGGCGTTGGCGACCACGTACCCGCGTCCGGCCCAGGCCAGCATCGCGCGGTCGTTCGGCATGTCCCCGAACGCGACCACGTCGGCGGCGGCGATACCGAGCTCCGCGCACAGCAGCGCCAGCGTGCTGGCCTTGGTCACGCCCGGCGCGCTGATCTCCGCGAGACCGTAGCCACCCGCGACCACCGAGTGGGTGAGCGTGAGCCGGTCACCCACGACCGCAGCGGCCCGATCGGCGAGTTCGTCGCTGTCGAGGCCGGTGTGATAGCCGAGCAGCTTGATCACCGGTCCGATGCGGTCCAGCAGCGCGGGCAGGTCGGCGGTCACCGCGTCGGGGGAGGCGCGCTCCACGGACGGACAGCGCGGCTCGCAGCCGAAGCCCATGGGCGTCTCGAAGCCGAAGGTGGTGCCGGGAATCGCTGCCCGCAGCGCGGCGGCGGCGTCGAGCGCGACCGCCGGGTCCAGCGGGAAGCTGCGCACGATCGTCCGCGTGGCCAGGTCGAACACCGCGGCGCCGTTGCTAACGATCACCTGCGAGTGGGCCTCGGCGAGGTCGTCCAGCACGTCCAGCCAGCGCAACGGCCGTCCCGTGGCGATGACGAACGGGACGCCCACCTCGGCTGCGCGCCGGGCGGCGGCCAGGTTGAGCGCCGAGACCTTGCGGTCCGGGCCGAGGAAGGTTCCGTCCAGGTCGGTGACGACCAGCCTGGGACGGGCACCGGCGGACGGAGCGGTCACAGCCGTGAGTTCGGCGTGGGCGAGCCCGGCCCGGACGGGGAGCCGGACGCCGGAGACGGCGAAGCGGAGGACGGCGACGGCGAACCCGACGACTGGGACGGGGAGGGGGACGCCGACGCTGGCGACGGCGAACCCGACTGCGGCGACCCGGACGCGCTCGTCGGAACCGGCGGCGGTGGGGACACCTGAGGCGACTGCTGGAAGATCAGGATCGCGATCAGCACGGCCAGTGCGGCCAGCAGCAACATCAGCAGCCAGGACGCGAGGATCGACAACCAGCCCGCGCGATCGTGGCGGCCGGGCCACGGCAGTGGCCAGAGCCTGGCCATCCCGGGACGGGCCCGGTCGATCCAGTGCAGCTGGTAGTCGGGACCAGCCGGAGCGCCCTGCAGCGGGACCCGGGAGAGGTCCACCTCCGCGAGGATGCGGGAGGCCTCGGCCGCGGCGCCGGGAGAGGCGTCGTAGGCCAGCGCCACCCACGGGGTGGCGGGCACCTCCTCACCGATGCTCGGATCGTCGTGCTGGTCGTCGGTGTAGCGCCGGCCCAGCCGTCCTTCGTTCTGGCCGTGCCCGCCGCGGGCCAGCACGGTGTCGATGTGGAGCTGGTTGACGGCGCCGGCGAAGCGGTCGCGGGCGCCAGCGTCCGCCGCGGCACCTTCGGAGAGGAGGATCAGCATCACCGGCGTGTTCGCCTGGTCGTGCCCGATGTAGGCCACGCCCGATGGAGCGGCGTCCAGGCGTGCGTCCAGCCAGTAGTCGCCCACCTTCGGCGGGTCGGACGGGAGCAGCGGGGACAGCTGCGGCGGCTGCTGGCCGTCCGTCGGCGGAACCGGAGTGCTCATGTCGTCCCATCTGGTGCGGACCCCCATTGTGCCGTACCGACCCAGCCCCGAACTGTGGGGACGGTTCCGGTGGTTCGGGGGGACGGTTCCGGTGGTTCAGGGGGACGGTTCTCCCGGTTCAGGCGCTGAACCGGGAGAACCGTCCCCGCGAACCGCGAGAACCGTCCCCCTGAACTAGGAGAACCGTCCCCACAGTTCACGATCGCGCCCACAGGGGACGCACAGCGCCAGCCGGTATCGTGTGAGAGCCGTCCAGGCAGACCAGGACCAGCAGGAGAATCCGCGTGACCGATCCGACCCAGCCCGCCGCTGCGCCCACTCCGACCCAGCCGCAGGCACCGCAGTCAGACGCCGCCAAGGCGGCCAAAGTGCTCGGCGAGGCGATCGCGCAGGTGCAGCGCGTGATCGTGGGCCAGGAGCACATGGTCGAGCAGCTGATGGTGGCCCTGCTGGCGAAGGGGCACTGTCTCCTGGAGGGTGTCCCGGGCGTGGCGAAGACCCTTGCCGTACGCAGTTTCGCCACCGTGGTCGGCGGTCAGTTCGCGCGCATCCAGTTCACGCCCGACCTGGTCCCGTCCGACATCGTCGGCACCC
>DAIPJC010000077.1:0-12774 GCA_036770475.1 Propionicimonas sp. | reverse complement strand
TGGGGTGCCCTGGCACGGGCAAGCCTGCAACTCCTTCAGGCCCGTCCGCGCCACCTCAACGACAGTGCTCGACGACTCGAAGCCCTGCTCAACTCCCTAGCCGCAGAGCCCGGCGAGTACCCGCTGCCCGCACCCGGTACCGGACTGATGGCCATCACAGCGACCATCGGCTGCACCGCCGAAGTCATGCGCGTCCGGACCGTCGCGAGCCGGGCAGCCCGCGAGCAAGCGGGCGATGCGATCAGGACCAGCCTGGAAGCCGTCCTGGCGCGGGCCGCCCGCTGGACCCAGCGAGGCTTCGTGGACGCCGAGGTGAGGCCGGACCCCGAGATCGTCCGGCTTGCCGGCAGCGACGCGGACCCCCACCGATCGCCAGCCCTGCAGACGTGGCGCATCATCGGGCCGACCGATCCGGGCATCGACGGCGCCGTCTCCCGCTGGGAGCGCCCAGCGACCGAGGCGATCACCAGCCAGCGTGGCGTGACCCAACTCGCGCTCCAACTCGCCGCCGCAGACA
This sequence comes from Propionicimonas sp., assembly GCA_036770475.1. Taxonomy (GTDB): domain Bacteria; phylum Actinomycetota; class Actinomycetes; order Propionibacteriales; family Propionibacteriaceae; genus Propionicimonas. The sequence continues at coordinate 12,257 of DAIPJC010000077.1, read as the reverse complement.
TTGCGATGGTGTGCGCATCCGCGAGCGCCGTGATGCGGAACGGCGCCGATGCCGGTGCGCTTTCCGATTCCTCCCCAGTATGCGAAGCCCTGGACAGCGCGGGACGAGCATGGCGACAAGCCGCCCGATGGCCCGCCGAGCTGCGTCTCGGCGGACGCGCGTCCGACCTCCGTCAGGCCTCCGCCGACCTGCGCCACCACCTCGACAACACCCTGCGAACCCGGGACGACTGGAAGCACCCCGAGGACATGTTCGCCGAGGTCACCGCCGAGCAACTGGTCGCTGTGCTGCACTCCGGGCTCCAGTCAGCCATCCGCGTCGGGCAGCAGGTCGCCGCATCCTTCGACGGCCTGGCCCACGGAGCGAGCCGCGTCTGGCTGGAGGCCGGCCAGATCCCGACGCCTGGCGTTGTCCAAGAGGCTCTGGACAGCGCTCGATATGAGTGGCTCCCCGATCCCGCCGGTCTCCACTCCGCCGAAGGGCTTCTCCACGTCTCTGCAGGAGCGGTCGTCCGTCTCGTGCGCGCGACACCACTGACCATCGAAGCTCTGACAGCCCCCGCGACACAGCCCAACCCGATCGACGACGAGGGCCCGTGGGAGACAGTGCCGGCAGTCCTCGACCCACTCCGGACAGCTCAGGAGCGGGCGCTGCTCGCGGCCATCGCGCCTGCCGAATCGCAGGCCAACACCATCGGCTTCTGACCGGGACGGCCGGCACGGGCCGATCTGTCAGATCTCGTCCGCGGTGTCAGGGTCGAGGACAGCCCGGCGCAGTTCGCGGCGGACCCGCTGACGGTCGGCACGACGTTCCCGCCGGTTCAACTGCCCGCAGTGGCACAACTCGCACGGGCACAGACCGTGGCCGTCCCACAGCCAGGTCCAGTGGCAGTGGCCACGCCCCGGCAGGACGTCGCGGTCGTACGGGTCGGGCAGGTCGCAGACGCCGTCGGTGTGGTCGTGGACTTCGGCACGACCGATGTCGCCACGGGCGACACGGATCTGAAGCGGGACGTGAGCGTCGGTACGAGACACAGTGAGCCTCCGAGGGTTCCCAGCCCCGGCCCGCTGCCCCTCGGCGAAGGACGGACCGGGGCTATTGGATGAGCCCCTCGCGCGGTCGTGTCCTCATGCAGATCATCCTTCCACGTGTCCCACCCACGCCGAGCGCCGAATCTGCGCGACAGCGTCCGAACCTCGCCTGACGAGCCGTCGATCCCCGAGCGCCGTTACTGAAAGGGCCTCGCCTTGCTCGCGCGAACTGTTGCCCCGGCGAGGCAGCAATCCGGTTCGGCGCCTGGCAGCACCAGTTGGCGGCATCACTCGTGGGGATGGACGGCGTTCGGTGCAATGCTGCACACTCTGCCGACGGGCGAAGCGGTTGCTCCCGTGTCGATGGGTTCGCTCTGGCGGCGACCATCCCGGCGGCCGTACGATGTCCGGCACTAGGACCCGGCTGGACGCACCTGGGGGTGGGTAAGCGTCCCCGGGTTCTTCTGTCCAACTGCACCCACGCGCGCGGTCTGGACAAGGCGGCGGCGTTCACGTCCACACTTGTGTCATGGCGGAGACACGGTGGTCCATTGACGAACTCCAGCAGGAGTTGCTTCGGTTCGAACGCGAAGCGAGGGCGGCCGGACTCAAGGAAAGCTCGGTGCACACCTACGTCGATCGATCCGAACGGTTCGTGCGCTGGCTGGCCGGCGAGTTCACCTTTCAGGGTGGTCGCTGAATCAACAGCCTCGCCGCTCCCGCGGCAACCCGCGACGCAACCTCACCTGCTCGAGTCTCGTCCGGGCGGTCGGTCGGCGGCGGTGATCTCGGCGATCCAGTCGTTGGCCTGGTCGATCGCTTCGTCGAGGGTGAGGTCGGTGCCGGCCGAGGCGGCGGCACGCCGGTAGTCGTCGACCCAGTGGGGATGTCCGACAAGGACCGGCGGCCAGTACCGAGGAGTGTGCCCGAGCTGGATCGCTTCAGCAGTCCGGGCATCGAATACCGCCACGGACGCGTCCCGGATGTCGGCCAGCGTGGGCGTGCCGTCTCGCGGACGAGGTCGCGCAGCAGGAGCAGGTCAGGAATGTCGCGCGGTCGATCGTTGACCGATGTCGGCGGATCATGAGAATCTGACGCTGCGTGGAGTCTCTGGGCGATCTGGAACCGCATCACGATACCGACCAGCGTGTCGACGTCGGGCAGCCCGAACCGGTCCAATGGTGCTGGCTCGACGGCCTCGAACGTGTCGCCGATGCCGGCCTCATCGGGTGAGATCTCGAACTGGATCCGCCGCCACGTCACACCGCGAAGCGCCAGGATCAGGTCGAACCGCCGCGGCTGGATCACCCTGGTCGGTGTGTTGATGACCTCGACCGGCCCCCTTCGGAGGGTCAGCGGCCCCCACGGCTCGGCAAGCGCGCCGTCGAGAGCGGTCAGGAACGCGTCGATGTCGCCGCGGATCAAGCCGTCGACGTCCTTGGTGGTGCGGGCCGTCGCGTTCAGCCGATGCTGCAGCCAGGTGCGGCCCTTGAGCAGAAACAGTTGCCGCCCGTCGGCATCAACCGCTCGCTGAACGGCAGCGATCGCGACCGAGGAGGCAACCAGCCAGCCGAGCCTCCCGCCACGCGCCTCGGGCCCCAGCTTGTCCTCGGCCTGGGCGATCCACGCGTTCAACACAGTGGACGAGTTCGGTTGCTTCGCCTTCGGCGTCAGCCCGGCCACCAGTCTCGCGAGCCGCGAGGAGATCAGGTCAGACATGTCGGGTGTCCAAGGCCACCTCGAGACGGTCCCGGTCTGCGGTCGTCAGGTAGCCCTGACGGTGGCCAAGCTCCAGCGCCTGACGCAACAAATAGGTGGGCGTCCCATAGGCCAGGCACTGCTCGACCGCCGTGACCGGGGTGACCGTCGGGATCTCCTGCCACCAGCCGATCTGGTGTGGCGCGAGATCCTGGTGGTGGATCTCGTACCCGTCGACGGCGCTGCGACGCAGCCGGCGGCCGGCTGCGACGGTCACGTGGATCACGTTCGGGTTCACGTCGCTGATCTCGTACGCGTCCAGCGCGGTTTCGTGGCTCAGGCACGCCTCGGGCGCGCGCGTCCACAACACGGCGACCATGTACGGGTCGTACTGGCTCACCGGGAACTTCGGGAACCGGTACACACCGAACGCGGCCCGATCCAGGCCGCCCCGGTGGACCAGCATCTGCAGGGCACCCTTGCTCACACCCAGTTCGGTGGCCTGCTGGGCGGTCACGAACCCGTGCTGAAGCGCAGCCGTCTCCCACAGCACGTCACGAGCCAACCCGGGATCAACCATGCCGAAAGTATAACGCAATCGTGACACTATTGACGTCGCCGGTGGAGACGCCGCAGACGCTCGGAACCACGACGGACGCCGTCGGTCGGAGATCGGCGCAGGCACCGGTTCAGATCCCCAATCCGAGCGTCCCGGTGTCTCGCTCCAGCGGGATCGGCCGGCGGGCCTCCGCCTGGGCTCCGGGGCTGGGCGTGAACGTGAGGGTCTCCCACACCTCGGGCTCAGGCGTACGTCCTGCCACCTTGGGCGTCAGACCGGCTGTGACACCGAGGTCCTCCGCGACCGCGTCGACCAGCTTCGTCTCGAGGTCAGCGGGCTTGGTGTGGGCCAGGATCGCATCAGCGGTCGCGATCACCCGGGCTCCGGTTTCGGCGACGACCGCCTCGATGCCGCGCTGCGGGGTGGCAGCTTGGCTGGCCCAGCCGGCGACGTAGTTGAACGTGTACTGGCTGGTGTCCAGGTGGTGCGCGGCCGCGACCACGTACGCGACCGACTCCGCCTCCACTTCGCGGCGGCCACGGCAGGCGCCGGCGTACGGTTCACCCGGTTCGGGCCGGATTAGCACGTGCGCCAGCTCATGGGCGAGGGTCTTCACCGCCTGCGCGTCGTCGACGTCGGCCCGGACGCGAACCTCCCGGCTCTGGTAGTCGGTGAGCCCGTTGGCTCCGTCGCAGTCGCCCCGGGTCAGCTGGAAGCCTTCCGCCTCGACCAGTTCGGCCAGCGAATCCCACAGCCCCGGGGGCGCCTGGCCGCGGAGCAGCGTCGGCTCGGGCGGTGTCTGGACGGGAGGATCGACCTGGCTCGCGTCGAAGACGCTCACCGGACGGACTCCCACCAGTTGCCGGGTGTACTGCGTCCGGCCGTCGTTGTCGCGGATCGGCTCACCAGTGTGGCGGTCGACGAGTTCGACCTTGCGGGTGACCGGGCCGAGGATCTTGATCGCCTTCTCGCCGCGTCGCACCTGGTGGCCCATCGCCTGCCAGGCCCGGTAGCCGGCGATCATCGTCGCGTCCGGCTTCTGGAGCATCGTCAGCATCACGTTGTTGAAGCTGTACCGGTGCAGCTTGGACGCCATGCCCAGCCACCGCTGCCAGGCGTCCTTGTCGTCCAGGTTCGCGATGCCATCGGCCAACTGCTCGTGCAACTGCTCGACCGTCTCACGCCGGGCACGGTCAGCAGCCTCCCGCTGCGCCTCGGTCAGGTTCCGGCCGGCCATCACAGCTCCGCCCGCAGCCGCCGATACTCCTCCGCCAGCCGCTCGATCTCGGCCGGGTCAGCTCCGACAAGCTGGAGCCAGGCGATCTGCTCGAGCAGGTCGTAGAGAACCAGCGGACGGTCCCGGGTCGGCGTCGCGGTCGGCGTCGCACGGCCAGTCATGAGGCGCGCCGCCGGGAGCGCGTGTACACCGAGGGGACGGGCCGGAAGACTCGCTTCAGATCCTCCAGCCGGACCCGGATCAGCCGCCGGCCGGCATGCACCGCGGGCAACTCCCCGGCGGCGATCCGCTGACGCAGCAGGTCGACGCTCACGCTGTACAACACCGCCGCCTCCTGCAGGGAGACGAACTCCGGCTTCACCCCGGCAGCACTCATCGTCATGGCTGGCTCCTCGATCGACATCGCCAGCAACTCGACTGGCTACCCCCTTAAGCCGACGAAAGGGCCCGATCCGGACAGAGGATCTCCTCGGCGCGTGGTGGCAGGTGTGCGAGGGTGGGGGTCGTGGGTTCACCGCAGACGCTCAGCGAGGCCGACCGCCGGACGGTTGCCCTGTGGGCAGCCGACTGCGCCGAGCGCGTGCTGCCCCTCTTCGAAGCCGAAGCACCATCGGACGGGCGTCCGGCCGACGCCATCGCCCGTGCCCGGGCGTTCGGTCGCGGCGAGCTGGACGCGGCCGGTCAGATCCGCCAACGCTTCGTCGCCGGCCGCGCAGCCAGCGCTGTCGCCAGCTCGGCCGCGGTGGCTGCGGCACGGTCCGCCGCCCAAGCCTCAGGCGTGGCGCACATGGGAGCCCACGCCCTGGGTGCTGCCGCCTACGCCGCCAAGGCCGCAGGACTGTCCGCCGGCAACGACAGCGCCATCGACGCCGAGATCAGTTGGCAGCTGGACCACATGACCGAGCCGGTCCGCGCAGCCCTGCGTCAGCTCCCACCTCTCGGTGAGGACCCAGCCGGCCCGCTCGGCGCAGGGCTTCTCGCCTCCGGCATCCTTGGATCGATCATCCGCAAGCTCCAAGCCGGGCTCGCAGCACCGGACTGAGACCCGCTATGCGTCAGGGGGTGTTGGCGCGAATGTCCCGGGTCAGTTCGCTGCTTCTACGTGGGCGGGAGCGGTCGGACGGAAAGCAGGCAGGGCGCGTCCTGGCCCCAGTAAGCGGTGGTCTCCTCAAGCGGGATGAAGCCGACGGATTGGTAGAAGGCTCGGGTGCTGGCGTAGCCCGGATCGGGGTCTGAGGGGCCCAGTGTCCTCACGAAGAGCGCGCGGATGCCCTGTGTCGATGCCCAGGAGATCACCCTCTCGATCAACGCGCGGCCGATCCCTCGCCGATGGGACTCCGGCAAGACGCCCACCGCGACCACCTCGGCGGAGTCCGGGAAGTGGCGGGCGAGCGCGACGAAGCCGTCCGGCTCATCGGGCGAGCCGGCCAGCCAACACAGACCCTGTTCCGCCACGGCGACGTACTGCTCAACCGCGGCCGGGTCGGCGAACCACTCGGGCAACCGAGTGAGGATGGCGCGGACTGCCGAACCGCGCCCGGCCAGAGGTCCGGTAACCACTGTCGGCGGTCTCGCATCAGCCATGGCGAGGATGGCGGACGCTTCGACGCCAGCAGCCACCGGCGAGGTGTGTCGCCGGATGAAGTCGTCGACGATGTCGGCAACCCTGTCGTTGAACATCGCCGGCCAGATGCCGTGGTCGGCGTCGCGCACCTGGACGAGTTCGACGGGCTGCCCCGCAGCCCGGAGTGCCTCCACGTGGTAGACGCTCTGGGCGAAAGGAATCAGCCGGTCCTTCGACCCGTGGATCACCAGCAGGGGCACCAGCGGACGGTCGGGGCTGATCCAGCTGGACGGGTTGGCGTGCGCGACGAGTTCCGGCGCAGCCAGAGGGGAGATCCCGCCGAGCAGCCGGCCTTCGGGACTGTCGGCCGCGGTGTGGTCCATCGTGGAAGGTTCGTCGTTGAGCCGGGCCAGGTCGGTCGGCGCGTAGAAGTCGATGACCGCCCTGAGATCGAGTGGCTGGCCCGGTTCGTCGTCGAACTCGTCGAAGTGCTGGGTGGCATGCACCATCAGCGCGGTGTGACCACCGGAGGAGTCGCCGGCCATCACGATCCGGTCGGGGTCGATGCTGTAGGTCTCGGCGCGTGCCCGGAGCCAGCGGACGGCCGTCTTGGCGTCCTGCACCTGGGCGGGGAAGATCGCCAGGCTGGACGGCCGGTACTCGACGATGGCGATCGTGTAACCGCGTTCGGCGAACCGGCACCAGAACGCCAGGGAGGCGCCCAACGCCTGCTCGCCCCAGGCCGAGCCCTGCACGAACACGATGCACGGGAATCGGGCGCTGAAGACATCCGCCGGTGCAGCGAACGTCGCGTCCCGGCTCGGCTGGATGATCTGCAGGTGCAGGGTGCGTCCGCTCTTGACCGCGAACGGAACGTCCAGGTGCACGAAGACGTTCAGGCGGCCACGCTCGGCCTCCACGATCCGCATGCCGGGGGTGGTCGCCGTGGAGTGCGGGAAGTCTTCATGGCTCAGCTCGACCGGTTGCACGCCACCATCGTTGCAGCAAGCGACCTGCGTCAGTGCCGCGTGATCGTCAACGTCGTCAAGGTTCCCACGCTCACGCGGGCGCGACCGCCGATCGGGTACGTGATCTGAGGGTTGGTATGGCCGAAATCGACGTTCGCCAGCACCGGCTTACCACGCAAAGCGGGCAGGGCAGCGACCAGATCGGCGAGGTCCTCGCGAGTGACGTTGCTGGCGCGCTGGAAGCGTCCGATCACCAGTCCGGTCACGCCGGGCGCGTCCGGGAGTTGCAGGAGCGAGAACAGATCACGGCGGAACTCGACCGGGTTGGTCAGCTCGTCGTCCTCGACGAACAGCAGCGCGCCGTCGAGCGAGGGCATGAACGGCGTGCCCTGGAGCAGGTTCAGCGTGCACAGGTTGCCGCCGACGATGCGTCCCTCGGCGACGCCCGGCTGGAGCTCCCACCAGCCGCCGGTCGGGGAGCGGGTGCGATCGCCCTGGTCGAGGAACCACAGGTCGTCGGTGAACCAGTCGGACGCGCGCAGCTCGATCGGCGCCGAGTCCATGACGGCGGCCGCGAACCAGGCCAGGGTGTCGTCGAAAAGGTCGCGCATGCCGAACGAGGACCAGTGGGGACCGGAGTAGGTGACCAGGCCCGACCGGGCGAGAAGGGCGTTCTGGAGCGCGGTGATATCGGAGTAGCCGCACAACACCTTCGGGTTCGCCGCGATCAGGTCGTAGTCGATCCCGGGCAGGAGCTCGTTGCTGTTGAAGCCGCCGATTACGGTCAGGACCCCGTCCACATCCGGGTCGGCGAAGGCCGCGTGCAGATCGGCGAGTCGGGACGCGACCGCAGAGGAGTCGAAACGGTCGCGCTCGTCGACGTGCGCGCCGTAGGACACCGTGAACCCGAGGTCAGCGAGCCTCCGCTCGATCAGAGCCGAGTGGTCATGCTCGAGCACCATCGCGCGCGAGCGTGCCGGCGCGATCACCCGCAGGTGCGAGCCGCGATGGAGCCGGGCTGGAAGTGTCGCGTCCACACGCGCACACTATCCAAGTCGGCTGCAGCGGATCCGCTGCGAACTGGAGCAACGCAACCGCGCCGTCGACGGGCTTCAGCCCTCGAACGCCCGTTTGCTAAGGACCCGCTAAGGACCCAACTCCAAAGCAGAACCGGCTCCGACAGGCTATAAAGCCTAGTCAGAGCCGGTTCCCAAACGCGGAGGATACGAGATTCGAACTCGTGAGGGCGTGAACCCAACCCGCTTTCCAACTGGGCACAGTGCCGTTCAGGAAGGTCCGTACATGGCCGTGGCTAGCCGTTTCGCCAATCTGGCGGTCGGCAGCGAACAGCGCTGAACAGACAGGAATGAGACTAAAACTGAGACTAAGGCTCACAGCGCAATGTTCGAATCAGCCAACATCGGTCCAGCGAGGCCAAAGCACCGCCCTGCACCCGTCGGACACCACGTGAGTCCTGCCACAGCAGAGGTCGCTCATGCCCGATGCGCAGGGCCACCCCTGTCCTGGGCAGCACGTCCGGCAACGAGCCGGTCGATATGCGCGGGTTCGGTGCCAGAGCAATCCGGGTTCGCGGAACGCCCTCAGCCGGCGTGGCGCGGACCCACCTCCCTCGTGATCCGCAGGCGCCATTCATCCGGCCCCTCCTGGAGGTACTCGACGCCGATCGGGAAGCGCTCCGACAGCTGGCCAAGGAGCGGCAGCGGGTTGTGTGGGGCGACCAGGACCAGCGAGCCGCCGGTCGGGATCGCATCGAACGCCCCGAACACGCTGGCGTGCCGGATGGCGTGGGGGATGGTGCGCACGTCCAGCACGATGTCCTCCTCGTCGTGGTGTCCGCAGGTGCAGCCGCCGGAGCGGGTCTCCAGCTGGATCGGATTGGTCATTTCTCTCCTTCGTTGGGCTCCCGTGGGAGCGGTTGGGCGTTGCCGGTTTGTGGGGCCGTCAGGGTGACACCTGGATGTAGCCGTGGGCGCCTCGTTCGGCGTCGGCCATGACGTGGGAGACGAACGGATAGCGTCCGGACTCGGTGAACACGGTCTCGACGAACCCACCCTGCGCAGGCTGCAGGCCGAGTGCCTGTGATCCGCCGGTGCGGTCGCCGAAGGGGTCCCGGCCACGCCTGAGCAGGTAGGCGCCCTCGCTGAAGGTGGTGTCGAACTGCGCCCCCACGACGTGGAAGCTGGTGGCCCGGTTCGGTCCTGCGTCGAGTACCCAGAAGCGCACCCGCTCGCCGACGCGCGCTGTCAGTGGCGTGCTGTCGTAGCCGTTGGCCACCCCGTTGAACACGACCTCGTCGGGCTCGCCCGCGGCGGCCGCGCGATCGGCGTCCACCTCGGTCGCGGACGCCGCGTCCGGGGCCGGCGTCTGCAGGTAGACCTCGGACTGGACCAGGACGTAGGAGCGGTCGACCTTCGGTAACCCGGGCGGTTCGATCACGACCGCCCCGGCCATCCCGGCGGCGATGTGGGCGCTCATCGGCGCAGTGGAGCAGTGGTACATCCAGATGCCCGCCCTGGCCGCGGTGAATCGGTAGGTGAGGCTCTGGCCGGGCTCGATCGTCCGCATCGGGATTGCGGGGGCCAGTTCTCCGGCGTGGAAGTCGATCGAGTGGCCCATCGAGCCGTTGTTGACGAGGGTGATCACGAAGGTGTCGCCCACCCGGCCGTGAAGGGTCGGCCCGACCGGCGAGCCGTTGTAGGTCCAGCGTTTCTGCCAGACTCCGGGGGCCACTTCCAGCGGCACCTCCTGGACGGTCAGGGTGAGACGGTGCACCCGTTCGTCGGTCAGCGGCGCCAGCTCGGGATCGACGGTGTCGGTCGGGGGCGTCGACCGGGCCTGATCACCCGTTCCGCCCATCTCATGCTCGCCCATCGGCGCGGGGGTTGCTCCGGTGGCTGGTGGTGCGCCGTCCACGACGATGTTGAGGACCATTCCCATCTGCCGGTGGCCCGCCACCGAGCAGAAGCCCTGTTCGGAGGTCCCGATCACGCCCGCGTCGAGTTCAGCCTGCGCCCCCGGTGCGATCCGTGCGGTGCGGACGTCGCCGATCACGAGGTCATGGGTAGTGGTGTCGGCGTTGGTCAGGTGGACGACCAGGTGGTCGCCACTGTCGAGGTGGATCTCGGCGGGGATGAAGCGCATGTCCTTCGCGGTGACCTCGATCCTCACCACGCGGCCCGTCGGCCGCACGGCTGCCGCGGTCGCCGGGACGCCCGCCAGCCCGGCGGCGGAGGGATCCAGCCCAACCCCTACGACCACAGCCGTGGCCACTGCAGTGAGGCCGGCGACCAACTGGCCGGCGGTGAAGATGCTCGGACGCTCCACCGGGGCAATCGGCGGGCCGGGAGCGGTCGCCTCCGCGTCCCGTCCGGCGAGCAGGTCGCGCCGCGCAGCAACGCTCGCTCGCACCCCGAGGACCATGAGCGGGAGGAAGCTTGCCGCGGCAAGGAGGGCGAGTGCCGAGCCCGTCACCCGCACCCAGCTCGGCGTCGGCAGCAGCCACAGCGCCAGCCCGCCGTTGGTCGCGATCAGCCGGAACCCGCCGGCCCGGTTGAACCAGGCCTGACCGGCCCGCACCACGCTCGGCCCTCCGCCGAGCACCGAGGGAAGCAGGTAGGACAGGGCGCCGATCAGCACCTGCCCGGCGAAACCTGCCCCGAGAACGGCGGCCGGCCAGATGAAGCCGTCCTCCACCGCGTCCCACTCGGACGTTGCGAGTAGCCAGCCCGCCCAGGCGAGGCCGACGACCAGCCAGGCCAGGCCGGCGGCGACCGAGGCGGGCCCGAACTCCCGCGGGGGCCTGGTGCGCGCGGGACGGACGAGGCCTCTGCCCCACACGCCGAGGCCGAGGACGTAGCCGGCGACTCCGACCGCCGAGAGCCAGCCGGGTCCGGTGAGCGCGCCCGCGTCTGCGACCAGGATCGAGCCGCCGATGATGGGGAGGGCCTGTCGGGTCCAGCGTTCCGCGGTGGTGTCCATGGGGGTGCGCAGCATGGTCGGCCAGAGGGTGAGCAGGGTCCCGGTGACGGTCAGGCCCACCCAGCCGAGCACGTTGGTGAGGGCGTGGGCGGCGAGCAGGCGCCCGTGCCACGGGTCAGGCCAGCCCCACGCGAGCGTCACGCCGAACCCTGCGCCGACGACCAGCGCCGCGGCGGCCCAAAGGTAGTAGCGGACGCTGACCCGGAACCGCGCCGGCAGCGCGCGGCGCAGCATGCCGAGCAGGACGAGGCCGTGCCAGCCGACCGCGCCGGCCACGACGAGGCCTCCGGCCAGGGTGAGCGGCCACCAGGTCGTGGGCACGCCCACCAGGACCGCCACAGCGCCGGCGGTGAGCAGCCCGAGGCGCCGGTTGTGCCAGCGGGCCTGCTGCTCGGACACGGGCGTGCGCAGCAGCGTCTGGGCGAAATGGAAGCTCCAGACCAGGATGGAGTGGGTCACCGCGCCGAGCAGGACCAGGTGCAACATCAGCCAGTTCGCGTCCGGCAACCACCGGTGGCCGAGGGCGACGAGCACGGCGGCCCCGAGCCAGCCGAGCAGCGGCAGGTCGCGCAGCTTCGACCTGCCCCGGGCGGTGGAGCGGCTCATCGGCGCACCACCAACGCCAACGCCGTGACCATGAAGCCGAGCATCGCGAGCACGGTGAGGACGCCGCCGACCTGCCACAGCACGGTCGCGCCGGTGAGCGCGCCACCGAACCGGACGGCCAGGCCGGCCTGCAGCAGCACCAGGGGCGCCCACAGCACGGGCCGGTACGGCAGTGGACGGCCGAGCACGGCCGGCAGGATGACCGGCGCGTGCGCCATCACCATCGAGACGCCGAAGCCGAGGAACACCCCGTGCACGACGACGTCGTAGGTCCCCGGGCCGGACAGCAGCCCGACGGCCGCGAGCACGCCGCCGGCGAGCGCCAGGTTGGCGTAGCCGGCCAGCAGCGCGGCCGCGAGGTAGCGTCGCTGGCCGGCGAGTGCGAGCTGGCGCCGCACGACGTCGTGGGCCACGAGCCAGCCGGCGATCGCCAGCAACGACAGCCCGACCAGCCTCTCCCCGATCGCCGGCGCGAGGAGGGCGCTGAGGATGGCCAGCGTCAGCGCTGAGGCGAGGGCGAGCAGGTGCCGGTCAGCTGCGTCCCCCATGGTCAGGGCGGCGAGTTCGGCGCGCTCGGCCGCGATCGTGACCACCA
>DAIPJC010000076.1:10450-12903 GCA_036770475.1 Propionicimonas sp. | reverse complement strand
AGATCGTCAAGATCCTCGACTTCGCGATCAAGACCGGCTGCCCGATCATCGGCATCAACGAGGGCGGCGGCGCGCGCATCCAGGAAGGCGTGGTCTCCCTCGACCTGTACTCCCAGATCTTCCGGCGCAACACGTTGGCGTCCGGTGTCATCCCGCAGATCTCGCTGATCATGGGCGCGGCGGCCGGTGGGCACGTCTACTCTCCCGCGCTCACCGACTTCGTGATCATGGTCGACCAGACGTCCCAGATGTTCATCACCGGGCCCGCCGTGATCAAGGCGGTGACCGGCGAAGACGTCACGATGGAGGAACTCGGCGGCGGCCGCACCCACTCCACGAAGTCGGGCAACTCCCACTACCTGGCCGCGGACGAGACCGACGCGATCGAGTACGTCCGGCAGCTGATCACCTACCTCCCGCAGAACAACCTGGAGGACCCACCGGTCTTCGAGGAAGAGGAGGCCGACCTCACGATCACAGAGCACGACCTCGCGCTCGACGAGATCATCCCGGATTCCCCCAACCAGCCCTACGACATGCACGAGGTGATCCGGCGGGTCCTGGACGACGACGAGTTCCTCGAGGTGCACCGGCTGTACGCGCCGAACATCATCTGCGGGTTCGGACGCGTGGAGGGGCGTTCCATCGGCGTGATCGCCAACCAGCCGATGGTGTTCGCCGGCTGCCTCGACATCAAGGCGAGCGAGAAGGCGGCCCGGTTCGTCCGCACCTGCGACGCGTTCAACATCCCGATCCTGACCTTCGAGGACGTCCCAGGGTTCCTGCCCGGCACCGACCAGGAGTGGGACGGAATCATCCACCGCGGCGCGAAGCTCATCTACGCCTACGCCGAGGCCACCGTCCCGCTGGTCACGGTGATCACCCGCAAGGCCTACGGCGGCGCGTACTGCGTGATGGGGTCCAAGCCGCTGGGAGCGGATGTGAACCTCGCCTGGCCGACCGCCCAGATCGCCGTGATGGGCGCGGAGGGCGCGGTGAACATCCTGTACAAGCGCGAACTCGCGGACGCGAACGACCCCGAGGCACGCCGCACCGAGTTGATCGACGAGTACAACGACGAGCTGGCCAATCCCTATGTCGCTGCCGAGCGCGGCTACGTGGACAAGGTGATCCACCCGCACGAGACCCGCGCCCAGGTGATCCGGGTGCTGCGGCTGCTGCGTACCAAGCGCATGCAGCTGCCGCCCAAGAAGCACGGGAACATCCCGCTGTGAGTGCCGCCGGGCCGGAGCCGGTGCAGCCGGAACTCCTCCAGGTCGTCGGGGGAAACCCGACCGACGAGGAGTTGGCTGCCCTCGGCGCGGTGATCATCGCGCTCCGCCGTGCACGTCCGGAGCCTCACGCGCCGGCCACCAGCACGCTGGCTGGCGGGTGGCGGTCGTACTGGCACACTGTCCGCACCCCGCTGGTTCCCGGCAGGGAGGCGTGGCGCAGCAGCTTCCGCATGTGAATCCCGTTCCCACAGAGAAAGGAGCCTGGCATGGGCGCCATCGATGACATCCTCGCCAGCATCGACCCTGACCAGCTCGGTGCAGCGCTCGGCACGGACCCCGAGACCGCCCGCAACGCCGCGGCGGCCGTGATTCCCACCGTGATCAACGGCCTGCAGGCCAACGCAGGCACCGCGGACGGGGCGTCCAGCCTCATGGATGCCCTCGGTCAGCACGCCGGGAGCGGGCTGTACGGCGACACCATCGACTTGAACGCGGTCGACACCGGGGACGGCCAGAAGATCGTCGCGCACGCGCTGGCTGACGACCCGTCCCGGCTGCAGGCGGTCAGCGGTCTGGGCGGCGGTCTGCTCAGCAAGCTGCTGCCCCTGCTGGCTCCGATCGTGATGAGTTACCTGGCCAAGCGGCTCGGCATGGGCGGCACTGCAGCCCAGACCCAGGCGTCCGGTGGTTCGGGCGACATCCTCGGCGACCTGCTGGGCGGCCTGCTCGGCGGCGGTGGTCTCGGTGGCGGGACGGCTTCCGGCGGTGGGCTGGGCGACATCCTCGGTCAGATCCTCGGTGGAGGCGCAGCTGCCCAACCGGCGGGTATCCCGGCCGGAGTCGACACCGGTGCGGGCGGCGCCCAGGCCGGGGCGGACGGGAGTCTGGGCGGAGTCTTCAACGCTCCGGGGAACTCCACCGGCATGCAGATGCCTGCCAGTGACGACTCCGCGTCCTACGGCCAGCAGTCCGCCCCCCAGCAGCAGGGCTCGGGCGACATCCTCGGGCAGATCCTTGGCCGCTGAGCACGCGCCGGGCCTGGTGCTGGCGTCCGCATCCCCGGCCCGGCTGGAGACCCTCACCCGCGCGGGCCTGTCCCCGCGGGTGGTGGTCTCGGACGTCGACGAGGACGCGTTCACCGCTCCCGACGTGCTTGCTCTCGTCCAGGTGCTGGCCCGCGCCAAGGCCGAGGCCGTCGCCGCCTCCCTGATGGTCCCT
>DAIPJC010000076.1:0-10350 GCA_036770475.1 Propionicimonas sp. | reverse complement strand
GAGCCTGACGAAGTGGTCCCTGAGCCTGACGAAGTGGTCCCTGAGCCTGACGAAGTGGTCCCTGAGCCTGACGAAGGGCCAGAACGAGTGCCGGACACCCTCGTCGTGGGCTGCGACTCCCTGCTCGAACTGGACGGCGAGCCGCTCGGCAAGCCGGGGACGGCGGAGGCTGCCGTCCGCTACTGGCAACGGTTGAGGGGACGGACGGGGCACCTGCACACCGGCCATCACGTGATCCGGCTCGGCGCCGCCGCGGGCACCGCGTCCGCCGTGGCGACCACAGCCGTCACCTTCGCCGACCTCTCCGACGAAGAGATCGCCGCCTATGCGGCCACGGGCGAGCCGGAGCGGGTGGCCGGCGGGTTCACGATCGACGGTCTCGGCGGCGCCTTCGTCACGCGGGTGGACGGCGACCCGCATACCGTCGTGGGGATCAGCCTGCCGCTGCTGCGGGACCTGTTCGCGCGGCTCGGCGTCCAGTGGCACACGCTGTGGACCCCGCTAGCCTTGGAGGGCCATGACTGACACCGAGCACCTCCCCGAAGTGGCCCAGAAGAAGGCCGTGCTGCCCGCCTGGCTGCGTGCGATGCGGCCCAAGCAGTGGGTGAAGAACGTCCTGGTGCTGGCCGCGCCACTGGCCGCCGGGCGACTGTTCGAGCCAGCCGTCCTGATCGCATCGGCGTGGGCGTTCGTCTCATTCTCGCTGGTCAGCGCGTCGATCTACCTGATCAACGACAGCCGGGACGTAGAGGCGGACCGGCTGCACCCGAAGAAGCGGTTCCGTCCGATCGCCGCCGGCGAGCTGTCGATCCCGGTGGCGTACGTGTTGGCTGCGGTGACGTTGGCCGCGTCCCTTGCGATCGGCTTCTGGGTGGCGCCGCTGCTCGGGGTGACGCTCGCGTCCTACTGGGTGCTGCAGGTGATCTACTCACTTTTTCTCAAGCACCAGCCGATCATCGACCTGGCGATGGTGGCGGCCGGCTTCCTGCTGCGGGCCGTGGCCGGCGGTGTCGCCTCCGGGCTCCCGCTGAGCCAGTGGTTCCTGCTGGTGGCGTCCTTCGGGTCGCTGTTCATGGTGGCGGGCAAGCGTTACTCCGAGCTCAAGGAGTTGGGCACCGAAGCCGGCACCAGGGCCAGCCTCGAGCGCTACACCAAGTCGTACCTGCGCGAGGTGTGGTCGGTCTCGATCGCGATCGTGATCATGTCGTACAGCCTGTGGGCCTTCGAGCAGCGCTACACGCAGCTGTGGGGCATCCCCTGGACGACGATCTCGATCGCGCCGTTCACGCTGGCGGTGCTGCGCTACGCCATGAAGATCGACCAAGGTAAGGCCGGCGAGCCCGAGGACGTGGTGATGGGCGATCCGATCCTGCAGGTGCTGGCCGTGCTGTGGGTCATCCCGGTCGCCGTGGCGGTGTTCGGATGAACACTCAGATGACCCGCCCGGTCGCCCTCGTCACCGGCGCCTCCCGGGGCATCGGACGAGCCATCGCGCACGCGCTCTCCCCCACCCACCACGTGCTGGTCGGGGGCAGGGACGCGGACCTGGTCGCCCAGGTGGTGGCCGCGCTGGAATCGGCCGAGCCGTTCGCGGTCGACCTCACGAACGAGGTGGCGCTCGGCAGGGCGGTAGCTGGGATCGAGCGACTGGACGTGCTCGTGCACTCGGCCGGCGTGGTCGCCTTCGGCGCGCTGGCCGATACCACGACCCAGGAATGGCGGGACGCGCTGGAGTTGAACGTGATCGCCCCGGCAACGCTCACCCGGCTGCTGTTGCCCGCCCTGCGCGTCGCGCACGGGCGAGTGGTGTTCATCAACTCCGGCGCCGGTCTGACCACCCACCGCGGCTTCTCGGTGTACTCGGCGTCGAAGTTCGCCCTCACCGCGCTGGCCGACGCCCTGCGCCTGGACGAGCGCGGTCGCGTCCGGGTGACGTCCATCCACCCCGGACGGGTCGCCACCGACATGCAGGCCGAACTCAGTTCCCTGCAGGGCATGCCCTACATCCCGGACGCCAACCTCGACCCCGCCGAAGTGGCCCGCGCAGTCCGGATGGCCGTCGACCTGCCCGCCGAGGCAAGCCTCGACCGGATCGTGATCAATCCGGTGTAGTCCACGGTCCCTGAGCTTGACCTACGATCCCTGAGCCTGACCAACGATCCCTGAGCTTGACGAAGGGCCGTCAGGCGGGCTTCGTCAGGCTCAGCCAGCACACGTCCGCGTTCGTCACCAGCGTCGGATCACGGTGGCCTTGGGGCCGGCCACCAGGCTCCCCGCCGGAACGTCGTCCGCGACGATGGCGCCGGCCGCGACCACGGCGTCCCGTCCGATGCTGACGCCGGGCAGGATCATGGCGCCGGCGCCGATCCACACGTTCTCCGCGACGTCGATCGGACCGCCGGTGAGGTACTGCCGCCGCTCGCCGGGATCGACCGGGTGGCCCACCGTGATGAAGGTGACCTTCGGGCCGATCATCGTGCGCTCGCCGATGTGGATGCCGGCGTAGTCCAGAAAGGTGCAGCCCTGGTTGATGAACACCCGCTCGGCGAGCTCCAGGTGCAGGCCGTGGTCGGTGTAGAAGGGCGGATAGATCGTCACCCGCTCCGGTAAGGGACGGCCCAGAATCTGCTCGAACAGCGCAGCCTTGCCCGCCGCGTCCTCGAAGGGCAGGAGGTTCAGGCGCGACGTCAGTTCGGTGGCCCGCAGCACCCGCTCGGCCATCGCCTGGAACTCCGGGCTGTGGATGCGCATGAGACGGTCGCCGGGCATTCCCCGATCCTCCCTCGCGCGCGACGGCCGATTCGGGAGGCGCGCCCCACCAGGTCGTCGAGCGGCGTTCCGGTCGAGCAGGCAATCGGGCTCGGCCCGCGGGCGCTACCGCTCCAGGCCCAGCACCAGGCCGAAGCCGAGCATCGCCGTCCCCGCCGCACCGTCCACGACCCGGGCGCCGCGGCGGCTGGTCAGGAAGCCGCGAATGGAGTGCGCCGCGACAATGACCACGGCGAACCAGGCGAAGGAGATCAGCGCGTGCACGCCTGCGAGCAGCGCGCCGGCGAGGACGGGCGCATACCCCGCGGGCAGGAAGAGCGGCAGCACGGTCAGGTAGAAGACCGCCACCTTCGGGTTCAGCAGGTCGGTCAGCACGCCCTTGACGAACGCCTCTCGGGGCGAGTCCACCGCACCGGCGTTGAGGTTGGCGTGCGCGACCCCGCGCATCGCCGACCGGAGGTAGGTGAACGCCAGGTAGCCGAGGAACGCCACGCCCGCCCAGCGCAGGACGGCATAGGCGACCTGCGACGCCACGAACAGTGCCGCCACGCCCGCCGCTGCCGCCATTCCCCAGACGAGAGCGCCCAGGCAGATCCCGGCCGCCGCGGCGAAGGCCGTCCGCCGCCCCGAGCGCAGGGCCTGCCGCAGCACCAGGACGGTGTCCAGCCCGGGCGTGATCGCCACCACTGCGGCCAGCAGCGTGAAACCGAGCAGGGACTGGGCGAGGGTCACGACGGAATCCTAGAGCCAGCACCGCTCCGGCCCACTTGGCTCCCCCACCGCACCACAAGCCGGACGGAAATCCGGCCAGACGCCGAGAAACCGTCCAGCTTGTCGTGGACGAGACAGGCGGATCAAGTGGGGACGGTTCTCGCCGTTCAATCGGTCGCCGCTCGGTTGGTCGAGACCTTCAGCGAAGCCGCACGGGACTGGTTTCGACAGGCTCAACCAGCCGGAGGCGTGTTCACCGGTTCAGATCCAGTCGACCTTGCGGAACAGGATGTACAGCCCGATGGTGCCCACCAGCATCAGGACGATGCTCTGGACGAGTCCGGACGCGTCACCGAAGCCCGGATAGGGGATGTTCTGGCCGAACCAGCCGGTGACCGCCGTCGGGACGGCGATGATCGCCGCCCACGCGGCCAGCTTCTTCATCACCTCGTTGAGCCGGGCGTCCTGCAGGGAGAGGTTGGTCTCGAACACGGAAGAGACCATGTCGCGCAGGCTCTCCGTCCACTCCGCCGCCCGGATCACGTGGTCGTAGAGGTCGTTGAAGTGACCGTCCAGCTCGCCGGAGAGGCTCTGCCGGCCGTCCGAGCGGAACCGCATCACCGACGTGACCACCTCGCGCATCGGCAGCACCACGCGGCGCAGCTGCACCAGCGCCTTGCGCAGGCCGAACACCCGTTGCTGGATCACCCTGGTCTTGATCGAAGTGTCGAACAGCAGGTCCTCGAGCCGCTCGAGCAGGTCGTCCATGGTCTCGATGGTCTCGAAGTGCCCGTCGACGAGCTGGTCCAGCAGGCCGTGCACAAGAGCGGCGACCCCGTGGCCGAGCAGCCCGTCGTCCTTCCACCGCGTGAGCATCTCGTCCATGTCCACCCGGTCGTTGGTGCGGACGGTGATCAGCGCGTTGCGCAGGACGAACGCCGAGATCCGGCCGAGTTCGAGCCGGTACCCGTCGTCCGGAATCTCGACGAGCCCGGTGGAGTAGCACGTGAGGAAGATGTGGTTGGCGTGCCAGGTCGCCTTGGGACGCTCGCGCGGCTCGACCGCGTCCTCCACGGCGAGCGGGTCGAGCCGGAGCTCTCCGGCCAGCGCTTGCAGCACGTCCGGTTCCGGCTGCAGGAGATCGAGCCAGACCAGAGTGTCGGGCTGGGCCAGCCAGTGGTCGAGGTCTGCCAGCGGGAAGTCCGCGGCCACCTCTGCGCCGTGCTGCCACGCCCGGCTGCGACAGGTGCTCACCCGCACAGCATGGCACCCGCGGAGGCTGTACGAGTTCATCCGCGCGGCGGGATCGGAGTATCGCCGGACGGCGAGAGGGGGTAGATTTTCGGCTCGTGGAGATCGACCTGACCGCCGAAGTCGGACACGGTCTGGGCGAAGCCGCCACCGCCGCGGACAACACACTCTGGCCTCTGATCAGCACCGCTCTGGTGCCCTGTGGCGTCCATTCCGGTGAACCCACTTCGATCCTGCGGGCCTGCAGCGAGGCGGTCGCCCGTCAAGTGAGCCTCGGTGCCGCCGTCGGCTACGCCGACCGGATCGGCGGGGGTGAGCGCTTCGTCGACTACGACCCGGACGACCTCGCGGCGACGATCATCTACCAGCTCGGCGCACTGGACGGGCTGGCGCTGGCCGAACAGGCACGGGTGACCTGCGTCAGGCCCAGCGGCGCGCTGTTCGACGCGGTCCGCACCGACCGCAACCACGCCTGGGCGCTGGTGAACGCCGTGCTCGACTACGACCCCACGCTGACGATCATCGGGCTGCCCGACTCCCGTCTCCTGCAGACCGCCGAGCGCAACGGCATCTCGATCGCCCGCGAGTACCAGCCGCACCGGCTGCTCAACGCGAACGGCTCCCTCGGCGCGGTCGTGACCGACCCGGAGGCCGTCGCCCGCCGGGCGGTGGACGCAGCGGCGTCCGGCAATTACGACTGCCTGCGGCTGCCCTGGCACACCACCGCGGAACGGGAATGCGCCCGCGCCGTCCGGACCGCGCTGGTCGAGGCGGGCCACGTGATCACGTCCGCGGCCGCTCCCGCGCAGCCCGAGTTGCCCGTCCACCTGGCCATCGCCGGACGCGCCTGAGCGACCGGATCGGCCTTCGGGGCCGCCGTGCAGGGACGCCACCGAGACGTCGCATCAGCAAAGTGTCCCCATCGCGTCGAGGACGACACCTTCGGGACACTTTGCGGGTCGGTAGACCGGAAAGCCCCCGCGATGGATGGCGGAGACGGTTGCCGGGTCATCCACGGATGGCGAAATTGTAGGAATCACACAACCAGCTACACCGATTCTTGGCTCGCAGGCCGTGGAACTTGGCGAGTTCGTCCAGTTGTGTCAGTGTCGACTCGCACCCGGACGCGGTGGCGTGGCAGATTGCCCACGGGCCTGCGTCGAGCGGGCCCGGTGACTGCCGCTACAGGAGGCCTCGTGTTCCAGCGCATCGCGATCGTCAATCGTGGTGAGGCGGCGATGCGGCTCATTCACGCCGTCCGCGACCTGAACTCCGAGCGACCCGACGCGCCACCGATCACCACGATCGCGCTCTACACCGACGCCGAGCGCACGGCCATGTTCGCCCGCGAGGCCGACGAGGCCTACCCGATCGGGCCGGCGTCCGCCCGTCCGTACCTCGACCACGAACTGCTCGCGCGTGTCCTCACCGAAGCCCGTGCGGACGCGGTCTGGGTGGGTTGGGGCTTCGTCGCAGAGGACGCCGGCTTCGCCGACCTGGTCGCCTCACTGGGCATCACCTTCATCGGGCCCAGCGGGGAGGCGATGCGCAGGCTCGGCGACAAGATCGGGAGCAAGCTGCTCGCCGAGGAGGTCGGCGTCCCGGTCGCACCGTGGAGTCGTAGCGGCGTCGACACGCTGGACGAGGCCCTGGCCGCCGCAGAACAGATCGGCTACCCGCTGATGCTCAAGGCCACCGCCGGCGGCGGCGGCCGCGGCATCCGGCGGGTCGATTCGGCCGGTGACCTCACCGACGCCTACCAGCGCACCCGCGACGAGGCCGAGCGGGCGTTCGGCTCTGGCGTGGTCTTCCTGGAGAAGCTCGTCACCGGAGCCCGCCACGTCGAAGTGCAGGTGATCGCGGACGGCCAGGGCACCGCGTGGGCGCTCGGCGTCCGTGACTGCACGGTGCAGCGCCGCAACCAGAAGGTGATCGAGGAGTCCGCCTCTCCGCTGCTGACCAGGGAGCAGACGGACGAGCTGAAGGCGTCCGCCGAACGGCTGGCGCTGGCCGTCGACTACCGCGGTGCCGCCACGGTCGAGTTCCTGTACCACCCGGACGACCGGCTGTTCGCATTCCTCGAGGTGAACACCCGGCTACAGGTCGAGCACCCGATCACCGAGGTCACCAACGACTTCGACCTGGTCAAGGCCCAGCTGCACGTCGCAGCGGGCGAGCCGCTCACCGACCGCCCGGTCGAACAGGGGCACGCGATCGAGGCCCGGCTCAACGCCGAGGACCCGGACCGCGACTTCGCCCCCTCCCCCGGCCTGATCACCCGGCTCGACTTCCCGGTGGGGCCTGGCATCCGCGTCGACACCGGCGTCTCGGAAGGCGACTCCATCCCGGCCGACTTCGACTCGATGATCGCCAAGGTCATCGCGTTCGGACGCACCCGGGCCGAGGCGCTCGGCCGGCTCCGCCGGGCCCTGGCCGAGACGACCGTGATCATCGACGGCGGCGCGACCAACAAGAGCTTCATCCTCGAACTGCTCAGCCGACCCGAGGTCGTCGGGCCGGAGCAGGGCAGCGGCGATACCGGAGTCAGGGTCTCGACCAGCTCGACCAGCCGAGAATCGACCGACCAGTGGGCTGACACCGGCTGGATCGACCGGACGCGCGCCGCCGGCGGCCTGGTCGCCGACCGGTTCTCCGGGGTGGCGCTCGTCGCCGCCGCGATCGAGGCCTACCAGGAGGCCGAGCAGCGCGAGGTTGCGCACCTGCTGGAGACCGCCCACGGCGGACGCCCGCAGGCGCAGCACGCGTCCGGGCTGTCGGTCGACCTGAAGCTGCGCGGGGTCGCCTACACCCTCGTCACGTTCCGCACCGGTCCCGACCGGTATCGCGTCCGCGTCGGCGAGACGGTCGTGGACGCCGGCCTGGAACGCCTCGACGACGTGCACGGACGGCTGCGGGTCGGCGCCGAGCGCTTCCGGATCGTCACCGCCACCCACGGCCCCGTCCACTTCATCGAGGTGAACGGCGTCACCCACCGCGTCTCACGCGACGAGGGCGGCGTCCTGCGCTCCCCCGCGCCGGCACTGGTCGTGGCCACACCGGTCGGCGTCGGGCAGGAGGTCGCCGCCGGCGCTCCGGTCGTGGTGCTGGAGTCGATGAAGATGGAGACCGTCATCACCGCGCCGTTCGCCGCGCGGGTCAGGGAGCTCCTGGTGATGGCGGGCAGCCAGGTGGAGAGCCTCGCCCCGCTCGTCCGGCTCGAACCGCTGGGGGACGGGGTCGAGGCAACCGCGGAGGCCGGCGAGGTGGAGCTGCCGGACGGGGCGTCCGACCCGTCAACGCAGGCCCGCGTGAGCCGGCTGGTCGGCGAACTCTCCGCTCACCTGATGGGCTACGACACCGATCCGGCAGCCGGCGTCCTGGCCGCCTATCTGACCGCTCGCGACGAGGCGCGGACGGAGGGCATTGACGTGCTCGGCGGCGAGATCGGTCTGGTCACACTGTTCACCGACCTCGCCGAGTTGAGCCGCAACCGACCGGCCGGCGAGGACGGCTCGGAGTTGCGCGTCCATTCCGACCGCGAACTGTTCCACGGCTACCTGCAGAGCCTCGACATCTCCCGCGCCGCGCTACCGACCCGATTCGTCGACCGGCTCAGCCGCGCCCTCGCCCACTACGGGGTCACCGGCCTCGACCGGACGCCGGCCCTGGAGGACGCCGTGTTCCGCGTCTTCCTCGCCCAGCAGCGGGTGGCCGCCGACGTGCAGGTGATCCTGGCGATCCTCGACCGCTGGATCGGCGAGCCTTCCCCCTCCGACGCCGTGGCCGCGTCCGCCCGCGCCCAGCTGGAGCGCCTGGTGCGGGCCACCCAGCGGCGGTTCCCCGCCGTCGGCGACGTAGCCAGGTCGGTGCGGTTCCGCTGGTTCGACCAGCCGCAGGTGGACGCCGAGCGCGAGCAGGTGCTGGCCGGGGTCGCCGACGAGGTGGCCGACCTCGCTGCCCACCCGGACGCCCCTGACTACGCCGGACGCATCGCCGCTCTCTCGGCCATCCCCGAGCGGTTGGTGCTCACCCTGGCCGAGCGGCTCGCGCACGGCGTCGCCCCCCACGAGCCGCTGCTGGAGATCCTGCTGCGCAAGCACTACGGCGACCACGAGCTCGGGGAGGTCCGTGCGCTCACGGTCGAGGGACGGTCGGTCGTTACGGCCGACTATGTCCTCGACGGACGCTCGACCCGGGCGGTCAGCACCCTCGCGACCGCCGACGAGCTGGACGCGGGCGGACCGGTCGCCCGGGTTGTCGCCGACGAGTTGCACCTCCGCCGGCCAGGCCAGGACGGCGTGGTCGAGCTGTACGTCGCCTGGCCGTCGGCCCCCGACCGCGCGAGCCTCGCCGCCGCGCTGCGACCACGGCTCGCCGGCTGGGACCTGCCCGCCGGCGTCCGCCGGATCGTCGTGGCCGCGTGCTCCCCCGCCGGCGACGTGGACTACGTCACCTTCCGCCCGGACGCTGCCGGCGCGCTGGTCGAGGACGAGCGGGTGCACGGCGTTCACCCGATGGTGTTCCGGCGGCTCAACCTGTGGCGGCTGCGGGAGTTCGACGCCACCCGGCTGCCCGCGCCCCGCGGCGTCCTGCTGTTCGACTGCGTCGCGAGGGCGAATCCTGACGATCGCCGGTTGGTGGCGATGGCCGAGGTGAACCAGCTCGCCGCCGTCCGTGACGCCCAGGGACGCCTGATCGGGCTGCCGCACGCCGAGCGCGCGGTGGAGAACTGCCTGGAGGCGATCCGGCGGACGCGGGCCGCTCGCGGCTCGGCCGGGAGCCGGCTCGACATGAACCACGTCTGGGTCTACGTGTGGCCGGACATCGACCTCGACCTGCGTGACGTGATGGCCCTGCAGGGCAAGATCACCCCGCTGTCGGACGGCACCGGCATCGAGGAGGTGCTGGCCGAAGGCACCTTCGTCCGTCCCGGTCAGCCCCCGACCCGGCTGGCGATCCGGTTCCACGCGAAGCCCGGGTCAGGCGTGACCGCGTCGGTCGAGCCCCCGCCCACCGAGCCCCTGCGGCCGCTGGACGACTACGCGGCCAAGGTGCTGCGGGCCCGCCGCCGCGGACTCGTCTACCCGTACGAGTTGTCCGACACCCTGGCCGGTCCCGGCGGCGATCTGGTCGAGCTGGATCTCGATCCGGAGGTGGCGCCGGGCGCCCCCGACCGGCTGGTCGCCGTCCCGCGTCCACCGGGCCGGAACCGGGCCGGGATCATCGCTGCCAAAGTGACCACGCCGACGCCGCTATACCCGGACGGGATCACCCGGATCGTCCTGTCCGGCGACCCGACCCGTGGGCTGGGCGCGGTCGCGGAACCCGAGTGCCGCCGGATCATCGCCGCCCTCGACCTGGCCGCCGAGCTGGGCGTCCCCGTCGAGTGGTACACGCTCAGCTCCGGCGCCCGGATCTCGATGGACTCCGGCACCGAGAACATGGACTGGGTGGGCGCCGCGCTGCGCCGCATCGTCGAGTTCACCCAGGCCGGCGGCGAGATCAACGTCGTCGTCGCAGGCATCAACGTGGGCGCCCAGCCGTACTGGAACGCCGAGGCGACCATGCTGATGCACACCCGCGGCATCCTCGTGATGACGCCGGACTCGGCGATGGTGC
>DAIPJC010000020.1:0-72812 GCA_036770475.1 Propionicimonas sp. | reverse complement strand
CTCGGTGGCGGCCTCCGGGTCGAGGCCGGCGGCCGACGCGGCCGCGGTGAGCGCGCTGAGCGCGGCGGAGAGCGTCGGCGTCGTCATGCGGGGCCCCCACAGAGTTGTTCGGGGGAGCACAGCGGAGGAGAAGAACTTCGTGAGGTGCTGATCATGCGATCCCTGCGTCCGGGGTCTCGGTGTCGGCGGCCCTTCGTGACGCCGGCTCGTTCCTCGCCGGCTCCTCAGGGACCGGTTGGGCGGGTGGCTCCTCAGGGACCGGTTCACTCGGCACGGCGAGGTTCAGCTCGGGAGCGTGGGCGTGGCCGAAGCGCTCCTGGAGGAAGCGGCCGTGGGTGACGAGGGCGGCGGCGTCGGTGGTGTTGGCCGCGTTGTAGATCGCGTCCATCGTGGTCGACAGCAGGTCGAGCTGGTCGATCAGGAGCAGCAGCGAGGTCTTGCCTCCGTCCACGGGACGCGAGTCGGCCCAGTCCCGCGGGAGCCGCAGGTACGCGCCGATCGCCTCCGGCAGGTAGTCGGTGGCGGTGGCGACGACCGAGTAGGAGTCGTAGCTGCCCAGGCCCAGCAGGTCGAGACGCGGCAGCGTCCTGCGGACCGTCTGGGTGACGCCGAGGACGCGCGCCCGCACGACGCCGGGGACGGCGGGGTCGGCGACGAGCCGCTCCACGCTGTCGAGCGAGGCGTTGATGTCGGTCGCCGTGGGGGCGGCCGCCACCTCGTCCTGCATCGACGGCGCGGGCGACTCCTCGCGTCCCAGCACCCGGTCCCAGAAGCCCATCTACTGCCCTCAGCGGTCGATCGAGAGTGCGGGCAGGGATGCGGCGCGGGTGTCCTGACCGGCCACGCGCTCGAGGTAGGCCTTGCTCTTCGCCACCTCGGTCTCCAGCGTGCCGATGGTCGCAGACATCGTGTCGAGGGCCTTCAGCTTGAACTGGTCGATCGAGTCCATCGTCGTGTAGATGTTCGCGAACGCGGCCTGCAGCTGCTCGATCCCGATGGTCGACGAGGCGGCCTGCTCCTGGATCTGCGCGGAGTTCTCCTTGAGCATCTCCGAGGTGCGCTGGATCATCTCCGAGGTGGTGGTGTTCAGCGCCGTGATCTGGTCGAGCACCAGCTTCTGGTTGCCCAGCGCCTGGGCGACGATGACCGCCGTCCGGAGCGCGGACACCGTGGTGGTGGACGCCCGGTCGACGCCCTTGATCAGCTCCACGTTGTTCTTGATGATGATGTCGATCGCCAGGTAGCTCTGGATCGAGACGGCCAGCTGGGTGAGCAGGTCCTGGTGCTTCTGCCTGACGTAGAACAGCACGTCCTGGTTCAGGGTCTTCGCCTTCGTCGGGTCCGTGAGCTCGACCTCGGCGATCTGGGCCGACAGCCGCGCGTCCAGCCGCTCGGCGATGTAGACGTACTGGTTGAGCCGGCCCATGACCGTCCACAGGTTCTGCTTTTCCATGTTCAGGGCGACGTTGTCCTTCGTCAGCTCGTCCTGGCCGGAGCGCAGCGCGTGCAGGATGCCGTTCAGGTGATCCTGGGAGCTCTGGTACTTGCGGAAGTAGTCGGTGACGCCCTTGCCGAAGCCGATCTTGGAGAAGAAGCCCTTGCCGCCCCTGGCCTGGGCGGGATCGAGGTCTTCGACCGTGCGGCGCAGCTCGAGCAGGGTCTTGCCTACCTTCGACGTCTCGGCCAGCCCGCCGGACTCGATCGCGCGGACGGGTGTCTGCAGCAGCCGGTTGGACGTCTCTGCGGCCTTGCGGATGTCGGCGTCGCCCATGCTGCGGACGGCGTCCGCCTGGGCGGAGAAGGTGGGCGAGTTCTCCTCTGTGGAGTTCAGCGCGGTCAGGAAGTCGTTCACCTTGGCGTCGAGCACCGGCACCTGGGCGGCCTCGACCTGGGGGGCCATCGCCGGCGCCTGGGTGGCGGTCACAGTGGCCGGCGGGGCGGGCGGAGTGAGGTTGAGCACGTCGGGGGGAGCCAGCTGGACCGCCTGGCCCTGGCTGGACGGCTGCGCGGGTGTGGTCATCGACCGACCTCTCGATTCGTGGGCGTTGGCCCCCAATCTAGCGGCCCGGACCCACACCGGCGCCGCTCGCGGACGGGCCGTCCCCGCCGGTTCGGGGGACGGCCCGGGCCAACCCTGACCGGCGTCGCCTCAGACCCTGGCCTCAGGCGCGGAGGACCGGCTCGGCACCCGGATGATCGGTCGGCTGGTGCCCGCGGCCACGCCAGCGGTGAGGCTGCCGTCGATCGCTCGCGCGAGTCGGCTCGGGTGAGCGTCGCCGATGACCACGCAGCGGGCCCCGACCCGCTCGCAGTGCGCGGCGAGGGTGCGTCCGGCTCCGGCGTGGTCGCCCACGCTGGTCAGGATCAGCCCGTGGGCCGCGACCCCGTGATCAGAGGCGCGCAGGATCATCGCGTCGACCAGTTCACGGGCGTCGTCCGCGGCGTCGGCGGAGACGGCCACGTCCGCGAGGACGTCGGTCTCGCGCACGTGCACCACTTCGAGCGGGGCACGGTCGCGGAGAGCGAGGTCGATCGCCGCGTCCACCAGTGTCGTGGCGGTGGAACGATCGTGGATCGCCACGACGACTGGCTGTTCCGCACCAAGCGGCAGACCGCCCTGGGCCGGCTCCGGTGTGGTCTCGGACCGCTCGGCAGCGGTCACCTCACGGCGTCCGGACGCGAGGACGGGAACCGCGAGCACGAACGCGGCTGCCCCGACGAGGAAGGCCACGGAAGGGCTGCTGGCCTCGGCGATCTTGCCGGCGACGAACGGGGCGAGGCCGCCGCCGATGAAACGGACGAAACCATAGGCGGAGGAGGCGACGGAACGATCGACGGGAGCGACCAGCATCACAGCCTGGGTGGTGAGCGTGTTGTTGATGCCGATGAACGCACCGCTCACGATGACCGCGGCAATGACGACCGGCGGATGCGCGATGCCGACCGCGATCGCGATCATCACGACGGCGAGGCCGATCAGGTTGGCCAGCAACACCGGCACCGTCCCGAAGCGGGCCCGCAGCCGCGGGGCGAGGACGACGGCGAAGAGCGCGACCAGCAGCCCCCACGCCGTGAACACCAGGCCGAGATGGAAGGCGTCCAGTTCCATCGGATACGGCGCGTAGCCGAGCATGGTGAAGAAGCCCCAGTTGTACAGCAGGGCCATGATGCCGATGATCAGCAGGCCACGATGGCGCAGGGCCCGCAGGGGTGCGCTCAGTGCAATCTTCTCCGCCGGCGGCTCCTGCTTCGGGATGAACAGCAGAGAGGCGACCAGTGCGATCGCCATCAGCACGGCGACGCCGAAGAAGGGGCCGCGCCAGCTGATCGCACCGAGCAGGCCGCCGAGGAGCGGCCCGGTGGCCATGCCGACGCCGAGGGCGGCCTCGTAGAGGATGATCGCCCCGGAGACACCGCCGCGGGCCGACACCACGATCACCGCGAGGCTGGTGGAGATGAACAGTGCGTTCCCCAGTCCCCAGCCGCCGCGGAAGCCGATGATCTGGCCCACGCTGGACGCGGCGCCAGCGAGGGCGGAGAAGACCACGATCAGGAGGAGCCCGGCGAGCAGTGCGCGCTTCGAGCCGATCCGGCTGGACACCCAGCCGACGCCGAGCATGGCGACGGCGGTGACCACGAGGTAGCTGGTGAACAGCAACGACACCTGCGCCGGGCTCGCGTGCAGACCCTCGGCGAGGGTGGGCAGGATCGGATCGACGAGGCCGATGCCCATGAACGAGATCACGCAGGCGAAGGCGACTGCCCACACTGCTTTGGGCTGGCTGAAGACGCCGGTCTTGCGATTCTCTGCTCCGGTGTGGCCGGGGCGGGACTCGGACGGGCTGGCTGGGATCGGTTGACTCACCGAACGGGGTTTCCTTTCGTCAGGAGAGGGGGACGCCGGATGCGGCGTCCTGGTCAAGGGGGCAGCGAGCGGCGATATCGAGCAGTTCGTCGATCACTGCCACGGCGTCCCGCACCCGGTGCAGGGCGTCGGGATCACTCGCGACCAGCTGAGCCAGCACCGGTCGGAAGACGGCGGTGCGGGCCGCGCGGACCTCGGCCAGCGCGCGGACGCCGTCCTCGGTGAGGGACACCCGGCTCGCGCGGGCGTCGTCGGGGTCGCCGGCGCGCTGCACCCAGCCGGCGGCCTCCAGACGATGCACCTGGATGGTGGTCGTGGGCTGGCTGCTGTTGTCGGCGGCTGCGAGCGTGCTGATCCGGGTGGGGCCGAACTCGTCCAGAAGCGCCAGCAGGCGGGCCTGGGCGGCCGGCACCTCGAAGGTGGCGTGCCGAGTGGCCCAGCGGTTCAGCTGGGCGACGACGCGCAGCAGGTCGGCGCCGAGTTCGGTGGTGGTCACGCGAACAGATTAGATAGGTTATCTATGTATCTTCAAACCCGAAGTGCTCCGATCGTGCCGCGGGGGTGTCCGGAGTACGTACGCGGCGACTCCGTTCAGGCGAGGTCTGCCGGGCCGGGAGTCGGCCGCCGCGTCGGGTGGGCCGCTGTCGGTGGCGGGTGATTGCATGGTCCTCGTGACGTCACCGAACTCGGTCGATCTGCCGCCGCTCACCCGAGAGCAGGCGGAGATCATCGACGGATGGACGGGCGCGCTGCTGGTGCTCGGCGGGCCGGGCAGCGGCAAGACCACGCTCCTGACGCACGCGATGGTGGGGCGCAGCCGGGACGGCGCACCGGCTCCGCTGCTGCTGGCCGGTACCCGGACGGCATCCAGCTCGCTGCGGAACATCGTCGCCGGGCAGCTGGGCGACGGGGCGTGGCAGCCGGCGGTCACCACCGTCCACTCGCTGTGCCGCACGCTGTGGCAACGGTTCGCGGGCCGCCCCGACCTGAGGCTGCTGGCCGCGCCGGAGCAGGAGTTCCGGGTGCGCGAGCTGCTGACCGGCGCGGGGCCCCGGGCATGGCCGGACGAACTGCGTCCCGCGCTGGGCACGCGCGGTTTCGCCACCCAGGTGCGGGCGGCGCTGGCCAGGGCGCGGCAACTCGGCCTGGAACCCGACGACCTGGTGGAGTTCGGAGCCGCCGCGGGCCGGCCGGAGTGGACGGCGCTGGGCACCTTCTTCGCGGAGTACCTCGACGTACTGGACGCGGAGGGCGTGCTCGACTACGCCGAACTCGTTCACCGGGTGCGCCTGCTGCTCACCGATCCGGAGGTTGCGGGGACGGTCAACGGCGAGATCGGCGCCGTGCTCGTCGACGACTACGCGGAGCTCGATCCCGCGCAGATCGGCCTGGTGTCGACCATCGCCGGAGACGCGCCCGTGCTCGCGGCCGCCGACCCCGACAGCGTGAGCTCCACCTTCCGGGGCGCCGATCCGCGTGC
The DNA here is from genome assembly GCA_036770475.1 of Propionicimonas sp. GTDB lineage: Bacteria > Actinomycetota > Actinomycetes > Propionibacteriales > Propionibacteriaceae > Propionicimonas. The sequence goes on along the minus strand of DAIPJC010000020.1, from coordinate 67,467 downwards.
GGTGGCCGATTTCGACCGCTTCTTCTCCCGCCCGGACGTGCCGGCGCGCCGGGTCGAGTTGCGAGCGTCGCACCGCTACGGCGCGGCCATCGATGCGGCCGTCGCCGGGGTGCGGGCGAGACTGCCCCGGCCGGCGGGGAGCGGGCCGGTCGCCACGCCACCGGTCTCGGGCATCGGCGCGGAACCGGGCGACGTGCGTGTCCTCACCTGTGCGGACGAGGCCGACCAGGCCGCGGCGATCGCGGACGAGTTGCGTCGCGCCCGGCTCACCGAAGGCATCGAATACGGCCGGATGGCGGTGCTGGTGCGATCGGGTCGACGCCAGCTGGGGCCGATCGTCCGCTCGCTCACCGCCGCAGGAGTGCCGGTCGAGGTTGCCGGTGACGAGATCCCGCTCGCCCAGGCGCCGTCCGTCCGTCCGTTGTTGCTGGCGCTGGCGGTCACCGCAGCCGGCCGTGTCCAGCCGGATGAGGCCGTGCGGCTGCTCACGTCCCCCTTCGGCGGGTTCGACGCACTCGGCCTGCGTCGGCTCGCTCGGCAGTGGCGCCAGGCCCGCGCGGGGGACGCTCCGGTCACCCTGCCCGATCAACTGGCCGGTGCCGTCAACGAGCCGGAATGGCTCGAGCGCGCCGAGGCCACGCCGGTCGTCCAGCGGCTGCGGGGGCTGCTCGGCGTGCTGGCGGACGCCCGGAAGCGGGTGGCGGCCGGCGACCCTGTCGACGTGGTCGCTTGGACCCTGTGGCAGGGCACGGACTGGCCCGGCCAGCTGCGCAGGGAGTCAGCGGCCGGGGGTGCGCTCGGTGCCCGGGCGGACGCCGACCTCGACGCTCTGTGCGCCTTCTTCGACACGGCGGCGGAGGCCGACCGGCGCGGCGGAGTGGGTGGGGTGCGGGCGTTCCTCGCCGAGCTGGCGTCCCAGCAAATCCCGGCCGACCACGAGCGTGAGTCCCGCCTGCGGCACCGCGGCGTCCAGGTGTTGACCGCGCACCGGGCGCGGGGCCGCGAGTGGGATCTCGTGGTGGTCGCGGGTGTGCAGGAAGGCGTGTGGCCGGTTGGTCGCCGGGTGAGCACTGTGCTGGACGCGGCCATGCTGACCTCGGCGGGCCTGGTCGGCACCACCGATCACCGCGACCTGCTGGCGTCCGAGCGCCGGCTGTTCCACCTGGCCTGCTCACGTGCCCGGCGTCGGCTGGTGGTGACGGCCGCGGCGGGCACCGAGGGCGAGGCGGATACGCCCTCGCGGTTCCTCGCCGAGTTGGGTGTGCCCGCGCGTGAACCGGAGCGGGGCCGGACGGCGCTCACCCTGCCCGCGCTGGTGGCCGAGTTGCGGCGTTGGGCGTCGAACCCGTCGGTGCCGCAGGAGCTGCGCTCCGCCGCCGCGGTGGAGTTGGCTCGGCTGGCCGACGCCGTCGACGACGGCGGGCGTGTACTGGTGCCGGCCGCCGACCCGGCGTCCTGGTGGGGCGTGCGGGAACTCAGCAGCCGTCCCGAGCCCCTCCCCGAGGGAGCGGTGGTACGGCTCAGCCCGAGCCAGGTGACCAGCGTCCTCACCTGCCCCCGACGGTATTTCCTGGCCAGGGAAGCACGTGGCGAGGGGGAGCCGGGGCTGGCCGCGTCCCTGGGCTCCCTGATCCACCTGCTCGTGCAGCAGGCGGTGGCCGAGGGCTGGGGAATCGAGGAACTGCGGGGGCAGCTCGACCTCGTGTGGCACCGGTTGCGCTTCGAGGCTGCCTGGTTGTCGGCGACCGAGCGGGTGGAGGTGGAGCTCGGCCTGGCGCGGTTCCTGGCCTGGCGGCAGGTGCGGAGCGCCGACCTGGTCGGGGTGGAGGTTCCGTTCACGCTCAGCCTTCCCGTGGACGGGCTGGCCGTGGTGCTGGACGGCAAGGTCGACTGGCTGGAGGCGACGCCGGACGGGCTGCGCGTCGTGGATTTCAAGACGTCGCGGACTGCGCCCACGAAGGCGGCCGTGGCGGGCATGGAGCAGCTCGGGGTCTACCAGCTCGCCGTGGCGTCCGGCGGTTTCGAGGCGGTCGCACCCGGCCACGCGCGTCCGGACGGCGCGGCGGCGGTCTACCTACGCCTGCCCGACAAGCCAGAGGACCTGCCCAGGGAGTTCGCCCAGGCGTCGGTGGCGACCGTGCCGTATCTGGGTGACGACACCGACGAGGAGCAGTACCCCAGCTGGGTGCACCAGCGGGTGGCGAGCGCGGCGCGGGTGGTGGCCGAGGGATCGTTCCCGGCCACGCCCGGCGCGCACTGCCGCAGCTGTGCGTTCGCGACGAGCTGTCCGGCGTCCGGGCGGGGCGGGCAGGTGCTGCGATGAGGTTCAACGATCCGGGCCAGTTGAGCGATGCCCTCGGCATCGCATTCTCCGACCAGCAGCTGTCAGCGATCACCGCGCCGCTGGAACCGGCGGTGATCATCGCGGGCGCGGGTTCGGGCAAGACCACCGTGATGGCCGCCCGGGTGGTGTGGCTGGTGGGTTCGGGCCAGGTGCGTCCCGAGCAGGTGTTGGGGCTCACGTTCACGCGGAAGGCCGCGGGCGAACTGGGTGCGCGGGTACGCCGGGCCCTGCACCGGGCGGGAGTGCTGGGCGAGGACGCCGAGGCGGGCGAGGAACTGATCCTCACCTATGACGCGTTCGCCGGACGGCTGGTGGCCGAGCACGGCCTGAGGCTCGGCATAGAGGGTGATGCCCGCATGATCACCGGCGCGGCGCGCTACCGGCTGGCTGCGCGGGTCGTGGCGGACACAACCGGTCTGACCCAGCTGTCCCGCCTGCGTCCGGCTACGGTCACCCAGCGCCTGCTCGAGCTGTCGTCCGAGCTGCGTTCGCACCTGGTCGATCCGCTCGATCTCGCCAATCAGGCGGTGGCGTTCGAGGCAGCGCTGGCCCATGCCCCGCGCAACCCGCGCGGACAGGTCTACGCCGCCGTCCAGACCGCACGGGCGGCAATGGCGGAACGACTGGAACTCGCCACCCTGGTGGTGCGCTACGAAGAGCTGAAGGCCGAACTGGGCTATGTGGAGTTCGCCGACCAGATGGCCGCCGCAGCTCGGCTCGCCACGGAGGCGCCCGCCGTCCCCCAGGCCCTGCGGAATGAGTTCGCCGTCGTGCTGCTCGACGAGTACCAGGACACCTCCGCCGCCCAGGCCACCCTCCTGCGCGGGCTGTTCTCCGGGCCCGACGCGACATCCGGACGCGGGCATCCGGTGACGGCCGTCGGCGACCCGTGCCAGGCGATCTACGGGTGGCGCGGCGCGGCGGCGAGCAACATTCTCGATTTCGCTCACCATTTCCCGACCGCCGATGGCGAGCTGGCGACCAGTTACGCGCTCACGGTGAACCGGCGCAGCGGGCAGCTCGTGCTCGACGCAGCCAACCGCCTCGCCGAGCCGGTCCGCGCCGAACCGGCCCTGGTGGCGCATGGCCTCGACCTCGACCTGGTCGCGCCGCCCGGTACTCCGCCGGGACGGGTGGAGGCTGCCGCCTTCGCCACCTGGCCGGACGAGGTGTCCGCGATCGCCGACCGCGTCGCCGAACTGCACCAGACGGGAGCGGTGCCAGTGTGGTCGAGCGTCGCGGTGCTGGCTCGGCGCAACAGCCAGGTGGCCGACGTGTACGCCGAGCTGCACGCCCGCGACATCCCAGCCGAGATCGTCGGCCTCGGTGGACTGCTCGACCTGCCGCCCATCGCGGACGTCGTGGCCACCCTGACCTTGCTCGACGATGCCACCGCCAACCCGGCCGTTCTGCGGCTGCTGACCTCGCCCCGCTGGGCGATCGGCGTCCCCGATCTGGCCCTGCTCGGACGCCGTGCGCGCGAACTGGCGGCCGCGAGGGGGGAGACGCCTCCCGACCCCCGCCCCAGAATGGTGGCTGAGCCTGACGAAGCCCCACGTCCGCCGCTGGTCGAGCCATCCCATTCTCGGCTGGTCGAGCTTGTCGAGACCCCGTCGCATGAACAGCCGTCGTCGCTGGCTCGCCCGCCAGAACCCCCCGCCATCGACGCCACCCTGGTCGGCACCGATCCAGCCGCGGTCCCCAGTCTCCTGGAGGCGCTCGAGGATCCGGGGCCGTTGCCGTACCACGGCGATGCCCGGCGACGGTTCGCCGCGTTCACCGCCGAGCTGGCAGTGCTACGGCGGCACGCGGGTGATGCGGTCACCGAACTGGTGCAGCGGGTGGTCGCGGTGCTCGGGCTCGTCGTCGAACTGGAGGCGGTGGGCGCGGGGGAGAGCGCACCGCTGGCCACCTTCGTGCAGGCTGTGTCGGACTACACCGACATCGACGCGGACGCATCGCTGTCCGGCCTGCTCGCCTACCTGGAGGCTGAGCGCGAGTACGGCACAGGCCTGGAACAGGCCGTGGTGTCCGCGTCCGACTCGGTGAAGATCCTCACCGTCCACAAGGCCAAGGGTCTGGAGTGGGAAGCCGTCTTCGTGCCCGGGTTGGCCACTGACGTGTTCCCGACTGATCGGGTCACCGGCAACTGGCTGCGCAGCGCGTCGACCCTGCCCTATCCGCTGCGGGGGGACGCGAACGCCCTGCCGCAGCTCTCCCACGTCGACCACGCGTCGATGACAGCGTTCGGCGCCGAGCTCACCGATCAGCAACGACGCAGCGAGGACCGGCTCGCCTACGTCGCGGTCACCCGAGCCCGGCAGCTGCTGGTCGCCAGCACGCACACGTGGGGTCCGGGCCTGTTGAAGCCGCGGCAGCCGTCCGACTACTTCACGGTGCTGGCCGAGCACGCGCAGGTCGTCCGGCTGCCCGAGGACGTGCCGGCGGAGAATCCGCTGGTCGGCGACGACATGCTGGCCGCGTGGCCCGCGGTCGGGGACACCGAGGCCTGGGTGGTTCGCCGACAGGCGGCGGAAGGGGTGGTCAGAGCGCGGGAGCGGAGCAAGGGTGGCGCGGCACCTCCGGCGGCGGGCGTGTTGAGCTTCGACCAGGCCGAGCTGGTGGCCGAATGGCGCCGTCGTGCGGATGCGCTGCTGACCGCCGAACGGGAGTCCGCGCGGGAACGGAACCGGGACCGGCTGCCCGACTACCTGTCGGTCACCGGACTGGGCCGGCTGGCCAAGGACCCGGACCGATTCGCCCAGGAGCTGCGCCGGCCCATGCCGAGGCTGGTCAGTGAGGCGCAGCGGTGGGGAATCGGCTTCCACCAGTGGCTGGAGCATCGCTTCCGCAGCCAGTCGCCGCTGCTGGGCTCGGGCGTGGACGCGGAACTGGCTGGCGCGGAGTTCGAGAAGCTGCAGGCGGGGTTCGAGGCGGGCCCCTACGCGTCGGCGGTTCCGCTGGCCGTGGAGGTCCCGTTCACGCTCGTGCTGGGCGGCCGGTTGGTCCGGGGCCGGATCGACGCGGTGTTCGCCGGGCCGGACGGGCGTCCCCAGGTCGTCGACTGGAAGACCGGTGACGCACGCCGCGCCGACCCGCTGCAGCTGGCCTGTTACCGGCTGGCCTGGGCTGAGTTGCACGGCTTGCCGGTCGATGGAGTCGACGCGGTGTTCTATGACCTGCACACCGCCGACCTCGTCCGTCCCACCGGTCTGCCCGACCGCCCTGGCCTGGAGGCGCTGCTCGCCCACGTTCCCGTCTCCAGTCCCTGAGGAGCGAGCGCCGCAGCCATGACCGGCTGGTCGAGCTTGTCGAGACCTCAGTGCCGGTCCCTGAGGAGCGAGCGCCAGCGAGCGTCACGAAGGGCCGCAGCCAAGACCGGTTGGTCGAGCCTGTCGAGATCTCAGTACCGGTCCCTGAGGAGCGAGCGCCAGCGAGCGTCACGAAGGGCCGAGACCCTCGCACGCGGGGGCGCCCCCGAAGCTGGCCACGGCCCGATGCAGTCCCCGGCCTCGGTTAGCCTGTCGGCGTGAGTGATTGGCAGGCCGGGAGCGCACTGGACCGGGTCGAGGAACAGCGGGTCGATCCCGAATGGGTGGCGGCGTGCTGGGCCGATCCAGGCGCCGTGCTGCTGTCCGTCGGGGAGTCCGCGGTCGCCGCCCGCCCGGACGGTTCGCTGGCCCCTCGACCCACGAGCGGTGACTATCACGCCGATCGCCACTACCTGCTGGGACTGATCGACGGGCGTCCGTGGTTCGCCACCTGGGCAGAGGACGGGCTGACGCCGCTCCGCTCGATCATGGACGGCCTGCCCGCACCCGAGTTGCAGGCGGCGTTCACCGGCGCAGGCCTGGCGATGTGGCACGCGAACACCCGCTACTGCCCCCGCTGCGGATCGCCGACCCGCGTGGTCTCCGGTGGCCAGGCTCGCGCCTGCGACAACTGCGGTCGCGAACTCTATCCGCGCACGGATCCAGCGGTGATCGTGACGATCCTCGACCCGGAGGGCCGGATCCTGCTCGGGCGGCAGCCGAGCTGGGCACCCGGGCGGGTCTCGGTGTTCGCCGGTTTCGTTGAGATGGGCGAGTCGCTGGAGCAGGCCGTGCACAGGGAGATGGCCGAAGAGGTTGCGCTCGAACTCACCGACGTCACGTATCTCGGTTCGCAGCCGTGGCCGTTCCCGCGCTCGCTGATGGTGGGATTCCGCGCGCGCGCCGAGCGGACCGAGGTCACCGAGGCCGAGGGGGAGATCGAAGCCGCGCGGTGGTTCACGATTCCTCAATTGCGGGCTGCGATGGCGTCCGGCGAAGTGACCCTGCCGCAACACACCTCGATCGCACGACGCATGATCGAGGCGTGGCTCGCCGGTTCACTCGGAGGCTGACAGCTCGACTCCGGGCGCGCGATGGTGATCCACCGGATGCGTGCGCTCGAGCCGCACGCCCACCGCAGCCAGCGCGATGCCGGCGACGCCCAGCACCAGCCCGACCCAGGCGGTGCTCCGCGCGTCGCCGCTGGTGGCCAGCGCCACCCCTCCGAGGAAGGCTCCCAGGGCGTTGCCGATGTTCATCGCCGCATGGTTGAGCGATGCCCCCAACCCCTCGGCCTCGCCGGCCGCGTGCATCAGGCGGGCCTGGACGGTGGGTGCCAACGCCATGCTGGTCACGCCGAGCAGCAGCAGTGTCCCGAACAGCCCCCACGGGTTCGTGGCCAGCAGCCCGATCAGGCACAGCGTGACCGCCGACGACGCTCCGAGGAGCAGGATCGCGCGACCCGTACCGCGGTCGGCGAGCCAGCCGCCGAGCAGGTTGCCGATGGTCATGCCCACCCCGGTCACCACCAGTGCCCAGGGCACGACCGCCAGACTCATCCCCGCGCTGCCCGTGACCAGTGGCGAGACGTACGAGTAGACCGCGAAGAACCCGCCGGTGCCGATCGCGCCGATACCGATCGCGATCCACACCTGGACGCTGCGGAACGCAGCCAACTCGCGGCGGACGCTGGCGTCAGCGCTGGCCGGCTGGTGCGGTACGAGCCAGACGACCGCGATCAGGGCGACGGCGAACACGGCTGCCACCACGGTGTAGGCCACTCGCCAGCCCGCGACCTGCCCGACCCACGTGATGCTGGGCACACCGATGACATTCGCAATCGTGAGGCCGGCCAGGATGAACGACCCGGCCCGCCCCTTGTTGCCCGGGCCCAGCAGATCGGACGCCACCACGGAGGCGAGACCGAAATAGGCACCGTGCGGGAGCCCGGCGACGAAGCGCGCGGCGAGCACCAGCCCGAAGCTCGGGAGGACCGCCGCGAGCGCCGTGGCAAGGACGAAGCCGATCAGGAAGCCGACCAGCAGGCGCTTGCGGGGCGACCGGGCGCCGAGCGCGGCGAGCGTCGGCGCACCGACCACGACGCCCAGAGCGTAGGCGGAGATGAGATGCCCAGCGGTGGCCGTGGCCACGGCGGGGGAAGCAGCCCACTGGTCGGGGAGGAGGTCCTGCGCGATGGACGGCAGCAGGCCCATGGCGACGAATTCGGTGACGCCGATCCCGAAGCCGCCCAGGGAGAGCGCGACGACAGCTGCCAGGACCCGGCTGCCGGTCACGGTCGGGCTCGCTGCGGTCATGTGGTCTCCTTCGGGTCGAGGCCTGCCAGTTCATCACGAGGTGGCTGCCCGTGGCCGAGGCGCCCGGCGGGAGAGACGGCGCCCGCACTCGGCTCGTCCGCGGGCGGTTTCACCAGCCGAGTTCGCCGGCGTCCTCCTGGAAGGTTCCCGTGGGTCCGTCCGGGCCGATGGACGCCAGCCGCGCAACGACCTGCGCGCTCACCTCGGCGGGGCGTCCCGGATGCACGCCGGCGCCGCGTCCGCCGAGTTCGGTCGCGGTGATGCCGGGCTCGACCGCGTTGAACTTCACCTCGGGTACCGCCTTCGCGTACTGCACGGTGAGCATCGAGACCGCCGCCTTGCTCGATCCGTAGACGATCGAGGGGAACCGGGACGCCGGCCGTGTCGGCTCGTGCGTCGCCCAGAACGAACCCAGCGCGCTGGACACGTTCACCACCACCGGGTTGGTGGACGCCCGCAGCAGCGGCAGCGCGGCCTCGGTGACCCGGATGATCCCGATGACATTGGTGTCGAAGACGGCGAGCGCGCTGGGCCCGTCCATGGCCTCGCTGCCGGCGGGGCCTCGCATCGCGATGCCGGCGTTGTTGACCAGGACGTCGAGGCCGCCTTCCGCTGCGAGTTGAGTGACGGCGGCAGCCACCGACGCGTCGTCGGTGACGTCGAGCTGGACGAACCGGGCGCCGAGTTCGGTTGCGGTGGCTCGGCCGCGAGTCTCGTCGCGAGAGCCGATCCACACGGTGTGGCCCGCGTCGACGAGGAGGCGGGCGGTGGCTCTGCCGAGGCCCTTGTTCGCCCCGGTGATGAGTGTTGTGGTCATGTCTCGATTCTGCGGCGACTCGTGCCGTGCAGGCAGTCGTCTGCTGTTCGTAGGACTCGCAGGGCCACGACACAGCGCCTTCCGGGCCCCAGACTTGAGCGGTGGACGATTCGGAGTTCGGGCATGCGGTGCGTCGCTGGCGGGAGCGGGTGGCGCCCGAGGTCGTCGGACTGCCCACCGGTGGCCGCCGCCGCGCCATCGGGTTGCGTCGCGAGGAGCTGGCTGGGCTGGCCGGCATCTCTGTCGACTACCTCACCCGGCTCGAACAGGGCCGTGCCACTTCGCCGTCGGCGCAGGTCGTCGAGTCGCTCGCGCGAAGCCTGCGGCTCGCTGATCGAGAGCGGGAGCTCCTCTTCCGGCTCGCCGGACTGTCCGCACCCGGCCCGGGGCTCGTCCCGACGCGGATCACGCCGAGTGTGCAACGGCTTCTCGACCGGCTCGCCGGTGTGCCGTTGGTCGTCTACGACGCCGCGTGGAACCTGATCGTGGCCAATTCGCCGTACGACGCGCTGATGGGTGAGACCTCAGCCCTGCACGGGAACGATCGCAACGGCGTCTGGCGAAACGTCGTCGGCAGCGGCTCTCGCGCGGTGCAGACGCCGGAGGAGCACGCGGAACAGGTCGCCCAGCTGGTGGCCGACTTGCGGATGACCGCGGCGCGCTACCCCGGCGACCCCCGGCTCCGACGGCTCGTCGCCGACCTGCGCGCCGCGAGCCCGCGTTTCGTCGAGCTGTGGGAGGCCGCGCCCGACCCGGCGCCCGCGGAGCAGTCCAGACACAAGGTCATCGAGCATCCGGCGGTCGGTCTGATCACGCTCGACTGCGACACCCTGGTCGTCGCCGGCGACGACCTGCGGATCATGGTCTACACCGCCGACACCGGCACCGAGGACGCCGCCCGGCTCGAACTCGCGATCGTGCTGGGTACCCAGGCGCTCATCGAGTAGCACCGAGCGGGCTGCCCCGCGCTGGCTACAGCCGTTCCCGCAACCCGGACGCCCGCCGGGCCCGCTGCCGGACGGCGAGCGCCAGCGACTCCGGTGATCCGATCAGCGTCACCTCCGTCCGCGCCCTTGTGATCGCGGTGTACAGCAGTTCCTGGGTCAACAGCGGGGAGTCCGGCGTCGGCAGCACGATGGTGACCCGGTCGAACTGGCTGCCCTGCGCCTTGTGGACGGTCATCGCGTGGATGGTCTGGACGCCCTCCAGCAGGAACGGCGATACCTGGTGCACGCGGCGTCCGCGCGCGAAGCACGCCTGCAGCGTCCCCCCGACGTCCACGACCACTCCGGTGTCGCCGTTGTAGACACCCAGGTCGGGGGAGTTCTGCGTGACCAGCACCGGACGTCCCGGGTACCAGGCGGGCGTCGGGTCGAAGTCGTCCATGGCCTCGACCAGCCACTCCTCGACCTGGCGCGACCACAGGGTCACCCCGTACGGGCCGCGCCGGTGCGCGCAGAGCAGCCGGTGCTCGTCCAGCGCCGCCAGCGCGTCCCGCACCCTGCCCTCGCGCGCGGCGGTCACCAGCTCCCGGCCGGTGCGACCCACCCGCGTCCGCAGGTCGGTCTGTGCGGCCGTCGGCGCGAAGGCCACTCCCTCCGTCCCGCCGGACGCCAGCCGCAGCGTGGCGTCCACGTCCCCGGCCAGGACGGCCTCGGCCAGGTGGGCGATGCCCGGCACCGAGCGGTAGTTGTGCCGCAGCCGGACCACAGGCCCGGACGCCGGGAGGCCGAGCCCTGCCAGCGCCTCGGTCAGCGGAGCATTGGTCGGCGCGGGCGCCGCCACGATGTCGGCCAGCACCGCGCCTGCCTCCACCGGCGCGAGCTGGTCGGGATCGCCCACCAGCACCAGCCGGGCCTGCGGACGCAGCGCCTCCAGCAGTCGTGCCATCAGCGTCACATTGACCATGGACGCCTCGTCGACCACGACCACGTCGTGGGGCAGCGGGTTGGCGGCATTGTGCTGGAACCGGCTCCTCGACTCCGGCAGCCAGCCCAACAGCCGGTGAATCGTGCTGGCTTCGAGGGCGCCAAGCTCACCGGCCAGATCGGCCGGCAGGTCACCGACGGCGTCGGCGAGCGCCTCCTGCATCCGGACCGCCGCCTTCCCCGTCGGGGCGGCGAGCGCCACCAGCGGCGGTGACGGCAGGACACGGCGCAGGGCACCGAGCAGCCGGGCCAACGTGTGGGTCTTGCCCGTGCCCGGGCCGCCGGCGACGACCGTCACTGATGAGAGCACCGGCACCACGGCGGCCACGGCCTGGTCGACGTCGGCGCCGGTGAGCAGCTCGTCGCGCGCCGCCTGCAACGCGGCGAGCGGCACCGCTGCCGGCAGCCGGTCCCTGCGTGTGTTGAGCTGGGCCGCGACGATCGACTCCTGGAGCCAGTACCGCTCCAGGTAGAGCAGGTCGCCGACCAGCCGCAGCGGACGCTCGCCACCGCCGGACGCCCCGACGGTCACCACCGGGCTCACCTCGAGCGCCGCACGCCATTCGCCCGGTTCCGGCCAGAGCTCCGCCGGGACGCCGACGGTCTCCTCGTCGAGGTCGAACCGGTCGCGTCCGATCTCGGACAGCTCCAGGCAGGTCGAGCCCGCCCGCAGCGCGCGGACGGCCAGGGCGAGCGCCAGCTGGACCCGCTGGTCGGGCTCGGCGTACAGGAACGCCACCTTCTGGGCGACGTGCACGTCGGCCCATGACAGCACGCCGGTGGCGTGGACGTCCCGCAGCAGACCTGGGACGAGGCTCGTGGCGACGTCGGTCATCGCGGCCTCCGATCGGCGAGCAGTTCGGAGAGTTCGGCCACCAACCCCGCGGGCGGGAACCAGTCGAACACCCCGGTGACCGTGCCGTCCGGGCCGGGCCGGGCGTCGCGTCCGCCCATGCCGCGGACGAACAGATAGCCGACCCCGCCGAGATGACGCTCCGGGTCGTAACCCGCCAGCCGCGAGCGGAGGAAGCGGTGCAGGGCGACGCAGTACAGGATGGCCTGCAACGGGTAGTGCGTGCGCAGCATCTCCGCCACCATCGCCGGCCGGTCGTAGTGGCCGAGGGTGAGTTCAGCCGGACCGAGCCGGTTCGTCTTGTAGTCGATCACGACGAACCGCTGCCCTTCGTCACTTCGACGGGGCTCAACACCAGCGAGCTCAGGGTGCATGGGGGGTGGCGCAGGGAGTCTGCCGGGTGCCGGGACCCGCAGCACCGAGTCGATGCTGCCGGTGAGGAAGCCGCGCAGCACCTGGCCGCCGAGCGTGGGATGGTCCAGTTCCTCGGGATACGCGGCGAGCGGATCGTCGGACGGCAGCCAGCGCGCCAGCAGCGAGGCCACGTCGCCCAGGGTGGTGCGGGAGGCTGCGTGGCCCAGCGCGAACTCGAAGGTGAGCTCGCTGAGCCGGTCCGTGACGGGGATGCCGGCCAGCGGCAGGCCTCCGGTCAGCGCGCCCAGTGGGGTGAGCAGGCTGGGCAGCATGCCTGCAGACAGGGCGTCCGGGGTGACGCCCGGGACGCCGAATCGCTGCCCTGCGGCGGTGGTCTCGACCAGCAGTCGCTGGCTGAGCGCGGACTCGTCCGATGGAGTGGGCGCGTACCAGTCGAGGTTCTCCAGCACGTGGTGGACCAGGCTGCCGAACGCGGTTCCACCTGGCAGTTCGGCCATCGGCGACGGTGCGGATGCCGGCCTGGCCAGCAGGTCGCCGGGCACGGCGGCCAGTTCTTCCGTCGGCTCGTCGTCCACCACGCCCTCGCCCGCGGTCACCGGCGGGCGGGCGTGCACGGCCTCGGTGAGTCCGGAGTAGGAGGTGCGCCGCCACAGCGCATCGATACCGCGGGTGAAGCCGGTGGGCGTCAGCGTCGGCGTCGCGACCACGGGCCGGGGGAGCCGGATCGTCGTCGTCGGCGCACAGTCTTCGACGCGGAACCCGTTCTCGGCCAGCCAGTCGAGGTCGCGGGGATGGCCGTCGCCGGGCGGGCTGTCCAGCGGATAGGCAGCTTCCGGTGGGCCGACGTGGTCCCGGCGACGGAACAGCAGCCGATGCAGCGGCGATGCGGCGGTGTTCGCCATCGTCCGCGCCCACCACAGGGTGACCTGCGACTGCGCCCTGGTCGCGGCGACGTAGAGGCTGCGCAACCGGTCCTCCGCCTCTTCCTGTGCGTACTGCGCCCAACGCTCCTCGCGGCCGGGCGCGGTGCTGCCGCCGAGGTCGAGCACCCGCGTGGTGCCCTCGTGGAAGGCGAGCGACTGGTCGGACTCGTCGGGGGGCACCCAGAGGTCGGCGGCCTCGGGCAGCAGCACCACCGGGAACTGCAGGCCTTTCGCCTTGTGCACGGTCATGAGCTGGACGGCGTCACGGTCGGTCTCCAGACGGCGTACCCGGTCGGACGTGCTCGCCGCCCTGGTGACCTCCTCGGCCAGCCACGCCACCAGCGCCTGCCCACGGACGCCGTCCACGTACCGTTCGTGCAGGATCTGGGCGAGGTGCCGGTAGTCGGTGAGATCTCGTTCGCCCCGCGGACGGTGCAGCACCCGTCCGGCGAGACCTCCCGCTTCGGAGCGGCCGTCCGCCTGCACGGCCGCGAACAGGGCGGCCACCCCCTGGCTGGCCAGGACCCGTGACCAGGACTGCAGCAGCCCTGCCCACGCCGTGAGCTGATCGTCGACCGCGGTGGCGAGTGATGTCAGGTCGGCGCCGACGAAATCAGTGAGGATGGCGGCTCGGACGGCGGCTCGCCGCGGCTGTTCGAGCGCCTGCAACAGGGTCAGCCAGTCGCGCGCCGCGGCCGTGGCGAAGATCGAGTCCGCGCCGGAGAACGCGACCGGGACACCGGCCCCGGTGAGCGCATCGGAGAGCTGACGGCCACGGCTGTTCGTGCTGACCAGGATCGCCACGTCGTTCGCACGCAATTCCCTGGGCCCGTCGTCGTCCATCACCCGGGCGCCGGAGGTCAGCAGTCCGACCACCTCGGCGACGAGGTCGTTGACGATGGTCTCGCGGGCCTCGGCCGCGCGCACCGGCTGCTCGGTCGCCACACAGCGCAGGCGCGCCGGCGCAGCCCACGGGCAGCCAGCCGGCACCAGCAGGCGCGGCTCGGTGTGGGTGGCGGTGACCGGAGGCACCGCGATGCCGTCGCCCAGCGTGGCGTTCTCGAACAGCGCGTTCACCGCCCGCACGACGCCGGCATCCGCGCGGTAGTTGCGGTCGAGCGAGAAGGTCTCGCCGGCCCCCGGGACGGCGTCGGTGTAGGCCACCACGTCGGCGCCGCGGAACGCGTAGATCGACTGCTTGGGGTCGCCGATCAGCACCAGTGGCACGTGGCCGTGGAAGGTGGAGCGCAGGATCTCCCACTGCACGGGGTCGGTGTCCTGGAACTCGTCCACCAGCACCACCCGGCAGCGTCGGCGCAGCCGCTCGGCGGCCGCCTGCCCGAACGGGCCGCGCAGCGAATCCCGCAACCGGACCAGCTGGTCATCGAACGAGTACACGCCGAGTCGGCGCTTGCGGCGCGCCAGTTCGTCCCGGGCCGCTGTGGCGAACGCGAGTCGTTCGGCGCGCCGTCCGCCGATATTCGGTGGGACCAGTGGCGCGTCCGGGAGTTGGACGGCGTCGCGGGCGAGTCGGCGGGCGACCTCCAGGCCGAACGGCGGCTCGGTGTCGCTGCGCGCGTAGCGGGCGAGGTAGAGGTCGTCCACGACCTGGTCGAGGGTGAGCGTGAGGTCCTCGACGAGGGTGGCCTGTGGATCCTGCTCGGCGAGGACGCCCAGCTCGTCCAGCATGGCCTGGCAGAACTGGTGGATGGTCATGATGCTGGCCGCGTCGAGCGAGGAGGTCGCCCGGTTCAACCGCATGATCCGGGTGCCGACCTCCTCTGCGGGAGCGTCCAGCAGGTAGGCGTCCGTCGGATCGGGAGTGCGAACGAGGGTGCCCGCGAGATGGGCGGTGAGGGTCGCCACCGAGCTGCGCAGCCGCTCCCGGACGCGGGACCGCAGTTCCGCGGAGGCGATCCGGCTGAAGCTGATCACTGCCAGCCGGTCGGCAGGCACGACGCCCTCGGCGAGGTAGCGCGCGGCCAGTGCGGCGATCGCGTAGGTCTTGCCTGTGCCGGCGCTGGCTTCCAGCACCGCGGTCCCGTCGGGAAGGGGACCGGCAGGGTCGAAGGCGGTCATGCCTGGGGTGCTCGTGCCGGGGTCCCCGCGGAGCTGTCCGGGGGAGCGAAGCGGAGGAGAAGAACTCCGTGGAGTGTTCATGCCGGCACCTCCGCCGCCATGGCAGGGCCCCAGATGCTGCTGGCGAGGGCACCGATCAGCGTCCGCTCTGCCGGGTCCGCGCCGGGTACCGCCGGATCACCGGACGGCAGGTCGAGCAGGGCCGGGTAGCGGAAGAACGCCGTCCAGTAGGCGTCGGAGTCGAACGCCCAGCACCGGTCGAGGTTCTTCCCGCACAGCACCCGGTCGAGGGGGTCGCGCTGGCTGACCCGGTACTCCATCCACGCGTGGCCGAGCCGCGGCAGCGCAGGCAGCGGACGCGACAGGCCGAGCGCGTACAGCGCGAGGTAGCGGCCCAACAGGTCCGCCGCGACCTCCCGCGGGGGCGCCTCGTAGACCGCGAGCCTGCCCTTGCCCACCACTCGTGCCCGCCAGGGGCCGTCCTCTGCGGCGGCGAGGGCGAGCAGCCTCAGCCAAGCGGCCAGACGGTGCCGGGGCTGCAGGCTGGAGAACTCCACCTGCAGCAGTTCCGCGCCGTGGGTGGTCACACGTCCGACGAGGGGAACCGTGCCGTGTCCCGGTACCGGGACGGCGAGGCCCAGGTCGTGCAGGTCAGGCTCGGCCAGCTCCGCGGGGATCCCGCGGACCGAACGTCCGGCTTCGACGAACACCTGGTCGAGCAGGCTCGCACCGAGCTCGAAGGGCGGCACGTCTCCACGCAACCACTCAGCCCTCCGGACGGACTCGGGATCGTGGCCAGCCCGCAGGTGCCTCAGCACCCGGGTACCGATCTGCCAGCGCGCGAGGTGGTCGGGCTCGATGGGGATCGCGTCACCCGCGTCATCGGTGTCGGTGAAGCTGATGCCGGCTCGGGTCCGCAGCAGGGCCCGGGCGGGGTGGCCGAAGTACCCGACCACCTCGTCCAGTGTGACTCCGCGCGAGAGATCCGGCTCGGGCAGGGTGTCCAGCACATAGCGCCCGCGCGGTACGACAGGCTCGGCCAGCATCGCCCGTGCGGCCTGGAAGGCCAGCCGGTCTGCGCTCCTCAGCAGCGGATCGCTGCCGTCGAAGTAGCGCGGGTCGAAGGGCTGCAGGGGGTGTTGCACGGTAAGGGCGCTCGACGCCCGGACACCCTCGGCGGTGGCGGCCGTGAGATCAAGCGCCTCGACCAGTTCAGACAATGGTGCGGCGAGCGGCACCTTCTCGTTGGTGGCCTCGCTGCGTCCCTGGGCGACGACGAGCAGCCGTTCGCGGGCGGCGTGGACGGCGTCCAGCAGCACCTGCCGATCGGACAGCGCGGAAGACGGATCGCCCACCCGCGGTTCGACGCCGAGCAGATCGTCGCCGTGGCGGTGCCCGGGACGCGGGTAGCAGGCGGCGTCCCAGCCCAGCAGAACGATCACCCGGTGCGGCACGTGGCGCAACGAGCGCAGGCCGCACACCACGAGGGAGCCGTTGCCGAATGCGCCCCGGGCCGGTGAGCCGGTGAACTCCTGCTCGATCGCCCGCAGGGCGGCGTGCCGGGTCAGCGGGGCGGTGGCGGCTCCCGCGCGCTCGGCCAGCCGGGACAGCCCGGCCCACACGTCGCCGAGCTGCCATTCCTGGCCGGGCGGCAGCTCGACGAGGTCGGACAGCCCTCTGCGGCAACGCTCGGCCCACTCGGCCAGGGGAGCGGGTCTGCCGAACTCGGCCATCAGCCGGGAGAGCCGTCCGACCAGCTCGGTGAGCCCGCCGACGAGCCCGACGTCGGAGGACTCGACGTCGTCCAGCGGCAGGACTGTGCCTGCGGTGACCAGGTCGGACTCGCCGAGCGCCACACCCAGCAGCATGCGCTGCAGGCCGGCGAACCAAGTGTTCTGCGGGAACCCGCCGAGGCCGTAGCCGTCCCTCTGCGCGGCAGAGAGTCCCCAGCGGATGCCCGCGCGTTCGACGAGTTCGACCAGCCGGTCGCGGGAGTCGGCGGTGAAGCCGAACCGCTGCGCGACGCCGGGCTGGGCACAGAGGTCGAGCAGAGCCGACGCCTCCACGCGGCCGTCAGGCAGCCGAAGCAGGTCGAGCAGCAGCGCGGCCAACGGGTTCACCTGGGCGAGCGACCGGTCAGCCACCTGCACGCGGAACCGCTGCGCGGGATGGTCGGGCACCCCGGCGGGCGCGGTGAAGGCCGCCGCCAGCAGCGGGGCGAACGCGTCCACGTCAGGGGTGAGGACGGCGACATCGCGCGGTTCAAGGGACGGGTCGTCGGCCAGGACGGCGGTGAGCACCTCCCGCAGCACCTCCACCTGCCGGTCGCGGCCGTGCGACAGATGCACCTGCACCGAGCAGTCGTCGCCGTCCAGCACGCGTCGGACGGGACGCTGCACGTCAGCTGCGAGGTCGGCTTGCAGCCAGCTGAGCAGCGAACCGCTCCCTGAGGGTGGTGGCTCCGTTGCCACCGCTGGTCGAGCTTGTCGAGGCCCGCTCCCCGAAGAGTGCTGCCCTGAGCGTGCGAGGACCGGATCCCCCGCAACGGTCCCTGAGGAGTGCTGTCCTGAGTGTGTGAGGACCGGATCCCCCGCAACGGTCCCTGAGGAGTGCTGTCCTGAGCGTGCGAAGGGCAGCACGTCACGAAGGGCGCCCACCAATAACGCGGTCTCGTCCGCCACCGCGCCCAACGCCTCGTTCAGCGGGTGCCCGGGTAGACGCGCGAACTCCGCTCGCCGCAACCCCGGTGCCGCGGGACCCGGGCGGCGGTCGGGCGATGGCGCGAGCAGCAGGACGTCCACCTGGTGGTGGCTGCCCAGGGCGTCCAGCAGCTCGAGAACGGAGGCGTCGAGGTGGCGCGGGGCGAGCACCGCGACCCGGTGCGGCAGCCCGTCGACACCGGCGTTGCGCAGCCGGTCGAGCAGGGCCTCTCGCCGCTGTATCGGATCCTCGCCGAGCTCGGCGGCCAGCAGCCGGTAGAGATGTGCCTGCCAGGCGTTCTCGGCGAGCGAGTCTCCGTTCGGGCCTTCATCCAGTCCGTCGGCCCAGCGCGCCAGCATGCCGGGCCGGTGTCGGGCGTACCCCGCGAAGTGCCGGGCGATCCGCTGGCTCGCGCTGTAGCTCTCCCGGGAGGCGGCGAGGTGTCGGCGGAGCACCTCCAGCTCAGGGTCGGTGGAGGCGAGCGCCACCTCCTGCACGAGCCAAGCCAGTCGTTCGGGGCGCCACGGGTCGTCCGGACCGTCGAGCCGCCACTCCAGCCCCTCCAGCGAGGCGAACTCGACGCCCGCGCAGATTCCCGACGGGTCGTCCGCGGTGGCGAGCTGCTGCGACAACCAGCGCTGGAAGCCCGCGCCGGGCACGACGGCGAGGTCGAACGCGAAGGGGTCGGGACGGGTGCCCGACCACAGCGCGACGAGCTGCGCGGCGAGCTCTTCGGCGGTGCGGGAGTAGTGGAACTGCATGGTGGTCACACCCTAAGGCGGCCCGCTGACAGTTTTGTCGGAACGACTCCCTAAGGTGGTCTTCCGTGATCGCCGAACCCGCCGAGCTGCTCTCCGGCCTCGACCCGGAGCAGCAGCAGGTGGCGACCAGTTTCGGCGCGCCGGTGGTGGTGATCGCGGGCGCGGGGACGGGCAAGACGCGCGCGCTCACGCACCGGATCGCCTACGGGGTGGTGACCGGCGTCTACGCGGCGAACGCGGTGCTGGCAGTGACGTTCACCACCCGGGCGGCGGGGGAGCTGCGGTCGAGGCTGCGGGCGCTCGGTGTCCCGGGCGTACAGGCGCGCACATTCCACTCCGCCGCACTGCGCCAGGCGCAGTACTTCTGGCCGCGCGCGTACGGCTCCCAGTTGCCCGCGGTCAGCGACGAGCGGTTGCCGATGCTCGCGGAGGCCGCCCGCCGGCTGCGGCTCAGTCCCGACTCCAGCACCCTGCGTGACCTGCTCACCGAGGTCTCGTGGGCGAAGGTCACCAATGTGGCACCTGCCGACTACGCGGAGCTCGCGCTCGGGTCCGGACGCGAGGTGGCGGGGCTCGACGCGTCCCAGGTCGGCCGGGTGCTGGGCCGCTACGAGCAGGTGAAGGCCGATCGTGGGGTGATCGACTTCGACGACATCCTGTTGTGCGCCGTGGCGATGCTGGGCGAGCACGGCGACATCGCAGAGGAGGTGCGTGCCACCTACCGCCACCTCGTCGTCGATGAGTACCAGGACGTGAACCCCGTCCAGCAGACGCTGCTCGAGGAGTGGTGGGGCACTGGACGCGACCACTGCGTGGTCGGCGATCCTGCCCAGACCATCCATTCCTTCGCGGGGGCGACGCCGGAGTACCTGACCGGGTTCGCCGACCGGTTCCCGGACGCGAGGGTGGTGCGGCTGGTGCGTGACTACCGGTCCACACCGCAGGTGGTCGGGCTGGCCAACCGGGTGGCGCGGAACACCCGGCTGGGCACCGTGACGCTGGAGTCGCAGTGTGAGCCCGGCCCTGAGCCGCGGATCCTGCCGTGCGCGAGCGAGGACGACGAGGCCACGGCCGTGACCCGGTGGCTGGTGGAGCAGCACGAGGCCGGGGTGCCGTGGCGGGAGCAGGCCGTGCTCTACCGGGTGCACGCGCAGTCACCGCTGTTCGAGTCGGCGCTGGCGCAGGCCGGCGTCCCGTTCACGGTGCGCGGCGGTGAGGGGTTCTACGACCGGCCCGAGGTGCGACAGGTGATCGGCACCCTGACCGAACGGGCGCGGCGTGACCCGGGCGAGCCGGCCGTGGACGCCTGCCGCAATGTGCTCACCCGGATCGGCTGGAGCGAACAGCCGCCGTCCGGTCAGGGCCGGGTACGCGAGCGTTGGGAGTCGCTGGCCGCCGTCCTCGCGCTGGCCGAGGACGTGGCGTCCGCCCGTTCGGAGGCGGGGGAGGGAACGGCCGACCTCGGAGCGTTCGTCGCCGAGCTGACCGCCCGCGCACAGGCCGAGCACCCGCTGAGCTCAGACGGGGTGACGTTGTCCACTCTGCACGCGGCCAAGGGCCTGGAGTGGGCGGCGGTGGCGCTGGTCGGCGTCCAGGAAGGGACCCTGCCGCTGTCGCTGGCTGCGGGACCGGAGCAGGTGGCCGAAGAAGCGCGGTTGTTCTACGTGGGCATCACGCGGGCGAAGCGATCCCTGCTGATCTGCTGGTCACGCTCGAGACGTGGCGGGGGCGGGTTTCGGCAGCCGTCCCGGTTCCTGGACGGGATCGCGGCGCGTCCGGCGGCGGCCCCGACCAGGACGGCCAGGGGGTCCAAGCCGACCTCGGCGCTGAGCGCCACCTGCCGGGTCTGCGGAAAGCCGCTGCACAGCGGCGCGGAACGCAAGCTGCGTCGCCACGCCGACTGCCCGCCGGGCTACGACGAGGACACGTACGCCCGTCTGGTCGCGTGGCGGCTCAGCGTGGCAAAGGAACGCTCGGTGCCCGCGTACGTGATCTTCACCGACGCCACCCTGATGGCCATCGCCGAGGACCGCCCCAGGGACCCGGCCGGCCTGCTCGCCATCCCCGGCGTGGGTAAGGTCAAGTGCGAGCAGTATGCGGACGCCGTGCTGGCGATCCTGGTCGAGGAGGGCGCGGCACCACCGGGATGAGAAAGGTGGACGGATGGCCGCAGGTCAGGTGCGCTACATCGTTCATGACGTAGACGCGGGATCGCGTTCTACTGCGCGCACCTCGGTTTCCGCGAGGTGATGCATCCGGCGCCGGCGTCCGGTTCCGCAATGACATCGTGACCGGCGTCGGCGGGAGGCAGATCCTGCTCGATGACCCGTCCGGGAATCCGGTGGAGCCGTTCGAACCCATCCTGCCGGAGGCGGCGCGGCTCGACACAAGCTCGTAGTCACCGGCCGCACGCTATCGTTCGCCGCATGGACGCCGAACTGCCGGAATACCTCACGGTGAACCGCGCCAACTGGGACAGCCGGGCGCCGATCCACGTGAAGAACTACGGAATCGACCGCCTGCTCGCCGACCCGACAGCGCTGTCGGACGTGGTCGCGTTCGACGTACCGCGGCTGGGCGACCTCACCGGCCTCGACGTGCTGCATCTCCAGTGCCACATCGGCACGGACACGCTCAGCCTGCACCGGCTCGGCGGGCGGGTGACCGGGCTCGACTTCTCCCCGGCGTCGCTGGCTGAGGCGCGCTGGCTGGCGGAGCAGGCCGGCGCGTCGATCGACTACATCGAATCAGACGTCTACTCGGCACCTGAGGCCCTGGCCGGACGACGGTTCGACCTCGTGTTCACCGGGATCGGGGCGATCGGCTGGCTGCCCGACATCCGGCGGTGGGCGCAGGTGGTGGCGGCGCTGCTGCGTCCGGGTGGTCGGCTGTTCATCCGCGAGGGCCATCCGGTCCTGTGGGCCTCGGTGGCGGTTCGGCTGGGTGTCGATCCGGACGACCGGGTGCAGCAGCCCTGGATCACCGCCGCGGACGGCCTGACCGTCGCGCTCGAACTGCCCTACTTCGAGGGTCTCGAGCCGGTGATCTGGAACGACGACACCACCTACGCCGGCGACGAGCTGGTCACCTCCCCGCAGACCATGGAGTGGAACCACGGCCTTGCCGAAGTCATCACCGCACTCATGGACGCCGGCCTACGGCTCACCTCGCTGACCGAGCACGACAGCGTCCCCTGGGAGGCCCTGCCGGGGCTGATGGAGCTCGGCGAGGACGGCGAGTATCGCCTGAAGGATCGGCCCCGCCGGTTGCCGGCGTCCTACACGCTCACCGCGGTGAAGGACTGAGGGCTTCGTCAGGCTCAGCCATCACATGCTCCCTGAGCTTGACGAAGGGGCGGGCTTGGCCGGGCTCAGCCATCGCATGCTCCCTGAGCTTGACGAAGGGGCGGGCTTGGTCAGGCTCAGCCGTCGCATGCTCCCTGAGCTTGACGAAGGGGCGGGCTTGGCCGGGCTCAGCCGTCGCATGCTCCCTGAGCTTGACGAAGGGGCGGGCTTGGTCAGGCTCAGCCAGCGACCGGGGCTCAGCCAGCCTGGTCGGCAGCGGGTGCGAAGCCCGGCAGCCAGTCACGGAGGACCTGGGCGAAGTTCGCCTTGACGTCCAGCTGGGAAAGCACCGCGATCCCGCCCATCCAGACCCGGTAGATCAGGCCGTACTCGGGCGGGATGTTCAGCTTGGTGGCCACTCCGGACGAGCTCATGTCGCCGTGCACCCGGGCGAACTGGCCACGCGCCCACTCCCGGTTGAACGCGAACTCCTCGACACTGGCCGGTTCGACGAACGGGGACAGGTAGTCCAGCAGTGCCTGGCCGTCGATGGAGGCCTCCACGAAGCCCTCGTCGGCGAGGCCCGCGACCATGGGCCCGATCTCGCCGTCCACGGCGTGGCGGATCAGGCGTCCCATCGCCGGCGGCAGGCCGTCCGGGAGCCGCGAGACCAGTCCGAAATCGACGATGCCCAGCCGTCCGTCCGGCGTGACCAGATAGTTGCCCGGGTGCGGATCGCCGTGCAGGACGCCGGCCAGTGACGGCCCGGCGAACAGGAATGTGACGTAGTCCAGTGCGCTGCGGTTGCGCTCCTCTGCCGGACGGTCGATCAGCCCGGTGAGCTTGAAGCCGTCCACCCAGTCGCTGACGAGCACCCGTCGCGTCGCGAGGTGGACCTTCGGCACCAGGAACCGCGGGTGCCCGTCCAGAGCCTCCGCCACCTGCTGCTGGGACGCGCCCTCCAGCGTGTAGTCGACCTCCTCGTTGATCCGGGCGGCGAACTCCCTGGTCAGCGCCACGACGTCGAGTCCGCCGGACAGGGGCGAGACGGCAGCCGCCAACCGCTGGATCTGGCGCAGATCGCTGGCCAGCGCGGCGTCGGCGCCCGGGTACTGGATCTTGATCGCGACCGGGCGGCCGTCGGCGAGCGTGGCCCGGTGTACCTGACCGATGGAAGCGGCTGCGGCCGGACGCAGGTCGACGTGAGCGAACCGGCGCCGCCAGTCCGGGCCCAGCTCGGCACGCAGCACGGCCTGGGCTCGCGAGGACGGCATTGGCGGCGCGGCGTCCTGCAGCTTGCGCAGCCGCTCGCGGAACGGGCCGGCCACGTCCTCGGGCAGCATCGCCTCGAACAGGCTGAGCGCCTGCCCGAACTTCATCGCGCCACCCTTCAACTCGCCGAGCACCCGGAACAGTTGCTCCGCGGCCGCGTCACGCATGGCCGCGTCCACCTCCTCCGCAGGAGCGCCCATGAGGCGTCGTCCCATGCCGACGCCGGCCCGCGCCGCCGCGCCGAGGGGCAGGCTGAGCAGCCTCGCACCACGGCCGAAGGTCGACTCGGGCAGCACGGGTCGGTCGTCCGGCTCCTGCGGTTCGGGTTCGGTGGTCACCTGCACAGTCTGCCTGCGAGCTCAACCCGGGGGCAGCAGACAGCCGCAGGCCGGGTGGGCGGGCCACGAGCGGTGTTGCAGCCGGTAGTCAGGCAGACCCAGCTCGATGGACGCTCCGCACGAGTCCGGCGGCCCACCGGCCAGCCACGCGCGCACCTGGACGGCGGCGGTCGTCGCCGCCCACGCCAGGAGCGTGGGGTCGGGCTCGACCGGCTCCCGGCAGAGCTGGGCGAGCAGGTGCGGCCAGGCCGGGTCGAGCCGGACGCGGACGAGGTCGAGGCACCGGACGCAGGGAGTGCGGCCCGGCTGCACCAGCGGTCCGACGACAGCCCGATCGGGCTCGAGCCGGACGACCAGATGGGGACGGCCCTCCCGGAACAGCCCGTCGGTGATGGCACGGTCGGGCTCGGCGTGGGGGCCAGCCAGCAGGACGAGCTCGGGCCCGTCCGGCCGTGGGGGAAGGGCGGCAAAACCGACGGGGTCGAGTCGTGTCGAGACGAGTCCGGCCCTGGTAACGGCGGTCGATACTGCGTCGGCAAGAACCCCGGCGCCCACGATCAGGACTGCGGGTTCGCAAGGGGCGTCCGTCGCACCGAGCAGGCCGGCGTCCTGCAGCCGGTCGATGAGCCAGGCCGGCCAGCGACGGTCGAGTTCGGGGAGCAGGGTGCTGAGTCCGTCCGCGGTCGAGGGGTGAGCGAGGAGCGGGACGACCTCGGCGAGCCCGCGCGGCACGCCCTCCAGGACGAGGGCCGGGGCGTCCAGCCCGATCTGCAGCACGCCGGGGGAGCGCCAGAGCGCGAGCGCGGGTCGGGCCAGCCGGACGCGGGTGCCCTCGATCAGTGCCATCCCGGCAGGCTGCCGTGCCGCGGACGGGCGTCGCAAGGGTCTGCGAACAACGGACAACACCTGGGGCGATACGGACAACACCTGAGGCGCTGACCCACCCGTCCGAAGCCCGGAAACAGCGGAGCGCCGGCCACAGGGCCGGCGCTCCGCAGATCCAGGTTCAGGCCTTCGGCAGGAACCGGGTGAGGTTGGTGCCGCACACGGGGCACTTCGCCTTGGCGATCCGGGTGCCCTTCTCGTTGACCACGACATCGCCGGTTGCGTCCCGGTGGTCCTTGCACTTCACGCAGTAGAACGAACCGCTGTAGGTGTCCTTGGCCACGTCTTTCCTCCTGTTGATCGGCTTCGCCCCCGGGTGGGGCTCGGCAGCGGGCTGCCGGTCAGTCTATGCCCAGGGCACCGCTTGTCGCAGCGCTCAGGACCCGGCGTGCGAGGGCCCCCAGGACCGGGGTCCGCTTGCCTTCCCCTGCGAGCGGACCGGCCACTGGGGGCCTCGCGTCTAGAAGTTAGTGCGCGGTCCGTCCGTGGTCAACACAGGACTGTCGGCGGCGTGTCGTAACGTGTCGCGCATGGCAGCTCCCGACCTCGAGATCAGGCGTAGTGCGAGGCGCCGGCGCACGCTCACCGTGTTCCGCGAGCGGGGCCGGCTCGTAGCTCTCGTGCCGGCCGGAATGACCGCGGCCCAGGAGCGGACGCTGCTGCCGCCGCTCGTCGAGCGGTTCCTGCGCCGGGAGGCCCTGCGCACCCAGCCGCTTCCCACCGACGATCTGGCCCGCAGGGCCCGCGACCTGTACGACACCTTCATGGCCGCACGGACCGCACTGCCTCTGCCGCCCTTCTCGATCCGGTGGGTGGGCAACCAGCAGCGGCGCTGGGGTTCCTGCACGGCCGGCGACGGCAGCATCCGGCTGTCCTCCCGGCTGCAGACGATGCCCTTGTGGGTGAGCGATTACGTGATCCTGCACGAGTTGGCGCACCTCTTCGAGCCCAACCACTCCCACGCGTTCCACGACCTCCTGGCCGGCTATCCCCACATCGAGCGAGCCAAGGCCTTCCTGCAAGGCTACGAGTACGGCGCGAACGCCGCCGATGGCACCGGGTTCGAGCCGGGCGAGTCCGACGCCGACTAGGTCACACCCTGCCGGGCCCCGACGCCTCTCGCCCAGATCCCGTTTGCCGCCCTGCGGCACAAGGTGGACAGTTTCCCCGTGTCTCGCCCGGAATCTGTCCAGTTTGTGGTGGACGCAGCCTGTGGATAGTGCGACGTTATCCACAGATTGCGAAAAGCCCCTCGATTTCCCGCGGACGAACGGCGACCATCCGTGAATGCATACCGCGCAGACTCCCAGCCAGGATCTTCGGCAGCTTGCCTTGGCTCAGGGTGACCTGATCACGACAGTGCAGGCCGCCGAGTATGGCCTCGGCGACGAGGCCCTCGGACGACTGGTCCGCGACGGCCACTGGAAGCGGCAGGCCAATGGCCTGTTCGATACCGCTCCAGGGCATGACGACTTCCCCAAGAGCGTCTGGGCCGCCGCGCTGCAGGCCGGGCAGCCCTACGCGATCGGCGGGGAGGCTGCGCTGAGCCTGCACGGCCTTGATCGGCACGTCGATCGAGTCGAGGTGTGGGTGCCGGACGACCGGAGACCACGTCCGGTCGGCGTTGCGCGCATCCGCCGTGACACGCTCGGACGCGTGTCTCGGGGACGTGGGTCACCGGTCCGGATCACCCCAGAGGATGCGCTGGTCGATGTCGGCCAACGGCTGCCGGTCGAGGCGCTGGTCGGGGTCCTCGCTGATGCTGCTCGCGTTCGGATCACCACGCTTGAGCGGGTTGCGCGGACGCTCGACCAGCGGCACAGAGTGCGTCATCGCGAGCTGTTCAAGGACATCCTCAAAGACCTGACCGGTATCGAGAGCACGCTTGAATACGTCTACCGCAGGGACGTGGAGCGTGCGCACGGTCTGCCTGAGGCGCTGCGCCAGGAGTCGCGGTCGGCTGGCAGCCGGAGTGACGCGCTCTATGAGGAGCAGTCGGTACTCGTCGAACTGGACGGTCGGCTGGGGCACGAGGACGCTACCTCGGTCTTTCGTGATCTGCGCCGCGACAACCGCCATGCGACCCGCGATCTGCTCACCCTCAGGTACGGCAGCGCTGATGTGCGCGGCCGGGCGTGCGCCGTCGCTCGCCAGGTGTGGGAAGCGCTGAGCGCTCGTGGCTGGGACGAAGCATTCCAGCTTTGTTCACGCTGTCCGCAGGTTTCGGCCTCGTGGCCGCGGTGACCTCGAGGCATCTGTCCACCACAACGTGGACGGATTTCAGGCGTGACGCGGGGAAACTGTCCACCTTGTGCTGGGAAGTCGGCGAGGTAAGGCCGCGTGCACCACAACGCGGACGGAATTCTGGTGAGACGCGGGGGAACTGTCCACCTTTGTGGTGCGGGGATCGAGGAGCTGACAGCGCTACCTTCCCCCGCGACCCTCCTCGTCCAGCAGCTTCGCGAGCTCGGCGTCGAGGTCGTCGGGGACACCGGCAGAGTGGCCTTCCGCCGCAAAGCCGAGCGGATCATCCAGATCGGCCGCGGTGGGCAGCAGGTCGGGGTGGTCCCACGTGGCGTCCCTGGCCTCGCCGCCGCGAGCGGCACGGGTGGCCGCCCAGATGTTGGCGGCGTCGCGGGTCCGTCGGGGGCGCAACTCCAGTCCGACCAGCGATTTCAGCGCCGACTCGGCTGGGCCGCCACTGGCTCGCCGCCGGCGCAGGGTCTCGGTGAGCGCGGCCGCTGAGGGCATCCGGGTGCCGGCGACCTGAGTGACCACCTCGTCCACCCAGCCCTCGATCAGGGCGAGCAGCGTCTCCAGCCGGGCGAGCACCTCACGCTGCTCGTCCGTCACCTGCGGCGCGAACAGCGAGCCGGCGAGCGCCTGGCCGGCGTCCTCGAGCTGGTCGGGAGTCATGGCGGAGCTGAGCTGGCTCTCGATCGCCTGTTCGAGCGCGTCTGGGTCGATCGCGATGTCCCGGGCGTAGTGCTCCACGAGGGCGAGCAACTGCGGGCCCAGCCAACCGACCGCGCCGAACAGTCGCTGCCGTGCCGCCTCCCGCACGGCTAGGAACAGCAGGATGTCCGCCGGGTCGGCCTCCAGGCCGTCGGCGAAAGCCGCGACGTTGGTCGGCAGCAACGCCACCCGGGGCTGTTCGGTGAGCGGCAGCCCGATGTCGCCCGCGCTGACCACCGTCTGGGCGAGGCTGGCCAAGGACTGGCCCACCTGGGACGCGAACATGCCCGACAGCGCCATTCGCAGCATGGGCTCGGCCACCTTCGCCTCACCCTGGTCGTCGATCAGGCCGCGCAGGGCTTTGGACAACTGGCTGACCACCGGACGGACGAGCTGCTGCCAGGTCGGGTAGGTGCGCTCCACCCATTCGGCCCTGGTCCAGGCCACCGCCGTCGTGCTGAGCCGCGGGAACGCGATCTCCTCATCCAGCCACAGGTCGGCGAGGGCCACGGCGTCCCTGATCCGGGCCTGCTCGGACGCCGACGGCGAAGGGTCAGGCCCGGCCGCGGCGGTGAGCCTGCGGACGATATCCCCGGTGAAGCCCCAGTTCATGCCGCTGGCGTCCGATTTACCGAAGCTGGCCATCTGCGTGGTGAAGGCCCCCATCAGTCCCTGCAACCGCGACATCAGCTGCTCGACGTCGAGCCGTCCGTCCGGTCCGGGGGTGATACCGAACTGGGCGAGGAAGCGCAGCAGGGCCTCCTCCTCGCCGTCCGGCTCTGGACGGTCAGGGTTGGCCGGATCGGTCATGGCGGCTCCTCACGTGGCGTGACCTCTATTGTCCAACACCGGCCAAGCCGTGGACGTCTGGCGCGGTAGGGTCGGGGATCGAAGTTGGATCATCGGCCGGACGGCCGCGGAGAGGGAACACGTGACCAAGCAGACCTGGACGGCGACGGTCTCCGCCGTGCTGTTCGTGGTGCTGGCCGCCGTGATTGCTCTCGTGCCGGTGCCGTACGTGACCTGGTCGCCGGGCGGCACCCACAACCTGTTTCCCCAGGCGGGCGGCACGGACCCCATCACGATCTCCGGTGCGAAGACCTACCCGACGACCGGTGAGCTGTTGATGACGACGGTCGCGGTCACCTCGCCCAGCAGCACGCTGAGCCTGCCCGAAGTGCTGTTCTCCTACTGGCTGCCGTCCCGCGAGGTATTGCCCCGCTCCGCCGTCTACCGCGAAGGCGAGGCCCCGACCGACATCAGCCAGGGCGAGAGCCAGCTGATGACGGACTCACAGTCGGACGCCGTCGTGGCTGCCCTCCGCCAGGCGGGGATCCCCGTGATCAGCTGGCCGATGGTCGATTCGGTGTCCAGTTCCGGCCCGGCCGCCGACATCTTCAAGCCCGGCGACCTGATCGAGGCCGTGGACGGGCAGACGACCACCACCGTCCAAGCCGTGCTGGCCGCGGTGGCCAAGTTCCATGTGGGTGAAGAGGTGCCGTTCACCGTGATGCGCGATACGCAGCAGGTGCAGCTCAGCGTCACCACCCGCGCCACGACGGCGAACCCCGACAAGCCGGTGATCGGCGTCACCCTGACGACGGGCTACACCTACAAGCCGAGCGTGAAGTTCGCGATCGACCCTGCGGTCGGCGGCTCCAGCGCCGGGCTGGTGTTCGCCCTGGCGATCACCGACAAGCTGACCGGCGACGATCTGGTCGCCAACCGGGTGGTGGCCGGTACTGGGACGATGGCCGCTGACGGCACGGTCGGCGCGATCGGAGGCGTGCAGGAGAAGATCGCGGCCGCCGCCCGCGACGGTGCCACGATCTTCCTGCTGCCACGGGCCAACTGCGTGGACGTCGGCGAGCCGCCGTCCGGAATCCGCCTCGTGCCCGTCGACAGCCTCGGCGAGGCGGTCGAAGCCCTCGGCGAGCTGGAGCAGCCACAGACCGCCGGCTCCGTGGCGGGATGCTCATGAGCAACGCCCTGATCGCCGCGCTGCTGGAGGTGGAGCGCCACGTCGGCCGGCTCGGCTGGGACCAGCCCGCCCGGCTGTTCTCGCTGGTGCGCACGACGGACCTCCTGGCCGCCGAGCCCAGCTTGGCCCAGCACCTCGCCGGGGCCAAGCCGGACGGCTTCAGCTCGATCGAGCAGGAGGACTTCCGCTCCGGCGCCGACCTCGGCGAGACGCTGGCCCGGATGGCCTGGCCGACGACCGTCGCCGGCTGTGCGCTCGCGCTGGAGCGGGTCTTCCTGCCGTCCGGTGCCGACGTCGGCCTGCCCGAAGACCCGGACGCGGCCGCTGCGTTGGTGGCGAACCATCCACAGCGGATGGATCTGCGCGTGGTGGTCGGGGCCACGAGGGACGGCCGGCGGCACGCCGTGGCCCGGGTCCGCGGCGAGGACAGCCATCTGCTGTCCGACCCGAACCTGGTGCCAGCGCTGGCTGAGGCACTGGCGCATACATTGGAGTGACCCGATGCCGCGTGACGATGCGCGGGCCGACGAGGAGTGAGCAGAGTGAACGTGTCAGCGCAGGTGTCGCGACGGGGGCCGCTGATCCCGACCATTCTGGTGCTCGCGGGCCTGATCACGGCCTACGTCATCTTCGCCGAGTTGTGGACGACCAAGCTGTGGTTCGACTCGGTGACCTTCCCGCAGGTGTTCAGCACGCAACTGCTGGCGCAGGTGGTGCTGTTCTTCGTCTTCTTCATCGCCATGGCGCTGATCGTCGGCCTGAACATGTGGATCGCCTACCGGCTGCGCCCCACCTCCCGGCGCACCGGGCAGAGCGCGATTCTCGACCGGTACCGCGACCTGCTGGAGGCGAACATCCGGCTGGCGATCCTGGTGCCGTCGCTGTTCCTCGGCCTGATCGCCGGCGCGTCCGCGGTGAGCCAGTCGCTGCAGTACCTGGCCTGGCTGAACCGCACTCCGTTCGGCACCGCCGACCCGTTCTTCGGGCTCGACGTCAGCTTCTACGTCTTCGAGTACCCGGTCTGGCAGGACCTGCTGTCCTTCGCGATGGGCGCGGTGTTCATGGCACTGGTGGCTGCCGCGGCCGTCCACTTCGCGGTCGGCGGGCTCGTCACCGGACGCGGCCGAGGAGCGAGCAACGCGGCCCGGATCCACCTCTCGGTGCTGGTCGGACTGCTGCTGGTCGGGTACGGCCTGCAGAACCTGCTCGACCGCTACGGCTTCCTGCTGCAGCAGGGCACGCTGTTCACCGGCATGCAGTACACGGACGACCACGCGCGGCTCACCGCGAAGATCGTGATGGCGGTGATCGCCTTCGTGTGCGCGGGCGTGTTCTTCGCGAACGGCTTCCTCAAGCGCTGGACGGTGCCGCTCACCGCGCTGGTGCTGATGGTCGTCTCCGGGCTGATCCTCGGCCTGATCTACCCACTGATCGTGCAGAGCTTCCAGGTGAAGCCGAACGAACCGGTGCTGGAGAGCAGCTATATCGCCAAGCACATCGCGGCCACGAGGCAGGCCTACGACATCGACAAGGTCGATATCGAGCCGTACACGGCGAAGACCCAGGTCAGTTCAGGCCAGCTGAAGGAGGACGCCGAGACTCTGCCCGGCATCCGGCTGATCGATCCGGCGGTGGTGGGTCCGACCTTCGAGAACCAGCAGCAGTTGCGGGGCTGGTACTCCTTCGCCAGCACCCTCGACGTGGACCGCTACGTGATCGACGGCAAGGAGACCGACGCCGTGGTCGCGGCCCGCGAGATCAACTACGCGAACCTCCCGGACCAGGCGTGGAACAACCTGCACACGGTCTACACGCACGGCTACGGCCTGGCCGCCGCCTACGGCAACCAGCGGAGTTCGTCCGGCGACCCGGTGTGGATCGAGAAGAACATCCCGCCGGAGGGGGTGCTGCCCGACTACGAGGGACGGATCTACTTCGGCGAGAACACGTCCACCTTCGCCATCGTCGGACGCGAGCCAGGCGAGGCGCCGATCGAGTTCGACACCCCGGACGGTGGCAGCAACACCTATGCCGGCACGGGCGGCGTCCCGATGGGGAACCTGTTCACGCGGCTGCTGTACGCCACGCACTTCATGGACCTGAACATCCTGCTGTCGGACCGGGTCAACTCCCAGTCGCGGATCCTCTACGACCGGACGCCCAAGGAGCGGGTGCAGCAGGTGGCGCCCTGGCTGACGCTCGACTCGAACATCTACCCGGCCGTGGTCGACCACCGGCTGGTCTGGATCGTGGACGGCTACACCACGACCCGCAACTACCCCGACAGCCAGGTCGTGGGCCTGCGCCAGGCGATCACGGACGCGGACACCAACCCCGGACCGGGCGACCAGTCGATCAACTACATGCGCAACTCGGTGAAGGCCGTGGTGGACGCCACGAACGGCACGGTCGACCTGTACGCGTGGGACGCCAGCGACCCGATCCTGCAGACCTACGAGAAGGCGTTCCCGGGCGTCCTGAAGCAGAAGGATCAGATCAGCCCCGACCTGATGGCGCACCTGCGCTACCCGGAGGACATGTTCAAGGTGCAGCGGCAGGTGCTGGCCCGCTACCACATGACCGACACGAACGCGTGGTACCAGCAGTCGGACCTGTGGCAGGTGCCCGCCGACCCGGTCGGGACCATGCCGGGTCAGACCGACACCAGCAAGTCGGCTGCGGCCGAGCCGCCGTACTACCTGTCGATCAAGTGGCCGGGCGATCCGTCCGCGGTGTTCAGCCAGACCGCGGTGTTCGTGCCCTACGGACGGCAGAACCTGGCGTCCTATCTCTCCGTCGTGGCTGAAGCGACCAGTCCCGACTACGGCAAGCTGCGGGTGCTGCGGATGTCGGACACCCAGCAGATCGCCGGCCCGAGCCAGACGGCGAACGCGATGACGACCGACCCGCAGTTCGCGACCCTGATGCGTTCGTACCTGAACCAGGGCTCGGCGAACGCCAAGTACGGCAACCTGCTCACGCTGCCGGTGGGTGGCGGTCTGCTCTACGTGATGCCGATCTACACGATGCGGGAGGCGGGCAACGGCTCGTACCCGGCCCTGGCGTACGTCGCAGTACGGTTCGGCGACCACGTGGGCATCGCGACCACGCTGCAGGCCGCGCTCGACCAGGTCTTCGCAGGGGACGCGGGCGCGAGTACCGGTGAGGGTGGCGACAGCAACGCTCCACCGCCCACCCAGCCCACGACGCCGGGTACCAACACCCCGGCGGACGAGAAGGCCGCGGTCGAGGCCATGCAGAAGGCCGAGTCCGCGTTCGCCGCCGCCGACGCCGCCCTGCGCAAGGGCGATCTCGCCGGCTACCAGACGCAGATCGACGCCGCGAAGGCCGCCCTCGCCGATGCCCTCAACAAGATGGGCGTGAAGTAGCGCGGCCGGTTCGCACCACAAGGTGGACGGTTTCCCGGCGTCTCACCCGGGATCTGTCCACGTTGTGGTGGACGGCTGGGCTCAGTCGTGCAGCACAACGGGCCAGCCGTCGGCTGCGAGCTTGTCCCGCAGGGTGGCGGCGTCCCCGACGACGACGAGGGTCAGGGCGTCCGGAGGCAGGAGCTCCACGATCGACTGCGTGGCCGATTCCGGGGTGACCAGGGCAAGCGCCTCGAAGTTCGCGTTCACGAACTCGACGTTGACGCCATCCCGGACGAGGGTGGAAATCCGGTCGGTGATGCCCTGCGCGGTCGAGTAGCGCAGCGGCGCGACCCCGCGGGTGTAGGTGACTGCGTCCGTGACCTCTGCCTGCGTGATCGGCTTGCCGGTGAGGTCGAGCAACTCGCGGGCGAGGCTCAGCGCCTCGGGCACGACCTCGGTCCGGAACGAACCCTGGACGCTGATCAGGCCACCGTCGCGCATCGGGGTGTTCACCAGATGTGCGCCGTAGGTGAAGCCCTTCTCCTCGCGCAGCACCCGGTTCAGCCGGCTCAGGAAGGCGCCGCCGAGGGCGTGGGTCGCCACCTGGACGTCCGCCCACCGGGGATCGCCCCGGTCGATCCCGAAACCGCCGAGCCGGATGTCCGCCTGGACGGCGCCGGGACGGTCGATCAGCCAGCAGACGGGCGCGTTCGCCTCCGGAACCTCGTGGCTGAGATAGCCCTCAGCGGGGTTCGTCCAGCTGCCGAAGGCTGTGGCGGCGTAGCCGAATTCCTCGCCGGAGAGGTCCGCGGAAATGACGAGAGTCGCACCGTCGGGACGGTAGTGCCGCTGGTGGAACGCGACCACGTCGGAGTGTGTGATCGCCGACACGGTCGCCGTGCTGCCGCCGGCCATCCGCGACGCCCGGAATCGTCCGGGAATGGTCGCTGCCCGGAAGCCCAGGGCCGCCCGGTGCGCCGAGTTGGCGAGCATCTGCTCGATCTCCGCGAGACGCAGGGCGCGGTGCCGCGCCACATCGTCCGCGCTCAACTCGGGCTCGCGCACGACCTCAGCCAGCAGGCGAAGCGCCTCGCCCAGGCGATCCGCGGGTACTTCGAGCGAAAGCTCGCTACCCGCATAGCCGGCCGAGCCGCCCAGTACGGCGCCGATGTCCTCCAGCGCCTCGGCGAAACTCGGCCCGGGATGGGTGGCTGTGCCCTCGTCCAGGCAGCGCTGGGTGATCGTGGCGATGCCCTCGAGGTCGACCGGTTCGGCGTTCAGCGGGGCGTCCATGACCAGTGAGACGGCGGCCACGTGCTGGCCCTCGCGATGACAGGCCATCAGCTGCATGCCGTTGTCGAGCCACAGTCGCGCCGGATCAGGAAACCTCCAGCGCGGCGGCGCCTTGACCTCGGGACGATGGTCAGCGTGCCGCATCGGATGCCTCCTGCCGGTAGTCGAGCTGTGCCCGTTGTCCGGGCTGGAGGAAGGCGCGGCACGCCTCCGCCACCTGGTCGACGGTGAGGGACTCCACCTCGGTGAGCCGCCGGTTGATCCGCTCGGGATCGCGGTGCAGCGTGGCGTAGGCGCTGATCAGGTCGGCCCTGGAGTCGAACCGGGCCAGCTCGGTGAGCCACTCGCGCGCGTACTGCGCTTTGGCCCGCGCCACCTCGGCCTCGGTCGGACCTTCGTCGGCGAGGCGGGTGATCTCCACCAGCGCCGCTTCGACGGACGCGCTCCCGTCCGCGCCCGGCAGCGCCCGCACCTGGGCGAGCCCGAACGATGCGCCTCCGATCAGCGGCATCGCGGACGCGCCGACACCGGCTGCGACCTGCTGGTTGCGGACGAGTTCCTGGTGCAGTCGGGACGTCTGCCCGCCGCCGAGCACCGACAGGGCCAGCTCGCAGGCGTCGAATGCCCGGGTGTCGCGCACCGGCAGCCGCCAGGCGAAGTAGGTGGCCGCAGCGGGCACCCGTCCGCGGATCTCCTGGTACGCCACCCGGTCGAGCGGCTCGAGCGGGACCGCCGGTGGCCGCGGCCGTGGGTTCCACGACGGCAGGTGGCCGAACGCGCGCTCCGCGCGCTTGAAGCCGTCCTTGGGGGTGATGTCGCCGACCAGGGTGAGCACCGCGTTGTCGGGACGGTAGTGGTTGCGGAAGAAGGCGGCGGCGCGTTCGGCGGTGGCGGCGTCGATGTCGGCCATCGAACCGATGGTGGTGTGGCCGTAGGGGTGGTCGGGGCCGAACAGGAGTTCCACGAGCTGGGGCATCGCGTCGCCGTAGGGCACGTTGTCGTACCGCTGGCGCTTCTCTTCCTTGACCACCTCGCGCTGGGTCTCGACGCTCGCCTCATCGAGGTGCGCGGGCAGGGTCGCGAGGCGGTCGGCCTCCATCCACAGCGCGAGGTCGAGGGCGCCCACCGGGAGCGTCTCGAAGTAGTTGGTGCGGTCGAACCAGGTGGTGGCGTTCACGGACCCGCCGAGGGCCTGCAGCGCGTTGAGGTGCTCGCCGCTGGCGACATGCTCGGAGCCGGAGAACATCAGGTGCTCGAACAGGTGGGCCCAGCCGAACTCGCCGGGGCGCTCGTCCCGCGAGCCGACGTCGTACCAGAGGTTGACCGCGGCCAGCGGGACGCTGTGGTCAGGGCTCACCACCACGCGCAGCCCGTTGCCGAGGGTGCGCTGGTGGATCGGATAGGTCAGTCGCTCGGGCACGGGATCATCTCACCACATCGCCGCAATGTCCGATCACTCCGATCACACCGGCAGGCGGGCGGGAAGGGCCGAGCCCTGCTGAGCCCTAGTGACGCCACCCTTTCCCGTGCGGGTCCACCCGGACGATGGACGCCGGTCCCGTGATGCCGGTTGCGGCGTAGAGCTTGCCATGGGGGCCGGCCTCGATGGCGAGGGCCCCGGGGAGCGTGAGGAAGGCCGACACCCTGCCATGCCTGATCTCTGAGATCCGGCCGCCGAACAGCTCGGTGACATAGATCCGGCCGCCGGAGAGCGCGAGGTTGGTCGCGCCGAGCAGACCGGACGCCACCACCTTGGCGTGCCCGTTGCGCGGGTTCACCCGGAACACCTTGCCGCGGGCGCCGAGGGAGGCGTCCTCGGGGCCGCCGGGCAGCGTGGTCACGTAGAGGAAGCCGTCCGGTCCCACTTCGACGTCGGTGGGCACCGATTCGAAGGCGTAGCTCACACCCACCACGCAGTCGGCGAGACCGAAGGCCTTCGCGATGTCCGCGGTGATCGTGATCGGGTGGGCCGGCAGGACGGCGAGCGTGGAGATCTTGCCCTTGTTGGTGACCCAGAGCAGTGCGTTGGCACCGGCGTCGGCGACGACCCAGCCGTTGCGATAGGCCGCGACGGAGTACGCGTGCGAATCGATCGCGCCGTCATAGCCGACCGGGATGCCCACCTTCTCCAACTCGCTGCTGACACACGCACTGGGGTTGGTGACGCCGTAGTGGATGCCGCCGTCCGGGTTGTGGGCCTTTTCATATGCGAGCGTGTCGGCCGTCGCCCGGTAGCCGCGCGGACCCGTGATCACGAGGCCACTGGCGGTGATGGTCGTCTCGCCCTCGACAACCGAAGTCGTGTAGGCGAGGTACTTCCCGCGATGCGACGTTGCGATTCCAGAGGCGCCGGCGACATCGGGGACGACGGTCTTGACCGTGCCGTCCGCCTTCACCTTCCCGATCAGGCCAGGGCCTCCGTCCGCGACGAGGATGCCGCCGGGTCCGACCTCGATGTTGAACGGGGCGCCGACGGCCTTGGTGAGGACGGTCGGGGTGGGAGCGGCCTTGCCCGTGGTGGGGTGAGCTCCGGCCGGCGCTGCGGCGATCAGGCTCGAGGCAGCAGCGATGGCTGCGACGGCGATGGTGATGCGAACTGCGCGCATGGTGCCTCCACTGGTCAGCGGGTAGAGGGGTCGAGAACTGCAGTCCCTGCCTCAGCCATCGTCCGACGCCTGTCGCGGGCGCGGTATGGGCAAACTTGCGGCTCAGCCAGCGCTCAGCTCGCTCTCAGGTCCTGGCTGAGCCTGGCCGAGCCTGCTCCGGTTACGCTCCTGTCATGGTCCACACCGAAACGATCGACTGGCGAGCCGCGTTCGCCCTGCTGGCCAACGCCGACTCCCGGGCCGTCTTCGCAGAGGTGGCCGGTGGGACCGTTCCGTCCGGTGCGTCTCACGACCGGGCGCTGGCACGCCTTCTGGCTGCCGGGCTGCTGGAGGAGGGCCCGGACGGCCGCCCTGTGGTCGCCGAGGCGAGGCTGCGGGCGACGTTGCAGCGAGCAGCACCGCCGCCGGCGTCCGGAGCCGAGAGGTTTCTCTCCCGGGACGGCCGGATCCTGGACTACCCGTCACGGGAAAGGGATCGACGCGAACTGTTGAGCGTGGTCGCCGGGCGAGCGGTGGGTCCGGACGAAGACCTTTCCGAGCGGCAGTTCGGCGAGCGACTCGCGCGGATGACCGACGATGTCGCCACACTGCGCCGCTATCTGGTGGACGCCGGGGCGATCAGCCGCTCGCCGGACGGACGCAGCTACCGGCTCGCCGCGTTCGAGGAGGAGGCACCCGAAGGGTCGAGTGGCAGCGGCGGCAGTTCCCCGGTGCGCTCGTAGTCGGCCAGCTGGGCGATCCGGCGCGAGTGTCGCTCGGCGCCACTGAACGGGGTGGTCAGGAAGATCTCGACGAAGTGGGTCATGTCGTCGAGGGAGTGCATCCGTCCGCCGACGGAGACGACGTTGGCGTCGTTGTGCTCACGGGCCAGGCGGGCCGTGTCCTCCGACCAGGCCAGGGCCGCGCGGATGCCGTGCACCTTGTTGGCCGCGATCTGCTCGCCGTTGCCCGAGCCGCCGATCACGACGCCGAGCGCCTCGACGCCGGCGGCCTGGTCGGCGGCAACGGCCTCGGCAGCGCGCAGGCAGAAGACCGGGTAGTCGTCCTCGGCGTCGTAGCGGGTCGGACCGTGGTCGACCGGCTCGTAGCCATGGGAAGTGAGCCAATCGACGAGGTGGTCTCGCAGATCGAGTCCGGCATGGTCACAGCCAAGGTGTACGCGCATGAGCACAGTCTCCACTACGGGCTCCCGACGACGCTAACGTCAGACCCGATACGCCAGGGATGGAGGAGCAGTGGCGAGTGAGTTGTCCGAGCAATTGCGCGGGGAGGAACTCGAGTTGCGGTTCGACGACTTCACGTTGGAGGACGCGTGGCTGCTGGGCAGCCGCATGCGGCAGGCCGCGGCGGAGGAGGAACTGCCCATCGTGATCGGCATCGTCCTGGGCCAGCAGCGGGTGTTTCACGCCGCGCTGCCTGGTTCGAGCGCCGACAACGACGAGTGGCTGGCCCGCAAGACCCGGGTCGCGCTGCGGTATGGGCAGGCGTCCCTCGCGGTGGGGGAGAGCTTCCGCAACCGAGGCAAGGACTTCGACGCCGAGTCCCGGCTCGATCCTCGCGAGTTCGCCGCCCACGGAGGGGTGGTGCCGCTACGGCTGCAGGGTGGAACGGTAATCGGCGCGGTCGGAGTCTCCGGACTGCCGCAGCTGGACGACCACGCCTTCGTCGTCCGCCAACTCCGCGGGTACCTCGCCGAGCGCTGAGTTCGGACGCCGCTGGTCGAGCCCGTCCAACCCCCGGTTCGGCTGGTCGAGCGTGTCGAGACCCCGGTTTCGGTCCCTGAGGAGCGAGCGCTAGCGAGTATCGCGAAGGGCCGCCCCGCTCCGGTTGGTCGAGCGTGTCGGGACCCCGGTTTCGGTCCCTGAGGAGCGAGCGCTAGCGAGTGTCACGAAGGGCCGCGGTTCAGCCCGCTGTGGAGTCCAGGCGCTTCGCGACGCTCGCTCGCGCTTGTTGCCCAGGACAGTGAGCGGACGTTGATAGGCAAAGCCGACCTTCACCGCAGGTGGTCCATTACGTTTGTCCGGGGCAGGTAGGCGATGCAGCGCAGCCCGTCCGGTTCGCGTTGCAGAAGGAAATCGCTGACCAGCGTGGTCCGGCCGGTCCCGAGTGCGAACTCCCAGCTGATTGTGGCCAGCACCATCCGATCACCGAGGGCAGTGGCTTCGGCTCCGACGAGCGTCGTGTCTGCCTTCGCGGCGGCCACCGCGTCCGAGCGTCCGGTGACCGCGGCGAGAAAGGCGGTCTTCGGCACTGGAACCGTCCCGGCCGGCCCGAGCACGAGGATCGGATCGGCGACAAGTCGCTGGGCGACGTCCGGTTCGGCGAGGCGCAGCCAGTTGGCGGCGAAAATGGCGACGAGTTCGTCGAGAATCGGGGAGGTTTCGCTCTTCACCACTACCTACTACACCCTCCGAACGGCTAGCCCGAAATCGTCGTCTGCGGGAAGAACCGAGATCCGCACTGGACGCCTCGCGACCGAAGGCGTCTAGCGTGGGACTCATGAGCAGGGAGCCCTACATCCACGGCTACGCGTCCAGCGTGCTCGACTCGCACTCGCACCGGACGGTGGCCAACTCCGCGGCCTACCTCGCGCCTCACCTGCGTCCCGGCACGCGCGTGCTCGACCTCGGCTGCGGTGCCGGGACGATCACGGCCGGTCTCGGCGCTCTCGTGGCGCCGGCCCGTCTCACGGCCGTCGACGTCGACCCGGGCATCCTGGCCGTGGCGGCGGGCAACGCCGCCTCGGAAGGGGTCGTCAACATCGACTTCCAGGTCGGTGACGCTCACCACCTCGAGTTCGCGGACGACAGCTTCGACGTCGCGCATGCCCACCAGGTTCTGCAGCACCTGTCCGATCCCGTGGCGGCGCTGAGGGAACTGGCGCGGGTGGTTCGACCCGACGGGCTGGTGGCGGTCAGGGACGCGGACTACGGCGCGTTCACCTGGTATCCGGACCACGACGGCCTGCGCCAGTGGCAGGCGTTGTACCGCGCAGTGGCCCGGCACACGGGCGGTGAGCCGGACGCCGGCAGGCACTTGGTCGCCTGGGCACATGCCGCCGGACTGGAGGACGTGGTCGTCACCGGTTCGGCGTGGACCTACGCACAGGGCAGCGGCGTCGAGTGGTGGGCGGGTACCTGGTCCCAGCGCGTGGTGGACTCCACCTTCGCCCGCCACGCGCGCGAGGCCGGTCTGGCCACGCAGGGGGAGCTCGAGGAACTCAGTCGAGCCTGGCTCGATTGGGCAGAGCATCCGGACGCATGGTTCCTCGTCCCGCACGGCGAGGTGCTGGCGAGGGTGCCCGGCTGATTCGGCACGGGTCAGAAGTTCCCGCTCGACCACACGACGCCCGAAGGCGCCACGAGCTCGACGCCGATCGGCGGCTCGCCGGCGAGCGGTACCAGCCACGACCCGGATGCGCTGCCGTACTCTCCGCTGAGCGCCCAGTTGCCTCCGCTGGTGCGACTGCCGTCCCTGCCGACCAGAATGCAGTCGTAGCGCGCACCCGGGTTGCCCTTGGTGACGTTCAGCACGAGGTAGCTCCGCCCGCCCAGCACGGCGAGACCCACCGACCCGACCGCTTCCCCGTTCCGGGTGAGCAGGGAGGTGGCGACAGGAGCGTGCGCGACAGCCGCCGGTGGGCGGTTCAGCAGGGTAGTCGCCGCGAGCGTCCCGCCCACCCCGGCGAGCAGCCCCGCGACGACGGCCGCTGCGACCAGGAGCCTCGTCCGTGGCCGGGGACGGACCGGCGACGGGACTTCCGCCGTGATCGCGGCCAGCACGCGTCCGGAGAATCCCGCCGGCGGGGCGACGGCGGGCGTGGCGGCCAGCGCCTGCTGCACACCGTCGGAAAGTCCCGCATACTCGTCCCTGCAGGACGGGCAGGCGGCCAGGTGTGCGACCAGGCGCTCCTGCTCGGCCGGCGGAACATCGGCCAGCGCGAGCGCGACGAGCTGGTCGGGATCGGGGTGCCATTCAGTCACGTTCCGCCTCCAGAGCCAGTCGCATTCTTCGTAGTCCGTTGCGGATCCTCGTCTTCGCCGTGCCCAGCGGGATCCCTTCGTAATCGGCCACTTCGGCCGCCGTCCGTCCGCCGATCACGGCGAGGACGACCGCTCTGGCCTGTTCGGCGGGCAGCCGTGCGAGCCGGTCCGCGGCCGCCAGCGACTCGAGCCTGCCGCCGGTGCCGTCGGGCGGGGCGCCGCCCAACGCGGTGGTGAGCAGCAGCTCCAGTTCGCTCGACTCCACGGGCGCCGCTCGGCGGGCGCGGACGGCGTCGATGGCGAGGTTCCTGGTGATCGTCAGCAGCCAGGTGAGCACGGAGCCCCGCCGCGCGTCGTAGTTCGCGGCAGCGCGCCAGGCCCGCAGGAACGCGTCCTGGGCTACGTCCTCTGCGAGCGCTCGGTCGCGGGTGATCGAGACGGCGAGGCCGTACACCGGACCCTGGAACCGTCGGACGAACGCGACCGCGGCGCCCTCGTCATTCAGGGCGAGGGCATTGACCAGCGCTGCGTCCGGCGCCCGGTCGGCCAGCGAGTAGAGGCTCACACCCGTGGTTACGGACGAGCGGCCCCAACGGATTGCGCCGCGCTGCAATCCGAATCCGAACCTGGGCCGTATCACCTTCAAGGACCACCCGAAACGAGGAGGACTCAATGCTCGCACGATCGATCGCCCTCGCCGCAGGACCCGCACTGTGTGTGGTTCTGCTGAGCGCCTGCACGGGCTCACCCACTCCGGCC
The DNA here is from genome assembly GCA_036770475.1 of Propionicimonas sp. Lineage (GTDB taxonomy): Bacteria > Actinomycetota > Actinomycetes > Propionibacteriales > Propionibacteriaceae > Propionicimonas. The sequence goes on along the minus strand of DAIPJC010000020.1, from coordinate 26,334 downwards.
GCTCCGGCGACATCGGCCCCCGCGGCCTCCGCCCCCGCGACCAGCACGGCGGGCTACGGCCAGTCGTCGAGCGCGCCGGCGAGTGCCGCCGCGACCGCGGACGCAGCCACGCTCGCCCTGAAGATGGCCGACTCCAGCCTCGGCTCGATCCTGGTCGACGGCAAGGGAATGACGTTGTACATGTTCACCAAGGACAGCGCGAACATGAGTGCGTGCACGGGCCAGTGCCTGGTCGCGTGGCCTCCACTGCTCGGCAAGCCGACCATGGGTTCCGGGGTCGACGACTCCAAGCTCGGCTCCTTCCAGCGCGCGGACGGCAGCACGCAGGCCACCTACAACGGCTGGCCGCTGTACTACTGGAAGGGCGACACCAAAGCGGGGGACGTGTCCGGCCAGAACGTGAGCGGCGTCTGGTTCGTGCTCGACCGCGACGGCAAGCCGGTCAAGAAGTAGCCATGGAAGTCTTCGGACTGCCGCTGCACCCCCTCGTGGTGCACGCGGTCGTGGTCCTGGTGCCGCTGGCCTCACTGGGTTCACTGCTCGTGATCGCATCGGGACGCGTCCGCGACCGCTACGGCTGGTTGACCGTGGCCTTCGCCGTGGCAGCCGCCGGCGCGGCGATCGTGGCGAAGCTGGCGGGCGAGGCGCTCGCAGCCAGCCTCGGGGTGGAGTCGCTGGTGGCGACCCACAGGATGTGGGGCGAGTTGGTGCCCTATCCGACGGTCGCCCTCGCGCTCGCACTGCCCGCTGCTCTGCTGTCTCGGGGTCGCTCGACCGCAGGCTGGTGGGTGGCGGCGGCGCTGACGGTGGTCGCGGCCCTGGCCAGCCTGGTCCTGGTCGTGCTCACCGGCGACAGCGGCGCCCGAGCGGTCTGGGGCTCCTGAGCCGCCGCAGCCGGGACGAGACGCTGGCTGAGCTTGACGAAGCCCCGGGTGACCCTTCGTCAAGCTCAGGGATCACCGGTCAAGCTCAGCCGGGACGAGACGCTGGCTGAGCTTGACGAAGCCCCGGTGACCCGTCGTCAAGCTCAGGGATCACCGGTCAAGCTCAGCCGGGACGAGACGCTGGCTGAGCTTGACGAAGCCCCGGTGACCCTTCGTCAGGCTCAGGGATCACCGGTCAAGCTCAGGGACCCTTCGTCAGGCTCAGGGATCAACGGTCAAGCTTCAGGGATCATACGGAGAGGAATGCCCGCAGGCCGTCGAGCACGCGGTCCACGTCCTCGTCCGTGCTGTAGGCCGCGAGCCCCAGGCGGAGGCCGTGCTCGTCGGGGATCGTCAGCCGCCGGAAGGTCTCGTAGGCGTAGAACGAGCCAGCCGGTGCCAGCACATCGCGAGTGGCGAGGAACCGGTAGGCGTCCGCGGTGCGTCGCCCGGGCAGGCTGAGCAGCAGCGTCGGCGTCCGGTCGGCCGCGCGCGAATGCAGCACCACGTCCGGTGCGAGCGCCGCCAGGCCCGCCTCGAGGCGATGCCGCAGCCGTAGTTCGTGCGCGTCGACGGCGTCGAGGGACGCACGCAGTCGTTCGCGGCGACTCGACGGCGCACTCGGCGCAATCGCGGCGAGGAACTCCACGGCTGCGGTGGCTCCCGCCAGCTGCTCATAGGGCAGCGTGCCGAGTTCGAACCGCTCGGGGACGGCGTCGGTCGCGGGCAGCAGCTTGTCCGGACGCAGGGTCTCCAGCAGGTCAGGGGACGCGGCGAGCACCCCGCAGTGCGGGCCGAGAAACTTGTAGGGCGAACAGACGAAGAAATCCGCCCCGAGCGCCGCGACGTCGACGAACCGGTGCGCGGCGTAGTGCACGCCGTCCACCCAGATCAGCGCGCCCACGGCGTGGGCGACGTCCGCGATGGATCGCACCGGCGGCACGGTACCGATCAGGTTGGAGGCCGCGGTCACCGCGACCAACCGCGTGCGCGGCGTGATCGCCGCAGCGACGCTGGCCGTGTCCAGCTCACCCGTACCCGGGTCGAAGTCGATCCAGCGCACGGTCGCGCCCACGGCCTCCGCCACCTGGAGCCACGGCCGGACATTCGCATCGTGGTCGAGACGGCTGACCACGACCTCGTCGCCGTCACGCCACCGCCGGGCGATCGTCCGGGAGAAGTCGTAGGTGAGCTGGGTGGCGCTCCGGCCGTGCACGATCCCGGACGGCGGCGCGCCCAGCAGGTCGGAGAGGGCCGAGCGGAAGGCTGCGACGGCGGCATCGGCGTTCGCCTCCGACTGTCCGACGGCACCGCGATTCGACAGGGGAGCGGTGAGGGTCGCGGCGATGGCCTCGCCGACCTCGCGGGGCGTCTGGGTGCCCCCGGGTCCGTCGAAGTGGGCAGTGCCGGAAGCCAGGGACGGGAAGTGTGCGCGCAAGGCGGCCACGTCATAGCTCATCGGGTTCCTCTCGTCCCGCGGGAGTCTAAGACGGATTGCCTGCGGCGGTGCGGGCGCCGGGACCATGATGAGGCCATGGGCGATGTGGTCGCGCGTGCGGTGGATGTCCTGCGGGAGGCCGGGGCCCGGCTCGAGCCGGGGCTGAGCGACGGTGAGGTCGCCGGGCTGCAGGCGAGGTGGGGGATCGTCCTGTGCACGGACCACGCGGCCCTGCTCCGGCTCGCCGTCCCGGTGGGCGACGGCTGGATCGACTGGCGCACCGCTCCGGACGACCTCATCAGGGAGCGACTCCGGGCACCGCGGGAGGGGCTGCTGTTCGACGTCGCCCGCAACGGGTTCTGGCCGGGTTCGTGGGGGCCGCGCCCGTCCGATCCCGGCGTGGCGGCGGAGGCCGCGTCCGTCCGACTTGCCACCTGGCCACGGCTGGTGCCGCTGTACGGCCATCGCTACCTGCCGCCGGGGCCGTACCCGTCGCCGAGCCCGGTGCTCTCGGTCGTGCAGAGCGACGTCATCTACTACGGGCGTGACCTGCTGGCGTGGGTGCGGCGCGAGTTCCTCGGCGTCCCGCTGCCCGAGCAGCCGCGACCAGCCGAGCTGCCGTTCTGGTCGAAGCTGGCCGAGGGCTGGGCCGACCACGACCTCTGAGTTCTCGGCGCCTCCATCGCGTCAGTCGTCGTCCTCCGGGTCGACGTAGGCCGGCTGCGCCGACTTCGCCAGCAGCGTGGCCGCGTGGTCGGGCACCTCGTGCTGCAGGGAGCGCGCAGTGCGGACATAGCCCGTGGACGCCGGCCGCTTCGGCAGTGTGATCAGGTCGTGGGGCACGTGCTCGTACGGGATGGACGCCAGCAAGTGGGCGATCATGTTGAGCCGCGCGCGCTTCTTGTCCTCGGCCTCGACGACGTTCCAGCGGGCCTCCGGGATGTCGGTGTGGACGAACATCTCGTCCTTCGCCCGCGAGTAGTCCTCCCAGCGGGTGAGCGACTGCAGGTCGGTGGGGGAGAGCTTCCAGCGCCGCATCGGATCGGTGAGCCGGGACTTGAACCGCTTCTCCTGCTGCTTGTCGGACACCGAGAACCAGTACTTGCGCAGCAGGATGCCGTCCTCGATCAGGGCCCGCTCGAACACCGGGCACTGCCGCAGGAACCGCTGGTGCTCCTCCGGCGTGCAGTAGCCCATCACGCGCTCGACGCCGGCGCGGTTGTACCAGGAGCGATCGAACAGCCGGATCTCACCCGCGGCAGGGAGATGGGCGATGTAGCGCTGGAAGTACCACTGCGTCCGCTCTCGCTCGGTGGGCGCAGGCAGGGCGACGATCTGGGCGATCCGGGGGTTCAGGTACTCGGTCGCCCGCTTGATCGCGCCGCCCTTCCCGGCCGCGTCCCTGCCCTCGAAGACGACCACGATCCGAGCCCCGGAGGCCTTCACCCATTCCTGTAGTTCGACCAGTTCGGACTGCAGCCGCAGCAGCTCCGCCTCATAGACGTCGGTCGGCAGCTTGGCCGGTTTCTTCTCGCTCATAGGCGCAATCGTGGTGCATGCGAACTCGCCGCGCAGGCCCCTTCTGCCAATCTGTCCACACCATGTGCACCCGGAGGCGCGACTCGCCGCGCCGGCAAGACGCTGGTCGGCCGGAATTGCGCACTCGATCGGGATTCGCGCTTCTTAAGGCGCGTTCCGGCGATCGACTGCGCGGCTGCGATCAGACCCTGGGGGAGAGCTGCGCTTCAGTCGCGCCGTTCCGCCGGCTCAGCGGTCAGTCCCCGTGCTGGCCAGTCTGCGGACCTCGTCCACGCCGAGGTTCGCGAGCTGGTCGGCCCTCTCGTTACCCGGGTCTCCCGCGTGGCCCTTCACCCACTCCCACTGGATCTCGTGCTGGGCGACCAGGGCGTCCAGCTCCTGCCAGAGCTCGGCGTTCTTGACCGGCTTCTTGTCCGCGGTGCGCCAGCCATTGCGCTTCCAGCCCTGGATCCATCTCGTGATGCCGTTCATGACGTAGGCGGAGTCCACGTGCAGGTGTACCTGGCTGGGCCGGTTCAGCGCCTCCAGACCGCGGATCACGGCCAGCAGCTCCATCCGGTTGTTGGTGGTCAGCGCCTCACCGCCGAACAACTCCCTGGTGTGGCTGCCATACGTCATCAGCACCCCCCAGCCACCCGGGCCGGGATTGCCCTTGCAGGCGCCGTCGGTCCACATGTGCAGGGTGGTCTGGTCGGTCATCGGATCCTTGCTCACTCCTCCACCGTCCGTGCGTGAGTTCGCCCGGGCAAGAAGAAACCCGCTTCCGGCGTGGGCCCTCAAGCCCTGTCGAAAGCGGGTTCCTCGTGGTAGCGGGGACAGGATTTGAACCTGTGACCTCTGGGTTATGAGCCCAGCGAGCTACCGAGCTGCTCCACCCCGCGTCGGCTTGTACAGCTTAGGTGAGACCCGACGGATACCCAAATCGAGGAGGTTCTGGGCCCGAATCGCCACCGCGGGCGACCTCGCCGGCCACGGATGGGCCCTCCGCTAGACTCTTTGCGCTTCCTCGCGCCGCGGGGGACGGACCTGTGGAGGGCAGATGACCTACGCCGCCCGATCGTCGTGGCGTTCCCACTCCCGACCGACCCGGGGCGTGGCAGCGCTGCTCGCGCTCACGCTGGCCATGATCCTCGCGGCGTGTACGCCCTCGGCCCAGTCGCCGACGGGCAGCAGCGAGCCGGAGCGCACGCTCTCGGTGGGCGCAACCCTCGAACCGGCGTCCATGGATCCGTGGCACAACACGTCAGCTTCGATCCCGCAGGTGCTCCTCTACAACGTGTACGAGACGCTGGTGAAGGTCGGCTCCAACGGCGAGCTCAAGCCGCTGCTCGCCCAGACGTGGGAGGTCAGTCCTGACCGGCTCACCTACACGTTCCACCTGAACCCCGCTGCGAAGTTCGCCTCGGGCGCGCCGGTGGACGCGAACGCCGTGGTGGCGAACATCAACCGGCTGAAGGCGGACGCCAAGCTCACGCCCACCCTGAAGGAGCAGCTCCAGGTGGTCTCGGGCGCGACGGCCGTAGACACCCACCAGGTGCAGATCAAGCTCCTGCATCCCTCGATCATGTGGCTCTACGACATGTCGTCCACGCTGGGCATGATCCTGGATCCGAGCTACACCGGTGACCTCACCAGCACCAGCGCCGGCTCCGGGCCCTACGCCGTGAAGACCCACAACCAGGGCGACAGCGTCGTGCTGGCGAACAACACGAACTACTGGGGGACGCCGGCGCGCTTCGACGAGGTCACGTTCCGCTACTTCACCGACCCGAACGCCGAGAACGCGGCCATGCTGAGCGGCGACCTCGACGTCATCTCCAACCTGCAGGCCCCGGACGCCCTGCCGCAGTTCGCCGACACCAGTCTGTACACGACGATCAGCGGCACGACGAACGGCGAGGTCGTGCTCGGCCTCAACCACCAGAACAAGGCATTGGCGAAGCTGCCCGTCCGCCAGGCCCTGACCATGGCGATCAACCGCAAGGACCTGCTCGACACCGTCTGGGCGGGCCAGGGCACCCTGATCGGGACGATGACCGTGCCCACCGATCCGTGGTACGAGGACCTGTCCGGGCTGTACCCGTACGAGCCGGACAAGGCCAAGGCGATGCTGAAGCAGGCCGGCTACGACCAGGGACAGCTCACGCTCCGCCTGCGCGTCCCCGAGGTCCCGTACGCGGTCAAGTCGGCCCAGTTCGTCGCGAGCGCCCTGCGGGACATCGGCGTGAAGGTCACCACGGAGGAGCTGGACTTCGGCCGCTGGTACGACGAGGTGTTCACCAAGGGTGACTACGACATGACGATCGTCGCCCACGTGGAGGCGCGCGACCTCGGCAAGTTCGCAGACAAGAGCTACTACTGGCACTACGGGGACGCGAAGTTCGCCTCGATGTACAACGCCGCAGTGGAGGCGACGAGCGAGCAGCAGGCGAACACCGAGATGAAGGCTGCCGCCCACTACCTCGCTGAGCAGGCCGCGGCGATCTGGCTGTTCGCCCTGCCCAACCTGGTGATCACCAAGGCCACCATCAGCGGCATTCCCCAGAACGCCACCACGCTCAGCTTCGACCTCACCACGATCACCAGCCGGTAGGCGGGACCGGGGTTGACATGAACCTCGCCCTGCGGATCGGCCGGCGGCTGGGGGTGTTCGTCGTCAGCCTGTTCGGCGCGTCGCTGCTGATCTTCGGAGTTACCAACGCGCTGCCCGGGGACGTCGCCCAGGTGTTGCTCGGCACGGACGCGACCCCCGAGGCCGTCGCTCAACTGCGCGCCCAGTTGGGGCTCGACCGCCCGCTGCCCGTCCAGTACCTCAACTGGATCGGCGGCATCCTGGTCGGCGACTTCGGTCACTCGCACCTCAACGGCCAGCCGGTGCTGGCGCTGCTCGCTCCGCGGCTGGCGGTGACCCTGTGGCTGGTGCTGTTCGGCCTGGTCGGCTCGCTGCTGATCGCGGTCCCCGCCGGGATGGTGGCGGCCCTGAAGCGTCGCTCCTGGCCGGGGTTCACGATCAGCGCCGCCGCGCAGGTGGGCATGGCCGTCCCGGTGTTCTGGGGCGGCATCATGCTGGTGCTGGTGTTCTCGGTGTGGCTGCACTGGCTGCCGGCGAACGGGTACGTGCCGCTGCTGAGGAATCCGGGCCAGTGGGCCGCGCACCTCGTCCTTCCTGCGGTCACGCTTGCCGGTGTGCAGGCCGCGGTCCTGATCCGCTACGTCCGCTCGGCCTTCCTGGAGGTGCTGGACGAGGACTACTACCGCACCGCGCGCTCGATCGGGTGGACGCCGATGCGGGCGCTTCTGCGTCACGGCGTCCGCAACGCGGCGATCTCGTTGGTCACGGTGCTCGGCCTGCAGTTGTCCAGCGTCCTGGTTGGCGCGATCGTGGTGGAGTCGGTGTTCACGCTGCCAGGGCTCGGCTCGCTGTTGCTGACGTCCGTGGACCGGCGCGACCTCGTCGTCGTGCAGGGCACGGTGATGTTCCTGGTGCTGGCCGTGCTGGCGATCAGCGCGCTGGTCGACTTCTCCTACCTCCTGATCGACCCCAGGCAGGGCGCGAAGTCGTCGACGTCCGAGAGCGCGGGTTCGTGATGAAGCGCGCGCAGCTCGTCACCGGCCTGGTGCTGGTCTCCCTCGTGGTGGTCACGGCCGTGGTCTCCCTGTTCTGGACGCCGTTCGACCCGATCCGCGTCGTGCCCGGCCAGCGGCTGCTCGGTCCCGGCTGGCCGCATGTGCTGGGCACGGACGGCTTCGGCATCGACATCGCCAGCCGGCTCATGGTGGGCGCCCGGACGGTGCTGGCGGTCGGCATCATCGCCGTCGGGCTGTCCGCGGTGATCGGCGTTCCGCTCGGCATGCTGGCCGGCCAGGCCGGAGGCTGGGTGGACGAGGTCGTGATGCGGGTGGGTGACGTGGTCTACGCGTTCCCCGCGCTCCTGCTGGCGATCCTGCTGGCTTCGGTATTCGGGGCCTCGACGGTCACCGCGATGGTGGCGATCGGGGTGGCCACGATCCCGGCGTTCGCCCGGGTGGCGCGGGCTGGGACGTTGCAGGTGATGGCCAGTGACTTCGTGCTGGCTGCACGGGCTTCGGGGACGTCACGCTGGGGGATCGCCCGGCGCCACGTGCTGCCGAACATCGCGCCGCTGGTGGGCGTCCAGGCGTCGGTGGGATTCGCGCTCGCGATCCTCGCCGAAGCCGCGCTGTCGTACCTGGGCCTGGCCACCCCGCGGCCCACGCCGACCTGGGGCAACATGCTCCGCGACGCTCAGCAGTTCCTGTTCGGGGCGCCCCTGCAGGCGCTCTGGCCAGGCCTCGCGATCGCGTTGGCCGTGCTCGGATTCAACCTGCTCGGTGACGGACTGCGCGACTACCTCGACCCCCGGCTGCGGGAGGTCCCATGAGCCTGCTCGAAGTGCGCAACCTCCAGGTCAGTTTCGGCAGGCGGCGAGCCGAGGCCGTCCGTGGCCTGAGCTTCACGCTGGACGCCGGCGAGCGGCTCGGCGTGATCGGCGAGTCCGGGTCGGGCAAGACGGTGACCGCGCTCGCCGTGATGGGCCTGCTCCCCGAGAACGCCCATGTCAGCGGCTCGGTGCGGCTGGGCGAGGTGGAGATCGTCGGGCGGGACGAGCGTGACCTGGCCCGGCTGCGGGGCAACACGGTGTCGATGGTGTTCCAGGAACCGATGACGGCGCTCGACCCGACGATGCGGGTGGGCCGCCAGGTGGCCGAGGTGCTCCGCCTGCACCAGGGTGCCGAGTCGGGACCCGCGAGGCAGCGGGTGGTCGCGATGCTGGACGAGGTCGGCCTGCCCGATCCCGAACGGGTGGCCGACGCGTTCCCACACCAGCTTTCCGGCGGGCAGCGACAGCGGGTGGTGCTTGCGATGGCGCTGATCAACCAGCCGGGTCTTGTGATCTGCGACGAGCCGACGACGGCACTGGACGTGACCGTCCAGGCGCTGGTGCTGGCCAAGCTGGACGAGGCGCTCGCCACCAGCGGCGCGGCCTGCCTGTTCATCAGCCACGACCTGGCCGTGGTCTCGCAGGTCTGCGACCAGGTGCTGGTGATGCTGGACGGGCGGATCGTCGAGTCAGGCAGCGTCGCCAAGCTGTTCACCGCGCCGCAGCACCCGTACACCCGCGGACTGGTGGCGACCGCGCAGCTCGACCGCGTCCAGCCCGGTCAGCGGCTGCTCACCGTCGACGACTTCTACACGGGGGCGGACCATGACTGAGCAGTCCGAACCGCCGGTCGAGCCTGACGAAGCCCGCTCAGGGCTGCTGGCTGAGCCTGACGAAGCCCGCTCGGGGCTGCTGGCTGAGCCTGACGAAGCCCGCTCAGGGGTGCTGGCTGAGCCTGACGAAGCCCGCACGGGGGTGCTGGCTGAGCCTGACGAAGCCCGCACGGGGATGCTGGCTGAGCCTGACGAAGCCTCCGACGACGAGCTCTACCGCGCGGAGAACCTCACCCGGCGCTATCGGAGCAGCGGGCGGGAGGTACTGGCCCTCGACGGTGTCGACCTCCGGTTGCGGCGCGGTCACCGCCTGGGGATCGTGGGGGAGTCGGGTTCGGGGAAGTCCACGCTGGTGCGGCTGCTCGCGGCCCTCGACCGTCCCACGGCGGGAAACGTGTGGTTCGAAGGGACGGAGATCACCGCGCTGCCCGAGCGGCGGCTGGGCTTTCTCCGGGCCGCGGTGCAGATGGTGTTCCAGGACCCGCGGTCGTCGCTGAACCCGCGGATGCGCGTGGGCGACATCATCACCGAGCCGCTGCGGTCGCGGCTGGTCAGGCGGCAACTGCCGAGCGGCGTTGATCACGCCCAGCGCCTGGCCGAGGTGCTGGAAGCCGTGGACCTGCCACTGGACGCCGGACGCCGCTACCCCCACGAGTTCTCCGGGGGCCAGCGGCAGCGGATCGCCATCGCGCGGGCACTCGCGCCCAAACCCGAGGTGCTGATCGCGGACGAGCCGGTCTCGGCCCTGGACGTCTCGGTGCGGGCCCAGGTGCTGAACCTGCTCACCGACCTCGTGGCCGCGCAGGGTCTGACCCTCGTCGTGGTCAGTCACGACCTCATGGTGGTGCGGCACCTGTGCGACCAGCTGCTGGTGATGCGGCAGGGCCGGGTCGTCGAGGCCGGCGCGACCGCGGACGTCTACGCGGACCCCCAGACTGACTATACGAGAGCGCTGCTCGCCGCCGTGCCGCGGATCCGGAGCGGCGGAGCCGACCGGGAGAGTCGCCCGAACGGGCGTCGCCCGGGGGAGGACTGACGCGGGAGGGGCCCGTACGGGTAGGCATAGAGGGTGCCCCACATCCCGTCCGCCCTCTACCTCGACTTCGACAATGTCTTCACCGAGCTGCGCAAGCACGACTCGGCCGCGGCGTTGCGGTTTGCCGAGCAGCCGGGAGGGTGGCTGGAACGGCTCAGCCTCCTGCCTGACGGGCGCCGGCGCCGCTGGTTCGTGCTGCGCTGCTATCTGAACCCGGCCGGCTGGCCGCAGGCTGTCGACGGTGCGCCGCAGACCTTCGGCCGCTACCGCAGCGCGTTCGTCCAGGCAGGCTTCGAGGTGATCGACTGTCCGCGGCTGGCCGGCGCCAAGAATGCCGCCGACATCCGGATGGCAATGGACGTGCTCGATTCGTTGCAGGCGACGCCGCGTCCCCAGGAGTATGTGCTCGGCTCGGCCGATTCCGACTTCACGCCGCTGCTGATCCGGCTGCGGGCTGCGGGCCGGAGCACCACGCTGCTCAGCTCGCGGGATGTCGCGCCCGCGCTGGCCGCAGTCGCCGGCCAGGTGCTGGGGCCGGTGGACCTGCTCGGGCTGATCGGGGGCGACCCGCTGCCGCTGCGCGCCGGTGCCTTTGGGGAGTTCGTGCGCCTGGTGCAGCGCCGCTACGACACCTCGGACGCTCCGATTCCCTTGGCGGCGCTGGCCGCGGAGGCGCACCAGGCGCTCGGCCCGGAAGCGCGGACCAGCAAGTGGTACGGCTACGGCAGCTTCACCCGGGCGGTGACCGAGGTGGGGTTGCCCCACAGCCGGATCGAGGACGGGTATCTCACCGATTCGCGCTGGGCGCGCCCCGGCGCGGGAGGCCGGGTGGATGCGACGGCGCCCCGGCCGCGACGCGCACTCCCGCAGAGCCCGCAGAGCGCACCGTTCCGGGCGTCCGCCGACGGCAGGAGTTGGCCGCCGGAGGACTGAGCTGCACCGCGCGGCGGGCTCGGTCAGGCGTCCGCGCTGAGCCGGCTCACGACCTCTTCGTGCAGGACGCCGTTGGTGGCGACGGCGCCGGGCCCGTGGGGGCCGTCGCGGCCGTCCAGGTTCGTGAACTTGCCTCCGGCTTCGGTGACGATCACGGTGAGGGCTGCCATGTCGTGCAGCGCGAGTTCGGGCTCCGCGGCCAGGTCGACCGTGCCCTCGGCCACCAGCATGTAGCTCCAGAAGTCGCCGAACGCCCGGGTGCGCCAGCAGTCGCGCATCAGGTCGACGAACTCCTGGCCGCGTCCCGACTCGACCCAGCCGTCGATGGAGGAGTAGGAGAGGAAGGCGTCCTCGATCGAAGCGACGCCGGACGCACGGATCGGCAGGCCCTGCAGCAGGCTGCGTCCGGTGAACGCGCCGCCGCCGGTGTGCGCCCACCAGCGTCTCGACAGCGCGGGCGCGGAGACCACGCCGGCCACAACGTCGTCCCCGACCATCAGCCCGATCAGGGTCGCCCACACCGGCACGCCGCGGACGTAATTGGCGGTGCCGTCGATCGGGTCGATCACCCAGCGGCGGGGCCCCCAGCCGGAATCCTCGCGCTCCTCGCCGTGCACCGCGTCGCGCGGACGAGTGCGCGCGAGCATGCTGCGGATGGCGTCCTCGACCGCGGTGTCGGCGTCGCTGACCGGCGTCAGATCGGGCTTGGAGTCCACCCTGAGGTCGGACGCCTTGAACCGGGCCATCGTGATCGCATCGGCCTGGTCGGCCAGCACGTGGGCAAGCCTGAGATCGTCCAGGAGGGATTGGTCGGGCATGAGCCTCAATCTATCCGAACGCCTTCTCCATCCTGCGGAAGGACTCCAGGCGTTCCGGGGCGAGCCGACCCTCTGCGACCGCGACGTCGAGCGCGCACTCCGGCTCGGACGAGTCGTGGTGGCAGCCGCGCGGGCAGTCCTCGACGATCTCGGCGAGATCGGGGAAGGCCGCGATGATCGAGTCGGGGGTGACGTGGCTGAGCCCGAACGAGCGGACGCCCGGTGTGTCGATCACCCACCCACCACCGTCCGGCAGCTGCAGGGCGATGGCGCTGGTGGAGGTGTGCCGGCCGCGTCCAGTGACCTCGTTGACCTCGCCGACCTCCCGGTCGATGCCGGGGATGAGCGCGTTGACGAGCGTGGACTTGCCCACCCCCGAGTGGCCGACGAGCACGCTGCGGTGGCCGGCCAGGGCCTCCCGCAACTCGGTCAGATCGGAGCCGGGCTCGACGGCCACCACGTGCACGCCGAGCGGACGGTAGGTGGCCATCAGTCCGTCCGGGTTGGCCAGGTCGGCCTTGGTCAGCACGAGCAGCGGCTCCAGCCCCGCGTCGTACGCGGCGACCAGGAGACGGTCGATCATGCCGACCCGCGGTGGCGGGTCGGCCAGTGCGGCCACGATCACCAACTGGTCGGCGTTGGCCACGATCGGACGCTCGAACGGGTCGTCGTCGTCCGCCGTCCGGCGCAGGACAGTATCGCGTTCGGCCACCTCCACGATTCGCGCCAGGGTGCCTTCGGCGCCGGACGTGTCCCCGACCAGGCGCACGTGGTCGCCCACGATCACGCCCTTGCGGCCGAGCGACCGCGCCTTGGTGGCGGTGACCAGTCCTGGTGGATGGGGGCTGTCCCTTTCGTCCGCCAGCAGGCAGCGGTAGCGGCCCCGATCGACGGTGACCACGGTCGCCTCGACCGCGTCGGTGTAGGTCGGTCGCTCCTTCGTGCGGGGACGGCTGCGCCGGCCCGGGCGGTCGAAGCCGCCGTGCGGATCCTCGGTGATCGACTCCCTCAGCCGCGGACTCACTCGGCACCCGCCAGGAGCGAACCCCACAGGCCGGGGAAGTCCGGCAGCGTCTTGGTGGTGCAGTCGACGTCGTCCAGTTCGACCCCGGGCGTGACCAGCCCGATCAGTGCCGCGGCATGGGCGAGGCGATGGTCGGCGTGGGTGGGGAAAGTGCCGCCGTGCCGGGGGCCGGGCGTGACGGTGAGCCCGTCCGGCGTCTCGCGGGCGTCGGCGCCCAGCCCGGACAACCCGGACGCGAGGGCGGCCAGCCGGTCGGTCTCGTGGCCGCGGATGTGCGCGACCCCGCGGATGGTGCTGGGTCCGTCCGCCACGGCCGCCAACGCGGCAGCCACCGGGGTGAGCTCGCTGACCGCGTGCAGGTCGACGTCAGTGCCCCGGACACCGTTCCCGGAGAGCGTGACCAGCCTCGTCCCGTCCGGACGAGCGGAGAAGGCGACGCGTGCGCCGAAGGCCTCCAGGACTCCGAGGAGCTCGTCCGCGGCCTGCACGGAGGCGTCCGGCCAGATCGTGCTCAGCTGCCCGCCAGTGACGAGCGCGGCCGCGAGCAGGCTGGCGGCATTGGTCAGGTCCGGCTCGACCTGCTCGTCCAGCGCCGCGATCGGGCCCGGCACGACCCGCCAGGCGAGGGCGTCCGGGCGCTCCACGACTACCCCGCGCCGCGCCAGCAGCGCACAGGTCATATCGATGTGCGGCAGCGAGGGCAGGGTGGCTCCGGCGTGACGGACGGTCACCCCTTCCGGGAATCGGGCTCCGACGAGGAGCAGCGCCGAAACGAACTGGCTGGTGGCGCTGGCGTCGATCGAGACCTCGCCGCCTCGGAAGGCCACTCCGCCGCTCACGCTGAACGGCAACCGGCGCGGCTCGCTCACCACGGCGCCCAGTGCGGAGAGGGCGTCCAGCAGCCCCGAGATCGGGCGCGCCGCCGCGGCCTCGTCACCAACGAACCGGGTGGGGACGGTGGCCAGTGCGGCCACGGGCGGGAGGAACCGCAGCACCGTCCCCGCGAGCCCGCAGTCGACCGTCCCTCCGCCGGTCGAAGCGGCGGCAGGCCACACGCGCAACCCCCCGTCGGGCAGCTCCTCGAACCGGGCGCCGAGCGTGGTGAGACCGGCCCGCATCAAGGCGGTGTCGCGAGAGTCCAGCACACCGGTCAGCACGGACGGCCCGTCCGCCAGCGCGGCCAGCAGCAGGCTGCGGGCGCTGGCCGACTTTGAGCCGGGAACGACCACATGACCGCGAACGGGAGCCGTCGCGACCGGAGCCGTCCACGGGATCAAGAAAGCACGCCCTCCACGGACCGGCGGGCATGTCGGGCCGACTTCCGGGCGACCTTCGCCGCGCCTGCTGCGGTCGCCCGGGCGTCGCGCTCGATCTCGGCCTTGCGCTTGGCCGCCTCCTTGGCCAGGAGCTGCTTCTGGGTACGCACCTTCCAGGCGAGATTCGGTTTGCCCTCGGTGTCCTGCGCAGCGAGCAGCACGCCGCCGAACAGGGCCACGTTCTTGCTCAGCTGGGCCTGCGCGGCGGAGCGCTCTGCGCCCTTCACCTTCAGGGGGTTGGACGCGAGCACGTGCGGCACCATCGTCAACGCGAGCACGCCGGCGCCGAGCCGGCGGCCGATCCCGGTGGCGAGGCTCAGCCCGCCGACGACCTGCAGCACGCCGGTGCACTTCACGAACCCCGTGGTGTCGTCGGGCAGGTAGCCGCGGACGGCGTCCGGGATGGCGGAGTTCACCAGCGGCAGCACCGCGTCCGCGATCGGCTGGGCCGACTCGGCCAGTTCCTCGGGGTGCCGGAATGCCTTCACCCCGTTCACCACGAAGTAGCTGGCCAGCATCGAGCGGGCGACGAAGCGAAGAAGACTCATGCCCTATTCCTACCCCGATCCCCAGTCACTGCCAAGCGCGTCCCGGCACTGAGGGAGCCTCGGCGTAGGGTCGGCGGCATGTGCGGACGGTATGCGCAGTCGATGAGCGCCGAGGACCTCGAGGAGTACTACGAGATCGATGAGGTCGCCGCGCCGCTGCCGCAGCCCAACTACAACATCGCGCCGACCGACCCGATCCTGGCCGTGCTGGAGCGCGACCGGCCGGAGGGGCTGCGCCGGATTCTGGCCGAGGTGCGCTGGGGGCTCGTGCCCTCGTGGTCGAAGGACGCGTCCGGCGCGGCCCGGTTGATCAATGCCCGCGTGGAGACCGTGGGCGAGAAGCCGGCGTTCCGGAAGGCGCTCGCGTCCCGCCGGTGCCTGCTGCCCGCCGACGGCTACTACGAGTGGTACCCGGTGCCGACGGCGTCAGGGAAGCCGGCGAAGCAGCCGTACTTCATCCGTCCGGTCGGCGGCGGCCCGCTCGTGATGGCGGGGCTGTACGAGTTCTGGAAGGCGCCGGACGGCGTCTGGCTGACCACGGCGACGGTGATCACCACCTCCGCGGCGGACGAGGTCGGCCACCTGCACGACCGGATGCCGATGGCGGTCGCCCGCCAGAACTGGGACGCCTGGCTCGACCCGCACTTCGCGGCCGATCCGCGGGTGCTGCTCACCGTCCCCAGCCCGGGCCTGGAGTTCTATCCGGTCTCGATGGCGGTGAACAAGGTGGCCAA
The DNA here is from genome assembly GCA_036770475.1 of Propionicimonas sp. Taxonomy (GTDB): domain Bacteria; phylum Actinomycetota; class Actinomycetes; order Propionibacteriales; family Propionibacteriaceae; genus Propionicimonas. Next base: position 10,792 of record DAIPJC010000020.1, on the reverse strand, counting down.
CGACGGGCCCGAACTGGTGGAGCCGATCACTCTGGCCGAGCCGGAATAAGCGATCCACCACTGGCCGTTGAGGAGGGCGTGATCGGCATCATCGACCCGGAGACCGCACTCGGAAGCCCCCGTGTGGGGCGGCCGGGGCGTCCGGGTACGAAGCCGTCGGATGGTCCGCGCGCAGGGTCGCGTCCGAGGCACCCGCTAGGCTCGTTCGTGATGAATCTGCCGACAGTTCCCGATGCGGCCGACCTCGACGTGGCCGAAACCGATGCCGAACGCACGGAGCGGTTCGAGTCCGAGGCCTTGGCCTACCTCGACCAGCTCTACGGCGCGGCGCTGCGGATGACCCGCAACCCCAGCGATGCGGAAGACCTGGTGCAGGAGACCTTCGCCAAGGCGTACGCATCGTTCCACCAGTTCACGCCAGGCACGAACCTGAAGGCCTGGCTCTACCGGATCCTGACCAACACCTTCATCAACAACTACCGCAAGAAGCAGCGCCAGCCGCAGACCTCGGGCGCCGACGTCGAAGACTGGCAGCTCGCCCGGGCGGAGGCTCACACGTCCACCGGGCTGCGGTCGGCGGAGATGGAGGCGCTGGACCGGATGCCGCACTCCGCGGTGACGGACGCGATGAACGCCCTCGCGCCCGATTTCCGCCTGGCGGTCTACCTGGCCGACGTCGAGGGGTTCTCGTACAAGGAGATCGCCGAGATCATGGGCACCCCGATCGGCACAGTGATGTCCCGGCTGAACCGCGGACGCAACCAGTTGCGGGCGCTGCTTGCCGACTTCGCCCGCGAGCACGGACTGATCGGCGGCGACCATGACGCATGACTTCGAGGACTGCACCGAGGTGATCCGCAACCTCTACGCGTTCCACGACCACGAACTGACCGACGCGGAGGCGGACGAGATCCGCGCCCACCTCCTCGCCTGCGAGCCGTGCCTCGACCACTACCAGGTGGAGAACGCCCTGCGGGTGCTGATCCGCCGCTGCTGCTCGGAGGAGAAGGCCCCCGAAACGCTGCGGATGCGCGTCCGCGCCACGTGGACGAAGACGGTCATCGTCACCGAGGCCACCGACTGACGCTTCTCGCTGGCGCTCAGTGCTGGCTGAGCTTGATGATGCTCGCCGAGTCGATGTTGGCTGAGCTTGACGAAGCCCCGCCGTTGTCGACGACCCTTCGTCAAGCTCAGGGAGCGTCGCCAAACTCAGGGGGCGTCGTCAAGCTCAGGGGGCGTCGTCAAGCTCAGGGAGCGTCGTCAAGCTCAGGGGGCGTCGTCCGGCTCACAAGCAGAAACCCCCGCCAGAAGCGGGGGTTTCGTGATTACGGCGGCGATCCTCAGGCGTTCGGGCGCTTGCCGTGGTTAGCAGCGCTCTTCCTGCGGGAACGGCGCTTACGGCCACCCTTACCCATCGTGGTCTCCTCATCGTCATGGTCGCACCGGACGGCGCGAGGACCCATTCTGCCAGCGGGTGCGGGAAGGGTCCAACTCCGGATTCAGTAGGGTGGCTGACATGCAGACGATGGAGCAGGTGATCAGGCGCCACTGCATCCTCGACGAGGAGGACATGGCGTGGCTCACCCAGCTCGCGGATGAGTGGTCCCTCCTGGCCGACCTCGCTTTCGCGGACTTGATCCTGTGGGTGCCCGATGTGGACGACAACGTGTTCTGGGCGTGCGCGCAGGTGCGCCCGACGACGGGCCCCACGGCGCTGGAGGACGACGTGGTGGGCGAGGAGGTCGCCTACGACCCCGAGCACCTGGTCACCGAGGCGTACCTCTCCCGGGAGATCAGCCACACCAGCGGGAACAAGCTTCACGCGGGCATCCCCGTCGACGTGCAGGCGATCCCGGTGATGAGCGGCGATCGCGTCCTGGCAGTGGTCGAGATGCACACCAACCAGATGGGCGTCCGTGCGCCGGGCGCCCTCGAGGACGCTTACCTCGAGGCCGCGCAGGTTCTGGCCGGGATGGTCTACCGGCACCAGTTCCCGCTCGGCGGCGACCGGCGGGTGCCATGGGTCTCGCCGCGGGTGGGGGACGGCATGATCCGCGTCAGCCAGGCCGGCGTGATCGTGTTCGCCAGCCCCAACGCCCTGAGCGCCTATCGCAGGCTCGGGCTCAGCACCGACCTGTACGGCGAGGACTTCGTCGCGATCACCCGGTCGTTGCTGAAGGAGCGGGCGCCGGTGGAGCGTCCGATCGCGGCGAGCCTGGCCGGACGCGGCTCCGCCGAACTCGACCTCGAGACGAGTTCGGCGACCGTCCGGTTGCGGATCCTGCCGTTGACCGACGAGGACGGGCCGGACGGCCTGCTGGTGATGTGCCGCGACACCACCGAGCTCCGCTCGCGGGAGCGGCAGCTGGTCACGAAGGACGCCACCATCCGCGAGATCCACCACCGGGTGAAGAACAACCTGCAGACCGTGGCCGCTCTCCTGCGCCTCCAGGCCCGGCGGATCTCCTCACCCGAGGCCAAGGGCGCCCTCAACGACGCCATGAAGCGGGTGGCCGCGATCGCGGTCGTGCACGAGATCCTCAGCCAGGCGTTCGACTCGGCGGTGAAGTTCGACGACGTCGCGGACCGCCTGCTCCGCATGGTGGGCGACGTGGCGGCGACGGGAGGCAAGGTCCGGATGGTCCGCGAGGGCTCGTTCGGCTACGTGCCCGCCGACGTTGCCACGAGCCTGTCGCTCGTGCTCACCGAACTGTGTCAGAACGCGGTAGAGCACGGGTTGCGCGACCAGTCCGGTGAGGTCCTCGTCCGTCCGCTGCAGGAGGACGGAGAGCTCGTCGTCGAGGTGACCAACTTCGGGGAGCCGCTGCCCGAGGGGTTCAGGATCACCAGTTCCACGAGCCTCGGGCTCTCCATCGTCAGCACCCTGGTCGCCGACCTCGGCGGACAGTTCACGCTGGCGACGGAAGGCGAGGCGACCACCGCCACCGTGAGAGTGCCCCTGATCTGATCACGCGGCCGGATCGGGCGCCATCGCCCAGACGCCCAGGAGCGGTGGATCGGTGCAAACCACCGCGCCCTTGCCCACGTACTCCTGCGGGGTCACGTCGTCAGCCCGGCGGTCCAGCCGGTACTCGAAGTTGCCGTAGGCGCCGCCCACGCCGTGAAACTCGAAGGACAGCAGCCGCAACTGCTCGCCGTGGCGATGACGCTCGGTGAAGTAGGCCGTGAGGGTTCCCCGATTGTTGGCGTCATCCCCGACCCGACCGTGTGGACCGTTGGCGGCGAACCACACGAAGGCCTCGTCCGGCTGCGCCCACATCCGCTCCAGGTCGGGAGCGTGGCCAGCATTGAACGCTTCCACGAACCGTTCGACGATCCCGCGCACGGACGCGGAGTCCGCACAGGCCTGCGACTGGCTGGCGGACGAACTGGTTGCGCCGCCAGGAGTGCTCACGGACGGCGTGGGCATCGACTGCTGAGCCGTGCAGGCAGCGACGAAACCGAGGCCTGCGATCGCCGCGAGCCAGCTGAAGTGGCGTCCACTCATCTCACCCCTCCACCCGGACCGCGACCTGTACCCTCAGCTGTTGCGCACCCGCATCCGCGCGGCCCGCCGCTTCATGGCCCGACGTTCGTCCTCGCTCAACCCGCCCCAGACTCCATGGTCCTGACCGTTGTCCAGCGCCCACTGCAGGCACTGTTCGCGCACCTCACAGCGGCGGCAGACCTTCTTCGCCTCTGCGATCTGCATCAAGGCGGGCCCGGTGTTGCCGATCGGGAAGAACAGCTCCGGGTCCTCGGTCAAGCAGGCAGCCCTGTGGCGCCAATCCATGAAGTAACACTCCTAGGTCGGGATGGGCCCCACCAGGGCCCTTACGCACGTCACCGGGTGTGGCGAGACTCACACCCGGCGTCCAGAGTGACAACTCTAGCTGTCCTGCACAAGACATGACAGGCATTTTGCACAAGTGGCGTCGCGCCTTCTCACCGGCTGCACGGACCGTGGCGCACGCTCGCTACGCTGGCCAGGTGTCGGCACCAGAATCCCCGCGTCCCGTCCCGGTTGTCGTCGCCGCGGCAGGGTCGGCGCTGGTCGGCGTCGGCCTCGTCGCGCTGGCGGTGGCGTCGCTCGCGTCCGGCCACGGCTGGTTCAGCGGCGGGGTCGCGATCTTCCTGGTCGGCTATGGCGCGCTGATGCTCGTCGCGGCGTGGGCGCTGTGGCGGTTGAGCGTGTTCGGGCGCGGCCCTGTGGTGGCGTTGTCGCTGATCAACCTCGTGTCGGCCTATACGTTCACCGCCGACGCGCCCTGGGCGTGGACGGTCGTGCTCGTCTGCGCCATCACGGTGGTCGCCGCGGCGATGCCTGCGACCACCCGGGCGCTGCACGGACGCCGCGGACGCGTCACGCCACCCGACGGGCCCCCGCGGACGGACGAGCCAGGAATGTGACCGGCTCGGCGAACCCGGCGGCGTCGAACGCCTCCCGCACCGCGGCAGCGGTCGCGTCCACCTGATCGACGCGGACGAGGGCCAGCACGCAGCCGCCGAAGCCTCCGCCGGTCATCCGGGCGCCCAGCGCACCCGCCGCGAGAGCGGTCTCCACCGCCAGGTCGACGCTCGCCTCCGTGATCTCGTAGTCGTCACGCATCGAGGCGTGCGATGCCGTCATCAGCCGGCCGAGTTCGGCATGGTCGCCCTCGTCGAGGGCGGTCACCGCGTCCAGCACCCGCTGGTTCTCCGTGACGATGTGGCGGACCCGTTTCGCCTCCAGCTCCGGTAGGCGGGCGAGCGCGGCATCGAGGTCGACCACGTCGCGCAGCGCAGGGACGCCCAGAATCCGGCACGCCTCCTCGCAGCTCGCCCGCCGGGCCGCGTACTCGCCATCCACGTGGCTGTGCCGGGTCCGGGTGTCGATTACGAGGATCTCCAGTCCGGCGTCCGTGACGGCCAGGGGGACCTGCCTGGTCTCGAGGGTCCGGCAGTCGAGGAAGAGCGCGTGGTCGGCCTCGCAGAGCGTGGACGCGGCCTGGTCGAGCAGGCCGGTCGGCGCGCCGACGTAGGCGTTCTCTGCGATCCGGGCGAGCTTGGCCCGGTCCATCGGCTCGATCTGGAGCCCGTTGAGGTCGGCGAGGGCGACGAGCGCAGCGCACTCGATCGCCGCGGACGACGACAGGCCCGCGCCGAGCGGCACGTCGGACGTGAGCACGAGGTCTGCGCCGCCCACGGCGTGCCCGGCTTCACGCAGCGCCCACACGACGCCGGCGAGGTAGGAACTCCAGCCCGGGGTGCCCGGCCTGAGGTCATCGGGACCGACCTCGACCGTGTCGTCGAGGTCGACCGAGCGCAGACGCCAGCGTCCATCCGGCCGGGGCGCTGCGGCCACGCAGGCGGCCTGCGGCAGGGCGAACGGCAGCACGTAGCCGTCGTTGTAGTCGGTGTGCTCACCGATCAGGTTGATCCGGCCGGGGCCCGCCCAGACGCCGTCGGGCGAGGCGCCGGTGAGCACGGTGAAAGCGTCACTGGCCTGCTGGATGAGCACTCAGTCCTCCTCGTCGTCGAGTCGGGCCAGCCAGGTGGCCAGCCGCTCGATGGCATTCTCGTGCTCAGGGTGCAGGTCCACGAACAGGCTGAGCTTTTCGGACAGCCACGCAAAGGTGACCTCCTCCTCGCCCCTGCGGTCGGCGAGTTCCTCGATGCCGCGATCGGTGAAGTACATCTCAGTCGGAAAGCGCTCGGGACATGAGTTCGGCGGCCTGTGCCTGGTGCAGCTTCACCGACCCGACGGACGGCGCGGACGCCGCGGGCCGGGTGATGCCGACCAGGTTCAGTTCGTAGCCGGGCAGGAATGCGGCGACGGCACCCGGCAGGTGCAGTTGCAGGAACCACCAGGCGCCCTGGTTCTCCGGCTCGTCCTGCACCCAGCGGATGTCGCTGACCTGCGGATACTTCGCCAGTTCGGCGGCGAGTTCCCGGGCGGGCAGCGGATACAGCCGTTCGAGCGGAAGGATGGCGATCTGGGCGTCCAGACCGGCCTCGGCGCGCGCCTGGACGAGCTCCCAGCGGATCTTGCCCGAGCAGAGCACGATCCGCCGCACGGCGGACGGGTCGGTGATCGTGGGGTCGCCGATCGCCGGCTGCCAGCGTCCCTGCAGGAACTCCGAGCGCGGCGACATCGCCATCTTCGAGCGCAGCATCGACTTGGGTGTGGCGATCACGACCGGCCGGTGCCAGTTCACGTAGGCGTGAGTGCGCAGCAGGTGGAAATAGCTGGCCGGGGTGGACGGCTGGCAGACCGCCAGCGCGCCCTCGGAGCACAGCGTGAGCCAGCGCTCGATCCGGGCCGAGGAGTGATCCGGTCCCTGGCCCTCGTAGCCGTGGGGGAGGAGCAGCACGACGCCCGACTTCTGCGTCCACTTCGCGTTGCCCGCCGCAATGAACTCGTCCGCGATGGTCTGGGCGCCGTTGGCGAAGTCGCCGAACTGGCCCTCCCACAGCACCAGGGCTTCCGGTGCGGCAACGGAGTACCCGTACTCGAAGCCCATGGCCGCGTACTCGCTGAGCAGCGAGTCGAACACGTGGAACCGACCCTGGTCGGGCGTGAGGTGCTTCAGTGGCACCCAGACTCGGTTGGTCACCCGATCGACGATCGCGGCGAATCGCTGGCTGAACGTGCCGCGGCGGGTGTCCTGGCCGACCAGCCGGACCGGGCGTCCTTCCATCAGCAGCGAGCCGAAGGCAAGCAGTTCCGCGGTCGCCCAGTCGATGGGGCCGGTCCGGATGCTCTCGGCCCTGCGCTCCAGTTGCGGCAGCACCTTGGGGTGCACGGTGAAGTCGGCGGGGAAGGTGACGTGCGCCCGCGCGACCGCCTCCATCTGCTCCTCTGTGATCGCCGTGCCGCGGTCCCTGCCGAGCTTGGCCGGGTAGTACGGGGCCTTGCTGTTGGGCTCGTCGACGGTGGTCGCCGCCTCGCGCACCTCGCGGAACACGCCCTCCAGCCGCTCGCGGAACCGGGCGATGACCTGCTCTGCGTCGTCGGTGGAGATGTCGCCCCGGCCGATCAGGGCCTCGGTGTAGAGCTTGCGGACGCTGCGCTTCTGCTCGATCAGGTCGTACATCAGCGGCTGGGTGAAGCTCGGGTCGTCCCCTTCGTTGTGGCCGCGGCGCCGGTAGCAGACGAGGTCGACCACGACGTCCTTGGCGAAGCGCTGGCGGAAATCGAAGGCGACCTGCGCGACGCGAGCCACGGCCTCGGGGTCGTCGCCGTTCACGTGGAAGACGGGGGCCTGGACAGCCTTCGCCACGTCCGTGGAGTACGTGGACGAGCGGGACTCGATCGGCGCGGTGGTGAAGCCGACCTGATTGTTCACGACGAGGTGGATCGTGCCACCGGTCTTGTAGGCACGCAGCTGGCTCATCTGCAGGGTCTCGTAGACGACGCCCTGGCCGGAGAACGCCGCGTCGCCGTGCAGCAGGATCGGGAGCACCGGCCAGCCGGGCACCTTGCCGACGCGGTCGATCTTGGCCCTGGCGATGCCCTCCACGACCGGGTCGACGGCCTCGAGGTGCGACGGGTTGGCGGCCACCGAGGTCTTGATCGTCCGGCCGCTGGCCGCGGCGAACTCGCCTTCGGAGCCGAGGTGGTACTTCACGTCGCCCGACCCCTGGGACAGTCGGGGGTCGTAGTTCCCCTGGAACTCACGGAAGATCTGGCCGTACGACTTGCCGACGATGTTGGCCAGCACGTTCAGCCGGCCGCGGTGCGGCATGCCGATGATCACCTCGTCCAGCTCACCGTTGGCCGCCCGCTCGCAGACCTCGTCCAGGAACACGATGGTCGACTCGCCGCCCTCCAGCGAGAAGCGCTTCTGGCCGACGAACTTGGTCTGCAGGAAGGTCTCGAAGATCTCGGCCTCGTTCAGCTTGTCGAGGATGCGGATGTGCTCCTCTCGCGGCCAGGGCACGAACGGACGCTCGAAGCGCTCCTGGATCCACGTGCGCTGCTCGTTGTCGGAGATGTGCATGTACTCGACGCCGACGGTGCGGCAGTACGAACCGCGCAGCATGGCCACGATGTCCCGCAGGGTCGCCACTTCCCCGGAATGACCGCCGAAGCTACCGACCGGGAAGTCGCGGTCGAGATCCCACAGGGTCAGGCCGTGGTACTCCAGCGCGAGCTCGGGGTGAGTGCGCTGCCGGAACTCCAGCGGGTCGATGTCGGCCATGTAGTGGCCGAGGGTGCGGTAGGCGTTGATCAGCGAGAACACCCGCGCGGTGCGGGGGATCGAGCCGAGCTTCTCGTCCGTGACGTCACTGGCCCAGCGGATCGGGGTGTACGGCACCCGGAGGGCGTCGAAGATCTCGTCGTAGAAGTCGTGCTTGCCAATCAGCAACTCGTGGATGTGGCGCAGGAACTCGCCCGACTGGGCACCCTGGATCACCCGGTGGTCGTAGGTGGAAGTGAGCGTGGTCACCTTTGACACGCCGATCTGGTTGATCCGGCTGGAGCTGGCGCCCTGGAACGCCGGCGGGTAGTCGATCGAGCCGACCCCGAGGATCACGCCCTGGCCGGCCATCAGGCGCGGCACCGAGTGGTTGGTGCCCAGGCCACCGGGGTTGGTCAGGGACGCCGTCGTGCCCGCGAAATCGGCGACGGTGAGGCTGTTGTCACGCGCCTTGCGCACGAGCGCCTCGTAGGCGGCCCAGAACTGGGCGAAGTTGAGGTCCTCACAGTTCTTGATGTTGGGCACCAGGAGCTGGCGGGTGCCGTCCGGTTTCCTCACGTCGATGGCCAGGCCGAGATTGATCGACGCAGGCGTGACCAGCACGGGCTTGCCGTCCACGACGTCGTAGGAGTTGTTCATCTCCGGGATGGCCTTCAGCGCCTGCACCATCGCCCAGCCGATCAGGTGGGTGAACGAGACCTTGCCTCCGGTGGACCGGGCGAGGTGGGCGTTGATCATCTGCCGCTGGTCGATGGCCAGCTTCATCGGCACCTCGCGGACGCTGGTGGCGGTGGGCATGGCCAGCGAAGCGTCCATGTTGTGCGCGGTGCGCAGGGGCGCGCCGCGCAGCGGCGTCCGGGTGGGCTCGGTTTGCTCCTTTGCGACGACCGTCTGCACGCGCGGCAGGTCGGGGGACACCCCACGACCCGAGCCGGGGCTGTCGGGCTTGCTGGGCGACTCCCTGCGCGGCTCCGGAGCAGGGGACGCTGTCGGTTCGGCCGACTCGGCTGGTGCCGACTCGGCCGAAGCCGGCTGTGCTGGAGCCGGCTGGGCCGGTGCGGCCGGAGTGGGAATCGCTCCGGCAACCGTGGATGCAGTGGGCGCTGCCGCGGCAGGAGCCTGGGGGGCCGTGACGGCAGTCCGGGTGGTCGGCGGCGGCGCGACGGCTGGCTCAGCGTTCGGAGCGGGTGCGCTGGCGGAGCCGTTGTCGCCCGGAGCGTGACTCTTGAAGTACTCGACCCAGGCCGCGTCCACCGAGGCAGGATCAGCCAGGAACTGCTCCCGCATCTCCTCGATCAGCCAGTCATTGGCCCCGAATTCGGAGTCCTCAGCGTTCCTGACGTCCTGGGGCGCGTGAGCCACGATCCTGTTCCTTCTGCCTCTCGGCGAGCTTCGGTGCCTGCTCGTGCCGATGTTACCCACCGACCGTCAGGATTCGACGATGCCGCACCTGAGCGTCCCACCCTGCCGTCAGGAATTCCTCGCTCGCGCCCTGAGTCCGGCCGCGAGCGAACCGCCGATTTCGTGGTTATGACCGCTCTGCGGAGAGCGGCACGGACCGCAACCTGCGATCTCGGGGTTATGGGGCAATTGCCCGGGTGTCATAACCACGACTTTGATGGTCTGGTGTCCGGAGGGCCCTCGAACCGGCCCGAGAACAACGAGACCGTAGGTCGGACGCCCGGTTTCAGGCCGCCGGCCGGGCGACGGAAACCACGGCCGCCGCTTCCCCTTGGTCAGGGTGGTTCCGGCGCCCCCGGCGCGATTCGAACGCGCGCTCCCGCCTCCGGAGGGCGGTGCTCTATCCCCTGAGCTACGGGGGCCCGGCCCGTGAAGGGCCGAGGGAGACTGTAGCAAAGTCTGCCCGGAGGGACCGCATCGGTTCCGCCGCGTCCCGCGTGCGGGTCCGCGCGGCCGGAGCGTCCAGATCCGGGTCGCCAGGCGCGTCCGCGCGGGCGACTCTGGCACAGTTGCGGCCATGACTCACATGCATGTGGCGGGCTCGATCCACGCCGACGTCACCACGCCGGCTCCGGTGTGGCTGACCCGGCCGGAGGACGTCAATGCGCTCACCCCGAAGCTGTGGAGCTCCACGGTCCGGCGTGAGGAGGACGGCGTGGTCTCGGCCGGCGGCATCCGGCTCACCGACCTGGCCGAGCAGGTGGGCACGCCCGCGTACGTGATCGACGAGGACGACTTCCGCGCCCGCGCACGGGCCTGGCGCGACGCCTTCTCCGGTTGGACGGTGTACTACGCGGGCAAGTCGTTCCTGTGCACCGCGATCGCACGCTGGGTGGAGGAGGAGAACCTCAGCCTCGACGTCTGTTCGCTCGGTGAACTGACCGTGGCGCTGCGCGCGGGGTTCTCCCCGGCCCGCATCGGCATGCACGGCAACAACAAGTCAGAGGCCGAGTTGCGCCTGGCCCTGGAGTGCGGCGTCGGGCGCATCATCGTCGACTCCTCGGACGAGATCACCCGACTCGAGCAGCTCTGCGACGAACTGGACACGACCGCCAACGTGATGATCCGGGTGACCACCGGCGTCGAGGCCCACACCCACGAGTACATCGCCACCGCCCACGAGGACCAGAAGTTCGGCTTCTCGATCA
>DAIPJC010000075.1:0-13099 GCA_036770475.1 Propionicimonas sp. | reverse complement strand
GCGGTAGCCATCGAGGCTACCGCCGTTCTGACTCTACTGGGGGTGGTTGTGTGTGTGAATGAAGCTCTCTGTGCCAGTCGCTGGTGCCGCTACTACTTGAGCGGCCAAGTGCCCTGTCCGCCCATGATGGTCACGAAACCACCGGCATCCTGGGTGTTGGTAGCGATCACGCTGATCGGCAGCACGGCGAGGGTTCCGGCAACCGCGGCGGCGGCGATAATCCTACGAACGATGGTCATTTCCCCGAGGCCTCTCTCTTGACTGGCTCTATGCCGAGAACGTATCCGCTACTTGACTGGCTTGTCAAGATTTGACAGAGTTTTCTGAGAATCGAAGATAGGAGGTCGTGTGGACGCATCCAGCGCGGTGCCGTTCGGCACGCTGCTGCGTGAGGCGCGCAAGCGCAAAGGCTTCTCCCAGGCCGAGCTCGGTGGCGACAAGTACTCCGGCAGCTACATCTCCCATCTCGAGAGTGGACGTCGCGTTGCCACGCCGGAGGTGATCGAGTTCCTTTCACGGCGGCTCGACGTCTCGCCACTGGAGTGGGGCGTGTCGCCCGCCGCCGATCCTGCGCAGCTTGTTTCTGGTGACACCATTGAAGACCTCCTGGTCGCCGAGCGCGCCTGGTCCGAGCATGACTGGACGGCGGCGATCATGCATTCCACGCAGGCCGCTGCGATCGCCGAGGCCTCAGGGGACAGCGGTCGATACTGGGAAGCGATCTACGTGCAGGCGCAGGCACGGTTCTCTTCCGGCGATTTCTCGCGAGCAGCGAAGCTGGCCGAGGAGTTGTCCGAACACGAAACGGCTCGCAGGTTCGCGGTCGCCCGCGCTCAAGCCTTGAGCCTCGCTTCCGTGGCCCACAGGTCTTCAGATCGCTTGGGTTGGGCTGTCGCCTTCGGCGCGAGAGCAGTGGAGGCCGCGTCCGCCGCGCCGCCGATCATCCTGGCCGAAGCATTGATGGCCCTAGTCAGTGCCATGTCTGAGGCAGGTCATTCACCTGAGGAGAGCCGGCCATATCTCAATCGTCTCGGTGTCCTGAGCCCCCGGCTGACATCGGATCACTCGCGTGGCACCATCGCGTGGACGATGGGTGCGGCGGCATTCGTTGCTGGCGAGATCGAAGAGGGCCTGCGTCTGCAGGAACTCGCCGCCAAGCTGCTGGATCCGCGTCGTGACCTCCGGCTCTGGCTCAGGTTCCACAGCACCGCCGCGCGTTGGCGCCTCGGTGCCGGTGTTGTCGAGGGAGTAGCGGATCTACTCAAGACCGCATCGCTCGGGCTTCAGATCCTCGGCAACAACTACGACGTCGTCGAACTTCGTCAATCAGAGGCCAAGCTCGCCCTGCTGACCGGCGATCCAGGGCGTGCTCTGGACATGATCAGTCAGGTCTTGGACGATCCAGTACTCGGTGGCCCAGAGATGTCGCGGGGACAGAGCGAACTGATCCTCGCCGAATGCCTGCAGGCACTCGGTCGGGAGCAAGAGGCTCGCCGTCAATTCGCTCGCGCGGCACTGCAACTCGAGACCGAGGGCCGGCTGCGTGCGGCCGTCGATGCATGGCGGCAGGGTGCCGACGAGGAAGTTCTCAGAGAAGTTCTTGACGGGAGCTTGACAAGGTCCAGTCAAGTCTGATGGAATCTTCTTGTCGGCGCCCCCCCTAATGCGTCGGATGAGTACACCACTTAGGCCGGTGTTCTGCAGCGTATGGATACCCCTCCCGTGCCTGCCGCAGACACCGGCCCCGTGGCGTCCCGAGACGGTTGGCCGGCTGGAGCCGGTGCCCGATCTCGACATCGCTAATCGGCCGGTCGGACCCGGCTCCCGCCTCCCCCTCCGGCGGGCAGCACGTCCGGCCGGCCGATTTGCGAGCCAGTGGACGTCGATGTAAGCTAACGCTTTGCCCATTGCCATCGACGACCCGTGAACTTGACGCGGGCCGTTCTGCGTGCAACGACACCGGTAGCAGCCGGGTTTTGCGGAAGGACTCCACCTTGGCCGTCTCGCGCACTGCGTCGAAGAACACCAATGTTGTCTCACCCAGCGGACGGATCTCCTTCGCGAAGATCCACGAACCGCTCGAGGTTCCGAATCTCCTGGATCTCCAGGTCGAGTCCTTCGACTGGCTGATCGGGAACGAGACCTGGCAGAAGCGGGTGGCCGCGGCACAGGCCGAGGGGCGCACCGACGTCAACACCAAGTCGGGCCTCGAGGAGATCTTCGAGGAGATCTCGCCGATCGAGGACCTCTCCCAGACCATGTCGCTGTCCTTCCGCGACAACCGGTTCGAGGAGGCCAAGCACACCGTCGAGGAGTGCAAGGACCAGGACTTCACCTACGCTGCGCCCCTGTTCGTCACCGCCGAGTTCATGAACAACGACACCGGCGAGATCAAGAGCCAGACGGTCTTCATGGGTGACTTCCCGCTGATGACCGACAAGGGCACCTTCATCATCAACGGCACTGAGCGCGTGGTCGTGAGCCAGCTCGTCCGCTCCCCGGGCGTCTACTTCGAGCAGACCCCGGACAAGACGTCCGACAAGGACATCTTCACCTGCAAGATGATCCCTTCGCGCGGTGCCTGGCTGGAGTTCGAGATCGACAAGCGCGACATGGTCGGCGTCCGCGTCGACCGCAAGCGCAAGCAGAATGTCACCGTGCTGCTCAAGGCCCTGGGCTGGACCAACGAGCAGATCCTCGAGGAGTTCGGCGAGTTCGAGTCGATGCGGCTCACCCTGGAGAAGGACCACACCGCCAACACGGACGAGGCCCTGCTCGACATCTACCGCAAGCTGCGTCCGGGCGAGCCGCCGACCCGCGAGGCAGCCCAGCAGATGCTGGAGAACTACTACTTCAACCCGAAGCGCTACGACCTGGCGAAGGTCGGCCGGTACAAGATCAACAAGAAGCTGGGCGTCGGGCTGCCGTTCGACACCCAGGTGCTCACGATCGACGACATCGTCTCTGCGATCCGCTACATCGTGATGCTGCACGAGGGCCGCACCGAGTTCGAGGACCGTCCGGTCGAGACCGACGACATCGACCACTTCGGCAACCGGCGGCTGCGCACCGTGGGCGAGCTGATCCAGAACCAGCTCCGGATCGGCCTCGGCCGGCTCGAGCGCACCGTCCGCGACCGGATGACCACCCAGGACATCGAGGCGATCACGCCCCAGACCCTGATCAACATCCGGCCCGTCTCCGCGGCGCTGAAGGAGTTCTTCGGCACCTCGCAGCTGTCGCAGTTCATGGACCAGACCAACCCCGTGGCCGGCCTGACCCACAAGCGGCGGCTCTCCGCGCTCGGCCCCGGCGGCCTGTCCCGCGACCGCGCCGGCATGGAGGTGCGCGACGTGCACCACAGCCACTACGGCCGGATGTGCCCGATCGAGACCCCTGAGGGCCCGAACATCGGCCTGATCGGCTCGCTGGCCTCCTTCGCGCGGGTGAACGCGTTCGGGTTCATCGAGACCCCGTACCGCAAGGTGGAGAACGGCTACGTCACCGATCGCATCGACTACCTGACCGCCGACGAGGAGGACCGGTACGTCATCGCCCAGGCCAACGCCAAGGTGGGTGCCGACGGGCACTTCATCGAGGACCGGGTGCTCGTCCGCAAGAAGGACGGCGACGCCGACGAGGTGCCGCAGCTCGAGGTGCAGTACATGGACGTCTCGCCGCGCCAGATGGTGTCGGTGGCGACCGCGCTGATCCCGTTCCTCGAGCACGACGACGCGTCCCGGGCCCTGATGGGCGCGAACATGCAGCGTCAGGCCGTCCCGCTGATCCGCAACGAGGCGCCGTTCGTCGGTACCGGCATGGAATACCGCGGTGCGGTCGACGCCGGTGACGTGAGCGTTGCCAACAAGCCCGGCGTGGTCACCTCGGTGAGCGCCGACATCATCGACGTCACCAACGACGACGGCACCTACACCAGCTACCGGCTGGACAAGTTCCGCCGCTCCAACCAGGCCACCTGCATCAACCAGCGTCCGCTGGTCGCCGCCGGCGACCGGGTCGAGGTGGGCAGCCCGCTCGCCGACGGTGCCTGCACCGACGGTGGCGAGATGGCCCTGGGCCGCAACCTGCTGGTGGCGTTCATGCCGTGGGAGGGCCACAACTACGAGGACGCGATCATCCTGTCCCAGCGCCTGGTGCAGGACGACGTGCTCACCTCGATCCACATCGAGGAGCACGAGATCGACGCTCGCGACACCAAGCTCGGTGCCGAGGAGATCACCCGCGACATCCCGAACATCGGCGAGGACATGCTCGCCAACCTGGACGAGCGGGGCATCATCCGGATCGGCGCCGAGGTCGGCACCGGCGACATCCTGGTCGGCAAGGTCACCCCGAAGGGCGAGACCGAGCTCACTCCGGAGGAGCGGCTGCTGCGTGCGATCTTCGGCGAGAAGGCCCGCGAGGTGCGCGACACCTCGATGAAGGTGCCGCACGGCGAGACCGGCACGGTGATCGGCGTCCGCGTGTTCGACCGCGAGAACGACGACGAGCTGCCTCCGGGCGTGAACCAGCTGGTCCGCGTCTACGTGGCCCAGAAGCGCAAGATCTCCGACGGCGACAAGCTCGCCGGACGCCACGGCAACAAGGGCGTCATCTCGAAGATCCTGCCGGTCGAGGACATGCCGTTCCTCGAGGACGGCACCCCGGTGGACATCGTGCTGAACCCGCTCGGCGTCCCGTCCCGGATGAACGTCGGCCAGGTCCTGGAGACCCACCTCGGGTGGGTCGCCAAGTCCGGCTGGGACATCAAGGGCGTGGAAGAGGCCTGGGCGGCCCGCCTGCGCGACGTCGGCCTGGAGCACGTGGAGGGCAACGCCCGCCTCGCCACCCCGGTCTTCGACGGCGCCAACGAGCAGGAGATCGCGGGGCTGCTCGAGCACGGGCTGCCGCAGCGCGATGGCCTGCAGCTGGTGGACGCCGGCGGCAAGGCCCAGCTCTTCGACGGCCGCTCCGGCGAGCCGTACCCGGAGCGGGTCGGCGTCGGCTACATCTACATGCTGAAGCTGCACCACCTGGTGGACGACAAGATCCACGCCCGGTCCACCGGCCCGTACTCGATGATCACCCAGCAGCCGCTGGGCGGCAAGGCGCAGTTCGGTGGCCAGCGCTTCGGCGAGATGGAGGTGTGGGCACTGGAGGCGTACGGCGCCGCCTGGGCCC
Source organism: Propionicimonas sp. (assembly GCA_036770475.1). Lineage (GTDB taxonomy): Bacteria > Actinomycetota > Actinomycetes > Propionibacteriales > Propionibacteriaceae > Propionicimonas. The sequence continues at coordinate 7,918 of DAIPJC010000075.1, read as the reverse complement.
TGCAGGAGCTGCTCACCATCAAGTCCGACGACGTGCCCGGCCGCGTGAAGGTCTACGAGGCGATCGTGAAGGGCGAGAACATCCCCGAGCCCGGCATCCCCGAGTCGTTCAAGGTGCTGGTCAAGGAGATGAAGTCGCTCTGCCTGAACGTGGAGGTCCTCTCCAGCGATGGCACGGTGGTCGAACTGCGCGATTCGGAGGACGACTTCCGCGCCAGCGAGGAGTTCGGCATCGACCTGTCCCGGCGCCCCGGCGCTGACTCGTTCCACTCCGTCGACGAGGTCTAAGAAGAGCTCCGGCTCCCCAACAACATCCTTCTAGGGATTCCTGGCAACAGGAGAAAGAGAAGCAACGTGCTGGACGTGAACTTCTACGACGAGCTCCGCATCGGGCTGGCCACGGCCGACCAGATCCGGGAGTGGTCTCACGGCGAGGTGAAGAAGCCGGAGACGATCAACTACCGGACGCTCAAGCCCGAGCGCGACGGCCTGTTCTGCGAGAAGATCTTCGGCCCGACCCGGGACTGGGAGTGCTACTGCGGCAAGTACAAGCGGGTGCGCTTCAAGGGCATCATCTGCGAGCGCTGTGGCGTCGAGGTGACCCGCTCCAACGTCCGTCGTGAGCGGATGGGCCACATCGAGCTGGCCGCCCCGGTCACGCACATCTGGTACTTCAAGGGCGTGCCGAGCCGGCTGGGCTACCTGCTGGACATCGCGCCGAAGGACCTGGAGAAGGTCATCTACTTCGCTGCGTACATGATCACCGCAGTGGACGAGGAGGCGCGCCACCGCGACCTGCCGTCCCTGGAGGCGAAGGTGGAGGTCGAGCGCAAGCAGCTCGAGGCCCGCCGGGACAACGACGTGAACGCCCGGCTCGCCAAGATCGAGGAGGACCTCGCCCAGCTGGAGGCCGAGGGCGCCAAGGCCGACATCAAGAAGCGCGTCCGCGAGAGCGGCGAGCGCGAGGTCAAGCAGCTGCGCGACCGTGCGCAGCGTGATCTCGACCGGCTGGAGGCCGTCTGGACCCGGTTCAAGGGCCTCAAGGTCCAGGACCTCGAGGGCGACGAGATCCTCTACCGGGAGATGAAGAACCGGTTCGGCAAGTACTTCGAGGGCTTCATGGGGGCCGAGGCGATCAAGAACCGCCTGGCCACCTTCGACCTGGCCGCGGAGGCCGAGTCGCTGCGCGAGATCATCCAGACCGGCAAGGGCCAGCGCAAGACCCGCGCGCTGAAGCGGCTCAAGGTGGTGGCGGCGTTCCTGAACACCACCAACTCCCCGCTGGGCATGGTGCTGGACGCCGTCCCCGTGATTCCGCCGGACCTGCGTCCGATGGTTCAGCTGGACGGTGGCCGCTTCGCGACCTCCGACCTCAATGACCTGTACCGCCGCGTGATCAACCGGAACAACCGACTCAAGCGTCTGCTCGACCTCGGTGCGCCCGAGATCATCGTGAACAACGAGAAGCGGATGCTGCAGGAGGCCGTCGACAGCCTCTTCGACAACGGCCGCCGTGGCCGTCCGGTCACCGGGCCGGGCAACCGTCCGCTGAAGTCCATCTCGGACATGCTGAAGGGCAAGCAGGGCCGGTTCCGCCAGAACCTGCTGGGCAAGCGCGTCGACTACTCCGGCCGTTCGGTCATCGTGGTCGGCCCGCAGCTGAAGCTGCACCAGTGCGGCCTGCCCAAGAACATGGCCCTGGAGCTGTTCAAGCCGTTCGTGATGAAGCGGCTCGATGACCTGAACCTGGCGCAGAACATCAAGAGCGCCAAGCGGATGGTCGAGCGCCAGCGTCCGGTCGTGTGGGACGTGCTGGAAGAGGTCATCGCCGAGCACCCGGTGCTGCTGAACCGTGCACCGACCCTGCACCGGCTCGGCATCCAGGCGTTCGAGCCGCAGCTGATCGAGGGCAAGGCCATCCAGCTGCACCCGCTCGTCTGCACGGCGTTCAACGCCGACTTCGACGGCGACCAGATGGCCGTGCACCTGCCGCTGAGCGCGGAGGCCCAGGCCGAGGCGCGCATCCTGATGCTGTCCACCAACAACATCCTGAAGCCTGCCGACGGCCGTCCGGTGACCCTGCCCACCCAGGACATGATCATCGGGCACTACTTCCTGACCCTGGAGCAGGCCGGCCAGCCCGGCGAGGGCCGGGCGTTCTCGTCCGTTGCCGAAGCCTACATGGCCTTCGACCGCGGTGAACTGGGCATCGGTGCGCACTGCAAGATCCGCCTGACCGGCGTCACCCCGCCCGAGGGCAACGAGTTGCGCGCGGACGGCAGCGTGATCCTGGAGACCACGCTCGGCCGGGCCCTGTTCAACGAGGCGCTGCCCGTCGACTACCCGTACGTGAACGAGGAGGTCGGCAAGAAGAAGCTGGGCCAGATCGTCAACGACCTGGCCGAGCGGTACCCGAAGGTCGAGGTGGCGGTCACGCTGGACCGGCTCAAGGCCCTCGGCTTCAAGTGGGCCACGCGTTCGGGCGTCACCGTGTCCATCGCCGACGTGCAGACCCCGCCGTCCAAGCCGGAGATCCTGGCCGGCTACGACGCAAGGGCCAACAAGATCACCAAGCAGTACGAGCGTGGCAAGGTGACCGAGGAGGAGCGCCACCAGGAGCTCATCCAGCTGTGGACGGACGCCACCGCCGAGCTGACCGCGGCCATGGAGGCGAACTTCACGAAGAACAACCCGATCTTCATGATGGTGCACTCCGGCGCCCGAGGGAACATGACCCAGATGCGCCAGATCGCGGCCATGCGAGGCCTGGTGGCCAACCCGAAGGGCGAGATCATCGCCCGGCCGATCAAGTCCAACTTCCGTGAGGGCCTGAGCGTGCTGGAGTACTTCATCTCCACGCACGGCGGCCGGAAGGGTCAGGCGGACACCGCGCTGCGGACCGCCGACTCCGGCTACCTCACCCGGCGGCTGGTCGACGTCTCCCAGGACGTCATCATCCGCGAGGAGGACTGCCAGACCGAGCGTGGGTTGACCAAGGCGATCGCCGCGGAGAGCCGGGGCGGCAAGCTGGTGGCGGCGCGCAACAACGAGACCGCGGTCTACGCCCGTACCCTCGCTTCCGACGTCGTGACGCCGGAGGGCAAGGTGCTGCTGAAGGCCGGGGTCGACCTGGGTGACGTGAACATCCGCAAGCTGCTGAAGAACGGCGTCACCGAGGTCAAGGTGCGCTCCGTCCTCACCTGTGAGGCGGCCACCGGCACCTGCGCGATGTGCTACGGGCGCTCGCTGGCCACCGGCAAGCTCGTCGACGTCGGCGAGGCGGTGGGCATCGTCGCGGCCCAGTCGATCGGCGAGCCCGGCACCCAGCTGACGATGCGGACCTTCCACACCGGTGGTGTGGCTGGTGACGACATCACGCAGGGCCTGCCGCGTGTGGTCGAGCTCTTCGAGGCGCGCCAGCCCAAGGGCAAGGCTCCGATCGCTGAGGCGGCCGGCCGGGTCCGGATCGAGGAGGGCGAGCGCACGCGCAAGCTGGTCATCGTCCGCGACGACGGCGAGGCCGACCTCGAGTACCCGCTGCCGCGGCGCGTCCGCCTGGAGTGGGAGGACGCCACCGGCGCGCGCCACGCGATCGGTGACGGCGACCACGTGCAGGCCGGCCAGCAGCTCTACGCCGGCACGCCCGACCCGCAGGACGTGCTCCGCGTCTCCGGCCTCCGCAAGGTGCAGGAGCACCTGGTGGAGGAGGTGCAGGCCGTGTACCGGACGCAGGGTGCGCCGATCCACGACAAGCACATCGAGATCATCATCCGGCAGATGCTGCGCCGGATCACGGTGATCGAGTCCGGCGACACCTCGATGCTGCCGGGCGAGCTCGTGGACCGGAAGTCCTTCGAGGCGCAGAACCGGCAGATGGTGACCGAGGGCCGCACGCCGGCCCAGGGTCGTCCGGTCCTGATGGGCATCACCAAGGCGTCGCTGGCGACCGAGTCGTGGCTGTCGGCCGCCTCGTTCCAGGAGACCACCAAGGTGCTCACCGACGCGGCGATCAACGCCAAGTCGGACTCCCTGGTCGGCCTGAAGGAGAACGTCATCCTGGGCAAGCTGATCCCGGCCGGCACCGGCCTGGAGCGGTACCGGAACATCCGGGTCGAGCCCACCGCGGAGGCCCGCGCCGCCGCGTACGACCTCTCCTACGACCCGTACGACTACGACCTCAATGTCGGTGGGACTGCGGTCGGTCTGGACGAGTACGACACCGGGGAACTGCGCTGAGCATCCGCGGATAGCGCGAAAACCTGAACGCCGGGCCCGAGGTCGATGACCTCGGGCCCGGCGTTTGTCTGCCCAGAGAACTGGAAAGCCCAGCACGGGCCGCCCCGAAGTCCTAAACTTCATTTGTGAGGACAAAGTTGGGCAAAGAAGCCCCGAACCGCCCCCTTCGGCTGCTGGCATCGGTACTCGCAGTGCTGGCGCTGGTCGCCGGCTGTTCGTCCGGCCAGCCCGCAGCTTCCGCGGGTTCCGCTGCGGCTGCGAAGCCGGCGGTGCGTGTGGCCACGCTGAAGGGGCCCACGGGTGTCGGCATGGTGCACCTGATGAAGGCACAGGACGACGGGTCCGCGGCTGACGACTACACCTTCACGGTGTCGGACTCGCCGGACGAAGTCGTGGCCAAGATCGCCAGCGGGGACGTCGACATCGCTGCGGTGCCGACCAACCTGGCCGCGGTGCTGTACGCCAAGACCTCTGGGGCGGTGCAGCTGCTGGCGGTGAACACCCTGGGCGTGATGTACGTGGTGGAGAACGGGGACACCGTGCACAGCGTGGCCGACCTGAAAGGGAAGACCATCTACGCGTCCGGCCAGGGCTCGAACCCGGAGTACGTGCTGCGGTTCCTGCTGCAGAAGAACGGGCTCGATCCGGACCGTGACGTACACATCGTGTTCAAGGGCGAGCACGACGAGGTCGCCACGCTGGTGGCGAACGGGGACGCGAAGGTCGCGCTGCTGCCCGAGCCGTTCGTGACCACGGTGACGATGAAGAATCCCAAGGTCCGGGTGGCGCTCGACCTGACCGCCGAGTGGGGGAAGGCGGTCACCGACGGCAGCCAGCTGATGATGGGCGCGGTGATCGCGCGGAAGGACTTCGTGGCGAAGAATCCGGCGGCGGTGGGCACGTTCCTGCGCGAGTACCGGGCGTCCATCGGCCAGGCGACGTCCGACGTCAGCGGTGCCGCCGCGCTGTGCCAGCAGTTCGGTATCATCCCGAGTGCCGCGGTGGCCGCCAAGGCGATCCCGAGGCTCAACCTCACCTACCTCGCCGGCGAGGAGATGAGGACCGGGATCCAGGGCTATTTCCAGGTGCTCTATGACGCGAATCCGAAGTCCCTGGGTGGGGCGCTCCCGGACGCCGGGTTCTACTACACCGGCGCCTGAGCCGCGTCGCCGAGCGTTGCTCGGCGTTGCGGCCGTGGTGTTCTGGCTCGCCGTGTGGCAGGTGGCGAGCCTGCTGGTCGGACAGGAGTTGCTGGTCCCCGCGCCGTCCGTCGTGCTGACCACTCTGGCCGGACTGTTCGGTACGCCAGCCTTCTGGCAGGTGACCGGCTGGTCGCTGGTGCGGGTGCTGGCAGGCTTCGTCGCCGGCGTGGTCGTCGGCTGCCTGGCCGCGATGCTCACGGTCCGTTCCCGGGTGGCGGACGCGTTGCTGTCCCCGTTGCTGCGCGTGGTGAGGGCGGCGCCGGTGGCCTCTTTCATCATCCTGGCCCTGGTGTGGATCCCCACCGGACGCCTGCCCGCGTTCATCTCGTTCCTGATGGTGGTGCCGGTCGTGTGGGACAACATGGCGCACGGCATCGCCGGCCAGGATCGCGCGCTGCTGGAGATGGCGGCGGTGTTCCGGTTCGGACGGTGGCAGACGCTGCGGCGCGTCCGGCTGCCGCTGTTGTTGCCGTTCTTCGCCGCCGCGTGCACGACCGGCATGGGGCTGGCGTGGAAGTCGGGGGTCGCCGCTGAGGTGATCAGCCGGCCGGAGCTGTCGATCGGCGGTGAACTGCAGGACGCGAAGGTGTACCTGGACACCCCGGAGGTGTTCGCCTGGACGATCACGGTCGTGGCGCTGAGCCTGCTGCTGGAGTCCGCCCTGAGGTGGGGTGCCGCGCACGTGACGCGGCGGCTGTCGGGCGGACCGGTCCCGGTGGGGGAGGGGACGTCCGATGCCGGCGCTTGAGCGGGTGGACTTCGCCTATGGTCCCGCGCGTCCAGTGTTGCGGGACTTCTCGCTCGTGCTTCCCGATACCGGTGCGGTGTGCCTACTCGGGCCGTCCGGGTGCGGGAAGACCACGGTGCTGCGGCTGCTGGCCGCTCTGGAGACACCGGACGCGGGGGCCGTCACGGGTCTGGACGGCCGGTGTCCGGCGGTCGTGTTCCAGGAGGACCGACTCCTGCCTTGGGAGCCCGCGCTGCGCAACGCCAGCACCGGTCCGGACGGCCGTGAGCGCGCTGTGGGCTACCTGCGCCGGCTGGGCCTGGCCGACCACCTGGGGGCACGTCCGGAGGAGCTGAGCGGCGGCCAGCGCCGCCGGGTCGCGATCGCCAGGGCCTTGGCCGCCGAGCCGGACGTCCTGTTGCTCGACGAGCCGTTCACCGGTCTGGACGAGTCGGCCTGGCGACAGGCCGCTGGGGTGATCGCGGAGTCGAATCCGAGCGGGCTGACCGTCCTCGTCACCCACGTGCCCGACCAGGCGGCCGCGCTGGGCGCGACGGTGGTCCGGCTCGACGGCCCGCCGCTCCGCGTCCTGGACTGAGAGGGGACGGTTCTCGTGAGTCGGGGGGACGGTTCTCGTGAGTCGGGGGGACGGTTCTCGTGAGTCGGGGGGACGGTTCTCGTGAGTCGGGAGAACCGTCCCCGTGAACCGGGAGAACCGTCCCTGCGAGTCGGGAGAACCGTCCCTGCGAACCGGGAGAACCGTCCCTTGTTCAGTTGATGGGCATCGTGACGGGCACGGCCGTCTTCTCGGTGTAGGGCTCGTAGGTGGTGTGGAGCAGGTGGTGGGCCTTCTCGGAGTTGGGCTCGCCGTAGAAGTCGTCGTAGAGGCGCAGGATGTCGGGGTTCTCCTGGGAGCGGCGGTACTTGCTGGTCCGGTCGATGTCGAACAGCACCTCGGTGCGCTGGCGCAGCTCACCGACCTTCGCCGGTGCCGGGTTGCCCGCGCCGTCGATGCAGCCGCCGGGGCAGGCCATGATCTCGACGAGGTCGTAGCCGACGTCCTCGCCTGCGATGACCCTGCTGATCAGGGGTTCGGCGTTGCCGAGCCCCGAGATCACCGCCACCCGGACGGTCGTGTCGCCCGCGGTCACAGTGGCTTCCTTCATGCCCTGCAGGCCGCGCACCGCATGGAACTCGAGGTGTTCGGGATGCTTGTGCCCGGTGAGCTTCTCCACCGCCATCCGCAGCGCGGCCTCGGCCACGCCGCCGGACGCGCCGAAGATGACCCCGGCCCCGGTCACCCGGGAGTAGGGCTCGTCGAAATGGTCGGGCGCGACCTCGTGGGGGTTCAGCCGGACCATGTCCATCATCTCGATGAACTCCGTGGTGGTGACGACGGCGTCGACGTCCCTGATCCCGCCGGGGGCGAACTCCGGACGCGCGGCCTCGTACTTCTTGGCCAGGCACGGCACGATCGAGACGACGTACAGGTCGTCCAGGGAGACGCCGTACGTCTGCGCGAAGTGGTTCTTCACCGTCGTGCCCATCATCTGCTGCGGGGACTTGCAGCTGGACAGGTGGGGGATCAGGGCGGGGTAGCGCTTCTCGACCAGGTTCACCCAGCCGGGGCAGCAGGACGTGAACTGCGGCATCACGCCGCCACTGGCGATCCGGTTCAGGAACTCGGTGGTCTCCTCCATGATCGTCAGGTCGGCGGCGAAGGAGAAGTCGAAGATCCGGTCGAAGCCGATCGC
>DAIPJC010000074.1:9588-13233 GCA_036770475.1 Propionicimonas sp. | reverse complement strand
AGGAGACCGGGATGGGCTACGGCCCCGAGGTCGACATGATCCGGCTCGCCCACGAACTCGACCTGCTCACGTCCCCGTACGTCTTCGACACCGACCAGGCCAGGGACATGGCCGCCGCCGGCGCGGACATCCTCGTCCCACACATGGGGCTGACCACGTCCGGGACGATCGGAGCCAAGACCGCCCTGACGCTGGAGCAGGCGGCGGTGAAGGTGCAGGAACTGGCGGACGCGGCGAAGAGCGTCAATCCCGACATCCTGTGCCTGTGCCACGGCGGCCCGATCGCCAACCCGGAGGACGCGCAGTATGTCCTCGACCACACCGAGGGCATCGTCGGCTTCTACGGGGCGTCCTCGATCGAGCGGTTCCCCACCGAGGTCGGCATTCGCAAACAGACTCAGGACTTCAAGGCGATTACGTTCCACCACTGACCCCTCCTCCCGGAGCGCCCTGGCCGGTTCACCGCCATCTCGACAACGGCCGGGCACCGGGGCTGCCGTCCCGGCCACCTGGCCGGGACGGCAGTCCGTCCTCGACAGTGGTCCGACGGACGCCGGCGCCCCTCGTCTGGTCCCTGAGGAGCATCCGAGGAACGGGGATGCGTCACGAGGGGCCCCGACGCCGTCATGACGGCCGCCCTTCGTGACGCCGATGGGTTCGTTCCTCACCCGTCGGCCCTCAGGGACCGGAGAGGTCTCGACAAGCTCGACCAACGATCAGGGGTTCAGGACGCAAGCCGCAGCGCGGTCCACGAGACGGGCGGCAGATCGACCAGCAGGACGCCGTCGTCGACCTGGGCGGACGGGTTGGGCCATGGCTTCACCCGCTCCGGATCCTCGAGGGTGTTCTTCGCGTGCCGGTCGGCGTCCGCGAGCGTCCAGGCCTCGGAGACGGCGAGCTCTCCGCAGCCGTGCAGCCTGACCCGCAGCCGCATGGTGTCGTCCAGGCTGCGGTTGACGAGGAACAGCGACAGCCCGTCCGAGTCGACCGTCCCCGCGGCGGAGACCACCGGCACTTCGCCGTGCCCCTCGGTGTCGACGGACGGCCCGGAGACCGCCACCCGCAGCGCCGACCCGGACGCCAGTCGCGCGGTGAGCGCGAACGGGAAGAAGCTGGTCTGGCGCCAGGCGGGTCCACCCGGCTCGGTCATGATCGGGGCGATCACGTTCACCAACTGGGCCTGGCAGGCGGTCTTCACCCGGTCGGCGTGGTTCAGCAGCGAGACCAGCAGGCTGCCTACCACCACCGCGTCGGTCACCGAGTACTGGTCCTCCAGCAGGCGGGGCGCGACCGGCCAGTTGTCGAGGCCGCCGAGCTTCTCGACGTTCTCGAACCGGTCGGCGTACCAGACGTTCCATTCGTCGAACGAGATCTTGATGGTCTTTTCGCTACCCAATTCGGCCTTCACGGCATCAGCGGTCGCGGCCACCGACTCGATGAACGCGTCCATGTCGACGGCGGACGCAAGGAAGCTGGCGGCGTCGCCGTCCCGCTCCTGGTAGTAGGCGTGGCAGGAGATGAAGTCGACGTCGGCGTAGCCGTGGGCGAGCACCTGCCGCTCCCAGGACCCGAAGGTCGGCATGCCGCGTCCCGAGCTGCCGCAGGCCACGAGTTCGAGGCCGGGATCCAGCTGGCGGAGCGCCTTCGCCGTCCGCGCGGCCAGCTTGCCGTAGTCGTCCGCGCTGCGGTGGCCGAGCTGCCACGGCCCGTCCAGCTCGTTGCCGAGGCACCACATCCGGACACCGAACGGCTCTGGCGCGCCGTTCCGGACGCGCAGGTCGGACAGCGCCGTGCCGCCGGCGATGTTCGCGTACTCCAGCAGGTTGAGCGCCTCCTGCGTCCCGCGCGTGCCGAGGTTGAGGGCCAGCATCAGCTCAACGCCCACGCGCCGCGCCCAGCCGGCGAACTCGTGCAGGCCGACCTCGTTGGTCTCCAGCGAGTGCCAGGCCAGGTCGAGTCGCCGCGGACGCTCGGCCTTCGGACCGATCCCGTCCTCCCAGCGGTAGCCGGAGACGAAGTTGCCCCCGGGATAGCGGACGGTCGTCACGCCCAGTTCGCGGACGAGGTCCATCACGTCGGTGCGGAAGCCGTGCTCGTCTGCGGACGGGTGGCCCGGTTCGTGGATGCCGTCGTAGACGCACCGTCCGAGGTGTTCGACGAACGACCCGAACAGCCGCCGGTCGACCTCGCCGACCACATCGTCCGCCGATACCGATCCGCGCACCTCAGCCATGGCCGGACGCTAGCACCCGCCCGTGGGGTGCCGGAAAGCCCGGCCTCACGCGCCGGCTGCAGGGCGAAGGGCCCGTCGGCGCATGCTCTAGGGTGCGAACCATGGCGCGACAGGAGTCCACGGGACCGCTTCCACCCCGGCTCCACCGGCCGACACTCGGGACGCTGGCGCCGGGCGACCCGTCCGTGCTGGACGGCGACGAAGACCTTGATGACATGGAGTTCCGCGACCTCCGCGTGGACGAGATCGCCTGGACCGGCCGGCGCCGACTCGGCGCGTCCCGGTTGTCCGGCCTGGTCGCGCAGGAGTGGTCGGCGCCGGGAGCGTCCCTGGTCGGCTCGGTGATCGACGGGATCGAGGTGGTCGCGCTCAGCGCACCCGAGTCGGGCTGGTGGAACGTGGAGGTGACGCAGAGCCGGATCGGGTCCGCCGAGCTCTACGACTCGAACTGGCGCAGCGTGTCGTTCACCCGCTGCAAGCTCGGCTACCTGAACCTGCGGGGCGCCAAGCTGACCGATGTCGCGTTCACCGACTGCATCATCGAAGACCTCGACCTGATGCGGGCCACAGCCACGCGGGTCGCGTTCGACGGTTGCCGGATCGACCGGCTGGAACTCGTCAACGCCCAGCTCACGGACGTCGACCTGCGCGGCGCGCGCCTCGCCGACGTACGGAACCTCGAGGGCTTGAAGGGCGCCAGCATCACCCTCGAGCAACTGCTCGACCTGGCTCCGGCGATGGCCGCCCGGCTCGGGATCCGGATCGACTGACCGCCGGTATCAACCCACCGCACCGTCCCTCTCATCGGTGGACGCCGCCAGCAACCGGCGACCGCCGGGCCGCGGCTCCACGCCATCGCAAGGAGAGGAGACCAGGATGGCATCCACCGCAATGATCCTGAGGGCGCTGATGACGGGCGACCGGCTCGCCCTGATCATCGCCTTGAACCCGAAGGCCGCGGACGTGATCCCGCGCGGTCCACAGCTCGTCGCCGATCGCATCTCGGAGGTCGCGCTGAATCCCCAGCCGCTGCCGCCCGTCGCGATCGGCGCCCGGCTGATGCAGGAGGTCGTCCGGGCCGGCATCGCCGGCGGCTTCGGCAAGCAGTTCGCCGAGGACATCGACGACTGGTGCGGCACCGGCTGGCCGCACCGCTGGCCCTGGCCGCAACCCGAGCCCGACCCGCACCCGTGGCGGGTTGCGCAGATCCAGCTGGGCGGCATGCTCGCACTGGCCGACATCGCCGCCCACTACGACAACGCCAAGGTCGTCGCGACCCTGGACCGGGCGATCGAGCAGCTGGGCAATGCCGCCGCCGGGCAGTTCGAGGCCGGCCAGGCCGTCGGCTGAACAAGACGGGGACGGTTCTCCCGAGCCGGGGGGACGGTTCTCCTGAGTCGGGGGGACGGTTC
>DAIPJC010000074.1:0-9488 GCA_036770475.1 Propionicimonas sp. | reverse complement strand
CGGGGGGACGGTTCTCCCGAGCCGGGGGGACGGTTCTCCTGGTTCACCCGCCCGAGGGTCGAAGTGAACCGGCAGAACCGTCCCCGCGAACCGGCAGAACCGTCCCCGCGAACCGGGAGAACCGTCCCCGGTTCAGATGACCAGGCGGTAGCCCAGGCCCGGCTCGTTGAGCAGGTGCGTCGGACGGGCGGGGTCGCGCTCGATCTTGCGGCGGATCTGGTTGGCGAAGACCCGCAGGTAGTTGTGCTCGCGTCCGTAGCCCGGGCCCCAGGCGGCGCGCAGCAGGTTCTCGTGCGACACGACCCGGCCCGGGTGGCGCGCGAGTTCGGCGAGCAGCCTCCACTCCGTCGGCGTGAGGTGGATGAGGAGTCCGTCCCTGGTCGCCGTGTTCGCCGCGAAGTCGAGGACGAGGCCGTCCGTCGCCACGGTGGGCGGGGCGTCGGCTTCGGTGGTCATCCGGCGCAGGGCCGCCCGCACCCGCGCCATCAGCTCGTCCATGCTGAACGGCTTGCTGACGTAGTCGTCTGCGCCCTCGTCAAGGGCCTCGACCTTGTCGTCCGCCTCCTGCCGTGCCGACAGCACGACCACCGGCACCACCGACCGCTGCCGCAACCGCCGCAGCACCTCGACGCCATCGAGGTCGGGCAGGCCCAGGTCGAGGATCACCAACTCGGGCTCGTCGGAGACGAACAGCTCGACCGCCTGCCGACCGGTGCCCGCTACCAGCACCTCGTGCCCGCGCGCCCGCAGGTTGATCCGCAGCGTCCGCTGCAGCGTGGGGTCGTCGTCCACGACGAGGATCCTGCTCATCGCGCCTCCTCGACCTCGCCGGCGATCGCCTGGCCCATCCGGGTCGGCAGGGTGATCACCATGGTCAGCCCGCCGCCGGGCGTGGCCTCGGCCGTGACCGTACCCGACATCGCCTCGGTGAGGCCACGGGCGACCGCCAACCCGAGGCCGAGGCCGTCGCCGCTGGGCACGTCCCCGTGCCGCTGGAACGGTTGGAAGATCCGTTCCTGCTCCTCGGTCGGGACGCCAGGCCCGGCGTCCACCACCCTGATCTCGACCCGGTCAGCCACCCGGCTGGCCGCGACCGACACCGGACGCCCGTCCGGCTGGTAGCGCAGCGCGTTCTCGGTGATGTTGGCCAGCACCCGGTCCAGCAGGCCTGCGTCGGCCACGACGCTGCGGGCCTCCGGATCGATCCGCCAGGTCGTGCGCTCCGGCGCAGACAGTCCGGCCAGCGCCGTCGGGATCACCTCCCCCAGGTCCACCGGCGCGGGGTGGGCGACGAGGTTGCCGGTCTGCAGCCGGGACATGCTGAGCAGGTTTCCGATCAGGGCGTCCAGCCGGTCGGCCGAGTCCTCGATGGCTTCCATCAGCTCCTCGCGGTCCTCCGCCGACCACACCACCTCGGACGAGCGCAGGCTGCCGATCGCCGCCTTGATGCCGGCCAGCGGCGTCCGCAGGTCGTGCGAGACGGCCGACAGCAGTGCGGTACGGGCGAGATTGTCCCTGGCCAGCTGGGCCGCCGAGTCGGCGGAGCGCCGCAGTTCCTGCCGCTGCAGGATCGCGCCGGCATGCGCGGCGAAGGCATCGAACAGCCGGCGCTGGTCGGCACCGAGCCCCGGCGGCTGCAGCGCCAGCTCGTGGACGCCGTCCGCGTCCTCGAAGTCGAACGGCGCCACCGGGTCGAACACACCGGCGGACGCGACGACGACCGGCCGTCCCACCGGAGGACGCTGGACGATCGCTGCCGCCTGGACGCCGAACATGTCCACCGCCCACTGGAGCAGCACCGGCAGCTGGTCGGCGGACGCGAGCAGGGTGTGCGAGAGCTCCACCAGCGCCGCCGACTCGCGCTGGGCGGCCTGGGCCTCGGCAGTCCGTCTCGCGTTGCGGTGCACGATCAGCGCCACGGCCACCCCGACGAGGACGAACACGAACAGGGCGAGGGTGTTCTCGGGGTCGGCCACCGTGAGGGTGCCGACGGGGGTGACGAAGAACCAGTTCAGCAGCAGGGACGCGATGATCGCGGCCACCACAGCGGGCACCAGCCCACCGATGGCCGCGACAGCGACCGTGGCCAGCAGGAACACCGGGATCACCAGCGGCAGGTCCCAGGTGTACGGGTTGATCCGCAGCAGCCAGGTGATCAGCGCAGGCAGCACCACCGCGGCGCCCAGCCCCGCGGCGACCCGACGCCGCGGCAGGCCCCGGCGCGACCGGAACCGGAAGCCCGTCCCCGCGAACGGGTGGGTGACCACGTGGACGTCGATGTCGCCCGCGTCCGCGATCACCCGCTCGGCCATGCTGTGCGTGAACGCCCGCTGCCAGGGACGCGACCGCGAAGCGCCCACCAGCACCTGCGTGGCGTTCACCGCCCGCGCGAACTGCAGGACGGCTGCCGCCGCGTCGTCGCCCGCGACCGTGTGGAACTCCCCACCGAGCTCCTCGGTCAGCCGGTGCAGCTCGGCGAGCTGACTCAGCGGGGTGGCCGTCAGCCCATCGCTCCGGGCCACGTAGACGCCGAGCAGTTCCCCTCCCGCGAGCCGGGACGCGATCCGCGCCCCGCGCCGCAGCAGCGTCTCCCCCTCGGGACCGCCGGCCAGCGCCACCACCACCCGCTCCCTGGTCGGCCAGGTCTGGGTGATGCCGTGCGCGGCCCGATAGCCCTCCAGGCCCGCGTCCACCCGGTCGGCCAACCAGAGCAGCGCGAGCTCCCGCAGCGCCGAGAGGTTGCCCACCCGGAAGTAGTTGGCCAGGGCCGCGTCCACCTTCTCGGGAAGGTAGATGTTGCCGTGCGCCATCCGCCGGCGCAGGGCCTCGGGCGACATGTCGACCAGCTCGATCTGCTCTGTCGCGCGCACCACCTCGTCGGGCACGGTCTCGCGCTGCACGATGCCGGTGATCGCCGTGACGGCGTCGTTCAGCGACTCCAGGTGCTGGATGTTGACGGTGGAGATGACGTCGATGCCGGCGTCCAGCAGCTCGTCAATGTCCTGCCAGCGCTTCTCGTTGCGCGACCCGGGCACGTTGGTGTGCGCGAGCTCGTCCACCAGCGCGACCTGCGGACGCCGGGCGAGCACCGCGTCGAGATCCATCTCGTCCAGGACCGTGCCGCGGTACTCGACGCGACGCCTGGGCACGACCTCCAGGCCAGCCAGCGCGGCCCCGGTGAAGGCCCGCCCGTGCGTCTCGCACAGCCCCACCACCACATCGGTGCCACGCTCGGACCGGCGCCGGCCCTCGTCCAGCATGGCCACGGTCTTGCCCACCCCGGGGGCCGCCCCGAGGTAGATGCGCAGTTGTCCGCGACCCATGGCTCCATTCTCACTTCCGGGTGGCCAGCGCGGCGTTCAGCCGGGTGACGTTCACACCGTCCTGGCCAACGAACCCCAGCCACGCGGGGTCGGTGCTCGCCGCGATCAGCTCCCGCAGCACGGACGGATCGAGCCCGCGCGTCTTCGCCACCCTCGGCACCTGCCACTGGGCGTACGCCACGGAGATGTCCGGGTCGAGGCCGGAACCGGACGCCGTCAGCGCGTCCGCCGGAATCGGTCCGACCGCGTCTGGGTTGGCCGCGCGCAGGTCCGCCTCCCGCTTCGCGATCGCGTCGGCCTGCGCGGACGAGACCGGGGACAGGTTCGAGCCGCCGGACGTCTGCCCTGAGTAGTCGGACGCGGACGGCCGCGGCTGGAACCACTCCGGGCCGTCGGCCTGCTGCCCGAGCAGCGCGGACCCGGCCACCCGGCCGTCCACCACGATCAGCGTGCCGTTGGCCGCAGCCGGCGTGGCCACCTGGGCGAACAGCGTGACCACCGCCGGGTACAGGACGCCGAGCAGCACGGTCATCACGACCAGGAACCGCAGGCCGGCGAGCAGTTGGCGAAAGACGGTCATGACGAGATCACCCCAGTCCCGGGAGCAGTGCGACCACGAGGTCGATGAGCTTGATGCCGATGAACGGCGCGACGATCCCGCCCAGGCCGTACACCAGCAGGTTGCGGTTCAGCATCGCCGGGGCGCTCATCGGCCGGTACTTCACCCCGCGCAGCGCCAGCGGCACGAGCGCGAGGATGATCAGCGCGTTGAAGATCACCGCGGACAGGATCGCGGACGACGGCGACGCCAGCCGCATGATGTTGAGCGCTTGCAGCCCGGGGAACACCGCGACGAACATCGCCGGGATGATCGCGAAGTACTTCGCGACGTCGTTGGCGATCGAGAACGTCGTCAGCGCCCCGCGCGTGATCAGCAGCTGCTTGCCGATGGCCACGATATCGATCAGCTTGGTCGGGTCGGAGTCGAGGTCGACCATGTTCCCGGCCTCCTTCGCCGCCGACGTGCCGGTGTTCATCGCGACGCCGACGTCGGCCTGGGCCAGCGCGGGGGCGTCATTGGTGCCGTCCCCGGTCATCGCGATCAGCCGGCCGCCCGACTGCTCGGAGCGGATCAGCGCCATCTTGTCCTCCGGAGTGGCCTCGGCCAGGAAGTCGTCCACACCCGCCTCGGCGGCGATCGCCTTCGCTGTGAGCGGGTTGTCGCCGGTGACCATCACCGTGCGGATGCCCATCGCCCGCAACTGGGCGAAGCGCTCGGCCATGCCGGGCTTCACCACATCTTTGAGCTGGACGACGCCCAGCGTCCGCGGAACGCCGCCCGCAGCCCGACTGGCCACCACCAACGGCGTCGCGCCGAGCGCAGCGACCCGGTCGACGATCGGGGCGAGGTCGGACGTGCCGTGCCCTCCTTCCGCGGCAACCCAGGCGGCCACAGCCGAGCCGGCCCCCTTGCGCAGCTGAGTGCCGTCGGCCAGGTCGATGCCCGACATCCTGGTCTGCGCAGTGAACGGGACGAAGGTGGCTCCCGTCCGCAGCAGTTCCACCTCGTCGCCCAGGTCGCTCTGCACACCCTCGGAGACGGCGAACTCCACGATCGACCGGCCCTCGGGGGTCTGGTCGGCCAGCGACGCGCCCTGGGCGGCGGCGACCAGTTCGCGCCGCTCGACGCCCCCGACCGGGAACACCTCGGTCGCGCGGCGGTTGCCGAACGTGATCGTGCCGGTCTTGTCCAGCAGCAGGGTGTTCACGTCGCCGGCCGCCTCGACCGCCCGTCCGGACATCGCGAGGACGTTGTGCTGCACGAGCCGGTCCATGCCGGCGATGCCGATCGCGGACAGCAGCGCCCCGATCGTGGTAGGGATCAGGCAGACCAGCAGCGCCACCAGCACGACCAGGGAGAGCCGGTCGCCGGAGAAGATCGCCTGCGGCTGCAGGGCCATCACCGCCAGCACGAAAATGATCGTCAGCGTCACCAGCAGGATGCCCAGCGCGATCTCGTTCGGCGTCTTCTGCCGGGACGCGCCCTCGACAAGGGCGATCATCCGGTCGATGAAGGTCTCGCCCGGCTTGGCCGTGATCTGCACGACGATCCGGTCGCTGAGCACGGTGGTGCCTCCGGTCACCGCGCACCGGTCGCCGCCGGCCTCGCGGATCACCGGCGCCGACTCACCCGTGATCGCCGACTCGTCCACGGTGGCGACGCCCTCGACGATGTCGCCGTCGCCGGGGATCACCTGCCCTGCCTCCACCACCACACGGTCGCCGATCCGCAACTCGGTGCCCGGCACCTGCTCCTCCGCGCCGGACGAGGTGAGCCGGCGGGCCATGGTCTGCGTCCTGGTGCGGCGCAGGGTGTCGGCCTGGGCCTTGCCCCTGCCTTCCGCGATGGCCTCGGCGAGATTGGCGAACACGATCGTCAGCCACAACCACACGGTCACCGAGATCGAGAAGAACGTCGGACGCACGACCGAGAGGACGGTGGTCAGCACCGACCCCACCCAGACCACGAAGATCACGGGTGAGCCGAAGACGTGCCGCGGGTCGAGCTTGGCCAGCGCCTGGGGCAGCGACTGCCAGGCCGTGACGGCGAGCGACGGATGTGCGGGACGGGGATGCTGGCTCACAGAAGTGCCTCCGCGATCGGCCCGAGGGCGAGGGAAGGGAAGTAGGTCAGCCCGGTCATGATCAGGACCACGCCGACCAGCAGCGCGACGAATGTCGGCGAATGGGTGGGCATCGTGCCCGCGGTGGCCGGACGGTGCCGCTGCGCGGCCAGGCGTCCGGCGAGGGCCAGCAGCAGCACGATCGGCACGAACCGGCCGGCCAGCATGGCGAAGCCGAGCATGAGGTTCAGGAACGGCTGGTCGGCGGACAGGCCCGCGAAAGCCGAGCCGTTGTTGTTGGCCGCAGAGGTGAACGCGTAGAGCAGTTCGGTCAGCCCGTGCGGGCCGGACGCGGAGATCGCCGCGGTGGAGATCGGCACCACCAGCGCGATCGCGAAGCACAGCAGCACCGTCGCCGGCGTGGCGAGCATCGCCAGCGCGGCGAGGGTGATCTCGGTGCGTCCGATCGTCTTGCCGAGCAGCTCCGGCGTCCGGCCGACCATCAGCCCTGCGATGAACACCGACACCACGATCATCGTGATCATCGTGTACAGCCCGCTGCCGACACCGCCCGGCGAGAGCTCGCCGAGCATCATGTTGAACAGCACCATGCCCCCGCCCAGCGGCGAGAACGACTCGTGCATGGCGTTCACCGCACCAGTCGACGTGCCCGTGGTGGCGGACGCGAACACCGCCGACCAGACGACGCCCAAGCGCTGCTCTTTGCCCTCCATCGTCCCCGACGCCACCTCGGCCGCGACGGTGAGCGCCATGCCCGCGACCATCAGGAAGCCCATCGCGGCGGCCATCGCCAGGCCCTGCCGGCGGTCTTTCACCATCAGCCCGTAGGTGTACGGCAGCGCGCTGGCGATCATCAGCAGCAGCGCGATCTCGAGCAGGTTCACCAGCCCGCCGGGGTTCTCGAACGGGTGCGCGGAGTTGGCGTTGAAGAACCCGCCGCCGTTGGTGCCGAGCAATTTGATCACCTCCTGCGATGCGACCGGGCCGCCCTGCACCACCTGCTGGCCGCCGGCGATCGTCGTCACCGTCAGCGGGTCGTTCAGGTTCTGGATCACCCCGCCGAGCACGAGCAGCACCGCGCCCACGATCGACAGCGGCAGCAACAGTCGCAGCGTCGACCGGGTGACATCGACCCAGAAGTTGCCGATCCGGTCCGTCCGCTCGCTGGCCAGGCCGCGGACGACGGCGACCGCCACCGCGACGCCGACCGCAGCGGAGAGGAAGTTCTGGACGGTGAGTCCTGCGGCCTGCACGACGTAGCCGGTACCTGCCTCGCCGGCGTAGGACTGCCAGTTGGTGTTGGTGACGAACGAGATCGCGGTGTTCAGCGCGGTGTCGACGTGCATCGAGCGGCCCAGCGACCACGGCAGGAGACCCTGGCCGAGAATCAGCAGCCACAGGGCGAGGATCGAGACGAGCGAGAACGCCAGCACCGACAGGGCGTAGACCCACCACCGCTGCCCTGTGTCGGGGTCCACGCCGACCAGGCGGTAGACGAACCGTTCGGCCCGGCTGTGGTGGGGGTCGGTGAAGATGCGGTGCATCCAGCTGCCCAACGGCACGTGGACGACCACCAGGATGAGCACCACCGCAACGACGGCAGCGAAGGGCAATACGGCGTCCATGGCGTCAGAACCGGTCCGGACGGGCCAGGGCGTACCCGAGGTACACCAGCAGGGCGAGGCCGATCACAACGGCGACGAGGTTTTCGATCACGATCCGATCCTCGGGCGCCGCCCGGGCCCACGGGCGAGGATTTACCGATGCTTGACCGGCCCTTGACGGAATCCTGACGCGCATCGACGATGCTGGCCACCAGCCGGCACTGAATGATCGCCCCCAAGGGGAGTCTGCTCAGCATCTGGTGAATAGCACAGATTGATAACGCTCTGATTACGCTTTACACCTGCCGTACCCGGCCCTTCGGTGGGCGCGGACGGCGTGCTAGATTACCGAAACCCGTGGGGGTAGGCGGACAGTAAGTATGTCCGAGGCCGGGCACGGGCGAGAAGAGGGATTCCGGATGGCAGACAGCACCGCTGTCGAGGCTCGCGATGGCGCAGTCCCGATCGCGGGGCGCACGCCATGGCAGATCACACGGTCACGGCTGGTCCGCGACCGGATCACCATGGTCGCGCTCGGCGCCGCGATCTTCTTCATCCTCCTTGCCGCCCTCGCGCCCCTGATGACGCAGCTCGGCTGGATCGACCCCTACAGCTCCAACGACACGCTCGTCGGCGGCCTCGGCTCCCTGCCGATCGGTCCCGCCGGCGGGGTCTCGGCCCAGCACTGGATGGGTGTGGAGCCCGGCACCGGACGCGACATCTTCTCCCGCGTGGTGTCCGGCCTCACCGTGTCGCTGACCGTCGCGACGCTGGCTGTCCTGGTCTCCGTGGTGATCGGCGTGATCATCGGCATCGTCTCCGGCACCGCCGGCGGCAAGGTCGACTGGCTGTTCTCCCGCGTCGTCGACTTCGTGCTCAGCTTCCCGCAGACGCTGATGCTGATCGCCTTGTCGACGATCGTGATCGACGTGCTGCAGGCCGCGCTGGGCGTGGATCGGACGCCCGCGTCCATGGTCTTCATGATCCTGGTGATGGGCTTCTTCGGCTGGCCCTACTTCGCCCGCATCATCCGCGGCCAGGTGCTCTCGCTCAAGGAGCGCGAGTTCGTCGAAGCGGCACGCTCGCTGGGCGCCGGGCGCCGGCGGATCTACTTCACCGAACTGCTGCCCCACCTGTGGGCGCCGATCCTGGTGTACACGACGCTGATCATGCCGCAGAACATCGCCACCGAAGCCGCGCTGGGCTTCCTCGGCGTCGGCATCCAGGCCCCCACGCCGTCCTTCGGCTCGATCCTCAACGACTCGGTGCACTACGCCACGTCGGATCCGGCCTACTTCATCTTCCCGGGCGTCACCCTCTTCCTGGTGGTGCTCTCGTTCAACTTGCTCGGCGACGGTCTCCGCGACGCCCTCGATCCGAAGGCCGACCGCCAGTGAGTGCAGGCACCCCCGCAGTCTCCGCAACAACGACAAAGGAGAACCAATGAAGCGAGTCAAGATCGTCGCGGGAGTCGCGACGACCATGGCGCTGGGCCTCGCCCTCAGCGCCTGCGGTGGTGGCGGCGCCACCTCCGGCGGGACGAGCGGTGCAGCCGCCGGCCCGGCGAGCGCCGGTGGCACCCTCAACATCCTGTCCGGCACGCCGACCGAGCACTGGGATCCCCAGCGCGTCTACGTCGGCGTGAACATCGAGTACGGCAACCGGATGTTCACCCGGACGCTGACCACCTTCGGCCCCGTGGCGAAGGACGGCGACACCGCGGAGCTCATCCCGGACGCCGCCACCGACACCGGCCAGGTGAGCGCGGACGGCAAGGAGTGGAAGTTCACCATCAAGGACGGCGTCAAGTGGGAGGACGGCAAGCCCGTCACCTGCGAGGACTTCAAGTACGGCATCTCCCGTACCTTCGCCGTCGACGTGATCACCGGTGGCCCGAACTACGCCATCCAGTACCT
>DAIPJC010000073.1:0-13302 GCA_036770475.1 Propionicimonas sp. | reverse complement strand
CGCTGGTCGAGCACGGCTTCCGGCTGCCGTCCGCGATGGACAACCGTCCGCTGCGCTGGGAGGAGTTCGTCGAGCGGATCGGGCAGACGGTGTACCTCTCTGCTACGCCCGGACCGTACGAGATGGCGAAGTCGCGCGGTTTCGTCGAGCAGTTGATCCGCCCCACCGGCCTGGTCGACCCGGAGATCGTCGTGAAGCCCACGAAGGGCCAGATCGACGACTTGATGGCGGAGATCCGCGTCCGCACCGAGCTGAACGAGCGCGTGCTGGTGACCACGCTCACGAAGAAGATGGCGGAGGACCTCACCGACTACCTGATGGAGAACGGCGTCCGGACGCGGTACCTGCACTCGGAGGTCGACACACTGCGGCGCATCGAGCTGCTGCGCGAACTGCGGCTGGGTACCTACGACGTGCTGGTCGGGATCAACCTGCTGCGCGAAGGGCTCGACCTGCCGGAGGTGAGTCTGGTGTCGATCCTGGACGCGGACAAGGAGGGGTTCCTGCGCTCGGAGCGCTCACTGATCCAAACCATCGGACGCGCGGCCCGCAACGTGGCCGGCCAGGTACACATGTACGCCGACCGGATCACGCCGTCCATGGCCGCGGCGATCGACGAGACCAACCGCAGGCGCGCCAAACAGGTCGCGTACAACACCGAACGCGGTCTCGACCCGCAGCCGCTGCGCAAGAAGATCGCGGACCTCACCGATCTGCTGGCCCGCGAGGACGCCGACACCTCTGCCCTGGTCAGCAGGGCGGGCGGACGCGGTCGCCCGACCAGCCCGGTGCCGCTGTCAGCGGAGAAGTCGAGGGATCTCGGCGCGATGCCGTCCAGCGAACTCGCCGGTCTGATCAGCGAACTCACCGAGCAGATGCACTCCGCGGCCGCCGAACTGCAGTTCGAGCTGGCCGCCCGGCTGCGGGACGAGATCGCCGACCTGAAGAAGACCCTGCGACAGATGCTGGAGGCCACCCGCTGATCGCCTGGTTTCGCATGTCTCCCGTAGCTCATGGAAGACTGCCCGCGTGGATGTGACGGCAGAGGTGTGGCTGGTCACCATCGCCGTCCTCGTGGTGGTGCTGCTCGGCGACCTGCTGGTGATCGGGCGTCGCCCGCACGAGCCGTCCATGCGCGAGTGCGGCATCGCGATCGGCGTCTACTCCGGGCTCGCGGTCCTGTTCGGCCTCGGGGTGTGGTATTTCCACGGCCCGCGCTTCGCGGGGGAGTTCTTCGCGGGCTGGCTCACCGAGTACAGCCTGAGCGTCGACAACCTGTTCATCTTCGTGCTGATCATGGCGAACCTGCGGGTGCCCCGGAAGCTGCAGCAGTTCGCGCTGATGTTCGGGATCGTGCTCGCCCTGGTGTTCCGCGGCATCTTCATCGCGCTCGGCGCGGCCGTCATCGACCGGTTCAGCTGGGTGTTCGTCATCTTCGGCGCCTTCCTCATCTACACCGCGGTGAAGCTGTACCTCGACTACCGTCGGGACGAGGACGAGGGGGACACCGAGAACTCCGTCATGCGGTGGGTGCGCAAGCGGTTTCCGTCCACCCCGGACTTCCGCGGTACCCGGCTGATGGTCGTCGAGGACGGCCGACGACTGGTCACCCCGATGCTGCTGGTCGTCGTGGCTCTCGGGACGACCGACCTGCTGTTCGCACTCGACTCGATCCCCGCGATCTACGGGCTCACGCAGGAGGCGTACCTGGTCTTCACGGCGAACGTGTTCGCGCTGATGGGCTTGCGGCAGCTGTACTTCCTGATCGGCGGCCTCCTGCAGCGGCTCGTCTATCTGTCGGTGGGGCTCGCGGTGATCCTGGCGTTCATCGGTGTGAAACTGCTCCTGCACGCGATGCACGAGTACGGCCTGGACGCCCGGCTGGGGTTCGACGCCGAAGTGCCGATCTGGCTGTCGCTGCTCGTGATCCTCGTCACCCTCGCCGTAACGACCGTGCTCAGCCTGCTCAAGTCCCGCAGGGACGCTCGGTCAGGCCAGTAGCTCGGGCTGCAGCCCGTCGGCGCCCGAGACGCCGGACGCGGCGAGCCGTCCGCTCAACCAGGCCCACAGGCGGGCGTCGCTGCCGCTGATCCGGCGCGTTTCGCCCCCTTCACCGAGGTCCGCGACGACCGAGTCCCCTTCGAGTCGAAGGGCGGGCAGGTCGGCGTCCGCGCGCAGGTCGAGCACCCAGCGGAGCAGCCAGGCGGCCGCACCGGGGTCGATGGCGTCCGGGCTGAAACCGAGGTCGAGGTCGAGGTGGTGGAGGCACACCTCGTGCAGCCGGGACAGCGGTACTGCGGCGAGCGTGGCTCCGCGTCCGTGCAGTTCGACGGCCACCGTCCAGTCAGTGATCTTGTCGAGCGATGCCTGCAGGGTGCCGGCGCTGGTGTCGAGGTCGATCTGCAGGTCGAGGCCCGTCCGGTCGGCGCCCGACTCGAGTTCGGCCAGCCGCTGCGCCTGCGACGGGGCGACCGGCTGCGACTTCCCGGACCTGGCCGCGTCTACGACAGCGCGCAAGTGGTCGGCGCTGCGGCACAGGTGAGTCGCGACGTGCGCACGCGACCAGCCCGGCAGGGGGCTGGGTTCGTGCCACTCCTCGTCCCCGATGCCGATGGTGTAGCCCAGCAGGCGCTGGGTGGCGTCGGCCTCCCAGCGGTGCACGTCCTCCACCGGAATGGACCCGGTGTGCTGGCTCATGGCACCAACCTATGGCCCAGCGGCCGTCCCCGGCCAGCCCGCAACCCTGCCCGGAGTCGAGTGTCAGAACCACGATCTACCATGTTCCGCGTGACTGACCGGCTGATCGTCCGCGGGGCGCGGGAACACAACCTGCGCAACATCAACCTCGACCTGCCCCGGGACGCCCTGATCGTGTTCACGGGGCTCTCGGGCTCGGGGAAGTCCAGCCTCGCCTTCGACACGATCTTCGCCGAGGGCCAGCGGCGCTACGTCGAGAGCCTGTCCGCCTACGCGCGGCAGTTCCTCGGCCAGATGGACAAGCCCGACGTCGACTTCATCGAAGGGCTCTCCCCTGCGGTCTCGATCGACCAGAAGTCGACCAGCCGCAACCCTCGCTCGACGGTGGGCACGATCACCGAGATCTACGACTACCTGCGGCTGCTCTACGCGCGGGTGGGGCATCCGCACTGCCCCGTGTGCGGGGAGCCGATCAGCAGGCAGTCGCCGCAGCAGATCGTCGACCGGTTGCTCGCGCTGCCGGAGGGCACCCGGTTCCAGGTGCTCGCCCCGGTCGTCCGCGGACGGAAGGGCGAGTACGTCGACCTGTTCCGGCAGCTGGCCGGGCAGGGGCTCTCCCGCGTCCGGGTGGACGGCGAGGTGCACCAGTTGCTGTCGCCCCCCGCGCTGGAGAAGCAGAAGAAGCACTCCATCGACGTGATCGTCGACCGGCTGTCCGCCAAGCCGAGCATCAAGCAGCGGCTGACCGACTCGGTGGAGACCGCGCTGGGCCTGGCCGGGGGGGTGGTGTCCGTCGACTTCGTAGACCTTCCCGAGAACGACCCGAACCGGGAGCGGCGCTACTCCGAGCACCTGGCGTGTCCCAACGACCATGACATCTCGGTCGAGGAGCTCGAGCCGCGGCAGTTCTCGTTCAACGGTCCGTGGGGCGCCTGCCCGGCCTGCTCCGGGCTGGGTACCCGCATGGAGGTGGACGTCGACCTGGTCGTCCCCGACCCGGGCAAGAGCCTCGCCGACGGCGCCATCAGCATGTGGCAGACGCCGTACCTGGCCGGCTACTTCCAGAACCTGTTCGCCGCGCTGGCCGAGCAGGAGGGCTTCTCGGTGCACACGCCGTGGGAGCAGCTCCCCAGCCGCATCCAGGGGCTGCTGTTGATGGGCGTACCGCACACGCTCACCGTGCACAGCCGCACCCGGCACGGCCGCGAGCACACCTACCGGGCGAAGTACGAGGGCGCGGTGCCGTACATCCGGCGTCGCCACGCCGAGGCGGAGTCGGACAACGCCAGGGAGCGTTACGCCGGCTACATGCGGGAGGTGCCGTGCCTCACCTGCAACGGTGCCCGGCTCAAGCCGAGTTCGCTCGCGGTGACGGTGGACGGGAAGAACATCGCCGAGGTGTCGGGGATGGCCATCGATGAGGTCGCGGGCTTCATGCGCAGGCTGGAGCTGAGCGAGCGCGAGGCGCAGATCGCCGAGCGCGTGGTGAAGGAGATCAACGAACGGCTGCGGTTCCTGCTCGACGTGGGGCTCGACTACCTGTCGCTGTCCCGTCCGGCGGGCAGCCTTTCGGGTGGGGAGGCGCAGCGCATCCGGCTGGCCACCCAGATCGGGTCCGGGCTGGTCGGCGTCCTGTACGTGCTGGACGAGCCGTCCATCGGGCTGCACCAGCGCGACAACCGGCGACTGATCGACACGCTCGTCCGGCTGCGGGAGTTGGGCAACACCCTGATCGTGGTTGAGCACGACGAGGACACGATCCGCACGGCCGACTGGGCGGTCGACATCGGCCCGGGTGCGGGGGAGCACGGCGGCGAGGTGATCGTCTCTGGGCCGGTGGAGGAACTCCTGCGGAACCCGCGTTCGCTGACCGGGGCCTACCTCTCGGGCCGGCGATCGATCCCGATGCCGCGGCGTCGGCGTCCGGGCGACGGCAAGGTGATCACCGTCCACGGCGCGTCCGAGCACAACCTGCGCACGATCGACGTCTCCTTCCCGCTGGGCAAGCTGATCGCGGTGACCGGGGTGTCCGGCTCGGGCAAGTCGTCGCTGGTGAACAGCATCCTCTACACGGCGCTGGCCAAGAAGCTGTACAACGCCCACGCCGTGCCGGGGCGGCACCGCTCGATCATCGGCACTGAACACATCGACAAGAGCATCCACGTCGACCAGTCGCCGATCGGTCGCACGCCGCGTTCGAACCCTGCCACCTACACCGGCGTCTTCGACCGCATCCGCAAGCTCTTCTCCGAGACGCCCGAGGCGAAGGTGCGCGGCTACCAGCAGGGCCGGTTCTCGTTCAACGTGAAGGGCGGTCGGTGCGAGAACTGCGCGGGCGACGGCACGATCAAGATCGAGATGAACTTCCTGCCCGACGTCTATGTGCCGTGCGAGGTCTGCCACGGCGCCCGGTACAACCGCGAGACGCTCGAGGTGCACTACAAGGGCAGGACGATCGCGGAAGTGCTCGACATGCCGATCGAGGAGGCCGTCGAGTTCTTCGGGGCGATCCCCGCGATCGCGCGGCACCTGCGCACGCTCGTCGACGTGGGCCTGGGCTACGTCCGGCTCGGCCAGCCGGCGACCACGCTGTCGGGGGGTGAGGCGCAACGGGTGAAGCTGGCGTCCGAGCTGCAGAAGCGCTCGACCGGACGCACGCTCTACGTGCTCGACGAGCCCACGACCGGCCTGCACTTCGAGGACATCCGCAAGCTGCTGGAGGTGCTGCAATCCCTGGTGGACAAGGGCAACACCGTGGTGGTGATCGAGCACAACCTCGACGTGATCAAGGCGTCCGACTGGGTGATCGACCTCGGACCCGAGGGCGGCTCCCGCGGCGGCCTGGTGATCGCGGAGGGCACCCCCGAAGAGGTCGCGGACAACCCTGAGTCGTTCACCGGGGCGTTCCTCAAACCCATCATCGAAGGACATCCCGTTCTGGTCGGAGAAGACGAGCCGGACCTACTCAGCGCCAGCTGAGGGCCCCAATATCGCTGGTCGAGCTTGTCGAGACCCCGCCGCTCGGGCAAGCAGGCGCAGTTCGGGGCTTTGGCCTCCTCAGCTGATCGTGAGCGTGTCGCCGCTCACGGTCACCGTCGCTTTGGTGAGCGCCTTCGTGGCCGGGCCGGTGAGCACGGAGCCGTCCGCGAGTGAGTAGGTGCTGCCGTGATGGAGGCAAACGATGGCGGCGTCCGTGACCTGACCCACCGGGAAGCCCTGGTGGGTGCAGACATAGCTGAACGCCTCGTAGGTGCCTGCCGTGGGCTGGGTGACCACGTACGGTGCGACGATCTTTCCCGAACCCACGGGGATGTCGGACGCTTTCACGGTCACCGGACCGGAAGACGCGGTGCCACTGGATGTGCCGGAATCGGACCCGGCCGCCGCGCAGCCGCCGAGGCACAGCGTGACCGCTGCGATACCGGCGGAGTTCAGGACGGTACGTCGGGTGGGGTGCGGCTGGGCGGTCATTGGGGCCTCCTCGGATCGGTTGGCCAAAACAGTAGAACCTTCAACCATGTCGATGGCTGTGCCGGGCCTGTGAATCCCGCAGGGACTTCCTACTGCCGCAGCGGGCGCCCACCGGGTTAGCATTCCGGCACTGGTTCGGGTGGGGGAGACATCGATGACCCAACAGCAGGCTCCGGAACCGCAGCGGACACCCGAGGGCAAGGATTGGCTGGGTGCCGGCGGCTCGGTGCTGGCGATCGCGCTCTCCGTGCTCGGGCTGAACCGTGACCCTGCCGTGCGGGGCTGGGCGGTGGGCCTGATGCTCCTTGCCGCCGCCACCGGAGTGGCCGCGATCGTCGTCCGCAGGTATCGCAGGGTGACGACGGCCGCCGCGGTGGTCCTCGTCCTCGCTGCGGTCGGTGTTCTCACGCTCGCTCCCGAGCCCGTCGCGCCACCGCCTGCTCCGACCCCGTCCGCGGCGCCGCAGCTCATGCTCAGCCAGGTCGACGTGGTCGCCCCGGACGGCCAGGGCTCGGTCGCGACGCTCGACGTGACCGTCCGCAACAACGGCGACCAGCTCGCCGTGCTCACCGGCATCGACCTGACCGTCGACGGGTTCGGCTTTCTGCCGCCCTGCCTGTCCGGCAGCAACCTGGAGGTGACCGGCACCTATTCGGCGACGCTGCCCGACAACCCCACGAAGGGCCAGGTCGTTCACGTCACGCTGCACCAGCAGGTCGAGCCGGGCAAGGCAGATCGGTTCACAGTCGGGCTGAGGGCGCCGCACGACCACGCAGGGAAGGACGCCTCGATCGCGGCCTTCGTCTACCTGCTGCGTGTCTCGGTCGTGCAGGACGGCGCAGGTCCAGTCCTCGCCGCCGGGCCCGTCCTCGTTGACGCGGGCAGCGCGCTCGACGCCAACGGCACGTTCCACCTCGCGGCCCCGCGGGACGCCACGGCCTCCGACGTCGGCACTGAAGGGCTCTGCGGCGGCGAGCCGGCGTGCATCCGCAAGCAGGTGGCGTGCTGGAACGCGAACCGCGCCACCCTGCTGCCGCTGCTCGCCGTGCCAGCCACCCGCTCCGAGGGCGGGGACGCCGCGGCCGCGGCTCTGGGCACGGGGTAGCCGGAACGGGACTGTCGGCCGCGGTGCCTATGCTGACTCAGGTGAGGGACGCGAGGCACGATGGCTGATCCGGCGAGCTACCGGCCGGCCACGGGCACCATCCCCACCGGGCCCGGCGTCTATCGCTTCAGCGACGCGGACGGGCGCGTGATCTACGTCGGCAAGGCGATCAACCTGCGCCAGCGGCTGAACTCGTACTTCGCCGACCCGGCGGCGCTGCACTTCCGCACCCAGACCATGGTCCGCACGGCGGCGAAGGTCGAGTGGACGCTGGTCCGCAATGAGCTGGAAGCGCTCCAGCTCGAGTACACGTGGATCAAGCAGTACGAGCCCCGGTTCAACATCAAGTACCGCGACGACAAGTCGTATCCCTGGGTGGCGGTGACCTGGTCGGAGGAGTTCCCGCGGGTGTTCGTTGGCCGGGGCAGCAAGCGCAAGGGCACCCGCTACTTCGGCCCGTACGCGCAGGCGTGGGCGATCCGGGACACGATCGATTCGCTGCTGCGGGTATTCCCGATGCGCTCCTGTACGAAAGGCGTGTTCAACAGTGCGCACGCGTCCGGCCGGCCCTGCCTGATGGGCTACATCGGCAAGTGCGCGGCACCGTGCGTGGGGCGCATCGACGCCGAATCCCACCGGGCGCTCGTCCAGGACGTCTGCGACTTCCTCGCCGGTCGCACCGGCGTGCTCGTGCGGCGGCTGGAGCAGGAGATGTACCTGGCGTCCACCAACCTCGAGTTCGAACGGGCAGCGGTCCTGCGCGACCAGCTCGCCGCCCTGCGTCAGGCAACGGAGCGGAATGCGATCGTGCTCAGTGACGGCACGGACGCCGACGTCGTCGCCCTCGCCGAGGATCCGCTCGAGGTGGCCGTGCAGGTGTTCCACGTCCGGGACGGCCGGGTGCGCGGTGAGCGCGGCTGGGTGGCCGAACGCAGCGATGACGGCGACACGGGCGCGCTCCTGGAGCAGTTCCTGCTGCAGCTCTACGCAGATGTGGACGCGGACGCGATTCCGCCGCAGGTGCTGCTGCCTGCCCTGCCCGCGTCCGCGGAAGTGCTGGCCCAGTTGCTCGGCGAGCAGCGTGAGGGGAAGGTGCGGCTGAAAGTGCCGCAGCGCGGTGACAAGGCCGCCCTGCTGCAGACCGCCGCGCGCAATGCCGCAGACGCGCTGGCCCTGCACAAGATCCGCCGTGCCAGCGATCTGTCCACCCGCAACCGGGCCCTGGAAGAACTGCAGGAGGCGCTCGACCTGCCCCAGGTTCCCCTGCGGATCGAGTGCTACGACATCTCGCACACGATGGGCACCGAAGTGGTCGCCTCCATGGTGGTGTTCGAGGACGGACTGGCCCGCAAGAGCGAGTACCGCCGCTTCGTGATCCGCACGGTCGAGGGCAGCAACGACGTGGGCGCCATGCGCGAGGTGATCACCCGCCGGTTCACCCGGCTGCTGGAGGAGCGCAAGCAGGCGTCCGAGGAGGAGGCAGAGGCGGGTCCGCTCCTGGTCGATCCCACCACGGGTGCCCCGCGCAAGTTTGCCTACGCGCCGTCCCTGGTGGTGGTGGACGGTGGCGCGCCCCAGGTGGCGGCGGCCGAGCGGGCGCTGGCCGACCTCGGCATCGTCGACGTCGCGCTGTGCGGCCTGGCCAAGCGGCTGGAGGAGGTCTGGCTGCCGGGGGAGGAGTACCCGCTGATCCTGCCGCGGACCAGCGAGGGGCTCTACCTGCTCCAGCGCGTGCGGGACGAGGCGCACCGGTTCGCGATCACGCACCACCGCGGGCGGCGCAGCGCGACCATGGTGGAGTCACTGCTGGATGACGTGCCCGGCCTGGGCGAGATCCGCCGGAAGGCGCTGATCACCTATTTCGGCTCGTTGCGCAAGCTGCGTGCGGCCACCGTCGAGCAGATCGCCGAGGTGCCCGGGGTGGGACCGCGCACCGCCGCGGCGATCAAGGCGGCGCTGGCGCAGCAGGAGGCCCCGGTGGCGATCAACGTCACCACCGGTGAGGTCATCCAGGAGTGAGCCGGTGTGGCGACGGACGGCAATAATGAGCGCATGAACGACCTCGCGCCACCCGTGGAGCTGCTGGTCATCACCGGCATGTCCGGCGCGGGACGCCGCACCGCCGGCCACGTGCTGGAGGACCTCGGCTGGTTCGTCGTCGACAACCTGCCCCCGAGCATGCTGCCCGAGTTGCTCGAGGTCAGCAGGGAGCGGCAGTTCAATCGGGTCGCGGTTCTGCTGGACGTGCGCAGCCGGTCGGACTTCCTGCAGATCCCGACGGCTTTCGCTGCCCTCGGCGACGCCGGTGTGGTGCCCCAGATCCTGTTTCTGGACGCCAGCGACGAGATGATCGTGCGCCGCCAGGAGTCAGTGCGTCGTCCGCTGCCGCTGCAGGGCTCCGGTGGGTTGCTCGACGGCATCCGCAAGGAGCGCACGATGCTCGCCGGGCTGCGGGCCAGCGCCGATCTCGTGATCGACACCACTTCGATCAACGTGCACGAACTGGCCGCGCGAGTGGCCCAGGCCTATGCCGATCCCGACGAGACCGACCTGCAGGTAACCCTGATGTCGTTCGGCTTCAAGAACGGCATTCCCATCGACGCCGACCTCGTCTTCGACGTCCGGTTCCTGCCCAACCCGCACTGGGTGCCCGCGCTGCGTCCGCAGACGGGCCTCGCCCAGCCGGTCTCGGCCTACGTGCTGGGCCAGGCGGACGCGGAGCCGTTCCTCGGCCACGTCCTGGCGCTGCTCGACCTGATGCGTCCCGGCTACGTCCGCGAAGGCAAGCGGCACGCCACCGTGGCCATCGGCTGCACGGGAGGCAAGCACCGCTCGACGGCGCTGGTGGAGGAACTCGCCCGCCGGCTGTCCGAACAGGGCGTGCGCACCGAGGTCGTCCACCGCGACCTGGGCCTGGAATGAAACACCGCATGAGCACCCCAATGGACACCCACGCATGAACGCTTTCGCCCAACCCCCGTCCGTGGTCGCCTTCGGTGGCGGCCACGGGCTCGCCGCGAGCCTCACCGCCCTGCGGCAGCTCACTCACCGGCTCACCGCTGTCGTCACCGTGGCCGACGACGGCGGGTCGTCCGGACGCCTGCGGCAGGAGTTTCCGATCCTCCCGCCGGGCGACCTGCGGATGGCCCTCGCCGCGCTCTGCGGGGACGACGAGGTCGGCCGCGCGTGGGCCGAGGTGCTGCAGTCGAGGTTCCCCGGCGAGGGCCCCCTTGGTGGGCACAGCATCGGCAACCTGCTGATCGCCGGTCTGTGGCAGCAGCTCGCCGACCCAGTGGCCGGTCTCGACATGGTGGCCTCCATGCTGCACGTCGAGGGACGGGTGCTGCCGATGGCCGCGGTGCCGCTGGTGATCGAGGCGGACGTGGTGGGCGCCGACACCGCCAAACCCGACGAGGTCACGCTGGTGGTCGGTCAGGAGGCGGTCGCGCTGGCTCCGGGGCTGATCACCGAGGTCCGGCTGGTTCCGGCCGATCCGCCCGCCGTCGAGGAGGCGCTGCGCGCGATCCGGGCCGCCGACTATCTCGTGCTGGGGCCGGGTTCCTGGTACTCGTCGGTGATCCCGCACCTGCTGGTCCCGGAGCTTGCCGAGGCGATCCGGTCCACCCCGGCTCGGCGCATCCTCACGCTGAACCTGGTGTCCACGGACGACGAGACGCCTGCGTACACCGCGTCCCGGCATATCGAGGTCCTGGCTGAACATGCTCCGGAGCTGCGCTTCGACGTGGTCGTCGCCGACCCGACCTTCGCCGCCGACGACCCCCACCTCGCCACCTACGTCACCTCGCTCGGTGCCCGGCTGGTGGTCGCTCCCGTCCGGATGCGGGACGGAACACCCAGGCACGACCCCCACCTGCTGGCCTCGGTTTATGCCGGGATCATGGGTCTGTAGGCTTAGCCCACCCACCACCGGACCCGAAAGGCAGCACAGCGACACCATGGCGATGACGCAGCAGGTGAAGTCCGAGCTCGCCACCCTGGAGGTGGCGAAGCCCGAACTGCGCAAGGCCGAGGTGGCCGCGCTGCTGAGGTTCGCGAACGGCCTCCACATCGCGGGGGGCCGGATCGTGGTGGAGGCCGAGCTGGACACCGGAGCTGCGGCCCGTCGCCTGCGCACGGCGATCGCCGACCTGTTCGGGTTCACGTGCGAGTTCGTGGTGATCACCGGCAGCGGATTGCGGCGCGGGACGCGCTACGTCGTCCGGCTGATCCGGGACGGGGAGTCGCTGGCCCGCCAGACCGGACTGATCGACCCGCGCGGACGCCCGGTCCGCGGACTGCCGGTGCAGATCGTCAACGGCGGCCTGGACGTGTCGGTCGCGGCGTGGCGGGGCGCGTTCCTCGCCCACGGCTCGCTCACCGAGCCCGGCCGCTCGATGGCCCTCGAGGTCACCTGCCCCGGCTCGGAGGCTGCGTTGGCGTTGGTCGGGGCCGCCCGCCGGCTCGGGATCAGCGCCAAGGCCCGCGAGGTGCGTGGCATCGACCGCGTGGTGATCCGGGACGGGGACGCGATCTCGGCCATGCTGACCAGGCTGGGCGCGCACGAGACGGTGCTGGCCTGGGAGGATCGCCGGATGCGTCGCGAGGTGCGTGCGTCCGCCAACCGGCTGGCGAACTTCGACGACGCCAATCTGCGCCGTTCCGCCCGCGCGGCGGTTGCGGCCGGGGCCCGGGTGAAGCGCGCGCTGGAGATCCTCGGCGATGACATCCCCGACCACCTGCTGGTGGCGGGTCAGCTGCGCCTCGAGCACAAGCAGGCCAGCCTCGAGGAGCTGGGCCAGCTGCACGTCCCGCCGCTGACCAAGGACGCGGTCGCGGGCCGAATCCGCCGTCTGCTGGCCACGGCGGACAAACGCGCCGCCGAGTTGGGAATCCCGAATACCGAGGCCGGATTGAGCCCGGAAATGCTGGACGATCGGGACTGACTGCACGTTGGTCCGTGATCGGACACCGGAGTAACCCGGGTCCTTGCGAACCGCTAGGGTGGGTCCTGAACACGGCCCGGGCCGCGGCCCGCCGCTGGACACCCTTTCGTAAAGGAGACCCTCACACATGACCGTCAAGGTTGGCATCAACGGCTTCGGCCGGATCGGCCGTAACTACTTCCGCGCCCTGGTCGCCTCGGGCGCCGATCTGGACGTGGTGGCCGTCAACGACCTCACCGACAACAAGACGCTTGCGCAGCTGCTCAAGTACGACTCGATCCTCGGCCGCTTCCCGGGTGAGGTCACCTACGACGAGAAGGCTCTCTACGTCGACGGCAAGGAGATCAAGGCCTTCGAGGAGCGCGATCCCGCGAACCTCCCGTGGGGTGAGCTGGGCGTCGACATCGTGATCGAGTCCACTGGCTTCTTCACCGACGCCACCAAGGCCAAGGCGCACCTCGACGCCGGCGCCAAGAAGGTGCTCATCTCCGCCCCGGCGAAGAACGAGGACATCACGATCGTGATGGGCGTCAACGACGACAAGTACGATCCGGCCGCGCACAACATCATCTCCAACGCGTCCTGCACCACGAACTGCCTGGCTCCGCTGGCCAAGGCGCTGAATGACGGCATCGGCATCGTCAAGGGCCTGATGACCACCATCCACGCCTACACCCAGGACCAGAACCTGCAGGACGCCCCGCACAAGGACCTGCGTCGCGCCCGCGCCGCCGCCCTGAACATCGTCCCGACCACCACCGGTGCGGCCAAGGCCGTCGCCCTGGTGCTGCCGGAGCTGAAGGGCAAGCTGGACGGCTACGCGCTGCGCGTTCCGGTGCCGACGGGCTCGGTGACCGACCTCACCTTCGAGGCCAGCCGCGAGACCACCGTCGAGGAGATCAACGCGATCGTCAAGGCCGCGGCCGAGGGCCCGCTCAAGGGCATCCTCGAGTACAACGAGGACCCGATCGTCAGCAAGGACATCGAGACCTACCCGCTGTCGAGCATCTTCGACGCGCCGCTGACCAAGGTCATCGGCAACCAGGTGAAGGTCGTCTCCTGGTACGACAACGAGTGGGGCTACTC
>DAIPJC010000019.1:26737-76275 GCA_036770475.1 Propionicimonas sp. | reverse complement strand
CGATGCGGCGGTCGAACCCCGCCTTGGTCTACCTGTTCGCCTGCCTCGGCCCTGAAGGCCTGGCTGCCAACAGGGTCGAGCTTCGCGAACTGGGGCGAAAGCTGGACGGCTACGAGGGTGTCGTGGTGGAGGACGCCAGTTCGCGACATCTGGCAGCCGATCCCCCGCCGTACCTGGCGGCCGGCTGTTCGGCATCGGTGGTGACGATCGGCTCAATGAGCAAGCTGTTCTGGTCGGGACTGCGCGTCGGGTGGATTCGTGCCGACCCGAACGTCGTGTTGCGCCTTTCCCGGGTCAAGGCGCGCTACGACTTGGGCACTCCGCTGGTTTCGCAGCACCTGGCGACCTGGCTGCTGGCGCGACTGGACGCGGTGCGCGTAGAGCGACTTGAGGAACTGCGGGCAAGAGCGGCGCACGCCCGCGGGGTTGTGGGCACAGTCTTGCCAGCGTTCGAGATCACGGACGGCAGCGAAGGAGCAACGCTGTGGCTGAGGCTCCCGCACGGGGCCTCGGGTCCGTTCGCCGAGCTTGCCCGCCGTCACGGAGTCGCCGTCGTCTCGGGCAGCTCATTGTCGGCGTCCGGTCTGGGCGACGCATTCCTGCGCATCGCGATCGGTCTGCCGGGGCCGGCCTTCGACGACGGAATCGCTCGCCTCGCCGACGCCTGGCGGGAGTACGAGGCCCACGGCTCGTCCGGCCTCAGGGAAGGAACCGATGCAATCCTGGTCTGATCACGCGCTCTGCCTCGGCATCGACATGGGGGCAACCAGCTTGCGCGCCTCGGTCGTCGGTCCGGGCGGCCGGGTACTCGAGACCGTCCGCACGCTTCTCCCGGCCGAGCCCGTTGAGCGGGTCGCCCTCCCGGTCGAGGTCGCGGCGCGGTACGCGGACCGGGTCGAGGCCGTCGGGCTGGCGATCGCCGGCACGGTCGCGGCGGGTCGGATGAACTGGTCGGCGAACCTGGGCATCGCGGACGTCGACTACGTCGCGACGATCCAGTCCCGACTCGGCATACCAACGGTTGTGCTGAACGATGCCAGGGCGGCAGGCCTCGCGGAGGCTCAGGTAGGCGCGGGCGCCGGCGCAGGACTCGTCCTGGCCCTCACGGTCGGGACAGGCGTCGGTGGCGCGCTGCTACTCGACGGGAAGGTCGTCGAAGGCACCGGAAACGCTGGCGAGGTGGGGCATCTCGTGATCGACGCGGCGGGGCCCGAATGCGGCTGTGGCGAGCGTGGGTGCTGGGAAGCGCTGGTTGGGGGACGAGCGCTGGCGGCAATCGCACGAACCAGCTATCCGCAGGACGCCGAGCCCTTGACCACCATGGTGGCCGCGGCCGAGAAGGGCGACACCGGGGCTCTTCAGGTCATCGACCGGGCCACGGACTACTTCCGGCAGGGTCTGGACAGCCTCGCTGCTGTCCTTGCGCCGGATGTGGTCGTGCTCGGCGGGGGGATGATCGCCCGTGACAACCTGCTCACGCGGCGATATCTCAACCCGGGCCCGCTGCGCTGGCTGGAAGGGCGTCTGGTCAAGTCCGAATTGGGCGACCTGGCCGGGCAGGTGGGTGCCGCCCTGGCCGCACATTCTCTCCTGGCCCGAGACTGAGGCAGGCCTGATTGGCTGCGTAACGGGCCAATCAGGAGGTCCGGGCTGGTTCTGCGCTGAGTCGCAAAACCGAACCAATGGCACGCTATTGGCTCTACTGCGCGGTCCGCCGCCTGTTGATGATTGTGGCTAGCCGCTGCTGGGCCGGGCCGTACCGATGCGACGCGGATCCTGCGGCCGCCGTACGGGTTTTCCGTAGTGGCAAGGTCATCCGGGAGGCGAGGCAGCCGACCGACAGGGCGTAGAAGGAGGTGGGTTGCCCAGCGATCGACGGAGACCGGTTGACTTCAGCATCACCGCGATGAAGACGCGCGGAGCCAACGTCAGCAACCGGCCGTGAACGGCCGGTACCCGTTCGCCTCCCCTTTCCCATTTGTCGTCAGCCACCTGGTTGGCGGGCCAAGCATTGTCAGCAGGAATGCTGATCAGATTCTCAAAGGACAAGAATGAACAGAATCGCGACAACCGTCGCAGCAATGACGGTCGCGGCGGGGCTGGCGCTCACGGGCTGCGGATCCGGCCGCGCCGACACCCCGGCGGCGGGCGGAAGCGCCTCGGGCGCTGCCGGCTTCGCCAAGGACGCCGTGATTGGCGTCGCGCTGCCGCAGAAGACCTCCGAGAACTGGGTCGTCGGCGAGCAGGCCTTCATCTCCGGACTCCAGGCCGCGGGATTCCAGGGCCAGGTCCAGTTCGCCAACGGTGGTGTGAGCGAGCAGCAGAACCAGATCTCGGCGATGATCGAGAAGGGCGCCAAGGTTCTGGTCGTCGGCGCCATCGACGGCTCCCAGCTGGGCACGCAGCTCGCCGCGGCCAAGCAGGCCGGCATCACCGTGATCGCCTACGACCGGCTGCTGACCAACACCCCGGACGTCGACTACTACGTGGCCTTCGACAACTACAAGGTCGGCCAGCTGCAGGGCCAGTCCCTGCTGGACGGCCTGAAGGCGCGCAAGGGCGACAAGAGCAAGTGGAACATCGAGCTGATGGCCGGCTCGCCGGATGACAACAACGCCAAGGTGTTCTTCGACGGCGCCATGAGCGTGCTGCAGCCGAAGATCGACGACGGCACCCTGACCGTCCTGTCGAAGCAGACCAGCTTCGAGCAGGTCGTCACCCAGGGCTGGAAGGCCGAGAACGCGCAGAAGCGGTTCGACACCATCCTGTCCGGCTTCTACCAGAAGGCCGACCTCGACGGCATCCTGTCCCCGAACGACACCCTGGCTCGCGCGGCGATGACCTCGGTGAAGGACGCGGGCAAGGATCTCCCGGTCGTGACCGGTCAGGACTCCGAGGTGGAGTCGGTGAAGTCGATCATGGCCGGCCAGCAGTACTCGACCATCTACAAGGACGCCCGCGCAGAAGCCAACCAGGCCATCGAGATGGTCAAGGCGCTGCAGCAGGGTGGGACCCCGGAGGTCAACGACACCAAGTCCTACAACAACGGTGTCAAGGTCGTCCCGTCGTACCTGCTCACCCCTGTGATTGTGACCAAGGACAACGCGGCCGAGGTCTACAAGGACAACACCACGCTCGGCCCGCTCACCCAGGGCTGACCGACAGGTCCTGCCTGGTGGGGGCGCTCCCTGCTGCGGCGCTCCCACCAGCAGCAAGCGCTCGGTAGAAGGCGTTCCTCGCTTCGCCTCTACCGGGGCGTTTGCTTTGCACCCGGCGCGAGCCCCTCGCGACGATGGCCACCAGTCGTTGCCCCGACCGGGTCAGGTCAGCGTTCCCTCAGCACCCCTTCAAGCACGGGCAGGATCTCTGCAACAGTGCCGGTGGCTTCAACAAGCTTGCTGAGGTATGGACGCAAGGTCACCCCGTTCCACCAACGCAACATCGCCGCCTCGGCCTTGTTCGCCAAGGACTTCGCACCGCTGCTGGTCAAGGCCAAGGTCAGCGGGGACGACCTGCAGGATGTCACCGACTTCCTCGGCCGTACCGACCAGTTCTTCTTGAACCTGGCCATGGCTACCAGCAAATCCATCACCGATGCAGCCCGTCGAGTAACCGGTGGCTCGGTGGTGACGGCGATGACCCGGAACGGCAAGGACTTCGGCATCCGGGTCTCCGGCCTCGGCGACCGCTGGTTCACCGCTCCGGTGAACACTCCAGAGGGTCTGTTCTTCACCGGCTACTCGCAGGACCAGGCCTGCCCCGACATGGGTGACAGCGCGATCACTGAGACCTTCGGTCTGGGTGGCATGTCGATTCCCACCTGGGACTTTCAGGGCACACCCACGGGGATCGATATCCGCAAGGTCGTGGAGACCTCCATCACCCCGATCATCAACACCGGCATCGCCTCGCTGGAACCCGGTATCGGACAGATCGGCGCGGGCACCGTCCGTGCCCCACTGGCGTGCTTCAGCCAGGCACTCGAGGCGCTGGCACAGGCGTACGGCATCAATCCGGACGGCCTGTGAGTACATGACCCAGAAGGTGCCCCCAATGGGATTCGAACCCATACTTGGGCGGGTTTAAGCCGCCTGCCTCTGCCGGTTGGGCCATGGGGGCCCCGGCGTGATTCTAGGGAACCGCTGAGCCAAGGTGGACGCGTCCGCAGAGATCATCGCCGCTCCCCTCGCTCTTGAGCGGACCGAGCAGCTCAACCCCGCCAGGTGACGTCACTCCCTGCGACGGGCGGTCACCGCGCGCTGCAGGAGCACGAACACCAGCAGGATCCCGCCAGTGATGATCGCGGTGGCTGCCGGCGGAATGGTGCCGTCACGGGTGATCAGCACGGTGATCATGCCCAGCACCAGCGCACCGACCAGTGTCCCGAGCACCGAACCGGCACCGCCCGTGAGCAGTGTTCCGCCGATCACCGTCGAAGCGATCGCGTCCAGCTCCCAGCCCGTCCCGGTGATGTTCTGCGCGCTGCCGAGCCGGGCCGTGTAGACCAGCGCCGCGAGGCCGGCGAGGGTGCCGCTGAGCGCGTACACCAGCAGTTTCGTCCTGCGCACCGGAAGGCCCATCAGCAGCGCGGACGACTCCGAGCCGCCGATCGCGTAGATCGTGCGTCCCGTGCGCGTCCTGGCCAGCACGAAGGCGGCGACGCCCACGACGACGAGCGCGATGATCACCCCCGGCGTGATCACCAGATCGTTCACCTTGGGCCCGTCGATGATCTTGAACGGGGTGGCGAGCACGCGCAGCGGCGAGTCGTCGGCGAGCGACTGCGGCTCGGTGCTGAGCATCGAGGCCAGTCCACGCGTGAGAAACATCATCGACAGGGTCGCGATGAACGGCTGGACGCCGAAGTACTCGATCAACGATCCCGAGGCGAGTCCGCTCAGCGTGCCGATGCCGATCATGACGACCACCACGACGACGGGGTTCCAGCCGGCGTTGGCCAGCATCACACCGCTCACCCCGGAGAGGGCGATCACCGCGCCGACCGACAGGTCGATACCGCCTGTGATGATGACGAACGTGAGACCGACAGCGATCAGGATCAGCTGCGCGTTGTTGATGAACAGGCTCGAGATCGTCGAGTACTGCAGGATCCGTCCGTAGGCCACTTCTCCGTAGATCAGCATTGCCGCGAAGATCACCACCGCCGCGACAGCCGGCAGGTTGACACTGCTGAAGCGGCGCTTCCTCCGGGTGCCCGGCGAGGCCTTGACTGTTGTCGTCGTCGTGCTCATGCCGACACCGCCTCCTTCTGCTGGTCCGCGTGCGCTGCGGTCGCGAGCTGGCTCGGCGGACGACGCCGCTGGAACAACGCCCGCACCCTGGCCGACTGCAGCAGACAGATCACGATGATGATCGTCGCTTTGAACACCGGGGTCGCCTCGGACGGGATGCCGAGGAACAGCACCGTCTTGTTCAGGGTCGCGATCAGCAGGCCGCCGACCACCGTGCCTCCGATGGAGAACTTGCCACCGGCCAGCGACGTCCCACCGACCACGACGGCGAGGATGGCATCCATCTCCATCGAGGAACCGGTCTTCGACACATCGATGGTGTTCACCGTGGACGTCGCCATGATGCCTGCGATCGCCGCGAGCAGACCGGAAAGCGCGTAGACCGTGATCAGCAGGCCGCGCGGCTGGATGCCGGCCATCCGGCTCGCGTTCGGGTTGATGCCGATCGCCTCGATCATCATGCCGAGCGCCGTGCGGCGGACGACCACGGCGACGACGGCCACGATGGTCAGCGCGAGCACGAAGACCACGGGAAAGCCCAGGACGTACCCGTTCGCGATCCAGTGGTAGAGGTCGCTCGCCTGCACCGAGGTGTTCTGCCCTCCCGTGATCACCTTGGCGAGCCCGCGTCCGGCAATCATCATCACCAGCGTGCTGATGAAGGGCTGCAGGCCCACCACCGAAACCAGGACCGCGTTGATCAGGCCGATCGCAACGCCGGCGGCGAGGCCGAGGCCCAGCGCGGACGCGACGGAGCCGAACGAGTTCGGGTCGGGGGCGGACGCGAGGTACTGCAGCGCGATCGCTCCGGACACCGCCATCACCGAGCCGACCGAGAGGTCGATGCCCGCGGTGGCGATGACGAAGACCATGCCCAGCGAGATCATCAGGATCGGCGCGGACAGCTTGATGATATCGATCACGTTGCCGACCAGGCCGCCGGCCTCGGGGCTGAGCGAGAGCGAGAGGTAGCTGGGGTCCCGGAACAAGTCGAGTGCCAGGAGCAGCACGATCACGAGGACTCCCCAGAAGAACTGGGTGTGGAACAGCCGGGACGCCAGCCCCTTCACACTCGTCTGTGGAGCGCTCATGCCGCGCTCTCCTTCCCGCCGGACTCCGCCTGCGATGTGTGGTTGGCGATGATCTCCACGATCGTCTGCGCACTCACCGTTGGACCGTTGGTGATCTCGGCGATCTTCTCATGGTCCTTCAGCACGATGATCCGGTCACAGATGCGGACGACCTCGTCGAGCTCGGAGGAGATGAACACGACGGACACGCCTTCGGAGGCGAGCTTCGACACCGCTTCCTGGATCTCGGCCTTGGCGCCCACGTCGATACCGCGCGTCGGCTCGTCCAGGATCAGGACCTCCGGCTTGGTGGCCAGCCACCGGCCCAGCAGCACCTTCTGCTGGTTTCCGCCGGAGAGGTTGCGGATCAGCCGGTCTGGGTCAGCGGGACGCACGTTCAGCGCTTCGATGTAGGTGTCGACGATCTCGTCGGACTCGCGCCGGTTCAGGGGCCGCGCCCAGCCGCGTTTGGCCTGCACGGCGAGCACCATGTTCTCCCGCACCGTCAGGTCGCCGATGATGCCCTCGTCCCTGCGGTTCTCGGTGGAGTACGCGATCCGGTGCCGGATGCCGTCGGCAGGGTTGTGCAGGTTGACCTGCGCGCCGTTCACTTCGAGGGTGCCGGCCTCGCGCCGATCCGCGCCGTAGAGGAGCCGCGCCAGCTCGGTGCGACCTGAGCCCAGCAGGCCGGCGAAGCCGACCACCTCGCCGCGGCGCAACTCGACGTCGATGGGCTGGATAGAGCCGGCCTTCGCCAGCCCGCGCGCGGCGAGGATCGGCTCACCGGTGGTCTCGACGGTCTCCCGCTGCGACGCGAGCGACTCCAGGGTCCCGAGGTCCTTGCCGATCATCTTGGCGATCAGGCTCGCCCGGTCGAGTTCGGTGGTCAGGTACTCCCCGACGTACTGGCCGTTGCGCAACACCGTGAGCCGGTCACTGATCTCGTAGATCTGGTCGAGGAAGTGCGAGACGAACAGGATCGCGACACCCTCGTCCCGGAGCTGACGGATCACGGTGAACAGGCCCTCGACCTCGTGGGCGTCCAGGCTGGACGTCGGCTCGTCGAGGATCAGCACCCTGGTCTGCGTCACCATCGACCTGCCGATGGCGACCAGCTGTTGCAGCGCGAGCGAGATGCTCGACAGCTTGCGCCGCGGGTCGAGGTGGTCGAGGCCGAACCGGGCCAGAACCTTGACGGCGGCCTCGTTGGTGGCCTTCCAGTTGATCCCCAGCGGGGATCGAACCTCGTGGCCGAGCATCGCGTTCTCACCGATGGTGAGGTTGGTGCACAGGTTGACTTCCTGGTAGACGGTCGAGATGCCCGCCGCCTCGGCGTCCGCCGTGCCGGAGAAGCGGGTCGGCCTGCCGTCGATGAGGATCTGGCCCCCGTCGATCCGGTAGACACCGGTCAGTGCCTTGATCAGGGTCGACTTCCCGGCACCGTTCTCGCCCATCAGCGAGTGCACCTCGCCGGGGAAGAGGCGGAAGTCGACGTTGTCCAAGGCCTTGACACCGGGAAACTCGATGGAGATGCCCTCCATCTCCACGATCGGTGTCGATTGCTCCACGA
The DNA here is from genome assembly GCA_036770475.1 of Propionicimonas sp. GTDB lineage: Bacteria > Actinomycetota > Actinomycetes > Propionibacteriales > Propionibacteriaceae > Propionicimonas. The sequence continues at coordinate 68,383 of DAIPJC010000019.1, read as the reverse complement.
TGGTCCCTCCTGCGTCGTCGCAGACCCGAATGCGCACAGCACATCGGTTCGGTTGGTGCGGGTCAGGGACCCGCACCAACCTCGGCCGGCGACCGTCGAATCAGTACTTGCGGTTGGGCAGTGCAGCCTTGGCGGCCTCAGGCGAGTCGAACGTGGTGCTCGGCACCTCGATGTAGGACTCGACTTTCTCACCGGCCAGGGTCTTCTTGACCGCGTCGAGCGCAGTCTCGCCGAACAGCGGGTTGTACTCGGCGACGAAGCTCAACTTCCCGTCCGCGAGCGCCTGGACGGCGTTCTTGGTGCCATCGATCGTGGCGATCTTGACGTCCTTGCCCGGGGTCAGGCCGGCCTCCTGGACGGCCTGGATCGCGCCGAGACCCATCTCGTCGTTCTGGGCGAAGATGAACTGGATGTTGTTCTTGTTGGCCTTGAGCAGGGTCTCGGTCACACTCTTGCCCTCGTCGGTCTTCCAGTTGGCGGTCTGCGCGCCCACCTTCTTCCACTGCGACTGCGAGCTGAACACCGAGTCGAAGCCCTGATTGCGCTCGTTGACGACACCGACGCCCGCCGGGCCCTCGAGGACGATGTAGTTGCCGCCCTTCGGCATGGCCTTGACCGCCCAGTCCGCGACGCCCTTCGCGACGTTGACGTTGTTCGGCGCGATCCGGGTGACGTACAGGCTGGTGTTGTCCGGCTCGATGCCCCGGTCGATCAGGATGACCGGAATCTCCGCCTCCTGCGCCTTCTTCAGAGAGGCCTCCCAGCCGGAGCCCTCGGTCGCGGACAGCAGGATCAGGTCAACACCCGAGTCCACGAACGACGTGAACGCGTCGATCTGGGACTTCTGGTCGAGGTTGGTCGCGGGCGCGTACTTCAGGTCGAACCCCGCGTCCTTGGAGAACGTGTCCTGCATGTTCTGCTCGTTCGCCTTGCGCCAGTCGCCCTCAGGACCGACGGCGACGAAGCCGATGGTGGTCAGCTTGGCCGCGGTGCTTCCGTCGGCGCTGCTGGTGCTGCCTGGGGTGGCTCCGCCACCGCAGGCGGTCAGGGAAAGCGCGAGGAGCCCGGCGCTGGCCAATGCCAACAGCCCCCGCACCGACTTGGTAACTCGCATAGAAATGGCCTCCTCCTTGAGACTTCGTCCGACCCCCTGGAAGCCCCTGCTCCCGGATGCGGTGGCCGTTGTTAGCGATCACAATGTTAGCGATCACATCGCGCGGGGCACAAGCGTGTCCACTCCGTCGTTATCAATCCGAGACCAAACGGGGCCGAACGGCCCGCGAGCGCTTCAGGAACGCGGAGGGGCCGTACTGGCCCGTACCACCAGTTCCGGCACCCGCAGCAGCGGGTTGGGCGCGTCCTCGTCCGCGAGGACGTTGAGCATCAGCGCCATCGCGTCCCGGCCGAGCTGGGCGAAGTCCTGGTGCATGGTCGTCAGTGGCGGCGAGAAGTGCGCGGCCTCGGGGACGTCGTCGAAACCGATCACGCTCACATCGCCGGGCACAGAGCGGCCCGCCTCAGTGAGCGCATGGACGAGGCCGAGCGCCATCTGGTCGTTCCCGCAGAACACCGCTGTGAACTCCTCGGTGGCCAGCGCCTTGCCCGCCGCGTATCCGCTGGCGGCCGACCAGTCCCCGAGGACCGGCTCGTGGGCAACCAGTGCGCTCTCGCCGAGCGCGTCCCGCCAGCCGCGGACGCGCTCCAGCGCGTCCATCGAGTCGGCGGGGCCGCAGATGTGCCGGATCTGGGTGTGCCCGAGCTCGATGAGGTGCCGGACGGCGCGGCGGGCGCCGGCGTACTGATCGAGCGAGACCCGGTGCAGCCCGCTGCCCTGCGACACCACGGCCAGGACGGGCACGCCCAGGTCCATCGACCGCAGCAGGTCCAGGGTCGAGCGGTTGGACGTGACCAAGACGATCGCCTCGACGTTCTGGCGCACCAGCGTCTCGGCGGCCTGGCGCAGCGTGGTGGCATTCGCCTGCAACAAACTGGCCATGATCACCGCGTAGCGCTCGTCCCGCGCCGCCTCGTTGAAGTAGACGGCTGCGGTCGAGGAACCGAACTCAGCCCCGCCGGTCGTGATCAGTCCGAGGGTTCTCGATCGCCGCGTGACCAGGGCCCGGGCCGCGGGAGACGGGACGTAACGCAGTTGCCGGATCGCCTTCTCCACCCGCTCGCGGGTGGCGGCGCGGACGTTGGGCAGGTCGTTGAGGACCCGTGAGACCGTCTGGTGCGATACCCCGGCGAGGCGCGCCACGTCGAAAATCGTTGCCGCCTTGGCGCGTTCTTCCTCTGCGGTCACAGTGCCTGCCGTCCCAGGCGGCGCCCCAGAGGTGCGGCCACCGATTCTGATGTTGTCGACACGCTAGGCGATTCCCGCCTCGTCGCCGGAGTTCCGACCAGGGTCGCGCCGCGCCGTGCCCTCGGCGATGAGTGCCAGCAGGTGGTCGAGGGCGATGCCGTCGTTGTCGAGATCCGCGACCTTCTTCCGGTCACGCAGCACGACGATCCGATTGCTGACCCGGAGCACCTCCTCGAGTTCGGCCGAGATGTACAGCACGCTCATCCCGTTCTCGGCGAGCCCGTAGACCAGCTTCTGGATCTCCGCCTTCGACCCGATGTCGATCCCCCGGGTCGGCTCGTCCAGGATCAGCAGCCGAGGCGCGATCGCCAGCCAGCGCGCCAGCAGCACCTTCTGCTGGTTCCCCCCGGAGAGGTCCCTGACCCGGCTCCCGAGGCTCGGCGTCTTGATGTTCAGCGCCTCGACGTAACTGCTGGCAAGCTCGTCGGCCCGCTTGCGGGACAGCGGACGGAACCAGCCGCGGTCGGCCTGGAGCGCGAGCACGATGTTCTCTCGCACGGTGAACTCGCCGACGATGCCTTCCGAACGGCGGTTCTCCGAGGAGTAGGCGATCCGGTTCCGGATCGCCTGCTTCGGGGTGTGAAGGCGCAGCGGGGTACCGTCCAGGCTCAGGTGGCCCCCGTCCGCCCGGTCGACACCGCCGATCAGGCGGGCGATTTCGGTGCGCCCCGAACCGAGCAGGCCGGCTAGGCCGACCACCTCCCCGATCCCGATCTCGAGGTCGATCGGCTCGATCGCACCCCGCCTGGCCAGCCGCTCCGCCGCGACGAGGACTTCCGCCCGCGGTGCGGACCCGTCCTGCGCCGACTCCGAACGAACGTGGCTCTCCAGTTCGTCGAGCGCAGTGAGCTCCTTGCCGATCATCGCCTGGACGAGGTCGATCCGCAGCAACTCCTCGGTGAGGTACTCCCCCACCAGTGCTCCGTTGCGGAGCACAGTGATCCGGTCGCTGATCTCATAGACCTGGTCGAGGAAGTGGCTGACGAACAGGATCGCCACCCCGCGGTCCTTCAGCGAGCGGATCACCCGGAACAGCTCGGCGACCTCCTCGGCGTCGAGACTCGAGGTGGGCTCGTCCAGGATCAACACCTTGGCCTGGACATCGACGGCTCTGGCGATCGCCACCAGCTGCTGCACGGCCAGGGAGTGCGAGTTGAGCAGCGAGCCCGTGTCGATATCGAGGTTCAGGTCGGCGAGGATCTCCGCAGCCCTGCGCTGCATGGTCCGCCGATCGATGAAGCCGAAGCGGCGGGGCTCCCGTCCGAGGAGCACGTTCTCGGCCACCGTGAGGTTTCCCAGGAGGTTCACCTCCTGGTAGACGGTGCTGATCCCTGCGGCTTGCGCCTGCGCGGGGCCGGAGAAGGAGACCTGCCTGCCTGCGAGCCGGATCACCCCGCTGTCGACGCCGTACACCCCGGTCAGCGCCTTGATCAGCGTGGACTTGCCGGCGCCGTTCTCACCCATCAGCGAGTGGACCTCGCCGGGCAGCAGGCGGAAGTCCACGTCGTCCAGCGCCATCACGCCCGGGAAGCTGACCGAGATGCCGGTCATCTCGACCACGGCCTCGGGCGTGAGCCCGGACGAGCCGGCCATCCCGTCCACGCAAGACCTCCTTGTTCGCAGCGGGCCCGAACCGTACCCACCCTCCGGGTCGTGGGGGCGAGGTCCCGCGTTTGAAGCATAGTGTTCGCCACCCCCGCTGACGATGCTGTGATGTGATCGATCACAAGGGGGGTTGTGCGAAACGCTCACAATTCCGCTGCTGCGGACCGTCCCGCATTGCCCGAGGCAGCTGTCAGGCGAGGTGTATGACGATGCCGTCGAGGATGTCCGCCTCGCTCACGGTCAGTGAGGCGCCGACTCTGCGGGCGACCAGTTCGCAGATCAACGCTCCGGCGCAGATCACGTCCGCCCGACCGGGGACCATCGTCGGGAGCGCGGCCACCTCCGCCACCGGCAGGGCGAGGAGCCGGTCGGTGAGGGCAGCCAGTTCGACCTGCGCGACAACGGAGCCGTGAACCAGCGCACGGTCGTAGCTGGGCAGGCTCTGGACGAGCGCAGAAAGGCTCGTCGCGGTGCCGCCGACCCCGACCCAGGTCGCCACGCGCGGGAAGTCGATGCCACTGCCGTCCAGCAAGCCGCCGACGTACGAGCGGGCCGCGGCAACCTCCTTGGGCAGCGGCGGGTCGGAGTGAAGGAACCGCTCGCGCACTCTGACGGCACCCACGTCGAGCGAGACGGCGTGAGAAGGGACGCTGTCGCCGCCGAGTACGAGTTCGGTGGAGCCGCCGCCGATGTCCATCACCAGCACCGGCTGCACGATCCCTGGCAGTCCGGCGACCGCGCCGGCATAGGACAGCCGCGCCTCCTCCTCGCCGGGAATCACCTCGGCGTCGACGCCGAGCCGGGCGCGAGCACCGGTGAAGAACTCGGCGGAGTTCGCCGCATCCCTGGCCGCCGACGTGGCCACTACCCGCCGGTGGGCAGGCGGAACCTCGAGACGATCGAGTTCCGCGCCGAAATCAGCCATCGCGTCGAGGGTGCGGGCGAGCGCGTCAGGGTGGAAGCGCCCGGTGGCGTCCACTCCCTGGCCGAGCCGGGTCAGGTGGAGCCGCCGGTCGAGTTCGACGAGGCGTCCATGCTCGCGGCGGCAGACCAGTAGCCGCACCGAGTTCGTGCCGCAGTCGACGGCAGCGTAGAGGTCAGGCATCCCGAGCCAGACAGGGGTTGGCCGACGCCCGCAGCCTGGTCACGACCTCGTCGCCCAGCGGGTTCACCCCTGGCCCGGCCGCGAGGGCGTGCGCAGCGAGCACATGCAGGCACTTCACCCGAGTGGGCATGCCACCAGCACTGATCCCCTCGATCTCGGGCACCTCGCCGAGCCGGGCGCGATCGGCGAGGTAGGCCTCGTGGGCCTTCCGGTATGCGGCCGCGAGGTCGACATCGGTCGCCAGACAATCGGTCATCTCCGCCATCAGGCCGGACGCCTCCAGCGTCGAGACGGCGGACGTCAGCGAGGGACAGGTCAGGTAGTAGGTGGTCGGGAACGGGGTGCCGTCCGGGAGTCGCGGTTCGGTCATGACGACGCCGGGGTGCCCGTCCGCGCACCGCCATGCGATGCCGACCACGCCGCGGGGTGGGCGTCCGAGCTGGGCGGTGATCGTCGCCTCGTCGGCGGGGGTCATCGCTTCGTTCACGGCCGCCATTCTGGCACGGACCCTGATGGCTGCGCGTGACGGTGGCCCTTCGTCAAGCTCAGGGAACGTGTGGTCAGGGAGTGGTGACCTTGCGGACGGGCGCGTCCGCGGTCTGGACGGAGCCCCACAGCCGATCCCACCAGACCGGGTCGTGCTCGCCGGCCGGCAACTTCTGCTCCGACTCGATGACCACACCGCCGCCCAGCGGCTTCCCGTCCTCGCCCACGACCCGGTAGCCGATCTCGCCGGGCATCACCCAGCCGAGGCGATCGCGGGCCTGTGCCTTGACGTAGTCGGGGTCGTTCCAGCGGGCCAACTCGGCCTGCAGGTCGGCGATCTGGTCCGAGCGCTCGCGGATCTGCTGCTCGGCCACGGCCAGGTCGTGCTGCTGGGAGAGGTAGATCCGCAGCGTACCTGCGAACGAGATCGCCAGCACCACGACCACGATCACCATCACCAGTGCTCGCCTGGTCAGGCGCAGGCCCCGGTGCCACACGGGGACGTTCTGGCGGGCTTGCTCCGGGACGGTGGTCTCGGACGCAGACGTCGGGCTGGACGTGCGCGCAGCCGTCCGGGAACGCCTGTTGGTTCTTCCCGGACCGGTGCTGTTGCCGCGGGGGCTACGCGTTGCGCGTGCCATCGTCCGTCCTGGTCATCGGGTCAAGGATAGGTGCTGGACGCTCCGCGTCCTTCGTGACACTCGCTGGACGCGGCGCACCCCCGTGCGCCCCCGGGCTGGCGAAAAAGGGGACGGTTCCTTTTCCGTTCAGATATCCACAGCCTGTGGACAAGTGAACGGAAAAGGAACCGTCCCCTTTTCGTTCAGGCCTTGAACCGCGGGAAGGCGGACGCCCCGGCATAACGCGCGGCGTCGTCCAGGTCCTCCTCGATGCGGAGCAGCTGGTTGTACTTCGCGACGCGCTCGGTGCGGGCGGGGGCGCCACTCTTGATCTGGCCGCAGCCGAGGGCCACGACGAGATCGGCGATCGTGGTGTCCTCGGTCTCACCGGACCGGTGGCTCATCATCGTGGTGTAGCCGCTGCGGTGGGCGAGCGTGACCGCGTCGATGGTCTCGGTGAGCGAGCCGATCTGGTTCACCTTCACCAGCAGCGCATTCGCGGTCTTGGTGTCGATGCCCTTCTGCAGGCGGGTCACGTTGGTGACGAACAGGTCGTCGCCGACCAGCTGCACCTTGTCGCCGAGCTGCTCGGTGATCTTCTTCCAGCCGTCCCAGTCGTCCTCGTTCAGCGGGTCCTCGATCGAGACCAGCGGGTACTTCTCGACCAGATCGCCGTAGTAGGCGGCCATCTCGTCCGCGGTCTTCCGGCCGCCCTCGAAGTTGTACGTGCCGTCCTCGTTGTAGAACTCGGACGCCGCCACGTCGAGCGCGAGCGCGACGTCCTTGCCCGGGGTGTAGCCGGCCTTGGTGATCGCCTCGAGGATCAGGTCGAGCGCCTCGGCGTTGCTGTCCAGGTTCGGCGCGAAGCCGCCCTCGTCACCCAGGCCGGTGGCCAGCCCGCGTCCCTTCAGCACGGCCTTCAGCGAGTGGTAGACGCCCGCGCCCATCTCGAGGGCCTCGGCGAAGGTCGCCGCGCCGATCGGGGCGATCATGAACTCCTGGATATCGACGTTGGAGTCGGCGTGCGACCCACCGTTGAGGATGTTCATCATCGGGACGGGCAGCACGTTGGCGGTCGGGCCGCCCAGGTAGCGGTACAGCGGCAGACCGGCCGACTCGGCGGCGGCGTGCGCCACGGCCAGCGAGACGCCGAGGATCGCGTTCGCGCCCAGCTTGCTCTTGTTGTCGGTGCCGTCCAGCTCGATCATGGCCTGGTCGAGCAGCCTCTGCTCGTCCGCCTCCATGCCGATCACCTCGGGCGCGATCTGCTCGATCACGTTCTCGACGGCCTTCAGCACACCCTTGCCGCCGTAGTGCGCGGCATCGCCATCGCGCAGCTCGACAGCCTCGAACGCACCGGTGGACGCACCGGACGGCACGTCGGCGCGACCCTCGGAGCCGTCGTCCAGCACGACCTGAACCTCGACGGTCGGGTTGCCGCGCGAGTCAAGGATCTGACGGGCGTCAACGAATTCGATACTTGCCACTGTTCATGCCTTTCAGACGGTGGTGGTCGACGTTCTCACCCTATCGGTCAGCAGCGCCCGCGGTCGCCGCCGGGGTCAAGCTGGAAGGATGCGCACCGGCGCGGACGCGGACTGAACGGGGGCCTTCGTCAGGCTCAGGCAGCATGGGTGGGCTCAGGCAACATGGGTGGGCTCAGGCAGCATGGGTGGGCTCAGGCAACATGGGTGGGCTCAGGCAGCATGGGTGGGCTCAGGCAACATGGATGGGCTCAGCAACATGGGTGGGCTGTGGACAACTGAACGAAAAAGGAACCGTCCCCTTTTCGTTCAGCGGGGCGTGGCTTCGGCGGCCCTCACCTGGGCCTCGAGGACGCGCAGCGCGGCGCGGGCCTCCTGCTCGGGATCGAGGCCGAGGTCCTCAGCGCGGCCGACGAGTCGGAGGAACTCCGCGCCCAGGTCGTCCGAGGCCACCTCGGACGCAGCCACACCCAAGTCGGCGGGTGCAAGGCCGTGGCTACGGGCCCGCACCAGCACCTTGTGGGCACGGGTGAGGGCGGACAGGCGCTCCGGGATGCCGTCCAGTGCCGAGTCGCGCGCCTTCTCCACCGCCTTCGCTCGTTCCCAGGAGCCGACCAGGTCGTCAGGCACCCCGGCGTCGGCGAACACGTACGGATGCCGGGCCACCAATTTGTCCGCGATCCGGCGCGCGACGTCCTCGACGTCGAACCGGCCGGTCTCGGCTGCGATCTCCGCGTGGAACACCACCTGCAACAGGAGGTCACCCAGTTCCTCGACGAGTTGGTCGTCGTCCCCTGCCTCGATCGCCTCGACCACCTCGAGCGTCTCCTCGACGAGGTAGCGGACCAGCGAGAGGTGGGTCTGCTCTGCGTCCCACGGGCAGCCCGAACGGAGGCGGTGCATGACCGCCACCAAGCGCTCGAACTCGCTCACTCCTGCCTGATCGGAGCCACGTCGGAGATCGAGCCGGTGCTGCCGTCGACGAGTGCGTGGTGGGCGTCGTCCCAGACGCCGAAACGCGGATTGACCCGGATCGCGGTCTTCGCGAACTGGTCGCTGAAGGCGGACTTGCCCGCATCGGTGCCGACCACCGCGACCGCCTCGACGTACTTGTTGATGAAGTCCGTGGCAGCCGGATCCTTGGCGAGGGTGGCCAGGTTGGCGTTCGAGGCCAACACCTGCTGGCGCTGAGTGTCGGTGATCGTGATCGCTTTCGCCTCGGCGACGTCCGCGGCGATCTTGCTCTGGATCATGATCTGCAGGACGGTCGTGCCGAAGCTGCCTGCGGTGTCAGTCGGGTCCGAGCTGGTGTTGGCGAGCACCTTCGAGACCGAGTCAACCTGCGCCTGGGTGATCTCGGTGTCGCCGACATAGGCGGCGACCTGCGGGTTACCGGTCGCGCAGCCGGCCAGCACCAGTACTCCGGTCGTGGCGAGCGCCGCGAGCTTCACCGATCTCATGCTTGTTGTCCCATCACCTGTCCGGTTGCTGCCTGCGCGATCCTACCCGCTGGCAGCGACGGGGAAGACGTCCGTCAGCACGGTGGCCGCCCAGGCGAGTAGCGCGGCGTCCGTGACTGGCTGGCCACCGATGGGCCGGGTCATCGGACGCGGCACCAGGATCGAGGACGTGGCCTTCCGCAGCTGGGACCCCGGGTACAGCCGGCCCAGCCGCAGCTGCGCCGAGTCGGGCAGCTCGGCAGGCGCGAACCGGATCATGTTGCCCTGCGCAACCACCTCGTGGACGCCGTGCCTGCGCGCCGCGAGGCGGAACGACGCCACCGCGAGCAGCGCCTCCACCGGCGGCGGCAGCGGACCGTAGCGGTCGAGCAGTTCGTCGCGGACGCCGGCGATGTCGGCCTCGGACGCGACCGCGGCCAGCCGCTTGTACATCTCCAGCCGCAGCCGCTCGGACTCCACGTACTCGGCCGGCAGGTGGGCGTCGACGGGGAGTTCGATCCTCATCTCGGGTTCCGGCTCCGCGTCCTCTCCCCGGAACTCCGCGACGGCCTCGCCGACCAGCCGGATGTACAGGTCGAAGCCCACCTCGGCGATGTGCCCGGACTGCTCGCCGCCGAGCAGGTTGCCCGCACCGCGGATCTCCAGGTCCTTCATGGCGATCGCCATGCCGGCGCCGAGGTCGGTATGCGCTGCCATCGTCGCCAGTCGGTCGTGCGCGGTCTCCGTGAGCGGCTTCTCCGGAGGGTAGAAGAAGTAGGCGTAGCCGCGCTCGCGGCTACGTCCCACCCGTCCGCGCAGCTGGTGGAGCTGGGAGAGCCCGAGCAGGTCGGCCCGCTCGATCAGCAGGGTGTTGGCGGTCGAGATGTCCAGGCCGGCCTCGACGATCGTCGTGCAGACGAGGACGTCGGAGCGGCGCTCCCAGAAATCGACCATCACCTGCTCCAGCGCGCGCTCGTTCATCTGGCCGTGCGCCACCGCGACCCGGGCTTCGGGGACGAGTTCCGCGACGTGCTGCGCGGTCTTCTCGATGCTCTGCACCCGGTTGTGAATGAGGAACACCTGACCCTCGCGAGCCAGTTCGCGGCGGATCGCCGCCCGCACCTGGTTGGCGTCGTACGGCCCGGCGAAGGTCAGGACGGGGTGCCGTTCCTCCGGAGGCGTGGCGATCACGCTCATCTCGCGGATGCCGGTGATGGCCATCTCCAGCGTCCGCGGGATCGGGGTGGCCGACATCGCCAGCACGTCCACGTTCAGGCGGAGCTTCTTCAGCGCCTCCTTGTGCTCGACGCCGAAGCGCTGCTCCTCGTCGATCACCACCAGGCCGAGGTCCTTGAAGGCGATCTCGCCGGCCAGCAGGCCGTGCGTGCCGACGACCACGTCCACGCTGCCGTCCGCCAGCCCGGCGACCACCTTCTTTCGCTCCGCGTCGCTGGAGAACCGGCTCAGCGACGCGACCGTGACGGGGAAACCGGCATAGCGGTCGGCGAACGTGGCGTGGTGCTGCTGCACGAGCAGCGTGGTGGGGACGAGCACCGCCACCTGCTTGCCGTCCATCACGGCCTTGAACGCGGCCCGGACGGCGATCTCGGTCTTGCCATAGCCCACGTCACCGCAGATCAGCCGATCCATCGGGATGACCTGTTCCATGTCGTGCTTGACCTCGGTGACGGCAGCCAGCTGGTCGGGAGTCTCCACATAGGCGAAGGCGTCCTCGAGTTCACCCTGCCAGACGGTGTCCGGGCTGAATGCGAACCCCTTCGACGCCTGCCTCGCCGCGTACAGCTTGATCAGTTCGGCGGCGATCTCGCGCACCGCGCGTCGCGCCCGGCCCTTGCGCTTCGTCCAGTCGGCGCCGCCCAGCCGATCCAGGGTCGGGTTCTCCCCACCTACGTAGCGGGTGATGAGGTGCAGCTGGTCCATCGGGACGTAGAGCCGGTCGCCCGGCTGGCCGCGCTTGGACGGCGCGTAGTCGAGCACGAGGTACTCGCGGGTGGCGCCGGCGACCGTCCGCTGCACCATCTCGACGTAGCGACCCACACCGTGGGTCTCGTGCACGACCGGGTCGCCGGGGGCCAGCTCCAGCGGGTCGATCTGGTTCTTCCGCCGGGCCGGCATCTTGCGGGACGCCTTGTCAGCGTCACGTTGACCGGAGAGGTCGCCGGCGGTGAACACGTCCAGGCCGATCGAGGGCAGGCTGAAGCCGTGTCGCAGTTCGGCCTGGACGACGCTCGCCAGCCCGGCAGGCGGGGCTTCGATCACTTCCTCCGGACGGGACACCGGCACGTCGGCGGACTTCAGTACCTCCACCATGCGGGCGGCCAGACCGCTGGAGTCGGCGACGAGCACGGCGTGGCGTCCGGTTGCCACCGATTCGCGGATCGTCGACACCGCTGCCTCGGTGTCGCCCCGCCAGACCGGCGCCTCGGTGGCCTCGACCGTCCGGCTGGGGACGCCAGACCCGGTTCTGCTGGCTGAGCCTGACGAAGCCCCGAGCCGCCCTTCGTCAAGCTCAGGGACCGTGGAGTCGAGCTCGGGAACCGCAGGGCGCTGCTCGACGAGCGTGTCCTCCCCCGAGCTGAAGGGCGACAGGCTCCACCAGGCCTGGCCGCGGGCCAGGGCGTGGGCCCGGACGTCGGCCAGGCTGCGGTAGGCGGATGCACCGAGGTCGATCGGCGCCTGGCCGCCCTCGGCCGCGGCAGCCCAGGAGGCGCTGAGAAACTCCTCGCTGGTGACCACCAGCTCGTGCGCCCTCGCCCGGACGCGTTCGGGGTCGGAGAGCAGGATCTGCGTGTCGGCGGGCAGCACGTCGATGAGCAGTTCCATGCCGTCCACCAGCACGGGGGCGAGCGACTCCATCCCGTCCACCGCGTGGCCGTTGGCGATCCGGTCGAACAGCTCGCCGAGGTTGCCGGGCGCGTTCAGGTGCACCTTCGCGAGCTCGGCCGCGCGCAGCCGCACGTCGTCGGTGAGCAGCAGCTCGCGGCAGGGTGAGGCGACCACCTCGGGCAGAGTGGTCTCGAACGAGCGCTGGTCGGCGACCGCGAACGGCCGGATCTCCTCCACCGTGTCGCCGAAGAAGTCGACTCGCACCGGGTGTTCGAGGGTCGGCGGGAACAGGTCGATGATGCCGCCGCGGACGCAGAACTCACCGCGCCGCTCGACCATGTCGACCCGGATGTAGGCAGCGTCAACCAAGCCTTGCGCCACGTCGGCCAGGTCGTAGTCCTCGCCGGCCACGAGCTTCACGGGCAGCAGGTCGCCCAGCCCGGTCACCTGCGGCTGCAGCACGGAGCGGACGGGCGCCACCACGACGCGGGGCGGCGGCAGTTCGTCGTTCCCGGCCAGGCGGCGCAGGACGGCCAGCCGGCGTCCGACGGTGTCGGAACGGGGGCTCAGCCGCTCGTGCGGGAGGGTCTCCCAGGCCGGGTAGTACGCGACGGCGTCCTCGCCGAGCAGGGACGCGAGCGCCGCCGTCGCGGTCTCCGCTTCCCGGTAGGTGGAGGTGGCCAGCAGCAGCGGACGTCCCGCCTGGCCGGCGAGCGCGGCGACGAACAGCGGACGCACGGGCTCGGGCATGGTGAGGTCGAGGGCGGGCAGGCGCCCAGCCCGGCAGTCCGCGATCGCCTCGGCCAGGACCGGCTCGCTGCCTACGAAGTCCACCAGGCCGCTCAGGATCACCGCATCACCTTACTTGCGAGGGAAAGGGGCTCCGGACGGGGTCCGGTCGGCTGAAACCCCGTCGGCGATGGCGTCCGCGTGCCGGCGACTCAACTCGTCGGCAGGGCGGCGTCCGGCGCCGGCTCCGTCCTGGCGCCACGGCGTCGCACCGGGTAGCCCGACCGCCAGACGTACATCCCGATCAGCGCGGTGCCACCGCCGAAGAAGACCACCCACCAGGGAAAGCCCGGTTCAGGTGTCGTCCTCGCGGCGGCGACGTCACTCGCCGGCGTCGGGTAGACCCGTTCACCGGTCACCAGGATGCGTTGGGAGTTGATGCCGAGTGGCGTGCAGGTGACGAGCGTGACCAGGTCCTTGCCTGCCACCGGACGCAGCGACTCGGTCTGATCGGGGTTCACGACGGTGCTGCTGACCACCCGGTAGGTGAGGACGTCGTCGAAGACCGAGATGCTGAAGGTGTCTCCGACCTTGACCAGATTGAGATCGGTGAACATGGTCGCGGTCGCGAGCCCGCGATGGCCGGTGAGCACGGCGTGGGTGTCCGCGCCGCCCACCGGCAGTGAGGTGCCCTGGAGGTGGCCGACTCCCTTCAGGAGCGTCTCGTCGGACGTGCCGTGGTACACGGGCAGATCGACATTGATGAGGGGAATCCGGATCCTGGCCATCACGCCGGTGGGATCGGTGCGCAGAAGCCCGTCGTAGTCCAGGGCAGGGTTGCTGGTCGTCCCCTTGCCGGTGGGCAGGCGTTGGTTCGCCTCGAGCTCGGCGCCAGAGTTCAACGCCCGGTTGTACTCGTGGGCGCGCTGGAGCTGCTCGGCAGCCGGCGGCTGGACCCCCTCTTCGACCTCGTCGGTGTAGGAGGTGATGATTCGCGACTGCTGCACCTGGGAGAACCAGCTGGCGGTGCTCGGGTAGAGCAGCGCCGCCAGTCCGACCCAGGCCACCAGGGCAGCCCCCAGCGCGAAGGGATTGGCCTGCCACGCGCGCCGACTCGAGCCGCGGTGGGGCGTCGTGTCGGTGGGGCGGGCGCGGGTCATCCGGTGTCCTTCGCTCTCATGCCGGGGTTGAGGAGCGGTGGCGGCGGCCCGGAAGGGGGCCGACCCGCCGCCACCGGTTCGGGTCAGGCGGTCTGCCTGCTCCGCTTGCGGGCCAGGAGCGCGAGCACCGCGCCTGCGGCGATCAGCGCGAGGCCGGCCACCGACAGCACGACGATGCCGCTGCTACCGGTCATCGGCAGGACAACGCCCTGCTCCCGGGTGTTCGTGATCGTGGTGTCGTAGGCGACGCCGGTGTCCGTGAGCCCGGCCTTCACCGAGACGGCCGTGAGGGCGGCGGCGTCCTGCGGCGTGATGAAGCCCGCGGGCGCCGCGACCTCCTTCAGCACGTAGCAGCGGTGGTCCGCGTCGACCGTGGCGTTCTTGCTGTCGGAGACGAACAGGCCGGCGATCGCCAGCAGGCCGTTCGAGCCCGACGTGAACTGCGTGGCCCCGTTCACGGAGATGGCGCTACCGGTGGTCGCGGTGGACGTGCAGGTGTCCGCGTACGGAGCCGCCGCCGCGTATACCTCGAACACCGCGCCCGCGAGGCCGGTGCTCGGCGAGCCGACGTCCACCTTCTGGACGGCCAGGTCGCCCCAGCGCTGCGTCACGGCCCCAGAGTGGCTGCCCGGGTAGTTGGGATTGCCCGGATCGACCGGCGTGTCGGGAGTCGTCGGCACCGAACCCACCCGGGTGGCCGCGGAGAAGGACGCCGTGTTGTTGATCACGCCCGAGCCCACGGAGGACACGGTGCCGGTGAAGGTGGTCACCACGCTCTTGCCCCCCTGGCTCTTGAGCCAGGTCAGGCCGGCGTTGGTGAACTGCAGCGTGACCAGGTTGCTGCCGTTGGTCGCGACCGAGTAGTAGGCGCTCGGCACAGCCGTGCCGTCGACGGTCACGGTCGCCACGGTGGCGCCGGCGAGCCGCGCGTCCATCGGATCCTGCACCCAGTAGTGGGTGAAGTTCGCGTTGTCCGCGATCGTCGGGATGTCGGTCGTCACCGGGAAGGATGCGGTCGCGCCGAGCCCGAGGGAGGTCTGCTGGCTGACGCTCTTGGAGACCGTGGCCACGCCGTTCTTGGGGTAGACGTTGACGTCGTAGAGCCAGCTCTCGTTGTACGAGTAGGGAATCGTGACGATGAACGGCTGCGCCTTGTCGACGACCGTGGACGGGGTCGTGGTCTCACACAGGAGATAGGCGGCCACGGGAAGGCTGGAGATCGTCGCCCGGCCGTTCGCGTCGGTCAGCGGCGAGACCAGCCCGCTGCCGAGGGTCTGGCCGGCCAGCGACGGGGTGTCGCACGCGTTCGCCGGCGCCGTGAGAGTGCGCAGCGTGGTCCAGGAGGCCGAGTCGGTGAGGGGCAGCGACGTGATCGGATAGGCGGTGAATCTGACGTTCCCGACGCCGGGAGAGGTCAGGTTGCCGCCGGCCGCCGAACCCGTCTGGCCCGACTGGTGGACGTGCTTGTGGATGATGATCGAGCCGAGCTTGGCGAAATCGATGTTGCCGCTGTCCGCGGACGCCGGCGCGGCCGCGGCGACCGCGCCGACCAGGCCGAGGGAGACGGCCCCGAGCGCGGCGAGTACGCGCCGGCCCCGGAATCGGTTGTTGTTTCCCCTCATGGGGTTTCCTTTCATTGCTGGCCGCTCAGCGCGGCGATCGAGCGTGTTTCGGATGAGTACGAGTTCGGGATGTCCTGGCCGGTCGCTCTCTCGGCGTACCGGCCGCGGTCCGTGGATGAGCCTCACAGTGACCTGAGCAGCCTCCTTCTGTGGAGCCAGCCCCCGATGCCGGCCACCGCGAGGAGCGCGGTGCCGGAAAGCAGGAAGGCGTCCGCGCTCGCGCCGCCGGTCAGCGGCAGCGAGGGGACGACCGAACGTTTGTCGGCGATCGCGCCGACGCTCACGGTCTGGCCGTCGGTGGCGATCGAGAAGGCGTGCGGCGTGGTGTCGAGCTGGTAGCCGACCGGGGCGGACTTCTCCACCAGCGTGTAGCTGCCGTAGAGGAGGTTCGTCGCCGTGAAGGCCCCCGCCGCCGGATTCTGGTCCAGCCCCGTGCATTCGGCCGCCGACGCGGCGACGCAGTCGGTCACCGTCGTTCCGGCGGGATAGCTCGGCCCGGTGAGCGTCCATTCCGAGCCCGCGAGCAGGCTGGCGCTGTTCCCGGCGTCCACCTTCGACCAGGTGACGGCGCCCACGACTCGTCGGTTGGTGTAGTCGCAGGTGATCACTGCGCCCGCGACGACCTCCGCCGCCGGGATCGTGTACGTGGTGCCGGTGAGCGTGCCCACCGTCCCCGTCCCGTTACTGCACGAAGCGCCCGCCAGGATCCACCCCGCCGGCATCAAGCTCACGGGCTCGTCAATGGTGACCGCCGCACCGAAGGCGACGGCGGTGAAGGGCTGCACGCCCGTCGTGGTCGTGTCGCCGTCGACCTGCGTGCGCGTGCCGGCGACACCGGTCGTGACCGAACCGCCGGACTGCACCGTGTTGGTCAACACGAACGGGAACGGCCCTCCCGCCGCGCCGGTCGTCGTCTTCCACAGGGCGATCGTCGCGGCGCGCCGGTAGGTGTTGGTGATGGTGCAGGTCACGTTGTTGCCTGCCGCCAGGGTGAGCGTGCTCCCGTTCAGCGCGAAGGTTCCGCTTCCTGCGTTCGTGCAGGTCCAAGTGCCGGCGGCGTACCGATCGGCGCCCGTCGCCGTGCTCGACTCGCTGAGCACGTAGTCGCCCAAGGGAACAGCCACGGTCGCGGTGGACGCGGTGGTCACGCCCCCGCTGGTGCTCGAGGCGTGCGAGGGCGCCTCGGAGAGCACGGTCGAACCGCCGGATTTCGCGGTCAGCGTCCAGTTCGCGGGGGTGAGGCTGCCGCCGGTGGTGTTGTCCACCCGCTTCGTCAGCGTCAGGGCGGGACCGGTGTTGGTGATCGTGCAGATGATGAACTCGCCGAAGGCCAGGGTGGCGCTCCTGCTGGTCGACGAGACATCGGTCGGCGTGTACGACGCACCGTTCTTCGTGCACGCCCAGGTTGCCGCGTAGTTGGCCGAGTTGGTCGGGCTCACGGCGGTCTCGGCCATCGTGAACGTCTGGTTGGAGCCCGAGGCGATCCAGTAGAGCTGGCCCGTGTCCGCCGCCCAGTTGCTCGCCGCGTTGGCGGTAGCACTGCCGAGGGCCGTGGCCTGCCCGCTCGGGGTGACCGTGATGGTGAAGGCGTCGGTGGCGGCGACCGGATTCACGACCGCCTTCTTGAGCTGGATGCCCGAGACCATGACACCGAATGCGACGGCCTGCAGTCCGCCTCCGACCATCGTCTGGTCGAACGTCGTCGGATCCTGGCTGTAGAGGATGGCGGTGCCGGTCTTCGTCGCGCCGTCCTGACGCCCGTTGCAGAGTGCCGTCTTGTTGCCGTTGCTCCACACCAGCGAACCGACGGCGGCGTTCGACGACCCGCCGCACGCGTTGCCCAGCGTCCCAATGGACACCAGTGTGTTGCTCGAGGTCCAGGTGATCGACTCGCCGCCGTCTGAGGACTCCGCATCGGCGCCGACCAGCGCGAACCCGGAGACCTGGGTTCCGGAACTGTTCGTCAGAGTGATGCCCGACAACTTCAGCGTGGTCGTCCCCCCGGCGGTCTGGTAGAGGGCCGGCTTCCCGCTGATGCCGTAGTAGCCGCCGACGCCGCTGCTGGTGTTGCCCAGGTAGGCGCCGGACCAGGTCGGGAGCGTGGACGCCGCCACGGTGGTGCCACTCGCCTTGACCGTGTAGGTGAGCGTGTACCCCCCGGGCAGCTTCTGCCGCATCGTCTGGCCGTTCGTGCTCGCCGCGGTCGTCGCGTCGTATCCGGTCAGGTCGAACCAGCAGATCGAGCTCGCGTAGGCGCCCGAGCCGGGCGTCGCGAAGCCACAGTTGTTGGTGACGGGACCGGTCACGGTGTGGGTGGTCGACTCAAGACGACTGCCGCCGGAGTAGAAACCCCCGTTGGTGTCACCGTCGTCACCCGTCGTCGCGACGACCGTGCCCGCGGAGGCCGAGGCGGGCACGGTCGCTGTCACGGTGATGGTGCGCGTGTTGTTCGTGGTCCCTGTGCGATTGAGGGTCATCCCACTCCACCGCAGGGTGCTCGTCCCGATCCCGCTGATGCTTCCGAGGTTGGCGCCGAGTGCGCCCGTCGGCCCGGTGAAGGTCGCTTCGCCTGCCAGGGTCAGCGTCATCACCGCTCCCGTGACAGCGGTGCTACTCGTGCCCGTCTTCTGTGCGTTCAGTGTGTAGGTGATCGTTCCGCCGGGACTGACGTTGCCGTTGTTCGCGGGGGTCGGCGCCGTCATCCAGTACTGCCACGCCCCGCTCGCGTCCGCATCGGTGAACGTCGTCGCCGCCACCCCGGACACGGGACCCGTAGCGGTCACGTCGTAGTTGGGTACGTAGTAGTCGGGCAGGTCAAAGGTGAGAGCGATCCGGCCCTCGGCGTCAGCCACCACCTTCTCGGTGAGGCTCCAGCTCAGCCCACCGGTGTCGTTGACGACGATGGTGACGACCTCGCCCGGCTGCCAGCCGGTGCCGGTGAGGGTGACGGTTCCCCCGGGCGGGTAGTCGGACAGGTCGCTGGCTATCGTCGGGCCGGACCCGGAACCGGCTGTCGCCGAGGCACGCGGCGTCGCGGACGTCTCGGCCTTGGGTGTCGCACTGGCGCTCGCCGCGGGTGTTGCCGTTTCCTTAGCGACCGCCGTTCCTGTACTGCTTCCGTCCGCGGGAGCAGTCGGCACGTCGGCCGCATCGGCGGACGGTGCCACAGACGGGCTCGGCGTCGCCGAGTTCTCAGCCGCCGGCGTCGCCGTCGCGGCAGCGGTCGGCGACGCTGCCGCCATCGGTACGGCCGCGAAGGCCGAGCCGAAAGCGGTCAGCAGGAGCGCGACCACACTCCTGGCCACGCGGCCGGCACTCACACCCGGCCGCACACTTTTGGGCGCGCCGAAACGCACAATGTCATGCAAACTCACGGAGCCCCCCCTAAGAGCAATCCGTCGAACCCCTCAGGTACCCAGACCCCTCTCGATACCTTGTTCGGACCACCTTAGGGCAGTTAAGGAAATTATGCATGCCGAATCAGTCACCCGCGCGGGCGACTTTACTCGATCCGGGCCACCGCCTCCCCGCAGCGAGCCTCTGACAAGGTATTTCCCTGGCTCACATCCGAGATCGCAAAGTGCGAGAGGGCGTCCGGAGCACGCGAAGCAAATTCAGCCGCGGCGCGAAGAAAAGATAGCGGTACGGCTTACGGTTTAATCCAGGTTAGGCTTGACCGCGGTTCCGCAATACAAAGTTCAGGAGTTGAAGCGGCTCTGTGCCTCGTCAAGGCCGAGGGTGAGCAGGGCCTCCACCGCGTCCGCGCATCGGTCGATCTCGACCGCTACATCGTCGGCCAGGGACGCGGGGAAGGGACTCAACACATAATCGGCCGGGTCCTGGCGGCCGGGCGGGCGTCCGACGCCGAACCGCGCGCGGAAGAAGTCGCCTGTGCCCAGGCTGCGGCGGATCGACTTGAGACCGTTGTGGCCGTTGTCGCCGCCGCCGAACTTCAGCCGCAGCCTGCCGAAGTCGAGGTCGAGTTCGTCGTGGACGACCACCATCCGCTCGGGCGACACCTTGTAGTAACCGGCGGCCTTGCCGACCGCGATGCCCGACTCGTTCATGTAGGTGCGCGACTTGAGCAGGACGATCTGCTCGGCCTCCGCACCGAGGCCACCCATGCCACCGGACGCGGTGAGCCGGGTCTGTGCCACCTCAGCCCGCAACTGGCCGGCTCCGGTGAACCGGACGCCGGCGCGGCGGGCCAGCTCGTCCACGACGCGGTAGCCGACGTTGTGGCGGTGAGACGCGTAGGTCGGGCCCGGATTACCGAGCCCGACCAACAGCCAGGTGGACATGGGTGGGGCTCAGGCCTCCTCGGTCGCTTCCGCCTCGGCGGCTTCACCCTCGGTGGTACCGGCCAGCTCGGCGTCCAGTGCCGCCTGGCTCGGGGTGGCCGCGACCGAAAGGATCAGGTCGTCCGGCTCGCCGGGGAAGACCGCACCGGTCGGCAGCTTCAGGTCCTTGGCGGTGATGGTGTCACCGATCTCGAGGCCGACGACACTCACCTCGATGTCGGCCGGGATGTGGGTGGCCTCGACCTCGAGGCTGATGGTCTGCTGGTCCATCACGATCATCCGGTCGGCCGGGTGGTCGCCCACGACGACCAGGGGCACCTCGACGGTGACCTTCTCACCCTTGCGGACGATGACCAGGTCGAGGTGCTCGATGCCACCCTTGATCGGGTTGCGCTGCACCTGCTTGGCCAGCGCGAGCTGGGTGCGTCCGCCGTCGACGGAGATCTCGAGCACCGCGTTGGCCACGCGTAGCGCCAGCAGGAGCTCGTGGCCCGGCAGGGACAGGTGGACCGGATCGGTCCCGTGGCCGTACAGGACGGCCGGCACCAGGCCGGCCCTGCGCGTGCGGCGGGCCGCGCCCTTGCCGAATTCCGTGCGGGTGACCGCTGCGATCTTGTTCTCAGGCACTGTGCCTTCACTCCTCAACCTCGTACAGATGGCTTCTGACCTGGCGAGGGAGACTGGCGGCGCGCAGCGCGCACCTTGTCGATCACGGGCCGCTGGCCCCTCGCCGAGGCAACCCCGACACTCTAGCGCCCCGGCCGCCATCCGGCCGAATCGGCGCCCTCCTGGAGAAGCTTCACGGCCCGCCCGGTCCCGCCACCCTCAAACGCTCCCGAAATTCGCAGACGCCACCGAAATTTCGGGAGCGAGAACGAATTTCGGGAGCGTTTGTGAGTGGGCGGACGAAACCGGGGCGGACGAAACCGCAGGGGCGGCCTTCCTCGACCAGCAGCGCAGCGTCGTGGCGTTAGTGCTGACCGTTGAACAGGGACGCCACCGAGCCCTCCTCGAAGACCGCCTGGATCGCCTGGGCGAGCAGCGGAGCCATCGAGAGCACAGTCAGCTTGGGAATGTTCACGCCGTCCGGGATCGGGAGGGTGTTGGTGACGATGACCTCTTCGAACTCCGACTCGTTCAGGCGTTGCGGCGCCGGCCCGGAGAGGATCGGGTGGGTCGCGGCGGCGATGACCGCCTTCGCGCCGTAGTTCTTCAGCGCGGTCGCGGCCTGACAGATCGTCCCTGCCGTGTCGATCATGTCGTCCACCAGCAGGCAGACCCGACCGTTCACGTCGCCGACGACCTCTCCGACAGCCACCTCGTTGGCCTTGTTCGGGTCGCGCCGCTTGTGGATGATCGCCAGCGGGGTGCCGAGCCGGTCCGACCACATGTCCGCCAGCCGCACTCGACCGGCGTCCGGGGAGACGATCGTCATCTCCGAGGCGTCGTAGCGCTCCTTCACGTAGTCGGCGAGCACGGGCAGGGCCAGCAGGTGGTCCACCGGGCCGTCGAAGAAGCCCTGGATCTGGGAGGCGTGCAGGTCCACCGACATCACCCGGTTCGCGCCGGCCGCCTTGTACAGGTCGGCGACCAGGCGCGCGGAGATGGGCTCGCGTCCGGCGTGCTTCTTGTCCTGACGTCCGTAGGGGTAGAACGGCGAGACGACCGTGATCCGGCGGGCGGACGCACGCTTGAGCGCGTCGACCATGATCAGCTGCTCCATCAGCCACTCGTTCACCGGGGCGGGGTGCGCCTGGATCACGAAGCAGTCCGCACCGCGCACCGATTCCTCGAACCGGACATAGATCTCCGAGTTGGCATAGGTGAGCGCCCGCGTGGGGATGAGTTCCACCCCGAGGAGCGCCGCGACCTGCTCGGCCAGTTCGGGGAAAGCCCGGCCGGTGCACACCATCAGGTGCTTCTCGGTGGGACGCTTGATGCCGCTCACTCGCCGGACTCCCTCTCTGTCTCCTCGTCGCGGGCCTCGCTGAGGGCGGCCGCAGCAGCCTCTGCCGTCTTCGTCCCGGGACGCTTCCGCTCCACCCAGCCGCGGATGTTGCGCTGCTGCCCGCGGGATACCCCCAGCTCGCCGGGCCCGACGTCGCCGGTGATGGTCGAGCCGGCCGCGACGTACGCCCCGTCCGCGATGTGCACGGGAGCGACCAGCACCGAATCACTGCCGACGAAGGAGTGCTCCCCCACCGTCGAGGTGTGCTTGCCGATCCCGTCGTAGTTGGCGAAGATCGTCCCGGCGCCGATGTTGCTGCCCGCGCCCACGACGGCGTCCCCGCAGTAGGTGAGGTGCGGCACCTTGGCACCCTCCCCGATCACGGCCTTCTTCATCTCCACGAAGGCGCCCACGTGGACCCGCTCGGCGAGTTCGGTACCTGGACGCAGGTAGCTGAACGGGCCGACGGTGGCGCCGGGGCCGATCACCGCCAGTTCGGCGTGAGTACGCAGCACGCGCGCATTCTCGCCTACTTCGACGTCGATCAGGGTGGTGTCCGGACCGATGGTCGCCCCGCGGGCGACGGACGTGGCGCCCTCGAGTGAGGTGCCCGGCAGCAGGGTGACGTCCTCGGCGAGGTCGACGCCCGCGTGCACCCACGTGGTGGCCGGGTCGAGGACGGTCACGCCCTCGGCCATCCAGTGGGTGAGGATGCGCCGATTGAGCTCCGCCGTCCGCTCGGCGAGCTGGATGCGGTCGTTCACGCCTTCGGTCTGCAGGTAGTCGGCGACCACCCGGGCGCCCACCCGGCGTCCGGCCCCCCGGGCGTGGGCGACGACGTCGGTGAGGTACAGCTCGCCCTGCGCGTTCCTGGCCTGGAGCGCGGCGAGGCCCTCGCCGAGCGCGGCGGCCTCGAAGACGTAGATGCCGGAGTTGATCTCGGTGAGGTCGAGTTCTGCGTCCGTGGCGTCGGAGTGCTCGACGATCCGGGCCACCTCTTCACCGTCGCGGACGATGCGTCCGTATCCGGACGGGTCCGGCACGACCGCGGTGAGCACCGTGACGGCGTTGCCCGCCTCGCGGTGCGCCTCGACCAGGTCGAGCAGCGTGCCCGGCTCGAGCAGCGGGACGTCGCCGGACGTCACCACGACCTCGCCGGTGAGGCCGGGCAGCGCGGCCAGGCCGGCGCGGACGGCGTCCCCGGTCCCGAGCGGCTGCTCCTGGACGGCGATCGTCACGTGCGGGGCGACCTCGGCCAGGTGCTCGGTGACCAGCTCACGCTGGTGCCCGACGACGACGACGAGGTGCTGGGGCGACAAGGCGTCCGCGGTGTCGATGGCCAGGGAGACCATGGACTTGCCCGCGATCCGGTGCAGCACCTTCGGGATGGCCGATTTCATACGGGTCCCGGCTCCGGCCGCCATGATGACGACCGCTGCCACCCGGCTCTCTGCGTCCTGCTCAGCCACGGGCACTCCCAGCTCGGTTGGTTGTCGGCTCCCGGGATCCGGACGTGAGCGCCAGTCCGAGATCGGGCAGGCGCTACCTCCGGGGAGACCGGATCATCCTATCGGCGCAACGAGCGCGGCCGGATCGTGTCGGGACAACGGAAGTCCGCCCAGCCGGCCGAATCCGGCTTCAGGATGCCACCGCTCCCTTCAGAAGCTGACCTCCAGGTCACGGAAGTCGCCAGTGTTCACGGTGAGCACGCCCCCGGTCCGCTTCCCGCTGACCTGGCGGGCGTCGCACACGACCGTGGTCCGCGCGGTCGGCAGGCCGTACACCCTGACCTCGACGGTGTCGTACGGCACGGCGAAGGATCCCTCCTTCGCCCACGAGACCGTCAGCGTGCGACTCTTGAGCGCGGTCGTGAAGGTCGACTTCCTGAAGTCGCCGTCCCGGTAGCCGTAGCCGTCGCCCGCGTCCTCGTACAGCTGGCCGCCGCCTGTCCCTGCGTACACCTCGAGCACCAGGCGCTCGACCGGCTGCGATGTCGACTGCAGGACCGGCCAGGTGGGGATCACGGTTCCACCGCGGACGTGGACCGACAGTCCCATTCCGATGCTGTCGGTGATGGTGCGCCCGCCGTCCACCGCGGTGCCGGAGCTGATCGGGTACCACTGACCGTCGGGCAGCACGATCGAGCGACTCCGGGCGCCCTGCTCGATGATCGGGGCGACGAGGAGGCTGTCGCCGAGCATGAACTGGTCGTCGAGCTGCTGGTACTCGGCGAGGTCCGGCCGCTCGAAGAACATCGGACGCACGATCGGGACGCCCTCGGCCGACGCCCGCTGCACGGCCGTGTAGACGTAGGGCAGAAGCCGGTACCGGAGTTCCACGACCTCGCGCACCCGGTTCGTGGTCTCGGTGTCGTAGGTCCAGGGGTTGCGTTCCTTGGCTGTGCGCGCCGAGTGCGTTCGGAAGAACGGCGTCATGCTGGCCAGCTGCATCCAGCGCAGGTACAGCTCAGCGTCCGGATCCCCGCGGAAACCGCCGGCGTCACTGCCGGAGAAGGGGATGCCCGACATGCCGAGGTTGAGCAGCTGCGGGATCGTGATCTGGAGATGTCCCCAGGTGGCGAGGCTGTCGCCGTTCCAGGTGGTCGCATAGCGCTGCAGGCCCGCGTAGCCCGCGCGACTCATGACGAACGGACGCCGGTCGCTGTGCAGCCGGGAGAGCCCGTCCCGCGTGGCCCGGGCCATCTGCATGCCGTACACCGCATGCCCCCCACCGACGTGGGAGTTGCCTTCGCCGTCCCAGTCGTGGGGGGTGTCGTCGGGAAGCGTGCGCGGCTCGGTGAACGTGCTCGGCTCGTTCATGTCGTTCCAGAGGCCGGCGAACCCCGCCTTGGCGAAACTGCGGACCTGCTCGGCCCACCAGTCGCGGCAGTCGGGGTCGGTGAAGTCGGGGAACTCGCTCAGGCCGGCCCAGACCTCCCGGGTGAGCCGGCCGCCGTTGGCCTTCTTCAGGAGGAGTCCCTTGCGCCGGGCGTCCGCGTACGCCGCGTAGGACGGATCGGCCTTGAGCCCCGGATCGAGGATCGCCACGGCACGGAAGCCGTCCTTGCGCAGGTCGGTGAGCAGTCCTTTCGGGTCGGCGAACTTCGCCCGGTCCCAGGTGAAGACTCGGAAGCCGTCCATGTAGTCGATGTCGAAATGGAGCACGTCGCACGGGATGCGCTCGGCCCGCATCCGCGCCGCGATGGCGCGGTACGCCGCGGCGTCCCGGTAGCTCCAGCGCGACTGGTGGTAGCCGAGTGCCCACAGCGGCGGCAGTTCCATCCGGCCGGTGAGCGCTGCCAGGCGCTGGACGACCTGCTGCGGCCCTTCGCCGGTGATGAGGTAGATGTCGACCGGGCCCTGCTCGCACTCGTAGGTGAGCATTCCGTCGTTGTCGGAGTCGAGATCGATCGACCCGCGCGCCGGGTTGTCCCAGAGGATCCCGTAACTCAGGCCGGGACGGTGCCCGAGGTAGAACGGCACGCTGAGGTAGATCGGGTCGGCTCCCGGCTTGTAGGACCGGGCATCGAAATTCCACAGCGCGAGCCTGCGATCCCGCAGGGAAAGGGGGAACGCGCGCTGACCGAGCCCGTGGCAAGTCTCTTCCCGTGGCAGCGCGAGCTGCCAGCGATACCCGTCACCGGACCTCTCGAAGCCCCGTCCGGCCTCCTCCACGAAGGTTCCGGCTCTGCCCCGGGCGGTGATCGCGCCGGTGGTTCGGTGCACCAGGACGGAGAGCTCCGGTGTCGAGAGCACGAGCCGGTCGCCTTCGGAACTCAGCTCCGCCGGCGTCGCGGGGGGATCCTGTTCGATGGCGTACGAATGCCTCGCCACGCCCGCATCGTCGGCGGCGACGATCCGGACCCGCGCCACGCCGTCTCCGACACCGTTGACCGTCACGGTGCCGCGCTCCGTCCTCGCCGTGAGCACCTGGACGCCGGCCGGCGTGCCACTGGCCGAGCCGGGTGCGGACGTCTGCGGACCAGGCGCGGCCGTGCTGAAGAACCCGCCATACCAGCCCACCGCGGCAGCGCCGGCGGCGACGCCTCCCGCCGCCGCCGCGCCGAAGAGGGTGCGCCGGCGCCACGGCCGCGACGGCTTCACCGGCTCGGGTTCCACGAGTCCGCGCCTGGGCGGGCCGCTGTGGGCCCGCGGAACCGTCGGGTCCCCGTCAGGGAGCGAATACTTGGACGACATGCTTGTCGAAGCTGGTCACGTAGAGCTTTCCGGTACTGCTGTCGACCCCTGCGCCGGTCGGTCGGCGGGCCGTGCCGAAGCGATCGACCACGGTCAACGACGACAGGTCGATCACGTTCACCTTGCCCGCGTACAGGCAGGTCAGGTAGACCACCCCTGCGCCTTCGTCCACGGCCAGCCGCGACGGTCCGGGGTCGACGTTGATCGACTTCTTGACCGACCGCGTGTCGAGGTCGATCACCGACACCGTTCCTCCGCCGTCCTTGCCACCGCCGTAGTTCGCCACGAACGCCAGCCGAGCCTCGGCCGCGATCTCGATCGAGTTGGGATTCGTGCCCACCTTCAGATCACTGAGCTTGCTCTGCGAGTTCAGATCGATGACGCTGATCTTGTTGCTCCCCCAGTGCCCGATGTACGCGATCTGGTCCCGCTCGTCCACGCCGATGACCCGGGGATGCGCACCGACATCGACCGTCTCGATCAGCTTGCGACTCGACAGGCTGATCACCTCCATCTTCGAACTGCCCTGCGCGACAGCGTAGGCGAGCTTCTGCGCGGAGTGCGTGGCGATGCGGATCGGGCCCGTCCCGGTGCTCACCGACCCGACGAGGTGGTAGCCCTGCAGGTCGTAGATCTGGACGGCGGGGATGCCATCGCACCCCACCAGGAGCAGACCTGATGCCGCGTCGACCACGACGCTCTGGGGTTCGTCGCCCACATCGATCTTCCGCACCACGGTGTTCGAATCGATGTTCACCACGGAGATCGAGTCCTCGCCGTAGTTCGCCACGAAGGCCAGGCGCGAGCCCGGGTTGACCGCGACGCCGTGGGGGTTGCCCCCGATCCAGATCTCCGCCGTCTTGTGCTGGACCGATCCGCGCGTGGGCTCCGCGCCCGGGGTCGGTTCCCCGCTCGCCGTCTCGGACGGCGTCGGCGACACCACCGGTGTGGTCACGCTCGGCGGGGAGGCGCTCGAGAACAGCGTCGTGAGCGCCCACAGTCCACCGCCCCCGATGACAGCAGCGGCGGCGACGATCGCCACCGCCACCACCGCGGTGCGCGAGCGGCGGTTCCGAAGCGGCGGCTGCATCTGGGCCGGAGGGAGTTGCGCCTGCTGCAGGTGCGGCGGCTGCGCGTGAGGTGCCCCCGACAGCGCTGGCACCATCGGGTAGCTCGGCTGCGAGGGCTGGGTGCGATCGGCGGTGCGGAGGCGGGTCGCCCCGAAGGTCGCGTCGTCCGCGCCACCCGCGGAGCCGGGCATCGATGTGCTCACCGGACCGGACGGGTTCGCCTCCGCGAGTCTCTGCAGCGCCCGCAGTGCTGTCACGACCTCCACCGCCGAGCCGGGACGCTGCGCGGGGTCCTTGGCCAGAAGCCAGGCCAGCAGTCGGTTGATCTCTGCCTGCACGGGGCCGGTGCCGGGCAGTTGGGGTACCGGCGCGGTGAAATGCTGCTGGGCGATCTGGAAGTCGGTGCCGGCGTAGGGCGCGCTCCCGCGGAGCAGGGTCCACAGCAGGCACCCGAGGGAGTAGAGGTCGCTCCGCTCGTCGGCCGGACGGCCCTCATGCCGCTCCGGCGCGGTGAACGCCAGGCTGCCGGGGAACATCCCGGCCTGGGTCAGCCCGGACTGGTCGGCCTGCGCGATGCCGAAGTCGCACAGGTAGGCGAAGAGGTCCTGCCCCGTCCTGGTGAGCAGCACGTTGCTGGGCTTGATATCGCGGTGGATGATCCCGCTTGCATGCGCGTCGGCCAGCGCCGAGGCGACTTGTCCGGTCAGGTCGGCGGCCAGCGCGGGCGGCAGCGGCCCGTGCTCATGCAGGAACTGTGCGAGGTCACCGCCCGACACCTGCTGCATGGCCAGGTAGAGGCAGTCGCCGACGCGCCCGTGGTCGTACACCTGGATCACGTGAGGCGAGTTCATCTTCGCCAGCAGCTCGCCTTCCCGCGTGAACCGCGCCACGAAGGCCGGGTCCGTGGTGAATTTCGGGTCGAGCACTTTCAGTGCCACCGCACGGTTCAGCGGCTGCTGTTGGGCGGAGAACACGACGCCCATACCACCGTGCCCGATCTCCCCGGTGATCAGGAATGCGCCGAACTGCTCGCCGACTTTGGGAAAATCAGTCACGTTGGGAGCCCTCTTGTTCAAGATCTTGCGCTGACCCTACTAGGCGTCGAAATGTCCTGCAGGCCGGTTGTCGCCATTCGGTCCGGGCGCGTCGCCGATGGCGGCTGGACTCTGGTGCGAGAGGGCAAGCGCTGAGCGTGCCCGCGCCGCTTCAGTGCGTCAAATCGGCGGTCAGGCCCTCGCGTAGGTCCCATCCCCACTAAACTGCGCTCGCCACAGGTGGATTGAAGCGGCGGGTGGGGACCAGGAATGACCGGGCTACGGCTGGAGATCGAAGGAAGAACCGTCGAGGTTTCCCCTTCGCAAGGCGTCATCATCGGCCGGGATGTCGACGGCCCTGGACGAGTCGGCTGCGAACTCGTTTCCCGTCGTCATCTGCAGATTCTGCACGACGGAACACGGTGGATCGCCCACGATTTGGGCACTCTCAACGGCACCTACCTCGACGGTGAGTCGTCGCCCGCGTCGGGGCCGGTCGAACTCCGTCCCGGGACCACGCTCCTGCTCGGCGACCCGGAGCGGGGTGCTCGCGTCCGGGCGGTGCCCGCGCCGGTGCCGACGCCCAGCGCCGCGCCACTCGCTCCGCACGGGGGGCCAACCTCAGGGATGACGCTGTCCGGAGCCGTCCAGGTCGTGCCGATCGCCGGCTACCGCTCGGACGGCGCGCCGGAGTATGCCCTCACGTCCGGTACCGCGATCACGATCGGACGTGCCGACGGCAACGCGATCGTGATCCACGACGCGATGGTCAGCGCCCACCACGTCAGGATCACCCCGCTCGGCGCTGGACACTGTCTGGTGGAGGACCTGCGTTCTACCAACGGCACCTTCGTCGACGGAGCGCGGGTGGATCGCGTCGAAGCCGCGCCCGGCAGTGTGATCAGCGTCGGCAAGATCTACTGGAAGGTCGCTCTGGCCGGGCTGGTCCGGATCGCGCAGGAACAGCCCGCGTCCGGGCCGGTGGAGGGCCCCGTCGCGCTGAGCGTCTCCGGGGTCAGCTTCACCGTGCCCACCAGCAAGCAGGAACAGCGCGCCGGTTCCGGACCGCGCAAGGCGCTGCTGGACGACGTCACCTTCAACGTGCCCCAGCGCAGCCTGGTTGCGGTGATCGGCCCCTCCGGAGCCGGCAAGTCGACGATGCTGAAGACAATGATCGGCACGCTCAAGCCGGACCAGGGGCAGGTCCTGTTCAACGGGCTGGACATGGCGGTGTTCGCCAGCTCAATCGCCGACCGCGTCGGCATGGTCCCCCAGGACGACCTGCTCCACGACGAGCTCACCGCGCGCCAGGCACTCGACTACGCGGCCCGGTTGCGGTTCCCCGACGACGCCGAGCCGTCCGAAAGAAGCGAGGCGGTGGAATGGGCACTGGCAGAACTGGGTCTGGTCGCCCATGCAGACACGCGGATTCGCCAGCTCTCCGGAGGACAACGCAAACGGGTCAGCACCGCCATGGAACTCCTCATCAAGCCTGATCTGCTGTTCCTGGACGAGCCCACCTCGGGCCTGGACCCGAACCTCGACCGTGAGGTCATGGAACTCCTGCGTGACCTCGCGCACGGCACAGCTCATTCGCCGGGCGGCCGGACGGTGGTGGTGATCACCCACTCGACCGACAACCTGGACAAGGCCGACCTCGTCCTGCTGCTGGCTCCAGGAGGCAAGGTCGCCTACGTGGGGCCGCCCGGCGGACTCCGTCCCTACTTCTCGGCGCGGCTCGGCGGCGAGACGACCTACTCCAACATCTACAACCTGATCGCGCGCCAACCCGAAGCAGCCCGTGCGGAGTTCGCGGCCAGTCCGCTCGCGCAGCCGGCGGCTCCGCTCATCCCTCAGCAACAGTCCCACGGCGAGGCGTCGCGCAGCCGGCGCCGGCTGCTGCCGCAGACGCTCACCCTGCTGGGACGCCAGGCCCGGCTGATGGTGTCGGACCGGTCGCTGCTCGCGTTCACCCTGGCGCTGCCGGTGGTCGTCGGCCTGCTGACCCTCGCGGTCCGTGCCGACGACGGGTTCCGCGCGGCGACGGAGACCAAGGCCGTCGGGGAGCCACGCATCCTGCTGGTGGTGCTGCTGTTCGGCGCGGTCCTGATGGGAATGGTGCCCAGTGTGCGCCAACTCGTCGGCGAGCGGCCGATCTTCATCCGCGAGGCCGGCGTCGGCGTCCGCCCTTCGGCGTATCTCGCATCGAAGATCGCCCTGCTGGGGGTGGTGTGCGCGATCCAGTCCGTGCTGATGGTGGGAGTCGCCCTGGCCCTCAACCCGCATCCGGATCGGGGAGTGGCCTGGCCCCTGGGTCTTGAGCTGTTCCTGGTGGCCTTCGGGACCGCGTGGGCCTGCTCGTCGCTGGGTCTTCTCCTGTCGGGCCTGGTGGCCACGTCCGAACAGGTGATGCCCCTGATGGTGCTCGTGCTGATGTTCCAGCTCGTGATGTGCGGTGGCGTCCTGGACGTCAGCGGGCCCGGAATCAACCAGGTCTCCCTGCTCTCCCCGTCGCGATGGGGCTACGCCGCAGGAGCGTCTTCCCTGGACTTCAACCGCACGATCACCTGCAACGCCCAGGTGCTGGCGAAGTCGAAGGAGGACGAGGAGGTCAACCGCAAGGCCAAGGAGGCCACCGACGAGGCCAACCAGAAGGCGGCCGACAACGCGACCAAGCACGGCATGCCCGCGCCGACCCCCGAAGTGCCCAAGGTGCGGCACACCGTGGTCGACTGCGCGACCGTCGACGGCCAGGACCGGCTCTGGGACGCCGTCGGCATGCGTTGGTTGGGCAACATGCTCGCGCTCGGCTTCTGGTGGACGGTCTACGCCGGCGGGACCTACCTGAGCCTGCGTCGACGGATTCGGGTCTGAGGAGTTCGCCGCGAATTGAGTCGCCGGATACGGGGGCCCGTCACACCGGCTTGCCTCGAAGACCGGCTCATGCTTGCCAGAGCCCACCTTCCGCTCCCCGGCGCCCCCGGCAAGACTCGAACCTGCGTCGCTAGTCCTGATTCAAAGACCCCCCAGAGTCCTCCATCTAGGCGCATCCAGCCCGTTCTCTCGCTCACAACCCGCAGGGAGTCGCATCTCGTCTCATCCTGTTTCGGCATGTTTGTGAGCGGGCTTCACGCTGCGGTCGTCCACTTGGTGAGCCAGCCGTGCCCCGTGGGCAGATGTAGAGCGACTCGGAGACGCCGCCGCGGTGGAGAACGCGCTCACTGATGGTGAGCCGACCGAGAGCGCCAAGAATGGCCTTCCAGCGCACTGAGGCGTCGTTGTTGGTCTAGCTCGTCAGCCGGCGATCCTCTGCTCCCAGTCCCGGTAGCTGCGGGCGACCCGGTTCGCGGTTGGCACGCTGGCCGGCTGGCCGGTGAAGGCTTCCAGGACCAGCGCCTGCAAGCGGGCGCCCAGGGTCGGCAACCCGAACGGCGGCGCGGCAACCAGGACTCGACGCCGCGGCCAGGCATCGCGCTCCAGCAGGGAGTCCCGCTGCACGAGGTAGATCACGGGCAGACCCCCGCGGGCGCTCGGGTCCGCAGGCAGATGGCCTTGGCCCCGGCCAGCCAGAACCAGACGACGGGCGAACGCGCGGCAGTTGTTGGCGTCTGTGCGCGTGATCCCGGACGGGGTGACCCGCAGGCCCAACACGCTCCAAGGTGCGCAGGAAAAGCGCGTTGGCGGGCACCGGACCTCAGGGCACAAAACAAGTCTGCCGCTCGAGAACGGCGGCTGCGCTAGCCGCCGCGCTTCTGGAGCGATCCGGACTCCTGACCCTTCTTGATCGTGTCGTAGACCGGTGTGGTCGGCGGAATCCGATCCGGCTGGGTCGTGGGGCCAGCCTGCGGCAACCAGCTAAGGAACACCAGCGCTTCCAGCACGAGATAAGGCTAAACCGCGTCTCCGACAAACAACGGCACAACGTGACCGACCGCGACGGATAACCGCGTGGTACGTGTCAACCGCCTGCTACATGCCAGCCTCGGCCAGCAACGCCGACACCGACAGGCCGAGTACCTCCGCCAAGCCCGAGAGGGTGGACAGCCGCGGGTTCGACGGGCCGATGGCGTCCTTGCGCCCGGACGCCCGTCCCGCCTCGATGAGTTGAACCTGGTTCTTGGTCACTCCGGCACGAAAGGCCAGCGTCTCCTGGGAAAAGCCACGCTCCTCCCGGAGCCGTCGCAGCGCGGCGCCGAACTGCTTGGCACTGGCTTCGCTCCACGACACCCGGCCATGCTCCAGACCGGACCTTGCAAATAACACCCTATATATCCGGTCCTACCGATAGTGTCAGCGACAGCACTACTTACACGAGGAGCACTAGCTATGAAGACACAGCTCGCGGTAGCCGTCGCCACGCTCGTCCTGCTTTCGGGATGCTCGACACCCGCTGGCACGATCGAGAACGATCGGGCGACAGTTCCGGGCTCTTCCGCTTCCGGGGCGGAGACCACTTCGACTCCCGCCGGGGCGTCGGACAGCGAGTTCGGCGTGACCATCGGTGGTTCACACCTGACGAAGGACTACAAGGGCAAGAAGACACTCGTGGTCGACTTCACCTTCAAGAACAACAGCGACAAGGCCACGAGCTTCCTGGTTGCCGTTTCAGCCAAGGCGTTCCAGAACGGGGTCGAACTCGACACCGCCATCGTGGGAGACGACGAGAAGTACGACTCGGGCGCTTCGATGAAGGACATCAAGCCAGGTGCGTCAATCAAGACCCAGGAGGCCTACGTGCTTTCCGACGGATCCGACGTCTCCGTGGAAGTCACGACACTCTTCAGCCTCAGCGACACCCCCTTGGCCACCAGGACGTTCACTCTCAAATAGCACTCGAACCAACTCAAGGAGAGCATCAATGAAGAAGGCCGGCGGGATCATCGCCATCATCGCGGGGGTTTTCGGGGTCATCGCGGCCGGAGCGACCTTGCTGCTGGGCGGCGTTGGCGCGGCCCTCAACGGTAGGGGCTCAGGGACGGTCATCGGCCTGGGCTGGGGAGGCGTGTTCTTTTCCTTCGCCACCATCGTTCTCGGCGCCGTAGCGCTCAGCGCCAAAGGTCGCGTGCCAGGAGTTCTGCTGATCGCCTGCACCGTGCTCGGAGCAGTTCTCGGCGGCACTCTCGTGGCCGTGTTCATGGTGCTGGCCCTCGTCGGTGGCATCCTCGCTGTCATCGGCACCAAGAAGGCCACGCCGACCGTCCCGGGAGCGCCACCAACCGAGCCTCGCTCGACGATGTCGACCGAGCCAACGGCCTGACGGACAAGAGAAGTGCCTTCCCACTGAGGCGACTGCGACGTTGAGCGGGAGGGCTGGTCGCGGCCAGGTGCAGGGCCGTTTCGGTCGAGTTATGACCGGCAATTGTGACCAGCAAGGCTGGGCGCCCAAGTGGCGTTCAGCCTTCGCGCTTGCCAGAGCCCACCTTGCGCTCCCCGGGCAGGAGTCGAACCTGCGTCGCTAGTCCTGATTCAAAGTCAGGCGGGCCCTGCCGGCAGACCAACCGGGGAACGACCGTCCGTTGACGGCCGGGGCCCACTCTACGGGGACGGAGCGGACAGCCGCACGCCAAGGACGGCGTCCCATCCGCCAACGCCCGCATCGCGGCCACCGCCCGGTGGCGGGACAGATTCGCAAACCCGCCCGTCGCGGGCCAGACTTGGGCCATGCCCACTGCTCCGGCCGCCGCACGCGCCCGGCGCAGTCGCGTCCGGATGACGCGTGCCGAACGGCGGGAGCAGCTGATCGACGTCGCCCGGGCCCTGTTCGCCGAGCGCGGCCTCGAAGGCACTTCCGTCGAGGAGATCGCCGCGCACGCGGGGGTGAGCAAGCCGGTCGTCTACGAGCACTTCGGCGGCAAGGAGGGCCTCTACGCCGTCGTCGTCGACCGCGAGGTGCGCACCCTGCATGACTCCATCCGGACGGCCATCACCACCCCGCGGGCCACACCCCGCGCCCTGATCGAACTCGGCACCCTGGCCCTGCTCGACTACATCGACGACCACCCCAACGGCTTCCGGATCCTCTCCCGCGACTCCTCCGCCACTTCCACCGGCGGCTCGTTCGCCACGATCCTCTCCGACATCGCCTCGCGGGTGGAGGGGCTGCTCGCCGACGAGTTCACCAAACGCGGCTTCGATCCCGAGACCGCACCCCTGTACGCGCAGATGCTGGTCGGCCTGGTCGCGCTCGCCGGGCAGTGGTGGATGGACACCAGGGACGAGCACGGCGTGCCCAAGCCGGTCGTCGCCGCGCACCTGGTGAACCTGGCCTGGAACGGCATGCGAAACCTCGACCCGTCCCCCACCCTGCACGTGCCGAAGTCGCAGCGGGCGGCATCGAAGACGAATACCGAAGAGCGGTAGGGATTCCGACCGGACCGGCAATAGAGTGATGCGGTGACCTCGCTCAGCTCCCGCCAGGCCGTCGCAGCGGTCGTGCTGCTGTTCGGCTACAACGGCCTCGTCATCGGCGCGTATGCCGCATCGATCCCCACCCTGAAGGCCCGTTTCGACCTCGAGCCCTGGCAGCTGTCGATCTTCTTCATCTGCATGGGCGTCGCGGCGATCGCGTCCATGCAGCTGTCCGGACGGCTCGCCGATCGCCTCGGCGCGCGGCGGGTCAGCCTGGCGATGATTCCGGTCCTGATCGTCGCGATTCTCGCCGTCGGTCTCGCGCCCACGCTGCCGCTGCTGTTCGCCGCCGGAATGCTGCTCGGCTTCGGCAATGGCGGCATCGATGTGGCCATGAACGCCATCGGGGTGCAGGTGGAACGGCACCGGCCCAAACCGATCATGAGCTTTTTCCACGGCACATGGTCGATCGGCAACCTCGTCGGCGCGGCCCTGCTGGTGCTGCTGGCCCCGCTGTTCGGACGGGACGGCGACCCTGCGGTGATCGCGACGACCGCCATCGCCTCTGCGCTCGGCGTCGTCGCGCTGGTCGTCGCCTGGCGGATCACGCCCGAGACCGCGGTCGTCGACCACAGGGACGAGACCGGTGCGAAGACGCCGATCCCGCCGGCCGCCTACCTGCTCGGCCTGATGGCGATCGCCTTCGGGCTCGGTGAGGGGACGGCCAACGACTGGTCCGGCCTGCACGTCACCCAGATCGCCGGCGTCGACCCCACCCTGGGCGCGCTCGGCTACACCTGCATGGCGGCGTTCATGGTCGTGATCCGGCTGCTCGGCGATTTTCTCGTGGCCCGGTTCGGACGCCGCGCCGTCACCCGGTTCGGCGGGGCGTGCTCGGCGCTGGGATATCTCGTGACGGCGGTGGGCACCGGTCTTCCGGTGCTGCTGATCGGCTGGTCCCTGGTCGGCCTCGGCATCGGCATGATCGCCCCTCAGGTGTATGCGGTCGCGGGCCACACCGCAGGCGGACGCGGCCTCGCCGTCGTGGTCACGTTCGGCTACGCCACCTTCCTGATCGCGCCCGCGCTGATCGGCTGGCTCGTGCAGACAGTGGGCATCCAGCACACGATGTTCGTTCCCGCCGTCCTGCTCTCCGGCCTGCTTCTGGTCGCCCGGATCATGCCTGGACGCGAGCCTGAGGCCGAGGTGGCCGTGAAGGCCGGCCAGTCCTGAGTACTCCTTCCACCCGTCCGGAACAATCGCCGGGCCGGAGCTGTTCGCCGTGATGTGATCACTGGACTGTGGCAAGGCGGTTCGCCCCCGATCGGACGGGGTACGAAGACCGCACCGGCCACGGGTTCGGACAGTCAGGAGGACAACATGTCGAGCAAGGACAACGACCGCAGACTGCGCGCGGCGGACCGGCAGGACACGCGTGAAGAGACCCACGAGCCGGTGCCCGGCCCGTTCCTGCCCGGGCTTGCCGGCCAGGCCGAGCCCGAGGAGTGGCTGACGCCCCAGGCGACTCATCCGATCCCGCTGCGGGGCGGTGCCGAGGAGGAACGGAAGGCGAGCTGAACTCCGGTAGGCAACAGGCGACGTGATCCCGGGTCTCAGACCACCAGGCGCGCCCCCGGGACGGGTCCGCTGACCCGCTTCACCGCGCGGCACAGACCCTCGCTGGACAGCTTCACCGACAGGTCGACGGCGTCCGACTCGTTCGCGGCGAGGAACGCGACCGTGGGCCCCGAGCCCGACACCATGGACGCGACGGCGCCCAGGTCACAGCCGGCCTCGAGCACCTGCGCCAACTGTGGCCGCAGTGCCAGCGCCGCCGGCTCCAGGTCGTTGAACAGACTCCGGCCCAGCGCTCTCGCGTCGCCACTGACCAGGGCGTTCAGGACGTCCTGCGGCACCTCGGGACGATCGGCGCCCAGGCCGAGCTCGTCGAACTTGCCGAAGACGGCCGGAGTGGAGAGCTCGCCCTCGCTGAAAGCCAGCACCCAGTGGTAGCTCCCGCGGCTGAGCACGGGCGCGAGTTCGTCACCCCTTCCGGTGCCGAGCGCGGTCCCACCGGACAGGCAGAACGGGACGTCCGCGCCGAGCCTCGCGCCCAGCACGCGTAGCTCGTCGGGCGAGATGTCGAGATCCCAGAGCACGGCGCACGCCAGCAGTGCGCCAGCGGCGTCCGCTGAACCGCCAGCCATGCCGCCAGCCACGGGGATGGCCTTGCGAATGATCAGTTCCGCGCCCAGCGGACGTTTGCTGCCCCACGCAGTGGCGAGCAGCCGCGCCGCCCGCACCGCGAGGTTGTCGTCCCCGCTCGGCACCCGCTCGGCCTGCTCACCCACGACCCGGACGGTGAACTGCCCGGCATCCGCCCAGGCCGCCTCCAGCTCGTCGAACAGCGACACCGCCTGGAAGACCGTCGCCAGCGGGTGGTACCCGTCCGCTCGCCTGCGCCCACTGCGCAGGGCGAGGTTCACCTTGCCGGCCACCCGCACACGGACGGCCTCGGGCTCGGTCACCGGGGATGCCATGGTCGCGAGGCTATCCCACCTGGTCTGCGAGAGCTTCAGTGATACGTACGAAGTCGGAGATACCGAGCACCTCGCCCCGGGCCTGCGGATCGACCCCGGCCGCCTCCAGCGCCACCGACGCCGCGGCGGACGAGCCGAACAGCCCGGCCAGGGCGGAGCGGAGCATCTTGCGCCGCTGGGCGAAGGCCGTGTCCACCACAGCGAACACCTGCTGCCTGGTCGCCGTCGTCACCGGCGGCTCACGGCGGACGAGCTCCACCAGACCCGAGTCGACGTTCGGCACCGGCCAGAACACGGTCGGCGGCACACTGCCCACCCGACGCGCCGCGCAGTACCACGCGAGCTTCACCGACGGCACCCCGTACGTCTTCGAACCCGGTGGCGCGACCAGCCGATCGGCCACCTCGGACTGCACCATCACCAGCCCTCCGCGCACGCCCGGGAACCTCGCCAGCACATGCAGCAAGACCGGCACGCTCACGTTGTACGGCAGGTTCGCCACCACGAGTGTGGGCTGCGGATCGGGCAACTCCTCCACGGCGAGCGCGTCGGCCTCGACCACCTTCAGCCGCGCAGCCCGCTCTGGCAGGCGCTCGGCTGCCGTCCGCGGCAGCCGGACGGCAAGACTGTGCTCGATCTCGATCGCGACGACCGCGGCGGACGCCTCCAGCAGGCCCAGGGTGAGTGAGCCGAGCCCAGGGCCGATCTCCAGCACGACGTCGTCGGGCCGGACGCCCGCGGCGGCCACGATCCGGCGGACGGTGTTGGCGTCGTGGACGAAGTTCTGCCCGCGCTGCTTCGTCGGACGCAGGTCGAGTTCAGCGGCGAGTTCGCGGATCGTCCGCGGGTCGAGGAGCCCGTCACTCATTGCTGCCACCCCAGTCGCCGAACAGCGCGGACGCGTTCGCGGCCAGCTGGACGCAGAGCTCCTCGAGGTCGGCGCCGCGGCGCTCGGCGATGAAGCGGACAGCGTGGGGAATGAGGTAGCTCGAGTTCGGCTTGCCCCGATGGGGCATCGGCGTGAGATACGGAGCGTCGGTCTCCACGAGCAATCGATCGGCCGGAGTGAGGTCGAGCGCCTCCCGCAACGCCTCGTTGGCCTTGAACGTGACCGTCCCGGGGAAGGACAGCCAGTAGCCCCGATCGAGACAGGCCCGGGCGAAGTCGGCGTCACCGGAGAAGCAGTGCAACTGGACGCGGTCCGGCGAGCCCTCCGAGGCCAGCACATCGAGGATGTCGGCATGGGCGTCCCGGTCGTGGATGACCAGCGCCAGATCGTGCTCACGGGCCCACGCGATGTGTGCGGCGAACGACTCCTTCTGCCGAGCCTTGCCCGCGTCGTCGCGCGTCCGGTAGTAGTCCAAGCCGGTCTCCCCCACTCCGCGGACGCGCTCGGACGAGCCGACCAGGACCGCGAGCCGGTCGAGTTCTTCACCGAGCCGGGCGCCGAGCCGGGCGGCATCGTTCGGGTGGATGGCGACCGCCGCCACTGCCTCGGGGTACCGCTCGGCCAGCTCGATCGCCGCCCGCGAGGATGCGAGGTCGGTGCCGACCTCGACGATCCGGGTCACGTTCACCGACCGGGCGAGCGCCAACGCGTCCTCCACTGGCAGCCCGCTGTACTCCACGACGCTCAGCGCGTGCGTGTGAGCGTCCGTCGTCGGCGCAGGGAGCGGCTCGGGCAGGGGTGGCAATGTGTCCAACAATGAACTACGGGCTTCGTCAGGCCCAGCCATCACATGCTTCCCGAGCTCAGCCATCACGTGCTCCTCGGCTCGGCGGCCTCGTCAGGCTCAGCCACCATGCTCCCTGAGCCTGACGAAGGGCCCGTGACGTTGTGAAGCTCGTCATCGCGCCGAGCCTTTCTCGCTTCCAGTGCCGCAGCGTAGAGGGCCTTGCGCGGCACGCCCGAATCGGCGGCGACTGCTGCCACCGCGGCTGAGAAGGGTTCGCCCGTGGCCGTACGTTCGAGGACCAGCGGCACCGCGTCCGGCACCGCCAGCGCGGCCGGCGCCGCGCCGGCGACCACGACCGTGATCTCGCCCCGGACGCCCTCGGCCGCCCAGGCGGCCAGCTCCGCGAGGGTGCCGCGGCGGGTCTCCTCCCAGGTCTTGGTGAGTTCGCGGCTGACCGAGGCGTGCCGGTCATCCCCGAGGGCGGCGCGGGCATCGGCGAGGAAGTCGTCCAGCCGGTGCGGGGCTTCGAAGAACACCATCGTGCGTGATTCGGCGGCCAGTTCGCTCAGTCGGCGCCTGCGCTCGCCGCCCTTGCGGGGCAGGAAGCCCTCAAAACAGAACCGGTCGGTGGGCAGTCCCGAAAGCGCGAGAGCCACCAGCACCGCGGACGGGCCGGGGACCACCCGCACCGGGATGTCCGCCGCGATGGCCGCGGCCACCAGCCGGAACCCCGGATCGGAGACCGTCGGCATGCCCGCGTCGGTGACGACCAGCACAGTGGCGCCCTCCTGGAGCGCCGAAACCAGCTCAACGGCCCGGGACGCCTCGTTGCCCTCGAAGTACGACACCACCTTCGCCGACGTGGCTGCGCCGATCCGGTCGAGCAGGGCGCGGAACCGGCGGGTGTCCTCGGCGGCGATCAGATCGGCCTCGAGCAAGGCCTTCCGCAGCGCGGGCGACGCGTCGTCGGTATTGCCGATCGGAGTGCCGGCCAGCACCAGCAGTCCCGCGTCCGCCCTGTCGTCCACCTGTGCAGTATCCCTGATTCCTCCGGATCGGGTCGGTACCGTCTGCGCGTCCACCTAGGATGTGCGGGTGACCGAAGCG
The DNA here is from genome assembly GCA_036770475.1 of Propionicimonas sp. Taxonomy (GTDB): domain Bacteria; phylum Actinomycetota; class Actinomycetes; order Propionibacteriales; family Propionibacteriaceae; genus Propionicimonas. The sequence goes on along the minus strand of DAIPJC010000019.1, from coordinate 28,704 downwards.
GAGTGGGGGCCCGGCGGCAGCGCCGCGTCCGGTGGCCCGGACTCGCCGTCCGGCACGGTTGGCCACGCCATCTCCCCCATCGACGCCGACGCCGACTCCTCGCTGTTCGACTGGGACGAACCGGAAGGCGACGCGGTCGCTCCGCTTCCTGTGTCCGAAGCGAAGCCGTGGCGCCGGCTGCGGCGCTCGGTCTACCGCGATGACCTGAGCACGGTCGAGCGGCTGCGGGACGGACATGCCCAGCTGCGCGACCGGCTGGCCGGCTGGGTGGTGACGCTCAGCATCACCGCGGTCGCGTTCGTGATCCGGCTGGTGAACCTCGGGTACCCCAACAAGCTGATCTTCGACGAGACGTACTACCCGAAGGACGGGTGGACGCTGTGGAAGTTCGGCTACGAGAAGGACTGGCCGGACGCGGCGACCGCGAACCCGAAGATCGCCGCGGGCGACGTGGACATCTACAAGAACACCGCGGAGTTCGTCGTGCACCCGCCGGTGGGCAAGTGGCTGATCGGGGCCGGCGAGCAGTTGTTCGGCATGAATTCGTTCGGCTGGCGGTTCGCCTCTCTGGTCTTCGGGACGCTGCTGGTGTTCATCACGATCCGGATGGCCCGGCGGCTGTCCCGCTCGACCCTGATCGGCGGTATCGCCGGCGTCCTGCTCACGCTCGACGGGCTGGCGTTCGTGATGTCCCGGATCGGGCTGCTGGACATCTTCCAGGCGTTCTTCCTCGTCGCGGCCGTCGCGTGCGTGGTCGCCGACCGGGACTGGTACCGCGCGAAGCTGGCCGACCACCTCGATGCGCTCGGCGTCCCCGACTTCGGCGGACGATTCGGGCCGGTCGTGTGGTGGCGCCCCTGGCGACTGGCGGCGGGCGTCCTGTTCGGGCTGGCGTGCGGCACGAAGTGGAACTCGGTGTTCGTGCTGGCGTCCATGGGTGTGCTGAGCGTGCTGTGGGACGTGGGCGCGCGCCGGCTGGCCGGGGCGGACTGGCGGGCCTGGTGGGCGCTGTTGGTCGACGGCATCCCCGCGTTCCTCCGGCTCGTGGTGGTGTCGGGCATCGTGTACGTCGCGACCTGGTCGGGCTGGCTGCTGACCTCCGGCGGCTACGACCGCGACTGGGGCAAGAACCATCCCGACAGCCCGTGGACGATCCACCTGGGCGAGATGTGGGCGTCCTTCCTGAAGTACCACCAGGACATCTACGGCTTCCACACCGGCAGCTATATCCGCTCGCAGACCCACCCGTACAACGCGCACCCGATCGGCTGGCTGGTGATGGCCCGGCCGATCGGCATCGACGCGGTCAACGACATCAAGCCGGGCGTTGACGGCTGCTGGGCCACGGGCAAGGACACCTGCATCCGCGTGATCTCCGGCATGGGCACGCCGATCCTGTGGTGGATGGCCTTCCTCGCCCTGTTCGTCGGGCTGATCTGGTGGATCGCCGGACGCGACTGGCGCTTCGGCGTCCCGATCATCGCCGCGATGTCCACGTACCTGCCGTGGTTCCCCAACGCCGACCGTCCGGTGTTCTTCTTCTACGCGATCTGCATCATCCCGTTCACGGTGACGATCCTGGCGATGGTATTCGGGCTGATCCTCGGCCCGGCGGACGGCCCGCACCGAAGACGCGGGGCGATCATCGTGGGTGTCGCGATCGCCCTGGTCGCGCTCAACTTCGCCTACATCTATCCCGTGCTGACCGACCAGATGCTGCTCTACAAGGATTGGCTGTCTCGCATGTGGCTGCGCTCCTGGATCTGAGCGCCAGCACCGCTCCCTGAAGAGCCACGACGGCTGGTCGAGCCTGTCGAGACCTCACAACGATCCCTGAAGAGCCGCTACGGCTGGTCGAGCCCGTCGAGACCTCACAACGATCCCTGAGGAGCCGCTACGGCTGGTCGAGCCTGTCGAGACCTCACAACGATCCCTGAGGAGCCGCTACGGCTGGTCGAGCCTGTCGA
>DAIPJC010000019.1:0-26637 GCA_036770475.1 Propionicimonas sp. | reverse complement strand
GACCTCACAACGATCCCTGAGGAGCTTCACGGCTGAGGAACGAAGCCGTGAAGCGTCACGAAGGGCTGCCGTCCAGACACCGCCCGGACGCAGGAAAAAGTCCCCTGATTTCTAGCGCGATCCGGGCCGCTGCGGAGGGCATCTCACCAGATTCGCGGAGCCGGACCGGGGCATCCGGCCGCCGAATAGAGTTCGCTCGGCTGATCCGCGAAGGGAACCTCATGGCTGTTTGGAAGCTGCACGGCAACGGCACGATTCAACCGGGCGCGGTGGTCGCCCCCGACGAACGCCTCGGCTGGGGAAAGATGGTCGGGCTTGGCGCCCAGCACGTCGTGGCCATGTTCGGCGCCACGTTCCTGGTGCCCCTGATCACCGGCTTCCCGATCCCCGCGACGCTCTTCTTCAGCGGCGTCGGCACGCTGCTGTTCCTGCTGATCACAGGCAACAAGCTGCCCAGCTATCTGGGTTCGTCGTTCGCCTTCATCTCCCCGGTGCTGGCCTCGAAGGTCGGCGGCGACATCGGCAAAGCGCTGTTCGGCATCATGCTGACCGGCATCCTGCTCGCGATCGTCGGCGCGGTCGTGCACCTGGCCGGCTCGCGCTGGATCGACGCGCTGATGCCTCCGGTGATGACGGGCACGATCGTCATGCTGATCGGGTTCAACCTGGCCAGCGCGGCGTGGGGCGAGTCCAACAAGTCGGGCTTCTGGGCCGCCCCGCTCACGGGCTGGATCACGATCCTCGCGATCGTCCTGATCACCGTCCTGTTCCACGGCCTGATCGGACGGCTGTCGATCCTGCTGGGCGTGATCGTCGGCTACATCGCAGCACTCGTCCAGGGCCAGGTCGACTTCGCCGCCGTCGGTTCGGCCGACTGGGTCGGACTGCCGCACTTCCAGTTGCCGACGCCCGACCTCAACGTCGCCGCGTTGTTCCTTCCGGTGGTGCTCGTCCTGATCGCGGAGAACGTCGGTCACGTGAAGTCGGTCGCGCTGATGACCAACCGCAACTACGACAAGACGATGGGACGGGCACTGCTCGCGGACGGCGTGGCCACCACCCTGGCCGGCTTCGGCGGCGGCTCAGGCACCACGACGTACGCGGAGAACATCGGCGTCATGGCGGCCACCAAGGTCTACTCGACGGCCCTGTACTGGATCGCGGGCGCGATCGCGATCGTGCTCTCGTTCATCCCCAAGTTCGGCCAGGCCATCGCAACGATTCCCGCCGGCGTGATCGGTGCGGCCGGGACGGTGCTCTACGGCATGATCGGCCTGCTCGGCGCCCGGATCTGGATCGAGAACAAGGTCAACTTCACGAACCCGGTGAACCTGATCCCGTCCGCCATCGGCCTGATCATGGGCATCGCGAACTTCACCTTCACGATCGGCGACATGACCTTCGGCGGCGTCACGGTCGGCACGATCACCGCGCTGGTGCTCTACCACGCGATGAAGGCCATCGCACGGGCCCGCGGCACCGCCCATCCCGAGGACGCGCCGGTCGGCCCGTCCGACTTCGAGCCCTACCAGGTCGAGGAGGCCTGAAGCCGCACGCCCCGGGCTCCCGCCTGTTCCCCCGCCCGTCCACGGACGCTGCCGAAAAGCGCAGAAGCTGCCGAAATTTCAGCAGCGGGAACGAATTTCGGCAGCGTCTGTGGGGCGGGGCGTTTGGGGCGGGCTGGGCGCGTGGGTCAGCCCAGGGCGCGGACGGACGGGGGCACGTCGATGCCCGGACGCAGGTCCGGATTCGGGACCGGCTCTCCGAAGCCGGTGAGCAGCGGGACGACGCCGGCCCACGCGTCACCGGCGACATCGGACGCGGGGTCGTCAGGGAACCCGTCCGCGGTCTTCAGCGACCACTCGGCGATCGGCAGCGCGAGCACCAGCGTGGCGGCCAACTCCTTGGCGGTCGGCGGACGCACTTCGCGGCTGCGTCCGGGCAGGATGCGGTCGACGAAGGCGTCGAGGGCGTGGACGGCGTCCTGGCCGGTGAGCACGATGCCGCTCCCGAACAGGCAGGCGCTGCGGTAGCGCATCCCGGACTCGAAGCCCGACCGGGCCACCTTGAGCGCGTCCAGTGCCGTCACCGTCACGCACACCGGGGCGCCGTCCGCCAGCGCCCGCATCCACCGCGAGCCGGTCGAGCCGTGGAACAGCAGCCGGTCACCGTCGCGCGCGAACCCGGTCGGGATCACCAGCGGGCCCTCCTCAAGGCTGAGCCCGACGTGCGCAACCAGCACCTCGTCCAGCAGCGAGTCGAGCGCAGCGCGGTCGGTAGTGGTGCGATCGCCCATCCGGGTGGGCAGCAGAGTGCGAGCCATCTGGCAATTCTCCCGCACGAACCGCGACTAACGTGTGACGTTTTCCCCCATACATGGGGGAAAACGTCACTCCGTGTCTGATGATCAGCCGGATCCCGCTGAGACCGCGGTCGGTCGGCGGGGACGGGGGCGCTAGCGTGGGCCGGTGCGCTCCCGCCTCACCCCCGCCGTCCGGATGGGGTTGTCCATCGCCGTGGCGGTCGGCGTGTACGGCGTCTCGTTCGGCGCCCTCTCGGTGGCCGCCGGGCTGACCGTGTGGCAGACCTGCGCGTTGAGCGCCCTGATGTTCACCGGGGGCTCGCAGTTCGCGTTCATCGGCGTGATCGGGGGTGGCGGGACGGGCGCTGCGGCCTGGGCGGCGGCGACCCTGCTGGGCGTCCGCAACGGGGTCTACGGCATGCAGCTCAAGGCCCTGATCAGGCCTCCGGCACGGCTGATCCCGCTGATGGCGCAGCTGACGATCGACGAGTCGACCGCGACCGCCACCGCACAGGAGGACCACGACGAGCGCGTCCGCGGCTTCTGGACGGCCGGGGGCGGCGTCTACCTGATGTGGAACGCCTTCACGCTGATCGGCGCGCTGGCCGGGAATGCCATCGGCGACCCTGCCCAGTGGGGGCTGGACGGAGCGGCCGTGGCCGCGTTCCTCGGCCTGCTGTGGCCACGACTGCACTCGAAGGACCCGATCGCGATCGCCGTCGTGGCCGCGATGGCGACCCTGATCGCACTGCCGCTCGTGCCGCCGGGAATCCCCGTCCTGGTCGCGGCGGCCATGACCGCCGGCTGGTGGGCGTGGCGGCGCCGGCGCGAGGAGTCGGTGACCGGATGAACCTGTGGACCCCGGTGCTGCTGGCCTGCGCCGCCGCCTTCCTGATCAAGCTCGCCGGCTACCTCCTGCCGCAGTCGCTGCTCGACCGTCCGGTCGTCCATGAACTGGCCGGGGCGCTGACCGTCGGGCTGCTGGCGTCCCTGACTGTGCTGAACACCGTCGGCAAGGGCCAGTCGATCGCGCTGGACTCCCGCCTGCTCGCCCTCGCCGCGGGCGCGATCGCGCTCAAGCTGAAGGCGCCCTACATCGTCGTCGTGATCGTGGGCGCCCTTGCCGCAGCGGTCGGACGCCGTTTCGGCCTGCCCTGAGCTCGCTCAGCGGCCGGGCCAGCCACCCTCCAGACGACCTACTGTGCGTCAGGCCGGGCTGGGCGACGGGGTCCCCACCGGGACCCGGGTGGGACGATCGAGGCGCCACAGCAGGCCGATCAGCAGGGCCGCGCAGAACATGCCCACGGCGGTGAACGCGCCGGTGCCCGGAGGCGAATCCCAGTTCGCGTCGCTGAGGCCGAGCGCGAGTATGTAGTCGGCCATCTGGTGGAACAGGCCAATCCCGGTGGCGCCGAGCGCCACGACGACGTAGCGCACGAGCAGTGCCCGCTCGATGCCGCGGTTCGCCAGAACGAAGAGAGCCGGCAGCATCGAGAACTCGACCAGGAGGTACGGCCAGCTGGGGAGCCCGTCGCCTGCGGGATCGAGGGCCGCTGCAGCCGAGGCCACCGCCACACCCAGCACCACCAGGCCGGGGAGGGCGACGACGAGCCGGCCCATCGGCGAGAGCCGGACGGTGGGCAGCAGCACGAGCCAGGCTGCCGCTGTCAACGCCACGGCGAACAGTCCGAGCACACCCACCACCGTCCAGCCATCGACGGGCAGCGGGAACCCCGACGCCTCATCCATGGCCACCAGGCATCCCGTGCTGAACTCGGGCTCGAGCCGGAAGCCGTTGAGGACGCTGCCGGTGAGCATGTTTGCAGCGCACGGCTGCCAGTAGAGCGCGAGCGCGGCGCCGGCGAGGCCCGCCGCGACGGCGAGCAGGCCTGCCGAAACCAGCCAGAGTTTCGACCGTCCCCCCATGGACGAAGCCTACGAGGGCCCGAGCGGCGCCGGAAGGCGCAGGAGTGTACGAATCAGTCGGACGCGCGCTGCGCGGAGGTGACCGCCAGCTCGCCGGGACGGTCGTCCGGCAGCACCGCGTCGTGATCGGGTCGGCGGTGGAGCAGCAACAGCACCCCGCCCAGAAGCAGGGCGAGCACCGCCGCGACGTCGATGCCGAGCGTGGTCCACATCCGCGCCTCGACGCGGGCGACCAGGTCCGCGGGCGACAGGTCGACGCTCGAGGTCCCGAAGAGGTCGACCCGGCGATCCAGCAGCCACCAGCCCCAGTGCAACGCCATCCCGACGATCACGGACGCCACCCCGCGCGCCCACAGCGGCCGGTGCAGCCAGGCGCCCGTCGCCAAGCCGGCCACCACCACGACGGCGAGCCCGAGTTCCACCCAGCCGAGGACGGCCATCGCCATCACGACGGGGTCGGCGGGGTCCGCGTCCGCGACCGTCTCCGTCAGCGCGAAGTTCACCACCCAGACCGCCACGAGGCACAGACCGAGCGCGATGGCCGCGACCGCCACCACTCGCGCCAGGACAGACTTCATGCTGCCATCCTGCTCCACGCCCGCCTCCGAGACGAAACCGGAGGTTCAGGCGGGCCTGGGCCTGAACGAAAGGTCAGGCGCCGGGCGCACGAGGAGGCGGCGGGCGCCCACGACCAGCAGCACGGCGGCCAGCAGGGCGATCGCGACGCCGACGATGACCGAGGCGTAGCTGAGTGCCATCAGCCGGGCGTCGTCGGCGAAGTGATCGATTTGCTCCGCGCTGAGCTGTCGGAGGCCCCACAGGTCGATGTGCCGGTCCAGCAGCTCCCAGCCCCACCACACGACCAGCCCGAGGGCGACCTGGAGCACGCCCGGCGCCCACGCGGGACGGTCGAGTCGCCAGCCCGCAATGAGCGCGGCCAGGATCACCAGAGACGCGGCGACCGACGCCCACCACAGCGTGGTGAATCCGTAGGAGATGCCCTCGGCACCGATCAGATCGACCACCGGCTGCACGATCAGGAACTCCAGGACCCGCGCCAGCACGACGGCGGCCGCCACAACAATCGCCGCCACCCCAGTCAGGCGGCGCAGGATCGTGAGCCATCGCTGGGCGTCCATGCCCCCAGTCTGGCCGATGCGCATCGTCCGTCGCGGCGATTCGCAGCACGCACCTGAACGAAAAGGGGACGGTTCCTTTTCCGTTCAGATATCCACAGGCTTCGCCGACAGGCTGAAGCCTGTGGAAAAGTGAATGAAAAAGGAACCGTCCCCTTTTCGTTCAGGGCTCAGTCCAGGAGCTTGGCGCCCAGCCAGGCCTCCGGGATGCCGAAGCCCTCGACGAGCGCCAGGGCATCGGGACGCAGTTCTGCGCACAGCGCGTTGACCTGGACGCCGATCGCCTTCGCCCGTCCGGTGGAGATGCGGTTGTGCTCCAGGTACCACGCACGGTCGGCGTCGATGCTGCTCAGCGCGTACAGACTGCATAGCCGTTCCAGCACGGCCCTGGCGTCCGGGTCGGTGCAAGCCTCGATGCCGGCGATGAACGCCTCCAGCAGTACCCGCTCCAGGTGGGCGTGGGCGACGAACAGCATGTGGTCGCCGAGCCGGTTCACGCCCTCGAAGTCGCGGCTGTCGGCACGCCGCATCCGCCGCGCGAGCGACTCCAGCGAGTGCCGCTCCCGCTCCTCGAACAGGTAGGCGTGCCAGGCCCGGTCGACCAGCGCCAGCTCTTCCGGACGCCGCCGCGCGGTCGCCACGAGCCGGTCGACGAGCAGGTTCGCGGCCGTCCGCTCCAGGACCGTCCCACCGACCATCCGCGCCGCCGCCTGCACCATGCCCACCCGGTCGAGGTCGCCCCAGACTTGCCGGTAGTCGGTGAGCAGCGCCTTGGTCACCAGTTGCAGCAGGACAGTGTTGTCGCCCTCGAAAGTGGCGAACACGTCGGCGTCCGCGCGCAGCCCGACGAGCCGGTTCTCGGCCATGTAGCCCGCGCCCCCGCAGGCCTCCCTGCACTCCTGGATCGTGTCGTTCGCGAACCGGGTGGCCGTCGCCTTCAGGCCGGCGGCCATCGTCTCCAGCCGCCGCTGGTCGCGTTCGGTGTGCTCACCGCCACCCTGGATGTGCACCAGGGACGCCGCCAGCTCGTTCTGCGCGAACCCGAGCGCGTACGCCCGGGCGATGGACGGCAGCAGCCGCCGCTGGTGGGTGAGGTAGTCGAGCAGCAACACCCCGTCCGGACGCCCGGGCGCGGTGAACTGGCGGCGCTTCAGCGCGTACCGCGTGGCGATCGACAGGGCTGTCCGCGCCGCGATTCCCGCTCCCCCAGCGATGCAGACCCGGCCGCGGACGAGCGTCCCGAGCATCGTGAAGAAGCGGCGGTTCGCGTTCTCGATCGGTGAGGCGTACCGCCCCGCGTCGTCCACGCCGCCGTAGCGATCGAGCAGCATCCGCCGCGGCACGCGGACGCGGTCGAACCGCAACATGCCGTTGTCCACGCCCAACAGGCCGCCCTTGACGCCGTGATCGGCGATGGTCACGCCGGGCAGCGCGGCACCCTGCTCGTCGCGGATCGGCACCAGCACGGCGTGCACGCCGTGGTGCCTGCCCCGCACCAGCAACTGCCCGAAGACCACGGCCATCGACCCGTCGCGGGCCGCGTTGCCGATATAGGCCTTGGTGGCCTCCGGGGTTTCGGAGTGCACCTCGTACTCGTCGGTCTCCGGCACGTAGGTGATCGTGGTCTCCAGCCCGGAGACGTCCGAGCCGTGCCCCAGTTCGGTCATCGCGTAGCAGCCGAGCAGCTTCATGCTCGTGATGTCGGGCAGGAACGTGTCGTGGTGCCAGCGCGTACCGAGGTTGGCCACCGCGCCCGCGAACAGCCCGAACTGGACGCCGGACTTGATCACCGTGGAGAGGTCGCCGTGCGAGAGCACCTCGAAAGCGATCACGGCCGCAGCGGGGTCGGGCGGCTCGTCCGCGTTCCGGGGGATGCCGGCCGCGCCGAAACCCGCGTCCGACAACTCGATGAGCCGGTCGAGCACCCACTCGCGCGCCTCCTCGACCGACTGGCCCGGCTCGCGCAGCAGGTTCTCGGCCGGGACCGCCGCCTTCGCCGCCGCCCGCCGGTCGGCGAACTGCCCGTCCAGCGCCCGGTTGAGCGCCGCACCGAGCCGGGCTTCGTCAAGCTCAGCCATCATGGGCGAGCCTCCCGGCACCCTCTCGGAGCCCCTCGCCGTGCTCCCTGAGCCTTTCGCCGTGCTCCCTGAGCCTTTCGCCGTGCTCCCTGAGCCTGACGAAGGGCGTGCGCCAGCCGAAGGGTCGATCACCTGGGTCATCGTTGCTCCTGTCGTTGCGGAACGGCGGCCAGCCCCGTGGCCAGCGCCGGTGTGAAGAAGGCGTCGAGATGGGCCAGCACGGCAGAGCGGGGCCCGCGGGGTTCCGTGGCCATCCAGGCGTCCGCGGCGGCCCGGATGAACCCGACCAGCCCGTAGCCCCACGTGCGGGCGCAGGCCGGATCCTGGCCCTGCCGGGTCAGGTGGCCGGCGATGGCCGTGCTGACGTGCTCGCCCATCAGCTCGGGCAGCCCGCCGTAGGGGTCGATGGAGGTGGCGTCGGGCGGCGTGAGCAGGAAGCGGTAGATCTCCGGGTCGCGCTCGACCAGCCCGAGGTAGGCGTCCGCGAGGTCGTGCGCGAGTACGGGCAGGTCACTGGCGTCGGTGAGCTCGAGCGCGGCGCTCAGGTCGCTGTGGATGAACTGGTGGACGCTGGCCACCACCGCCGCATACAGGCCGGCGCGGTCGCCGAAGTGCCGGTAGATCACGGTCTTCGAGGTGCCCGCCTGGGCGGCGATCTCGTCCATGCCGACGCCCGCGCCGTGCTTGCGGATCGCGCGCAGGGTGTCCTCGACGAGCTCTCTGCGCCGGGTCTCGCGGTGTTCGGCCCAGCGGGTGTCGCGTCCGTCCGTGGTCACGCATCCAGACTACCCGGTACTCAACGTACCTGCTACCCTCGGTATCGAATAAATCCGAAGGAGGACCGATGCAGCTCCCTCGCAGCGCGGTGGTCGTCGGCGGCAACCGGACGCCCTTCGCGAAGGCCAACGGCGCCTACGCGTCCGCCAGCAACCTCGACCTGCTCACCGCCGCCCTGGACGGCCTCGTCGCACGCTTCGGTCTCGCCGGGCGTGAACTGGACGAGGTCGCCGCCGGCGCGGTGCTCAAGCACAGCCGGGACTTCAACCTCACCCGCGAGGCCGTGCTCTCCTCCGCCCTCGCGCCAACCACGCCGGCCGTGGATCTGCAGCAGGCGTGCGGCACCGGCCTCGAAGCGGTCATCTACATCGCGAACAAGATCGCCCTCGGTCAGGCGGACGTCGGCGTCGGCGGTGGCGTCGACTCGGCGTCCGACGCTCCGATCACGGTCAGCGAAGGACTCCGCCGCGCGCTGCTGGCTGCGAACCGCGCGAAGACCCTGCCGCAGCGGCTGCAGGCGCTGGCTGGCATCCGGCCGGCCCACCTCGCGCCGGTCGCCCCACAGGTCCTCGAACCGCGGACGGGTCTGTCGATGGGCGAGCACCAGGCCCGGACGACCGTGTCCTGGGGCATCACCAGGCAGGCCCAGGACGAGCTCGCGGCCGCGTCCCACCACAATCTCGCCAGGGCCTGGGACGGCGGCTTCTTCGACGACCTCGTCACCCCGTATCTCGGCGTGGCAAGGGACAACATTCTGCGACCCGACACCTCGGTCGAGAAGCTGGCCGCACTCAAGCCGGTCTTCGGCGACACCATGACCGCAGGCAACTCCACCGCTCTCACCGACGGTGCGGCGGTGGTGCTGCTGGCCGAGCAGGAGTGGGCGCGAGCCAACGGGCTGCCCGTGCTCGCGCGGATCGTGGACGCGCAGGTCGCCGCGGTCGACCACACATCCGGCGACGATCTGTTGCTCGCCCCCGCACATGCGGTCGCCCGGCTGCTGGCCCGACAGGGCATGGCGCTGAGCGACTTCGAGCTCTACGAGCTGCACGAGGCGTTCGCCTCGACGGTGCTGGCGACGCTGGCGGCCTGGGAGTCCACGGAGTTCTGCCGCGACCGCTTGGGCCTCGATGCTCCGCTCGGCTCGATCGACCGGGCCCGGCTGAATGTGAACGGATCGTCGCTCGCTGCCGGGCACCCGTTCGCCGCGACCGGCGGACGCATCGTCGCCACGCTCGCCACGCTGCTGCACGGGCGGGGAGCGGGCGGCCGAGGACTGGTCTCGATCTGCGCGGCCGGCGGCCAGGGTGTCGTCGCGATCCTGGAGGCGGTGTGATGGCCGGCATTCTCGAACGAGCCTTCTACTCGCGCGGCGGCCAGGCCGTGGCAGGCAAGCTCGGCCTTCCGGAGCCGCCTGTGTTGCGGCGCGGCCGTGCGCTCCCCGGGGGCCCTGTCGTGCTGGCTCCGCTGGCCGGCTCTTCGCTCGCCGCCGACACGCTCGAACTTCTCGGCATCGAGGCGATGCTGCCGGTGCGGGATACACCCGCTGCAGCGGCTGAGCCCACTCGTGGCCCTTCGTCAAGCTCAGGGACCATGGTGGCTGAGCCTGACGAAGCCCCGCGTCCCGAAGGCCCGCCTACCTACCCCAACCGGATCGGCGCCATCGTCATCGACGCCTGCGGCCTGCGCCGGATCGACGAGCTCGAATCGCTGCGCGCGGTGCTCCGGCCCGCGCTGAAGGCGCTGGAAGCGTCGGGCCGGGTCATCCTGCTGGCTGACGCCGAGGTGGACGGGCTGGAGGCCCACGCCGTCCGGCAGGCGCTGGACGGGATCAACCGCACGATCGGCAAGGAGCTCCGCCGCGGGGCGACCGCGAACCTGGTCCACGTCGCGCCCGGTATCCGCCCGGCGGAGCTGGTCTCGACGCTGTCCTTCCTGCTGGAGGGCCGTTCGGCGTTCGTCGACGGCCAGTCCTGGACCGTGGCGACGGCCCTTCGTGACGCCGGCTCGTTCCTCGCCGACTCCTCAGGGACCGGTGGGGCAACGGTCCCTGAGGAGCCCGATCCTGAGCTCGCGAAGGATCGGTCGTCACGAAGGGCCGCCGAACCCCTCGCGAACCGCATCGTCGTGGTCACCGGCGCCGCCCGCGGCATCGGCGCCCAGATCGCGACGGTGGCCGCGCGGGACGGCGCGACGGTGGTCTGCGTGGACGTCCCCGCCGCCGGCGAGTCCCTCGCGAAGCTCGCGAACGAACTCCACGGCACCGCCTTGCAGCTGGACATCACCGCCCCCGACGCAGGCGAGCGGATCGCCGCGCACGTCGCGTCCCGGTACGGCGAGGACGCACGGATCCACGGCATCGTGCACAACGCCGGCATCACCAGGGACAAGCTGCTGGTGAACACCGACGCCCAACGCTGGGCCCAGGTACTGAACGTCAACCTGGCCGCCGAGCTGAGGATCAACCCGATCCTGCTGGACGGCCGCCCGGGCGGGCTGGCCGACGACGGGCGCATCGTCGGCATCGCGTCCACGTCCGGCATCGCAGGCAACCGCGGGCAGACCAACTACGCGGCGTCCAAAGCAGGAGTAGTGGGCCTGGTCCGGGCGATGGCGCCCGAACTCGCGGGGCGCGGCATCACCGTCAACGCGGTGGCGCCGGGTTTCATCGAGACCGACATGACCGCGAAGATCCCGTTCGTGCAGCGCGAGGTGTTCCGCCGTACGAACAGCCTCGGCCAGGGTGGCCAGCCGGTCGACGTCGCCGAGACCATCGCGTACTTCCTCGACCCGGCCAGCGCTGGCGTGACCGGTCAGGTGGTGCGGGTCTGCGGCCAGAACCTGGTGGGCGCCTGATGGACGCCGACGTCGAGTTGCTGCGCTCGCTCCCCAGTCCGGGCACGCTTCTCGCCAAGGCCATGGTCCCGAGCCTCGACCGGGGGCCGGCGCGTATCCCGAGCCGGACGGCGATGGTCATCGGCGTGGCCCAGGACCCGTCCCGGCTGGCCGACTACGACCGGGTCTGCGGCTTCCGGCTGCGCGACGAGGTGCCACCCACCTGGCTGCACGTGCTCACCTTCCCGCTGCACGTGCACCTGCTCTCCGGCCGGGATTCGACGATCCGGCTGGCCGGAGCGGTGCACGTCTCCAACGTGATGCGGCTGCACCGGCCGGTGGGCGTGACCGAGCGACTCGACCTCTCCGTGCGGGTGGCGAACCTGCGTCCACACAAGCGGGGCGCCCTGCTCGACCTGGTCGGCGAGGTCCGGGTGGCCGACGAGCTGGTCTGGGACGGGGTCAGCACCTACCTCGCGTCCGGTGCCTCCGTGCCAGGGACGCCGGAGCCGGGCGTCCGGGCGGAGTTCGAGCCCGAGACACCGATCGCGACCTGGCGGCTGCCGGCCGATCTGGGCCGCGATTACCGCCGGGTCTCGGGAGATCCCAATCCGATCCACACCAACCGGGTGGCGGCGAGGGCGTTCGGTTTCAGGCGCCCGATCATCCACGGCATGTGGGCGCACGCCCGCCTGCTGGCCGCGCTGGCAGCCCGGCTCCCGGACACCTACTCGGTCGGAGTCGCGTTCCGCCGTCCCATCCTGCTGCCCGCCACCGTCGCCGCGTGGTGGCGTCCGGACGCGGACGGCTGGAAGGCCGCGGTCACCACCCCGGACGGCACGAAGCCCTACCTGATGGCGACCATCACTACTGCCGAGGCCCCGAACTGAAAGGGACACCTTTGGTCCGACGATCGGATCAGCGGCGCTCGAGCGTGCTCAGAGCGGACGACTCGGCCAGCGACAGGCTGTCGGTGTGCGGGACGGTGTACCAGGTGGGGTCGCGGTAGAACAGCACCACCACGTTGATCACCGACCAGCTGAACAGCCAGATCGGGAAACCGAGAATCGCCTTGGCCATCCCCGGCCACCGCACCCGTTCCAGCCGGGCGACGAGCAGCCCGAACGCCAGCAGCAGCACGTAGCCGACGACCGACGACACCAGCACCCCGAGCAGCGTGCGTCCGAGTCCGCTGCCACTGGCGAGCCCGAGCAGCAGGCTGAGCACCCACAGCACCCCGGACAGGCCGCCGACCACCACGCCGATGATGTACAGGGTGGCGTCGAGCGCTCCCATCTGCCCCCACCGGACGCTCGCGAGCAGCTTCGGCACCGACGTGCGGATCAGTTGCACCGAACCGACCGACCACCGGTAGCGCTGCTTCAGCGACTGGGTGAAGGTGAGCGGCTGCTCGTCGTAGAACACCGCGTCCTGGGCGAGAGCCACGAAATGGCCCGCGGCGATGGCCTGCAGGGTGAACTCGATGTCCTCGCACGCGCTGCTGGTGCGCCAGCCGTCCGCCCCGAGCACCCGCAGCGCGAACATGAACCCGGTGCCGCCCACCGAGGTGCAGGACAGGTGCCGCAGCGCCCGCGGCACGTGGAAGAACCGGGTCTGCATCAGCCAGAACAGCGTGCTGGCCCCCGCCACCCAGGAGCTGGACGGGTTCTTGCCCATCCGGTAGCCCGTCGCGATCAGATGGCCGGCCGCCAGCTGCCTGTTCATCGCGGCGAGGAAGCCCGGGTCGACCACGTTGTCCGCGTCGAACACCACGCAGGCGTCGTAGTCGGACGGGAAGTGCTCGGCGAAGAACCAGTTCAGGGCCACACCCTTGCCGCGGGGACCCTCGGAACTCCTCTCGTACACGATCGCGCCGCTCCGGCGAGCGACGTCAGCGGTCGCGTCCGTGCAGTTGTCCGCGGTGACGAAGACGTCGAAGCAGTCGGACGGGTAGTCCTGCGCCCGCAGGCTCGCCAGCAGCTGGCCGATCACCCGTTCCTCGTTGCGCGCGAACACCAGTACCGCGAACCGGTGCTGGCCGGTGACCTCGGGCAGGACCGGCAGGTCACCAGTGAATCGGGAACTCACCACCACCTGGTATGCGCCGTAGATGCCACTCAGGACCAGGCCCACCGTGCAGACCAGCAGCAGCGTGTTGACCACAGATACTCCACTTTCGCCGTTCGCTCCCGGTCGATTCGTCGCGAGGCGACCGGCCCTCTTTCCATTGTGCCTGCTGAGACGCAGAATTCCCGACTCATAGGATGGGTACGAGGAGTGAATCAGTGACTGAAGCGACCGTGAACCTGTTCTGGCTCGATTTTGCCCTGTACTGGGCGCTCACCCTGGGCCGGATCCTGATCGATCCGCATCTACCCGACCGGCTTTTCGACCCCCGCCGTGCCGAGTACCGGACCCAGCGCTGGGAGGCGGGTGGCGAGTTCTACCGCCTGCACCTGCGCGTGGACCGCTGGAAGGACTACCTGCCCACCTTCGCGGGACCGAGCGGGTTCTCGAAGAAGCGCCTCACCGCCGCCGACCCCGGCTACCTCACCCGGTTCATCCGGGAGACCTGCCGGGGCGAGTCCAATCACGTGCGGGCGATCCTCTCGGTCGTCGCAATGCGGCTCTGGACGCCGTTCGACCTGTGGCTGTTCGTGCTCACGATCGCCATCGTCGGCAACCTGCCGTTCATCATCGTGCAGCGCTACAACCGTCCGCGCCTGCAGCGTGCACTGGTGCTGTCCGAGCGCCGCGCGGCCCTCGAGATCGAGTCAGCCAACCTGGAGCCGGGCCTCGCCTGATCCGCGGCCGCTCGCCAGCAACTCAGCCCTGCAGGGCGCGCGCGAGGGCGTCCAGCTTGTGTTCCACGGCTGACAGCCGAGCACTGAGCTGCGCCACGACAGCTTCGGGTGCGCCCGCAGGGACGGTGCCGGACGGCGCCCCTGTGGCAGCGGACGGGGCATCGGGAGCGACGACGGGCGCCCGCCGGCGTCCCCGCACGAACTTCAGGTAACCGACCCCGATCGTCACCGCCAGCGCCACGGCGACGACGATGAAGCGCAGGACGCTGCGATCGGTGGAGAGCGCGACGCCCACGGCGTAGACCATCGTGAACACCCCGCCCAGCAGCACGCCGTTGGAGAGCACGCCCTGGGCCTCCGGCATGAGCAGCGAGATCACCAGCACCAGGGTCGCGCAGACCAGCAGGACGATGCCGGTGGCCAGCCGCCACGTCGCGTACGTGTACGGGGCGCTGGACCAGTCGGGCTCCGGGTAGAACGTGTTCACCCCGATCGCGACGAAGGCGACCACCACGAGGCCGAGGAAGAAGGCGAAGATCACCTGCAGGGCGTTATTGCTCCTCATGCAAGGACCCTATTGGCTGGGCGCACCCGAGGTGGGGACTTCGTCCCGCCTCCAGCGACGCGTTCGGGAGCGCCATAGGCTGGGAGTAGACCCCGCCGGTGGCCAACGGCGGCCTCGCGGCGGGCCCTGCCAGGAGGAATCATGGACGCCGCCCAGCTCACCCGAATCGCAACCGCCAGGGGTTTCGTCGCCGCCCTCGACCAGTCCGGCGGCAGCACGCCCGGAGCACTCACCCGGTACGGCATCCCGCCCGACGCCTACTCCGGGGACGCGGAGATGTTCGAACTCATCCACGCCTTCCGCACGCGGATCATGACCAGTTCGGTGTTCACCGGAGACAAGGTGCTCGCCGCGATCCTGTTCGAGCAGACGATGGACCGCGACATCGACGACATCGCAGTTCCCGACTATCTGTGGGACGTCAAGGAGGTCGTCCCGTTCGTGAAGGTCGACCGCGGCCTGGCGGAGGCTGCGGACGGCGTCCGGCTCATGAAGCCGATGCCGGACCTCGACGCCCTCCTGGAGCGGGCCACCGCGCGCCACATCTTCGGCACCAAGATGCGTTCGCTCGTGCAGGCGGGCAATCGAGCCGGCATCGACGCCGTCCTCGACCAGCAGTTCGAGATCGGGACGCGCATCCTCGCCGCCGGCCTGATGCCGATCCTGGAGCCCGAAGTGGACATCAACGCCCCCGACAAGCCGATCGCAGAAGCCATGGTGACCGCCGGCGTCCTCGACCGGCTGGCCACGCTGCCCGAAGGCGCTCGGGTGATGCTCAAGCTGACGATCCCGACCGAGGCGAACCTCTACGCGGAGCTGATCAGGCACCCGTCCGTGCTGCGGGTGGTCGCATTGTCGGGCGGCTATTCGCGGGACGAGGCCAACCGCCGGCTCGCCGCCAACCACGGCCTGATCGCCAGCTTCAGCCGGGCACTCACCGAAGGCCTGCGCGTGGACATGTCGGACGCGGCGTTCGACGCGGCCCTGGCGGCGTCCATCGGTGCGATCTACGCCGCGTCGACCACCTGAGCAGACCACCCAGCCGAGCCTGCACGCACCGCCTCTCGCCGGCGCTGGACGAGCGGTTCCCCGGTACCGGAGGCGTCGTCCGCGTGGTGGCCGTAGAGTGCGGACATGCCAGACCGACCGGCACCAGGGCCGTGGGCCGTGGTGGTCAATCCGACCAAGTTCGCCGACCTCACCAGGGTCGAAGCGGACTTCGCGCTGATCTGCGCCGAGCACGGCTGGCCGGAGCCGGCCTGGTACGAGACGACCATCGACGATCCGGGCGAAGGCCAGGCGCGGGATGCGGTGGCCGCGGGAGCGACGCTGGTCTGCCCCCTCGGCGGGGACGGCACTGTGCGCGGGGTCGCCAGTGGGCTCATGGGCACGGACCGGCCGATGGGCCTGCTCCCTGGCGGCACCGGCAACCTGCTCGCCCGCAACCTCAAGCTGCCGGTCGACGACCTGGACGCCGCCCTCACCGTCGCGCTCACCGGACGCGACCTGGCCCTGGACGTGGGCGAGGTCACGTGGGACGGCGGGACGCCGGCGGTCTTCCTCGTGGCCGCGGGGATGGGCCTGGACGCGCAGATGATGGCCGGCGTCGACGACCGGCTCAAGCGGCGGGTGGGCTGGCTGGCGTACGCCCTGTCCGGCGCCAGGGCGCTGTTCCGGTTGGGCTTCTCCGTTCGCGTGACCGCCGACCGGCAGCGCGCGGTCAGCCAGCACGCCCTCGCCGTGCTGGTGGCGAACTGCGGAGAGCTGACCGGAGGCCTGCAGCTCGTCCCCGACGCTGCGGTGGACGACGGCCGGCTCGACACCGTGCTGGCCTCCCCTCGGTCGATCTCGGGGTGGCTGGCGATCGCGCTGCACGTGGCGTCCGTGCACCGGCGTGGCCATCCCGCCCTCGTCCACCTCGTCTCGGAGCACACCGAGATCGTCACGAAGGAACCGGTGGAGGCCCAGCTCGACGGGGACGCCGTGGGCCCGCGCACGCGGATGAGCTGCCGCGTGCTGCCGGGCGCGCTCACCGTCCGCGTCGGTGCTTGAGCAGGCCTGCGACGCCCCGAGCACACCGACACGCCGGAGTCACATCGATCCGCTGTTCCCCACAGGGAGGACAACCGCTAAGGTTCTTCGCGTAGTCGCTGTACCGGCTCGCCTTCCCAGCCGGGAAGGCGAGCGAAGCTCCTTCGGGGGGTGCGGGGACGACAGGGCGGTTCCGGGAGGCGGCACCGCACGCACAAGAAGGAGTTGGTGCATGGCCACTGGCACTGTGAAGTGGTTCAACGCGGAAAAGGGCTTCGGTTTCATCGCCCCGGACGGCGGCGGTCCGGACGTTTTCGCGCACTACAGCGCGATCACGAGCTCGGGTTTCCGTACGCTCGACGAGAACCAGAAGGTGCAGTTCGAGATCACCCAGGGCCCGAAGGGTCCCCAGGCCTCGAACATCACCCCCCTCTGATCAGCCAGACCGAGCGGCCCCCTCGCCTCGCGAGGGGGCCGCTCGCTGTTCCGTCCCGACCGAATGCGAGAATCACGCCATGCCCATGGACGTGTTCTGCCAGATCATCGCCGGCGAACTGGCCACGCAGGAGGTGTGGCGGGACGAGCAGGTTGTCGCGTTCCTCGACCACCGTCCGGTGTTCAAGGGTCATGTGCTGATCTGCCCCACCCGGCACGTCGAGACCCTGCTCGACCTCCCCGCAGACCTGATGCGGCCCCTGCTCACGGTGGCGCAGCGGGTGGCCGCGGCGATGCTGCCGGCCTTCGGAGCCGAAGGCACCTTCGTGGCGATGAACAACATCGTCAGCCAGTCCGTCCCGCACCTGCACGTCCACGTCGTCCCTCGCACCAAGGGGGACGGGCTGCGCGGCTTCTTCTGGCCCCGTACGCGGTACGCGGCGGGTGAGGAGGCCGCGTACGCCGCCCGGCTGCGGGAGCACCTGGACGCGGGCTGATTGCACCCCTGAGGAAGCAGCTGGTCGAGCTTGTCGAGACCGCGGTCAGCCGACGACGACGGCGAACGCCGGGCACCCTCAGGGGTGACCCACAAAGTCACCCGTTCGGGGCCTTACTAGGCCAAGGATCACCGTGAAAAGCTCAAAGAGCATTCTCGGGAGGGGTCCTACACAATGCGCGACACGCTGCTGCGCCGACTCGCAGCGCTGGTGACCGGGGTCAGCCTGGCCGTGGCCGGGCTGACCCTGGCCACCGTCCCGGCACAGGCCGCGAGCTTCAAGGTCACCGTCGCGCTCTCCGACACCTCCGTCACCGTTGGCAAGACCATCACCGTGACCGGCAGGATCACGCCGAAACCCTCCAGTCGATACGTCTACCTGCAGCAGCGGAACGTGGGCACGAAGTCCTGGCGCACGGTCAGGAAGATCAAGACCGCCAAGTCGGGCAGCTACCGGACGACGGTGACCCCGGGCGACGCCACCGACCGCTATTACCGGGTCTACAAGCCGAAACAGGGCGGCCGGAAGGCCGGCTACTCCGCCGTCGTCCAGGTGGTCGTCGACCCGAAGCCCGTCTCGTCCAAGACCACGAGGCTCGCCGGCATCTCCCCTGCGAGCGGTCCGTTGGCCGGCGGCACGACTGTCACGATCAGCGGCACCGGCCTCAGCGGCACGACCAAGGTCACATTCACGCCGCAGGTCTCGGCCGCGCAGACCAGCGACGGAAGCGGCATCCTGCCCGAACTGCCCGGCACGGTCACCGTCGTCGACGACAGCACGCTGCGGGTGACCACCCCGGCGTCCCTCGGCGGTGCGAACACGGTGAAGGTCTACGCCCCGACCGCGACGCTCGTCACCACCTTCGCCTACGCCACCGCTTCCCGCCCGCCGAGCACCTTCGAGCAGCAGGTCCTGGGCGAACTCAACGCCCGCCGAGCCACGAGCCAGACCTGCAACGGCAAGGCGATGCCCGCGGTCGGCCCGCTCGGCTGGGCCGGCGGACTCTCCGACCTCGCCCTCTCGCACAGCCGCGACCTCGCCGCACGACAGGACGTGTACCGGGGCCTCAGCCACGTCACCTACGGCACGCGCGACTTCACGGTGCGCTTCCACCGGGCCGGCGTGACCGGCGGTTTCGGCGAGATCCTCGCGCTCTCACCGGAGAACTACTCCGCTTCGCAGGTGGTGGACCAGTGGATGACGAGTACCACCGGCCACTGCGAGTCGGTGATGAACAAGGGCTGGACGAAAGCAGGCGTCGGGGTCTCCCCCGGCGTCTGGCAGACCAGCCATGGACCCCAACGCTCGACCTTCAGCAACGTCGACTTCCAATGAACGACAGGTGACCGACATGACCGAACTGATCCAAGGCTCCCGCTTCCTGGACCTCGTCGCGGACGAGTTCGACGACGCGACGGAGTACACCCCGCGCCACCTGCGCGCCGTGCCGCTGTCACCCGAGCTGCAACAGGCGCTGGACGCGGCGTTCGCGCCCGAGCCGCTCCCGTCCCACACGAGGCCTGCCGAGACTGTTCCGGTCCCGGAGCCGACGCCCGGTCCCACCCCGGTGGAGGCGTCGTTCATCGCGCCCGAAGCAGAGCCCGACCGAGATGTCGAGCCGTTCCACCTGACCCTGGTCGTGCCGGAGACGATCGAGTATGCGCCGGTGCTGCCTGAGTCGATCTTCCGGACGGAGGCCACGGTCCCGACGCCAGCCGAGCCGGCTGCCGTCGAACCGGCCGTGATCGCGCCGGTCGTGGCGGCGACGTTCCCTGCGGAGCCTGCCGCGCGCACGACGGCCCCCGAGCTGGCCTCGGTCACGTCGTTCCCCGATCCGGGCTCGTACGCCGCGCGCCGGGCGAGTGACGCAGGCGTCGCCAGGCCCGCGCCGAGCCGCAGCAGCCGGCTGTTCCGGCGCAAGGTCGACGCATCGCGCCTGGTTGTGCCCTCCGCATAACCGCCGATCAGCCGGACGCGGAAACCACTCGACCGGCCTGCACCACCGCGACCACGGACGTCGGGTCGCGCAGGGCCTCCGGCTCGCTCGGATCGCGGCGGAAGAACACCAGGTCGGACGATCGCCCGGCCACATCCTCACCGAGCAGCCGTCGTCCGCCGGTCGTGGCCGCGACGAGCGCCGTTGACGCCGGTACCCCCGCCTCGATCATCGCAGCGACCTCGTGCAGGTTCCGGCCGTGCTGGGAGGCCAGGCCGGCGTCCGTCCCCATCGCGAGCGGGACGCCCGACGCCAGGCAGTGCTGGATCGCGGCCGGGTGCGCCTCGACCGCACGGCGCGCCGTCGCAGCGAGCGAGGACGGCAGCCGTCCGGATTGGGCGAGCTCCAGCACGTCGCGGTAGATCCACACCGTCGGCACCACGAACACCCTGGACGCGGCCGCCCGCTGAGCCTGGGCGGCCGTGAGGAACACCGCGTGCTCAATGCTGCGAACGCCGAGGTCGAGAGCCTGGTCGATCGCCGGGCCGCCCCACGCGTGCGCCATCACCGGCAGGCCGGCCCGGGTAGCCGCGTCCAGCAGCGCGCTGAGCTCGCCGCGGGTGAACACGGGCTCCTGCTGCCGCGTCCCGGCCCCGACCCCTCCAGTGGCGGCGATCTTGATCCAGTCGGCTCCCTCGTCGGCGAGGGCCGCCACCCGGTCGCGCAGATGTCGCTCGCCGCGCGCGTCCGCCGGGCCGATGATGTCGATAGACAGGCTCAGCGCTGGCCCGGGCGCTCCGGCCAGCCGTCCGTGGAGCGCGGGGTCGTAGCCGCCCGCGTCCCGGACGGTCGTGACTCCGGCCCGCAGGGTCGCGAGCTGGTTCCGCGCGGTCACCGCGGCGCGTTCGCCCTCGTCGGACGGGCGATCGGCAGCGTCGAAGTCGCTCCAGGAGAGGTGGCTGTGCGCGTCCACGAAGCCGGGGGTGATCCACAGCCCGGTGGCGTCGAGCACGTCGTCGTCATCCCGAGCCCGGTCCGGGATCTCCCGCAACCCGTTCGGGTGGAACGCTCCGTCCGTACCGAGCAGCAGGCCACCGCGGACGGCCCCGACGGCCGCGTCCACCCCAGGGATGGTCATCGCGGAGCCTCCGGCAACCGCGGGACGGCCTCCAGGAGCGACCGGCTGTAGGGATGCTCCGGATGCCGGAAGAACCGGTCGGCCGGTGTGTGCTCGAGCAGGACGCCGTCCCGCAGCACCGCGACGTCGTCGCAGGCGGCATGGATCACCGAGAGGTCGTGCGAGATGAGCAGGGTCGCGAGCCGCATCTGCCGTCCGAGCCCGGCCAGGACGTCGAGCACCGTGCGTTGTGAGGACACGTCCAGCGAACTGGTCGGTTCGTCGGCGACCAGCACGCGCGGCTCGACGGCGAGCGCCCGGGCGATCGCGATCCGCTGGCGCTGGCCGCCGGAGAACTCGCGCGGGTAGCGGGAGAGCGCGTCCGCGGACAGTCCGACCAGCGCGAGCAACTCCTCCGCGCGCCGACGCCGCAACAGCGTGTGACGTTGTGCCCCGTGTTCGGTGGAAAACGTCACGCCTTCGGGCAGGTGGTGGACACGCAGGAGTTCGTCCAGCACCTGGCCCACGGTGAGCAGCGGGTTGAGGGACGCGAACGGGTCCTGCTGGACGAGCTGCACGGCCCGGCGTTCGGCGGTGGTGCGGCGCCGGTCGAGCACGGTTCCGTCCAGGGACACGGTGCCCGTCGCGAGGGGGACGGCACCGACGATCGCCCTCGCCAGCGAGGTCTTGCCCGAACCCGACTCCCCTACCAGACCCACGACAGTGCCCGGAAGGACCCGGAGACTGACGTGGTCGACCGCCCGGCGTCCGGCGTAGTCAACGCTGGCATCGGTGACCTCGAGGCCGGCGACCGGCTCAGTCATCGCCGCCTCCCAGCAGCGGGACGGGCAGGACGGCGTCCACCAGCGAGCGGGTATACGCCTCGGCGGGCCGCGTGACGACGTCAAGGGTGCCGCCGGATTCTACGACCCGTCCTTCGTGCATCACGACCACCCGCTCGCAGACCTGGGACACCACGGCCAGGTCGTGGCTGACGAACAGCAGCGAGAGCCCCCGCTCGGCGCGCAACTGGGCGAGCAGGTCGAGGACGCCGCGCTGCACGGTCACATCGAGCGCCGTGGTGGGCTCGTCGCAGAGCAGCAGGTCGGGCTCCCGGGCGAGCGCGAGTGCCAGCAGGACCCGCTGCCGCTGCCCGCCGGAGAGCTGGTGCGGATAGCGCCGGGCCAGCACCGCCGCGTCCGGCAGCCGGACGGACTCCAGCAACTCCAGTGCGCGCGACCGGGCCACTCGCGGGGACAACCGCTTGGCGACCCTACAGACCTCCGCGACCTGGCTGCCGACCCGGACGAGCGGGTCGAGGAATGTGAGCGGGTCCTGGAAGATCATCGCGGCCGTCCCGCCGAGCCGGATCCGGCCGCCGCTCACCCGGAGCCCACGCGGCAACAGCCCCATCACGGCTCGAAGCGTGAGGCTCTTGCCTGAGCCGGACTCCCCCACCACGCCCAGCGCCTCGCCAGGACCGACGGAAAAGCTCACACCGTGCAACAGCTCGGCGTCCGCGGCCACCCGCAGCTCGTCGACCACCAGCGTCCCGGATGTCACCGCAGCCTCCAGACGTCCGCCAGCCCGTCGCCCACCAGCGACAGCCCGATGCCGGTCGTGACGACAGCAAGGCCGGGCAGCGTGGAGATCCACCACTTCGTGGTGAGGAACAACTGGCCGTCGCTGATCATCGTGCCCCAGTCGGGTGTCGGCGGCTGGACGCCCAGGCCCAGGTAGCCCAGGGTCACCACCGCCACCATGATCAGCAGGATCTCCGTCATCAGCAGCACCACTGCTTGTGGCAGCACGCTCGGCAGCAGGTGTCGGCCGACCACCCGGACGTGCGAGAGGCCCCCGCCGCGGGCCGCCTCCACCCAGCCCTCCCGGCACAAGGCCCGCGTCTTGGCCCGGATCACCCGGGCGTAGCTGATCCAGCCGACCAGGGCGTACGCGACGAAGATCCCCCGCTCGCCGGTACCTGCGGCGAACACTACGACGATCACCAGCACGTAGAAAGGGAACGCCACGAAGGTGTCGACGACGCGCCCGATCAACCAGTCGATCCAGCCGCCGGCGTACCCGCTGATGAGACCGACGGCGACGCCGACCACGAACGGGGTGAGGGCGGCGAGAACGGCGATCCGCAGGTCGGTGCGAGTCGCGGCGATCACCCGGGAGAGGATGTCGCGGCCGAGCTGGTCGGTGCCGAACCAGTGGGTGGCGGACGGCGCCGCCAGGCCGTTGGTCAGATTCTGTGCAGCCGGGTCGTATGGCGTAGGGACGAACACCGCCAACGCCAGCATGACGAGCAGGATGGCCGCCCCGGCCAGCAGCGTCCGACTCCTCCGAGCGCGCCGCAGCCACCGGACGGAAGGTCGCGCCGCGGGTGTGCTGGCTGGGCCTGACGAAGCCCCAGACGAGGGCTGAACCTCCGGCGATGATGGCTGAGCTTGCCTGTACTGAGCCCCGTCGAAGTGACGAAGCCCACCCTCACTGGCCGCCGGACGGGAAGCCCGATCCCGCTCGCTCATGTCGCCCGAATCCTCGGGTCGAGGAGAGCCACCAGACCGTCCGTCACCAGCGAGACCAGCACGACGACGAGAGCCAGCATGAGTGCGATGCCCTGCACCACAGGGAAGTCCCGGGAGCTGATCGAGGAGAACAGCAGGGCACCCAGCCCGTTGATCGCGAAGACCTTCTCGATCACGAGGGTGCCGCCGATCAGATAGGCCACATTCAGACCGAGCAGGGAGACAGTGGGGACCGCCGCGTTGCGCAGCACGTGCGCGTTCACGCGCCATCGCGGCAACCGGGCGGCGCGCAGGGTGACCACGAAGTCCGCGTCCAGGACCTCGAGCAGTTGCTCGCGCAACGAACGGACCAGCGGCGGCGACATGCCGAGCGACACCGTGAGCGCGGGCAGCACGAGGCTGCGCAGGGGCTCGCCCGGGCCCGTCCCGACGCCGCCGACCGGCAGCCAGTGCAGGCTCACGCCGAAGACGAGGATGAGCAGCAGGCCCACCCAGAAGGCGGGCATCGCCATGCCGACGGTCGGCACCACGCGGACGAGGTGGTCGAGCGCTCCGCCGGCATGGGTGGCGGCCAGCAGGGCCAGCGGCACCGCGATCAGCACGGTGAACACCACGCTGAGGACGACCAGCGGCGCGGTGAGCCCCGCCCGCGACCAGACCAGCGCGAGGACGGGCTGCGAGGTGACCAGCGACGTCCCGATGTCGCCGCGGGTGAACACCGCGACCAGCCAGCTCCACAGCTGCTGCCCGATCGGCAGGTCGAGCCCGAGCCGCTGCCGCAGCGCCTCGATGGACGCCTCGGTGGCCTGGTCGCCGAGGATCATCGCCGCCGGGTCGCCCGGGACGATCCGCAACAGGAAGAACACGGCGAGCACCACGCCGACCACTACAGGGACGACGGAGAGCAGCGAGCGCCCGACCCAACGCATGGCCCGATTCTCCCGCATGATCACTTGGGGACGGTTCCCCCGGTTCGGGGGGACGGTTCTCCCGGTTCGAGGGGACGGTTCCCCGGTTCGAGGGGACGGTTCCCCCGGTTCGAGGGGACGGTTCCCCGGTTCGAGGGGACGGTTCCCCCGGTTCGAGGGGACGGTTCCCCCGGTTCGAGGGGACGGTTCTGCCGGTTCACGGCGACCCTTCCCCTGAACTCGTCCCCGCGACGGCTTCTCGTCCTACTGCTGCAGCCAGACGTCCTGGAACAGGACGCTGCCGTTGATCCGCGGCGTGAGGTCGTGGACGGACGCCAGCGAGGCGACGACGTTCTTGGGGTTGTACAGCGGGACGTAGGGCACGTCGTCGGCAAGAATCTGCTGGATCTCGGCGTAGATCTTGGCGCGCTCCGGCCCGTCCGCCGTGGTCCGTCCCTGCCGCATGAGCTTGGTCACCTGCGGATTGGTGTAGTGCGTCCAGAACGAGTGGCTGAAGCCGTCCGGGTCGGCCTGGAAGGTGATCAGGCCGTCGGGGTCGGGCGCGTCCGATTGCCCGGAGTTGATCATGAAGTCGTAGTGGAACGCCTTGAACCGCTCCCGGAACGAGTTGAGCTCGATCGCCTCGATCTTCACGTCGATGTTCAGCGGCTTCAGGGCGGCCTGGATGATCTGGGCCTCTTGGGCGCGAGTGGAGTCACCGGAATCGATCAGCAGCGTGGCGGAGAACCCGTTGGGGTACTTCGACTGCGCAAGCTCGGTCTTGGCGGCGGACGGATCGTTGTCGAGTGCCTTCACGTCCGCCGAGTACTGGATCGTCGGCGGGATCAGGGTGCGAACGGCCTCTGCCGCACCGAAGGTGGTGGCCTTCGTGAGGCCGTCCCGGTCGAGGGCATAGGCGACCGCACGGCGGACGTGCCGGTCGGAGAAGTACTGGTTCTGCGTGTTGAAGAACACCTGTTCCACCGCCCACGAGCCCAGCTCGGACACCGTCACGTTCTGATTCGACTGCAGCTGCGAGATCGTGGCCGGTGCGACGTCCTCGATGCCGGAGAGCTGACCGGCCTGGAGTTGCTGGATGCGCTGGGTGTCGTCCGCGACGACCTTGTAGACCAGCGTCTGCGCGTACGGCTTGCCGGTCTGCCAGTAGTGCGGGTTGGCGGTGAAGGTGGTGTCGCCGCTGGGGTCCCAGGACTGGACGACCCACGGTCCGGTGCCGATCGGCTTGGCGAAGAAGTCCTTCTCGGAGCGGCCGCCGAAGTTGGCCGGGAAGATGCCGTTGGAGAACCCGGACAGTTCGGACAGGAACGGCGTGTAAGGCGTCTTCAGGGTGATGGTGAGGGTGTGGTCGTCATCGGCGGTGATGGTCTTGATGGGCGCCTGCAGCGGCAACGGACCCTGCACCTTGAGGTGGCGTTCGAGGGAGAACTTGGCGTCCGCTGCGGTCACCGGGGTGCCGTCAGAGAACTGCAGGCCCTGGCGCAGGATGAAGGTGTAGCTGAGCAGGTCGGGACTGACGGTGTACTTCTCGGCGAGCCAGGGGATGATCTTCCCGGTCGTGTCGAAGGACACCAGCGGCTCGAACACCTTGTCGATGGCGAAGGCGTTGTTGGCGGTGATCTCGTTGTTGAGGTCGAAGGACGTCACCGCGGCCGCGCGCCCGTAGGTGATCGTGCCGCCGCGCTGGGGCGAGGTAGGCGCCGGCGTGGGACTGGTGGACGGGGTGGTCGCGCAGCCGGCCAGGACGAACACAGCGGCGGCGAGGGCGGCGAGGGAACGGCGGGTCATGGCAGGACTCCTGGGTCGGCCGGGACGATGGGTGCTGTGCTCCCGGCGAACCGGGAGGGGGTGCGGGCTGTGGGCGGGCGGACGCGCGTCCGAGATTCGGTCAGCGCCAACACCGACAGCAGGCACCGCTTCGGGCCATTCGGCCACGCATCCGGTCGCTGTGCATGCGCCAAAGAATAGCGGACGCGGCCCACCGGCCCCTGAGCAGCCCGGCGAGGAATCGCTGGGCATCACGAAGGGCCACATTCACCGGCTGGTCGAGCCTGTCGAGACCTCGACGTCCCCCGCGCACCCGACTACCGTGAACACAGAAACGTTCGCGAGGAGGCGCACATGACCGGGGTGGATCCGCACATCGAGAACTTCGAGGCCTGGGTCAGTGCAGGCGTCCGAAAGACCGTGCCGATGGCGGAACTGAAGGATGTGTTCGGACCCACCTACGAGCAGGTCGGCGCCGCGGTGGCGAAGGCGGGCGGGACGGTCAGGGGCCCGGCCTACGCCGAGTACTTCGGGATGCCGTCCGACACCGTGGACGTGGAGATCGGCTTCGGGATCGACAAAGTGGTCGAGATTCCAGACCTGGAGGTGAAGCAGCGTCCGGCGACCCGCGCGGTGGTGGCGACGCACGTCGGTCCGTACGAGAAGCTCCCAGAGAGCTACGGCGAGCTGATGCCGTGGCTGGAGATGGAGGAGGTGGAGCTCGGTCCGTCCATGTTCGAGTTCTACGACAGCGAGCCGGATGCCGCCCCCGAGACCCTGGTGACAAGGCTGGTCTTTCCCCTCGGCTGAACGGTCCCTGAGGAGCCTCGCGGCAGACCACACGGTCACTGAGGAGCCGCCGAGGAACGAGGCAGCGTCACGAAGGGCCCCGACGCTGGTCCGGACCCCCACCACGGCTGGTCGAGCCTGTCGAGACCCACCCACCACGGCTGGTCGAGCCTGTCGAGACC
>DAIPJC010000018.1:0-76288 GCA_036770475.1 Propionicimonas sp. | reverse complement strand
CGGTACTTCGGGTGCACCTTCGCCAGCCCCATCGGCAGCAGCGCGTCGCGGCACATCGCGAAGATCAGCCGGGTCGCGCCGATCATCAGGGTGAGCACGACGGTGGTCAGGCCGGCGACAGCGCCGGCGGAGATCAGGGTCGCCATCCAGGCCTGCCCGTGGTAGGCGAACGCGTTGGCCAGGGCGGCGCTCGGGTCGAGCTTGTCGTAGGGCACCATGCCGGTCACGACGAGCGCGACCGCGCAGTACAGCACCGTGCAGATCGCCAGGGACGTGATGATGCCGATCGGCAGGTCACGCTGCGGGTTCTTCGTCTCCTCCGCGGTGGTGGCCACCACGTCGAAGCCGATGTAGGCGAAGAACACCAGCGCGGCACCGGCCAGGACGCCGCCGACACCGAACGTGGAGGGCGTGGCTCCGGTGAGCAACTGCAGCAGCGGCTGCGTCCAGCTGAACCCCGAGGCGCCGGCGGTCGGCACGGCCGGCGGGACGAACGGGCTGTAGTTGGCCGGGTTGATGAAGCCGATGCCGGCCACGATCACGAACAGGACGATGAACAGTTTCAGCGCGACCAGGGCGAGGTTCACCCGCAGCGACTCCTTGATGCCGAGGGTCACCAGCACACCGAGGACGAGCACGAGCACGACCGCGGGGACGTCCACCGTGCCGCCGTAGCTGATCGCGTCGGGCAGGGCGATGTTGAACTTGGACAGGAACGAGCTGAAGTAGGCGCTCCAGCCCTGGGCCACGACGGACGCGCCGAGGAACATCTCCAGGATCAGGTCCCAGCCGATGATCCAGGCGAAGATCTCGCCGAGCGAGGCATAGGAGAACGTGTAGGCCGAGCCCGACACCGGGACGGTGGACGCGAACTCCGCGTAGCACATGGCGGCCAGCGCGCAGCAGATCGCGGCGATCACGAAGCTGAGCACGATGGACGGCCCGGCTACGTTGTGCGCAGCGCGTCCGGTGAGCGTGAAGATACCGGCGCCGATCACCACGCCGACGCCGAACACCGTGAGGTCGAGCGCGCTCAGCGATTTCTTCAGCTGGTACTCGGGCTCGTCTGTGTCGGCGATCGACTGCTCAATCGACTTGGTGCGCAGCAGGCTCATGGATCCATCTCCGGAGGTGTTGGGACCGCCTCGCCGCGGCCCTGGGGCAACCCGAGAAAGGTATGCCGCTTTCCGCCATTCGAAACCATTGGCCAGCATGCGGTCGCAGGCCTTGTCGGAACCGCTCCGCGGCCTCGTCTGACGTGCGTCCTGTCAGCCCTGCGGGGGAGGGCCCGCTGTTAGGCTGACGGCGGAGCCGGCGGGGGCCGGCCGGAGGGAGGATCGGTGGGCTTCCTTGACTTCCTCGGCTCGCTCTGGCGCGCGATCGTCGGCGTATGGGGCCTGGACCCCTCGATGGCGGAGTGGTTCCGCGGCTATCCGTACGCGCTCGAGATCTCGATCACGATCGCGATGCTCGCCGGTATCTCGACGCTGCTGGGCAACAGCGTCGTGCTGTTCCTGAACCGCATCCACGGCTGGCGGTTCGCCGCCAGCCTGGTGATCAACGGTGTCTCGATGGTCGCCCTGTTCGCCGCGCAGGCCGTCGTCATCGCGATCGTCGGCTACCTCGTGACGGGTGATCGCCTCTCGTTCGCGAACGCGGCCCGTGCCGTGATGCTCGCCACGGCGCCGCTGCTGTTCGGCTTCCTCGAACTGGCGCCGTACCTCGGCCCGGGAATCGCCCGCGTCCTGCAGGTGTGGAGCCTGCTGGCGCTGTGGGTGATCGTCGGCGTCATCTACCAGATCGGCTACTGGCAGGCGTTGCTGGTCACCGGGCTCGGCTGGGCGGTGATGCAGGGCCTGTCCTGGGCGCTGGCCAAGCCGCTCACGGCCCTCGGCAACAACGTGTGGAGACTGCTGTCGGGTAAGCCGACCCTGCTCTCCGCCCAGGACATCCTGTCCGGCCACCAGTTCATGCCGGTGGAGTTCGACTTCGACGTCCGCGCTGTCGAAGGGGGGCAGGAATGATCCTCGTCTCCCTGCTGCTGGGGCTGCTGGTCCTCGTCCTGATCGTCCTCGCCGTCGGCCCGCTGGAGTCGCTCGGCTGGTGGTCGGACAAGGGTGCGGAGAAGGCCGAGGCGACGGTCGAGCGACTGCGCACAGAGCACGCGAAGCTGGACGTGCCGCCCTACCGCCACTACGTGGTCTACCTGTCCGGGATCGGGGCCATCGACGGGCACTCGCGTCCGCAGGAGGAGGAGCCGCTGGTCGCAGCGCTGGAGGCGATCCCGGACACCTGCGTGGTCAGCGACGTGTTCCCGTACGCGGTCGACAACCGCGGGCTCACCGCGCAGCGGCCGCTGGCCGGCGTGTGGAAGGCGATCGAGAAGGCCCGGTTCAAGAACCCGGAGGCGCTGGTCGCGATGCTGGTGAACCTGCGCAACGCCGTCCAGCTCTTCGTCTGCGCCGACCGCCGCTACGGGCCCACGTACAACATCGGCACCGCCCAGCAGATCCTGGACGGGCTGCTGCGCAAGGGCTACCGGCTCGGCAGCGGCGTGCCGGTCACGCTGGTCGGCTGGAGTGGCGGGGCCCAGATCTCATTGGGCGCCGCTTGGTATCTCGGCCTGGCCAAGATCCCCCTGAGGCTGATCTCGATCGGCGGCATGATGTCGGACGACTACGGCCTGGACCGGATCGAGCACGTCGACCACCTGCGCGGCACCAGGGACCCGTTCGAGAAGCTCGGCTGGATCATGTTCGCCGGACGCTGGCCGATCGCGGTCGGCTCGCCCTGGTCGCGAGCCATGAAGGAGGGCCGGATCTCGGTGATCGACCTCGGCCCGATGCAGCACAACGCCAAGGAGCACTACTTCGACCCGAACGCCTTCGCCCCCGACGGCCGCAGCTACGTCCAGGTGACCAGCGACGCCGTCGTCGCGCTGCTGACCGGCCAGGAGGTCAAGGTCATCCCGACCTGACCAGTGATCCCTGAGCTTGACGAAGGGCCGCCAGAGCTTGACGAGAGTGATCCCTGAGCTTGACGAGAGTGATCCCTGAGCTTGACGAAGGGCCGCCCAGGGCTTCGTCAAGCTCAGCCAGCACGAGCCGCCGCGAAGGCTGCGATGTGGTCGGCGACCAGCCGGGGCGCGGCGTTGTTGGCGCCGTGGCCCTGGCCGTGCAGGACCTCGACACGGGCGTCCGGTATCGCGGACGCGAGCAGGCGCACCCGCTCGCCCAGGTGGGCGGGGCTGCGGTCCCCGGTGAGGAGGAGCGTCGGCGTCCGGATGGCGGCGTAGGCGTCGAGCCGGGGCCCGAGCCGGACGAGCGCGTCCCAGTCGTCGAGTTGGCGCGCGCCGAAGAAGCGGAGTCGGGGAGTCGCCCCGATCGCCAGCCCGGCCAGTGTTGCGGCTGGACGGCCCACCTGCACGCACTCGGCCAGGAAGATCCGGACCGCCCGGCCCACGTGACCTCCGGCCTGGGCTGCCCGTGCGCGCGCCAGGGAGTCGGGTCGGCCCAGCGGCAGGTCGGGGATCGGAGGTTCGTACAGCACCGCTGCGGCGAAGGCGTCCGGCATGGCCGCCATCGCCTCGAGTGCGACCACGGCGCCGGAGGAGTGCCCGACGAGCAGGACGGGCGGCTTGAGCGTGCCCACCACGGCGGCGAGGTCGGCGACCTCGCGCTCGAAGTCGGTGGCAGGATCCGCAGGCAGTTCGGGACGGTAGAGCCGGCGCCGGATCCGCAGGACGCGGAACCGCGGCGCCAACTCGGTGGCGACCTTCGCCCACGGCGACTCGTCGCTCATGCCGCCGTGCACCACGAGGATCGCCGGCCCCGACCCGTCCTCGGTGACGATGACGTCGGTGCCGTCCGCGGACAGGATCGCCATGTGCAGGAGGCTACTCGGGGGCGGGTCAGGGTGAGGCCCCATGGTCTGGGCGCGGTGCACCCATAGGCTGGGCGCGTGACGCAGTGGTTCACCGAGAGCTTCCGCGCCGAGTACGCCAAGCAGGAGGCGGACCTCGGCCGGGTCAACATCGGCGTGTTCGGCAAGACGGGGGTGGGCAAGTCCACCCTGGTCAACGCCATCTTCGGCGAGCCCGTGGCGGCGACAGGGATCGGCGCGCCCGTCACGCACGGCTCCCACCTCTACCTCGACAAGCGCGGCTCGCTGGGCGTGATCGACACCCACGGGCTGGAACTCGGCCGCGACGACGACCAGATCATCAAGGAGCTCACCAAAGCGGTGAAGGAGAGCCGCGGCAAGCCGATCGAGGAGCAACTGCACGTCGCGTGGTTCTGCGTCCGCGGCATGGACCGGCGGTTCGAGGACTTCGAGGAGCGCTTCGTCCGGACGTTGGCCGACCTGGGCCTGCCGGTGGTGCTCGTGCTGACCCAGGTGCCGATGCGCGACGGCCTCTACCACCCGGACGCCGTCGAGCTCGCCCGCCAGCTCGAAGCGCGCAACCTGCCGATCGTGGACGGACGACCGTTCATGACCTACGCGATGAGGGACCAGTTCACCGGTCAGCCGCCCTACGGCTTGGTGGAGGTGCTCGGCGCCACCTTTCGCGTCGCTCCAGAAGCGGTCCAGGGAGCCCTCGCCGCGGCACAGGCGATCGATGTTCAGCTCAAGGCGAGCCAGTCGAACAAGGCGATCGGGGCCGCGGTGACGGCTGCGGCCGCCGCCGCTGCGGTGCCGATCCCGTTCTCGTCCGCCGCGATCCTGGTCCCGATCCAGCTGTCGATGATGGCCCGGGTCGCCCAACTGCACGGCCTCGGCCTGGACAAGTCGGCGCTGCTGGCGATCGCGTCCACGTCCGTCGCGACGTCAGCAGGACGGGCGGCCGCCGCGGGCCTGCTGAAGTTCATTCCCGGCGCGGGGAGCGTCGTGGGCGGCGTGATCAACGCGTCGGTCGCGTCCTCGTTCACCCTCGCGATGGGGCAGGCCTGGCTGGTCGTCTGCCAGCGCGCCTTCAAGGGGACGCTGCCCAGCCTCAACGGCAAGGTGGACGCCGACGCCGTGGGGCGCCTGTTCGAGTCGGAGTTGGCCAAGCGCATGCCCCGGATCCGGCACAAGGACCGCCAAACCGGTCCCTGAGGAGCCTGACCCTGAGCTTGCGAAGGGACCGGCGTCACGAAGGGCGGCCTCCGCTGCCACACGACGGCCCTTCGTGACACTCGCTGGCGCTCGCTCCTCAGGGACCGCTGTGGGTTCACGCTCGGGACGCGGGCGGGACTATCATTTCCTGTGGAATTGGCGTGCCCGCTGCGGCGGCAGGACGGAGGAGGTGAGGCGGATGTCACCCGGTAGTCCCCTGATACCCGTCCTGTCCACCTCCCGCGGCGCGCTCCTGGTCTGACCGGGTTCGGCGGAAGCTTGCCGCGGGCTCCTTCGCGAGGAGCACTGCCATGAACCTGTCCCTGCCCGGCCGTCTCGGCCTGCCCACGACCTTCCGCGCGGTGCCGCTGCGCCGCGCGGCCGGCCCGGCCACACCCTCGTCCCCGGTCGTCGTCGCGCCCGCCCTGGCCGACCCGCTGCTGGCCGCCATCGACTGGGCGCACTACGTCGACGGCGAGCGGCAGCCGGCGTCCGACTTCGCCACCGCGTGCCGGACGGCGGCCTCGGGCGACGGTTTCGTCTGGCTGGGCCTGTTCGAACCGACCGCCGGCCAGCTGGACGCCCTGGGCGACGTCTTCGGGCTGCACCCTCTCGCCCTTGAGGACGCGGGCAACTCCCGGCAGCGGCCGAAGCTGGAGCGCTACGACGACGGCGTGCTCTTCCTCTCGCTGCGTCCGCTGGGCTACGTCGAGACCCACGTGCGTGGCGAGGGCGGCGAGATCGTCCAGACCGGGACGGCGACGGTACTGATCGGTCCGTGGTTCGCGCTCACCGTCCGGCACGGGCAGTACGGCCCCCTGCAGCCGGTCAGGCGGAGCCTGGAGGCGCGCCCCGAACAGTTGGCCCGCGGCCCGATCGCCGTGCTGCACGGCGTGATCGACAGCGTGGTGGACGACTACCTGCGGGTCGCCGACGAGGTCTCGGAGGACCTGGAGGAGATCGAGAGCCATGTCTTCGCCGTCGGCGGGACGCCGCAGGTCGAGCGCATCTACCAGCTCAAGCGCGACCTGATCGAGATGAAGCGGACGGTCGCGCCCCTGCTGGGCCCGCTGCGCAAGCTGGCCGAGCAACAGGCGGACGGGGAGATGCGCCAGTACTTCCTCGACGTCCACGACCACCTGGAGGCCGTGCGCGAGCAGGTCGGCAACTACGACGAACTGATGTCGTCGATCCTGCAGGCAGCCGTGGCCCGCCTCTCGGTCTCCGAGAACGAGGACATGCGCAAGATCTCGGCCTGGGTGGCGATCGCAGCGGTGCCCACGATGGTGGCCGGCATCTACGGGATGAACTTCCAGTACATGCCCGAGCTGAACAGCCCGTGGGGATACCCGCTCGTGCTGTTCGTGATGGCCGCGATCTGTCTGCTGCTCTACCGCAACTTCCGGCGCCACGGCTGGCTGTAGGGTCTGTGCCCCCCTCGGCGGGCACCATTTCTCACACATGAGACGGCCCGTCTCACGCCTGTCCCGAATCAGACGTTTACGACGATGTGTAGTAGACGGTCTGAGAGGATGGAACCATGAGTCAGCGAACCATTGGTGTGACCGAGCTCGCCCTCCGCGACGCCCACCAGAGCCTCATGGCGACCCGCATGGCCCTCGAAGATATGGTCGGGGCTTGCGAGGATATCGACCAGGCCGGCTACTGGAGTGTCGAGTGCTGGGGTGGGGCTACCTACGACGCGTGTATCCGATTCCTCAACGAGGATCCCTGGGTGCGGCTGCGGACCTTCCGCGAACTGATGCCCAACTCCCGGCTGCAGATGCTGCTGCGCGGCCAGAACCTGCTCGGCTACCGCCACTACGAGGACGAAGTGGTGGAGCGGTTCGTGGACAAGTCCGCGGAGAACGGCATGGACGTGTTCCGCGTCTTCGACGCCCTGAACGACCCCCGCAACATGGCCCACGCGATGCAGGCGGTCAAGAAGACCGGCAAGCACGCCCAGGGCACCATCTGCTACACCATCTCCCCGCTGCACACCGTCGAGGGCTACGTGCACCTCGCCGGGCAGCTGCTCGACATGGGTGCCGAGTCGCTCGCCCTGAAGGACATGGCTGCGCTGTTGCAGCCGCAGCCCGCCTACGACATCGTCCGCGGGATCAAGGAGACCTACGGCGAGGACGTCCAGATCAACGTCCACTGCCACTCCACCACCGGCGTCACCCTGGTGTCGCTGCAGAAGGCCATCGAGGCCGGAGCCGACGTGGTCGACACCGCGATCAGCTCGATGTCGCTCGGCCCGGGCCACAACCCGACCGAGTCGCTGGTCGCCATGCTCGAGGGCACGCCGTACACCACCCAGCTCGACCCCGAGCGGCTGCTCCGGATCCGTGACCACTTCGCGAAGATCCGGCCGAAGTACGCCGAGTTCGAGTCGGCGACGCTGGTCGACACCGACATCTTCTCCAGCCAGATCCCCGGCGGCATGTTGTCGAACATGGAGTCCCAGCTGAAGGCCCAGGGCGCCGGCGACCGGATCAAGGAAGTCATGGAGGAGGTCCCGCTGGTCAAGGCCGACGCCGGACACCCGCCGCTGGTCACCCCGTCCAGCCAGATCGTGGGCACCCAGGCCGTGTTCAACGTCCTGATGGGCCGCTACAAGGTGATGACCGGCGAGTTCGCCGACCTGATGCTCGGCTACTACGGCGAGTGCATCGGCGAGCGCAACCCCGAGGTCGTCGCGATCGCGCAGGCGCAGGCCAAGAAGGAGCCGATCACCGTCCGTCCGGCTGACCTGCTGCCGCCGGAGTGGGACAAGCTGGTGAGCGAGGCGTCCAAGCTCGAGGGCTTCGACGGCACGGACGAGGACGTGCTCACCTACGCGATGTTCCCGGGCGTCGCCCCTGGCTTCTTCAGCACCCGCGACGAGGGGCCGAAGAACGTCGGCAAGACGCCCGAGCAGCTCAAAGCCGAGGCGGACGCCGCCAGCGGTGCGGCGAACGCCGTCCGTGGCCCGATCAAGTACAAGGTGTCGCTCGGCGGACGCGAGAACACCGTCACCGTCGAGATGGCGTGAGGTAGGACCAGATGAGCAAGAAGCCAGTACCGATGAAGAAGCGGGTCGACGAGCTGCTGGAGGCGCGCACCACCGCCCGCCTCGGCGGCGGCGAGGCCCGGCTGCAGAAGCAGCGCGACGCGGGCAAGATGACCGCTCGTGAGCGGATCGACGCCCTGATCGACCCGGACAGCTTCCAGGAGATCGGCCTGTTCCGGAGGAACCGCACGGTCACCTTCGGCATGGACAGCGTCGACCTCCCGGCCGACGGCGTGGTGACCGGCACGGGCACCGTGTTCGGGCGTCCCGTGCACATCGCCAGCCAGGACTTCACCGTGATGGGCGGTTCGGCCGGCGAGACGCACAACCAGAAGGTCGTCGAGATGATGGAGGCGGCGCTGGAGACCGGCACCCCGTTCCTCTTCTTCAACGACTCGGGTGGCGCCCGCGTCCAGGAGGGCATCGACTCGCTGTCCGGCTACGGCAAGGTGTTCTACGCCAACGTCCTGCTGTCGGGCGTGGTGCCGCAGATCTCGATCATCGCCGGCCCGTGCGCGGGCGGCGCGGTCTACTCCCCGGCCCTGACCGACTTCATCATCCAGACCCGCAAGGCCCACATGTTCATCACCGGGCCGAGCGTGATCAAGCAGGTCACCGGCGAGGAGGTCACCCAGGACCAGCTGGGCGGCGCGGACACCCACATGGCCGTGTCCGGCGTGAACAGCTTCGTGGCCGATGACGACGAGCAGGCGATCCTGATCGCGAAGAAGCTGCTCACCTTCCTGCCCCAGAACAACACCGAGGAGCCGCCGCTGATCGAGGGCGACTACAACGTGGAGTACGACCCGTCGCTGCACGACGTGGTCCCGGTGGACGGCAAGCAGGGCTACGACGTGCGGGACGTGATCGCCAAGATCATCGACAACGCCGACTTCCTCGAGGTGCAGGCCGGGTACGCGACCAACATCGTGGTGGGCTTCGCCCACATCAACGGGCGCAGCGTCGGCATCGTCGCGAACCAGCCGAACGTGATGGCCGGCGTGCTCGACATCAACGCCTCCGACAAGGGCAGCAAGTTCATCCGGTTCTGCAACGCCTTCAACATCCCGATCCTGACCCTGGTCGATGTCCCCGGCTACCTGCCGGGCACCGCCCAGGAGTACGGCGGCATCATCCGGCACGGCGCCAAGATGCTCTACGCCTACTCGGCTGCCACCGTCCCGAAGATCACCGTGGTGCTGCGCAAGGCCTACGGCGGCTCGTACCTGGCGATGGCTGCCAAGGACCTGGGTGCGGACAAGGTCTTCGCCTGGCCGACGGCCGAGATCGCCGTGATGGGTGCGGAGGGTGCGGCTGCGGTCGTGTTCCGCAAGGAGATCGCGGCGGCGGATGACCCCGAGGCCAAGCGCGAGGAGCTGGTGGAGCAGTACCGCAACACGTTCTCCACCCCGTTCATGGCGGCTGCCCGTGGCCTGGTCGATGACATCATCGACCCGGGCGACACCCGGCGGAAGGTGGCCATGGCGCTCGAGCTGCTGGCGACCAAGCGCGAACTGCGGCCGGCCAAGAAGCACGGCCTCGGGCCGGTGTGATCGCCATGTCGCAGGAAGCCGAACTGCAGGAGCTCGTCACGTCGCTCACCGAGCGGATCGAGGGCCTCGAGATCCGGATCAAGCAGCTGGAACTGCACAGCCAGGACGTGCCGGAGGAGACCATGGTGGCCATCGCGGCCGCTGTGGCCGCCTACCTCGGCCACCGGGCCAAGCGCCGCCAGCCGCACTTCACCACGGGACGCAACTGGGCCTCCAACACCCGTCGCTCCCAGCACGCCCACCACCCGCTGTACACGCTGTAGGCGCGGAAGGAAGACCCATGAAACTGAAAGTGACTGTCAACGGGATCGCCTACGACATCGACGTCGAGGTGGAGGAGCCCGAGGCTCCCCAGCTCGGCGCGATCGTGATCGGCGGCAGCGGGGCGATCCACACGCCGTCGACCGCGTCCGTGCAGGCGGCCTCGGCGAACGCCGTGGTCGCGCCTCTGGCCGGCTCGGTGGCCCGGATCCTGGTCGAGGAGGGCGACGAGATCGAACAGGGCCAGGTGCTGTGCGTGCTCGAGGCCATGAAGATGGAGACCGAGATCACCGCGCCGAAGGCGGGCGTGGTAGCCCGGATCCTGGTCGAGAAGGGCACCCCCGTCCAGGCCGGAGAGGCCCTCATCGAACTCGACTGACCCCACCTGAACGAAAAGGAACGAAAAGGGGACGGTTCCGAAATTCGCAGTCCGCCGTCAGCGGAATTGCGAATTTCGGAACCGTCCCCTTTTCTGTTCATCGGCTAGGGTGCGGCGACATGGCACGGATCGCGCTGCTCGGGTTGGGCCGGATGGGCTCCGGGATGGCGTCCCGGTTGCTCGCCACGGGGCACGACCTCGTCGTGTGGAACCGGACGCCCGGACGCTCTGCGGGGCTCGTGGAGCGTGGTGCCCGGCTGGCGCGGACGCCGGCTGAGGCCGGAGCGGACGCGGACGCCGTCGTCGCGATGGTCAGCGACGACGAGGGCTCGCGGGCGGTCTGGCTTGGCCCGGACGGGGTGCTCGCCGGACGGCTGCGTCCGGGCACCCTCGCGGTCGAGTGCTCGACGCTGTCCTACGACTGGGTGCTGGAGCTTGCCACGGCCGCCAGGGACGCCGGACTGCGCTACATCGACGCGCCGGTCACCGGACTCCCGGACGCGGCCGCCGGCGGCCAGTTGACACTGCTCGTGGGCGCCGCGTCCGACGACCTGGTGGCCGCGCGAGCCGTGCTCGATTCGCTGGCCGCAGACGTGCTGCACTTCGGACCGGTAGGGACGGGGACGGCGTACAAACTGATCGTGAACCTGATGGGCGCCGTGCAGATCGCCGGCGCGGCGGAGGGGCTGGCACTCGCCGAGCGGGCGGGACTCGACCTCGACCAGGTGGCGTCCGCCCTCGCCGGAGGGCAGGCCGCCAGCCCTCAGGTGGTCCGGAACAGCCGCCGGATGGTCGCAGCCGACCACGACGAGGTGGTGTTCTCCGGGCGGTTGCGGCACAAGGACACCGCCTACGCCATGCGGCTCGCCGCACGCCTGGGGCTGGCCGCGCCGTTCGGGCAGGTGGCGCTCAGCGGGCTGCAGGCGCTGCTCGCGTCCGGTCTCGGGGACGTCAACGAGAGCGCAGTAATCGAAGTCGCGCGAGCGCGGACCACTCAGGAGTAGGTGCCGCGAAAGACCTTGTAGCTGGCCGGTTGGGCGACCGGACGGATGGTCAGCCGGTCGATGTTCACGTGCCGCGGGCGGGTGGCCATCCAGGTGATGGCCTCGGCCACGTCCTCGGCCACGAGCGGTCCGGGGACGTCCGTGTAGACCGCGTCGGCCTTCGCCTGGTCGCCGCCGTAGCGGGTCAGCGCGAACTCGTCGGTCTGCACCATGCCGGGACAGATCTCGGTGATCCGGACGGGCTGGTCGAAGAACTCCAGCCGCAGCGCGCCGGCGATCATCCGCTCGGCCGCCTTGGCCGCGCAGTAGCCGGCGCCGCCCTCGTAGGGCGCGTCCGCCGCCACGGAGGTGACGAACACGATCGCGCCCCGGGCGGCAACCAGCGCGGGCAGGAGTGCGCGGGTCACCTTCTCCGTCCCGATCACGTTCACCGCGTACATGCGCTGCCACGCGTCCACGTCCGCCTCGGCGACCGGCTCCTGGCCGAACGCGCCGCCGGCGTTGTTCACCAGCACCTCCAGCTCGGGTCCCGCCGCGTCGGCGAGCGCCGCCACGTCCGCGTCCGATGTGACGTCGCAGGCGAGCGCCCGGCCGCCGATCTCGTCGGCCAGCGCCTGCACCCGGTCGGCCCGCCGGGCCGCGCAGATGACCTCGAAGCCCTCCGCGGCGAGCATCCGGGCGGTGGCGGCGCCGATCCCGCTGCTGGCGCCGGTGACGACTGCGATCCCACGTTCGCTCATGCCCGCGATTCTCCCAGAAGTCAGGGGGACGGTTCTCCCGGTTCGGGGGGACGGTTCTCCCGGT
Organism: Propionicimonas sp.; assembly: GCA_036770475.1. GTDB lineage: Bacteria > Actinomycetota > Actinomycetes > Propionibacteriales > Propionibacteriaceae > Propionicimonas. The sequence continues at coordinate 64,135 of DAIPJC010000018.1, read as the reverse complement.
TCAGCTGCCCGGACGCCGAACAGAAGGAACCATCCGGCCTCGCTTCGGGCCGATAGGCTCGGGCCATGACTGCAACGCTGATCCTGCTCCGCCACGGTGAGAGCCAATGGAACGCAACCAACCAGTTCACCGGGTGGGTGGACGTCGACATCACAGAGAAGGGCGTCGCCGAGGCGATCAGGGGCGCCGAGCTGCTGAAGGCCGAGGGGCTGCTGCCCGATGTCGTGCACACGTCGGTGCTGCGCCGGGCGATCCACACCGCCAACCTGACGCTGGACGGCTGCGACCGGCACTGGATCCCCGTGCGCCGGTCGTGGCGCCTCAACGAGCGCCATTACGGCAACCTGCAGGGCAAGAACAAGGCCGAGACACTGGAGGCCTACGGCGAGGAGAAGTTCATGCTCTGGCGCCGCTCCTACGACACCCCGCCGCCGGCGCTCGAGGCCGACAACCCGTACACCCAGTTCGACGACCCGCGGTACGCATTCCTGCCGCCGGAGGCCCGTCCGCTCACCGAGTGCCTCAAGGACGTGGTGGTCCGGATGCTGCCGTACTGGTACGACTCGATCGTGCCCGATCTGCGGGACGGGAAGGTCACCCTGGTCGCCGCGCACGGCAACTCGCTGCGCGCTCTGGTCAAGCACCTGGACGACATCAGCGACGCCGATATTGCCGGCCTGAACATCCCGACCGGCATTCCGCTGCTCTACGAACTGGACGAGGACCTGCGTCCGACCGTCCGCGGCGGCCGCTACCTCGATCCGGATGCCGCCGCGGCAGCCATCGAGGCGGTCAAGAACCAGGGCAAGAAGTAGCTCGTTCCACGACAAGGTGGACGGTTTCCGGCCAGGACGCCGGGTAACCGTCCACTTTGTGGTGCCGAGGCGACGTTTGGCGGCTCAGGCCACCGGCCAGTTCTCGCCCTCCGGCAGCAGACCGGTGATCACGTAGATCACCCGGGACGCCATCAGGACGGCGTGGTCGGCGATCCGCTCGTAGTAGCGGCCCAGCAGGGCGACGTCGACGGCTGCCTCCACGCCGTACTCCCAGTCCTTGCCGAGCATCAGCCGGAACTGGCTCTTGCGGAGTTCGTCCATCTCGTCGTCGCTGTCGGCGAGCCGGCTCGCATCGTGGGCATTGCGCTCACCCAGCGAACGTCCGGCGGTTGCCACCATCTCCTCGGCGACCCGCGCCATCAGCGTGAAGTTCGGCACGAGGCCCTCCGGCACCGCCCGCTCGGGGTAGCGCAGCCGCGCGATCTTCGCCACATGTGCGGCCAGATCGCCCATCCGGGCCAGGTCGGCCACCATCCGCATGGCCGCCACGACGGTGCGCAGCTCGCCCGCGACCGGCGCCTGCCGGGCGAGAAGCGAGAAGCAGCGCGCCTCGAGTTCGTCGTGCAACTCGTCGATCCTGGCGTCATCGCTGATGACCTGCTCTGCCGTGCTGAGGTCCGCTTCGAGCAGGGCCCTCGTGGCGTCCCGGACGGCGACCTGTACGGCCTCGCTCATCCTCACCAGGTCGGTGACCACACTCTCAAGACTCTCGTGGTAGTTGTCGCGCATGCTGCTTCTTCCGTGTCTGCCGGGGCACCGTCCGTCCGTCGGCGGCGCAATTGTCCCGCGGACAGGCTAGACAGGCGTCCGACCCGCCATTGGGACTCGTACCCAACGCGAGGTGAACAGTCGGTGAACCTTCGGCCAAGCCGGTGCAGGAGCGGGTGAATTGCGCGCGGAGGGGCGTCCATGGGTGTCTAGACTCCGGGTCATGACGCCCAACGCGCTAGCCCTGCTGGGCCTGGTGCTCGGTGCCGCGTTGGGCGCGCTCGCCGTCTGGCTGGGCGTACGCAGGGTCAGCGCCCGGGACGCCAGCCAGATCATCGCGCGGCAACAGCTCGCCGAGATCCTCGCTCCGCTGCGCGCGGCCGTCGCGGTCGTCACCGATACAGACGCGGTCCTCGCCGCGTCCGCGTTCGCGAAGGCCTGCGGGCTCGTCCGCGGTTCGTCTCTCGGCCCGTCCGAGGTGGTCGATCTGCTCGCCGAGGCCCGGTCGGACGGACGCGCGGCCGAACGCGACCTGCGGCTGCCTCCCGGTCCGGGCAGTCCGGCCGTCCAGCTCGCGGTGAAGGTGGTGCCGTTGAGCAACGGCGGGGCCGTGGTGGTCGGCGAGGACCGCTCGGCCGATCTGCGGTTCAGCGAGACCCGCCGCGATTTTGTGGCCAACATCACCCACGAGCTGAAGACCCCGATCGGGGCGATCTCCCTGCTGGCCGAGGCGACGGACGCTGCGGCCGACGACCCGGACGCCGTCCACCGGTTCCTCGGCAAGCTCGCGAAGGAGACCCGCCGGCTGAACGATCTGGTCTCCCAGATCATCGCGCTGTCGCGGCTGCAGGCCGAGGACCCGCTGCTCGCCGCCCACGACGTGGATGTCACTGACCTGCTCGAGGCGTCCGTCGGCCGCTGCCGCGAGATCGCCGAAGCCGGGGGGATCAGCGTGTCGATGAGCGCCCAGTCCGGTCTGCACGTCGTCGGGGACGCGGAGGAGCTCGAAACGGCGGTCACGAACCTCGTCCAGAACGCCATCGCGTACTCCGAGCCCGGCGCTCGCGTCGCGGTGAGCAGCAGGGCCACGGGCGACCGCGTCGAGATTCGGGTCTCGGACAATGGCATCGGCATCAGCGAGGCCGCCCAGCTGCGGATCTTCGAACGGTTCTACCGCGTGGACGCCGACCGCAGCCGGGCCAGCGGTGGCACCGGGCTCGGCCTGTCCATCGTGAAGCATGTCGCGCAGGCGCACGGCGGCGACGTGACCGTGTGGAGCCGGCTCGGCCAAGGATCGACGTTCACCCTCAGGCTGCCGGCCAGCCAGGAAGGAGCCCGCGCATGACCAGGGTGCTGATCATCGAGGACGAGGAGACCTACCGGGAGACCCTGGGGTTCCTGCTGCAGAAGGAGGGGTTCGAGGTCAGCCTCGCCGCCGACGGCGCCGCAGGGCTCGCCGCGTACGACCGGCAAGGCGCAGACATCGTCCTGCTCGACCTCATGATGCCCGGGCTGTCCGGCACGGAGGTGTGCCGCCAGCTGCGGGCGCGGGGGAGTGTCCCGATCATCATGGTGACGGCCCGGGACACCGAGATCGACAAGGTGGTGGGACTCGAGCTCGGCGCCGACGACTACGTCACCAAGCCGTTCAGCCATCGCGAACTGGTGGCCAGGATCCGGGCGGTGCTCCGTCGCGGCCAGGACCTCGAGTTGGTCAGTGACGTGGTCGAGGCGGGCAGCGTCCGGATGGACGTGGAGCGCCACGAGACCACCGTCCGTGGTACGACCGTGCAGCTGGCGCTGAAGGAGTTCGAGCTGCTGGAGCTGTTGCTGCGCAATGCGGGCCGGGTGCTCACCCGAGGCCAGCTGATCGACCGCGTCTGGGGCCCTGACTACGTCGGCGACACCAAAACCCTGGATGTCCACGTCAAGCGGCTGCGCGCCAAGCTGGAGGAGGACCCGGCCAACCCGGTCCTGCTGGTCACCGTCCGGGGGTTGGGCTACAAGTTCAACGCCTGACCAGACGCGGGGCCGTCTCGCCGGGACGGGGGAGTGGGACGGCGGAGTTGCGCGGCGGTTAGGGTTGCACCTCGTGACCGACATCACCGTCTTCTCGGGGCATGCTCATCGTCCGTTCGCCGAGGAGATGTGCCGCATCCTCGGGGTCGAGCTGTCGGCGTCCCGGCTCTCCCGGTTCTCCAACGACTGCCTGCAGGTGCAGCTGCGCGCGAACTGCCGGCAGCGGGACGTGTACATCGTCCAGCCGTTGGTGCCGCCCACGCAGGAGAACCTGATGGAGCTGCTGATGATGGTGGACGCGGCGCGCGGCGCCTCCGCGGCCAGCGTGACCGTCGTCATGCCGCACTACGCCTACGCGCGCTCCGACAAGAAGGACGCCCCGCGGATCAGCATCGGCGGGCGCCTGGTCGCCGACCTGATCCACACCGCCGGCGCCAACCGCGTGCTCACGATGGCGCTGCATGCCCAGCAGGTGCACGGCTTCTTCTCGATGCCGGTCGACCACCTGACCGCGTTGCCGGTGCTCGCCCGGCACTTCCGCAGCCGCGACCTGCGCAACACCGTCGTGGTCTCGCCCGACTTCGGCAACGCCAAGGAGGCCAACCAGTTCGCCCGGATGCTCGGGGTGGGCATGGCGGCCGGGTCGAAGCGCAGGCAGGCCGACGACAAGGTCGTGATCGACGCGATCGTCGGCAAGGTCGGCGGCAAGGACGTGATCATCCTCGACGACGAGATCGCGACAGCCGGCTCGGTGGTCGAGCTGATCGAGACCGTCCGGCGTTACCACGTGAACTCGATCTCGATCGCCACCACGCACGGCCTGTTCACGGGCAGGGCGGTGGAGCGGCTGAACGCCGTACCGGACATCGTCGAGATCGTGGCGACGGACACCGTCCCCGCGCCGACCGGCCTGGAACGGCTCACCACCGTCTCGGTGGCCCCGCTGTTCGCAGAGGCCGTCCGCCGGATCAACTGCGGTGAGAGCGTCTCCGGCCTGTTCTCCGACGAGGACACCTACGGCGAGTAGCCGCCCCTGACCGGATCGGTCCCTGAGGAGCCGTTCGGCGAGGCACGAGCCAGACGGCGTCACGAAGGGCCGCTGTCTGATGGGCCCTTCCCCGGTGTGGGACCAGGTGCGGATGAACCGGGAGAACCGTCCCCCTGAACCGGGAGAACCGTCCCCCTGAACCGGGAGAACCGTCCCCCTGAACCGGGAGAACCGTCCCCGCGAATCGGGAGAACCGTCCCCGGACCCACAGGCGCACCTGAAACCCAACTGATTCCAACTCAGGCTGCGCCAGACTCTTGACAACCACAGGCAAATCAAGATAAAACAAGACATATCAACGTGGTTGTTGGTGGAAGGGGCGGGAATGTACGCAGAGGAGCGGCACCGCACGATCGTGAACCTGGCGCTGCGCTACGACCGGGTGTCGGTCGCGGACCTGGCCAGCCGGTTCGACGTCACCACGGAAACGATCCGCCGCGACCTCGACGTCCTGGACAAGCGCGGCATCCTGCGGCGGGTCCACGGCGGCGCGGTCGTGGCCGAGAACGTCGCCCTGGTCGAGACCGCGCTCACCGAGCGCGAGCCCGCGTTCGTCGCGCAGAAGACCCGGATCGCCGAGGCGGCGCTGGAGTACCTGCCGCCCGCCGGGTCCACCGTGATCCTCGACTCGGGCACCACGATCAGCCGGCTGGCCGCGGCCGCCCCGCACGGCGCGCTGGGCACCGTCGTGACCAACTCGGTGCCCGTGGCAGCTCAGCTCGCCGCCGCCAACGGCGGCACCCAGGTGCACCTCCTCGGCGGTCGCGTCCGGGGGCTCACCCAGGCGACCGTCGGCGGCGAGACGGTGGCCGCGCTCGGCCGCCTGCGTTGCGACATCGCCTTCATCGGCACCAACGGGATCTCCGTGGGACACGGCTTCTCCACTCCCGACCCCGACGAGGCGGCGGTGAAGGAGGCCATGGTCGCCGCCGCCCGCCGGGTCGTCGTGCTCGCCGACAGCTCCAAGATCGGCGTCGAGCTGCTGGTCACCTTCGCGCCGCTCGCCGCCGTCGACGTCCTGATCACGGACGCCGGCATCTCCGCCCATGATCGCGCCGAACTGAGCGGCGCAGGAATCGAGGTTGTGATCGCATGATCGTCACGCTCACCGCCAACCCGTCCCTCGACCGCACCGCGACCCTCGACCGTCCGCTCACCCGCGGCGACGTGCACCGGGTGAATTCGGTCACGGTCGAGCCCGGAGGCAAGGGCATCAACGTGGCCCGGGTCGCGCACTACGCCGGGCACCCGGTACGCGCGATCCTGCCTGCGGCTCCGGACGACCTGATCCTGCGCGGACTGGACGCCCTGCGCCTGTCGTACCGCACTGTGCCGCTGGCCGAGCCCGTCCGCATCAACCTCACCCTCACCGAGGCTGACGGCACCACCACGAAGATCAACGAGCCGGGGCCGAGCCTGGACGCCGAGTCGGTCGAGCGGCTGGCCAACCTGCTGGTGCTCGAGTCCGAGCGTGCCGACTGGGTGGTGCTCTCCGGCTCCCTGCCGCCGGGAGTGCCCGCCGAGTGGTACGCCGACCTGGTCCGGGCGCTGCGCCCGTGGGGCTGCCGGATCGCCGTCGACACCTCGGACGCTCCGCTGCTCGCCCTCGCCGCCCAGTTCCCGGACGCGGCCCCCGACCTGCTCAAGCCCAACTCCGAAGAACTGGCCCAGCTCACCGGCGCCGACCCCGTCGCACTCGAGGCGGCCGCGGCCAACGGCGACCCCGGCGCCTGTGCGGAGGCGGCCCGCACCCTGGTCTCGAGGGGTGTCCGAGCGGTCATGGCCACGCTCGGCGGAGCGGGCGCCGTCCTCGTCACGGCGGACGGCGCCTGGCACGCCAGCCCGCCGCCGGTCACCGTCCGCAGCACGGTCGGCGCCGGCGACTCCTCGGTCGCCGGGTACATCCTCGCCGACACCCGCGAACTCGCTGCGCCCGACCGGCTCCGGCTCGCCGTCGCCTACGGCTCCGCGGCCGCGTCCCTGGCTGGGACCGCACTGCCGAAGCCCGAACAACTCAACACCGCAGCCGTCACCGTCACGTCCATCGCCTAGTCCACCGTCCACCCACACAGAAGAGGAACACCGTTGTCCGAACCGCTCATCACTCCCGATCTGGTCCTTCTGGACGCAGACCTGGGCACGAACAAGACCGAAGTCATCACCAACCTCGCCGCGCTGGTCGCGAAGACCGGACGGGCCGAGCAGGCCGGTCTGGCCGCTGATGCCCTCGCCCGCGAGGAGAAGGCCGTCACCGGTCTCGGCGGCGGCATCGCGATCCCGCACTGCCGCTCCGCGGCCGTGAACACCAACACGCTGGCTTTCGCCCGGCTCTCCCCGAAGGTCGACTTCGGAGCGGCCGACGGCCCGGCGGACGTGTGCTTCATGATCGCCGCCTCCGAGGGCTCGGACGACGCGCACCTCACCCTGCTGGCCATGCTGGCCCGCTCGCTGATGCGCTCGGAGTTCCTGGAGGGCCTGCGCAGCGCGAAGACGCCGCAGGAGATCGTCGATCTCGTCAACCAGGCGACCGCTCCCGAGGCGCCCGCCACGCCGGCCGCTCCCGTCGCCGCAGCTGTCCCGGCGGCCGCGGCGTCCGACCAGAGTGAGGCCCGCAAGCAGCTCATCGTTGCCGTGACGTCGTGCCCGACCGGCATCGCCCACACCTTCATGGCCGCGGACGGTCTGGAGCAGGCCGGCAAGGCCGCGGGTATCGAGCTGGTGGTCGAGCCGCAGGGCTCGGGCAAGATCGAGTGGCTCGACCCGGCGCTGATCGCCGGCGCCGACGCGGCGATTTTCGCCGCCGACGTCCCCGTCCGTGAGCGGGAGCGGTTCGCCGGGCTGCCGGTGATCGAGGCCGGTGTGAAGCGGGCCATCAACGAGCCGGCCAAGCTCGTCCAGGAGGCGCTCGCCGCGGCCAAGGACCCGAACGCGCGCAAGGTGGCCGGGACAGCTGGTGCGGCGGCTGCCGCCGCGGGCGGTGGGTCTCAGCTGAGCGTGGGCAAGCGTGTCCAGCAGGCGCTGATGACCGGTGTGTCGTACATGATCCCGTTCGTGGCCGCCGGTGGTCTACTGATCGCCCTCGGCTTCCTGTTCGGCGGCTACGACATCGCCCTGGCCCCGAAGTGCGACGCCATCACCTGGGTGGACGCCGCGACCTGTGGCAAGGCGTCCTCGATGGCGTCCCTCGTCCTGTCCACCAACTCCCTGACCAGCATGCCGGCCGGTTTCGCCCTCTACCTCGGCGCGATGCTGTTCACGATCGGTGGCGCGGCGTTCGGCTTCCTGGTGCCCGCGCTGAGCGGCTACATCGCCTACGCGCTCGCCGGCCGTCCCGGCATCGCCCCCGGTTTCGTGGGCGGCGCTGTGTCGATCGCCATCGGCGCCGGCTTCCTCGGTGGCCTGGTCACCGGTCTCCTCGCCGGCGTGCTGGCTCTGTGGATCTCCGGCTACAAGGCGCCTCGCTGGCTGGCCGGCCTGATGCCGGTCGTGATCATCCCGCTGGTCGTGACCCTGATCACCGGCGGCGTGATGTACTTCTTCCTCGGCACTCCGCTGGCCAACCTCACCAAGGCGATGCAGGACGGCCTGGGCGGCATGTCCGGTGGCTCCGCGGTCCTCCTCGGCATCGTGCTCGGCCTGATGATGTGCTTCGACCTCGGCGGCCCCGTGAACAAGGCGGCCTACCTGTTCGCGACCGCCGGCCTGTCGGCGGCCACCGCAGCCAACTTCCACGTGATGGCCGCCGTGATGACGGCCGGCATGGTGCCGCCGCTGGCCATGGCCCTGGCGACCGTGGTGCGGAAGAAGCTGTTCACCGAGGTCGAGCGCGAGAACGGGACGGCGGCCTGGCTGCTGGGTGCGTCCTTCATCTCCGAGGGCGCCATCCCGTTCGCCGCGGCCGACCCGCTGCGGGTGATCCCTTCGATGATGCTCGGTGGCGCCGTCACCGGTGGGCTGAGCATGGCCTTGGGCGTTGGTCTGCGGGCCCCGCACGGCGGCATCTTCGTCCTGTTCGCCTTCGACCCGCTGCCGGCAGCCATCTTCGGCTTCCTCGTCAGCCTGATCGCCGGCGTGATCGTGGCTGCCGCCGCGGTGGTCGCGGCCAAGACGGTCTGGCCGAAGCGCGAGGTCGCGGCAGTCGCGTGATGTGAGCGCACTCCAGGCCCGCCGGAGCGATCCGGCGGGCCTTCGTGCACTCCCGGGACAGAAAGTCGCCAGCGCACCGGAGAATCGGCCAAATGTCAGCATGTGCGTCTGGCAAGGAGTCCTGCCTGGAGTGGCCTTCCGAGGCACAGAATCAACACTCTGTCAACCCCCAAACCGGCTCTGGCTAGGAGAGACGTAGGAAGTCATGCGGTCGCTGTGCTAGACTGGTAAGCCGGGAAAGGTGGTCGAAGCTGATATGACGTTCACAGTCGGTGAAACGGTGGTCTACCCCAATCATGGTGCGGCAGTCATCGAAGCCCTGGAAACCCGAACGATCAAAGGCGAGGACAAGCTCTATCTGGTATTGCGCATCGTGGGTCAGAACGACCTGGTGGTGCGGGTGCCGGCGTGCAACCTCGACCTCGTGGGGGTCAGGGATGTCGTCGATGCAGATGGCCTGGAGCGGGTGTTCGGCGTCCTGCGGGCCCCGCACGCCGAGGAGCCGACCAACTGGTCGCGGCGCTACAAGGCAAACCTCGAGAAGCTGCACTCCGGCAACGTCCTGAAGGTCGCCGAAGTGGTGCGCGACCTGTGGCGTCGCGAGCGCGAGCGCGGCCTGTCCGCCGGTGAGAAGCGCATGCTCGCCAAGGCGCGGCAGATCCTCGTCTCCGAACTCGCCCTCGCCGAGAAGGTCGCCGAGGATCGCGCCGAGGTGCTCCTCGACGAGGTGCTCGCCTCCTGATTCAGATCTGAACGAGCGCCCGCGGTCCTCACCGCGGGCGCTCGTCGTTCGGGTCTGTTCTGGGACGCCAGCCGGGCCCGTCCATCGCGGCCGGACGCCTATACTCGCAGGCGTGTCTGAACCAGTGGTGGCCATCGTCGTCGCGGCTGGGTTGGGCAGACGGTTCGGTGGCACCAAGCCCAAGCCGACGCTACGAATCATGGGCCGGGCGGTCGTCGCGGTCGCCGTCGAGGGTCTGGCCGCAGGTGGCTGTACCGACGCGGTCGTGGTCATCAATGGCAAGGTGTCCCACCTCTTCCGGATGGCCCTTAGAGGCTCTCCGATCCCCGTGATCACCACGCCAGGCGGCGATACCAGGCAGCAGTCGGTGCAGCGCGGCCTGGACGTCGTCCGCAATCACCCGCGGTTGTCGCAGGCGAAGGTCGTGCTGGTGCACGACGCCGTGCGCCCGATGATGCCGGCCTACGTCGTCGAGGGCGTGATCAACGCCGTCCGCGGGGGTGCGGTGGCCGTCGCTCCGGCCGTCCCCGTCACCGACAGCATCCGCGTCGTGCCCCACGGCGACGACAGCGAGAACGCGGCGTTCGACCGGTCCAAGCTGCGAGCCATCCAGACGCCGCAGGGCTTCGACCTGCAGGTGCTGCTGGACAGCCACGACCGCATGGCGGCGGACGGGCTGGACTTCACCGACGACGTCACCTGCTGTGAGCGCAACGGCCACAACGTCACGCTCGTGCCAGGCTCCAGGATAGGCATGAAGATCACCGAGCCGGCCGACCTGACAGTCGCGCGGGCGCTGTGGCGCGTCCGGGCCAGCTTCGGCCACCACTCGGGCAAGCGGTTCTGGCGCCAGTGGCGAAGGGAGCCGTCGCGGTGATCCGGGTCGGGGTGGGCACGGACGTCCACGCGTACGCCCGTGGCGTCCCGCTGTGGGTGGCCGGGCTCTCGTTCCCGGACGAGCCGGACGGCCTGGCCGGGCACTCGGACGGTGACGTCGCCGCGCACGCGGCCTGTGACGCCCTGCTCTCCGCTGCCGGGCTCGGCGACCTGGGCAGCAACTTCGGCACCGACCGTCCCGAGTGGGCGGGGGCGAGCGGTGTGGCGTTCCTCACGGAGACGGCGGCTCGCGTCCGCGCGTCCGGCTACCGGGTGGAGAACGTCGCGATCCAGGTGATCGGCAACCGGCCTCGGTTGGCCGCCCGGCGCGCCGAGGCCGAAGCGGTGCTCTCCGCGGCCGTCGGCGCACCGGTCAGCGTGTCCGGCACCACCACCGACGGCCTCGGCCTGACCGGCCGTGGGGAGGGCCTCGCCGCGATCGCGACCGCTCTGCTCAGCACCGACTGAGCGGCACTCAGGTCAGCGGACGGAACTGGACGAGGCGCTGTACGTGTTGCACTTGCCCATCAGCGTGTTGCTCTGGCCGGTGGTGAACCAGGCCTTGCGCGAACGGCCGAGGCCGTGGTCGCCCTGGATGCCGGTCTGGCCGCTGAGCACGTCGTCGCCGAGGTTGTAGAACACGTCCCGCAGGTTCGCCAACTCGCCCTGCGACAAACCGGACGACGGCCCGACCGCTTCGGTGAACATGCCGGAGAAACAGTCCGCCTGGACCTCCAGGCGCCGGGAGTAGATCTTGGCCTCCGAGCCGGAGGCGTCCTGCTCGAACGCCATGGACGAGATCAGGATGCCGGTGCGCGCCTGGATGGTGTGGCCGAACTCGTGGGCCAGCACCGACTCCACCACGAAGGGCTCCTTCTGCTGGCTAGCGGGGAAGATCTTCCACAGGGGCCTGGCGTAGTAGATCCGCTGGTCGGCAGCGCAGTAGACGGCGTTGACCTCGTCCAGCTTCCCGCAGCCCGTGGTGATCGGCTCCGTGTAGACGGTGACCGGCGGACGGGGCAGTTCGAAGCCGGCCTTTTCCAGCGGCCCCGACCAGACCCGCCACAGGCATGCGGTCAGCTCGTTGAGGTGCGTGGTGAGCTCGCCCACCGACGCTGTCGTCATGTCGATCTCGGGTACCGCGCAGTCGGTCGGCACCGGCGCGGACTGCTTGTACACGGCGTTGTCGACCAGCCACGTCTTCGCCTGGTCGAAGGTCTTCGGCTGCGGGAGTTCGGGCGGATTCGAATCCGGCTGAGGCACGTTCGCCGTGCTCTGCGGGACGGTCGGACTCGCCGTCTGCTCGGTGCCAGGGGAGGTCGCCACGTCTTCGCCACCCGCGAGGTAATGCATCAACGAGATGGCGAAGAACGCGATCCCGATGACGAGCACGAAGCCGAGCAGGAACCCGCGCAGCGGGTTCTTCCGCGGCGGCCGCGGGTAGCCCTGGTTGACCGGCTGGAACGTGCCCGGCGGCCCGTACGCGGGTTGGCCGAACTGGGCCTGGGGCGAGCCGTACGGCTGCGGGTAGGGCGCCGGCTGCTGCGGAGCCGGCCACTGCTGCACCGGACGGTTCCAGTTCTGCTGCACAGGCCACTGCTGCCCACCCTGGCCCGGCTGCTGGTTCCCCCACTGCTGAGTCACGCCGTCAGCGTAGTTGGTGTACCCCGCTGTCCGGCAGGGCCGAATCTGCGGTGCCGGTTCGCCCGTGCGAGCCGGACCGGGTCGCTCTAGTCTGTAGCCCATCCGGATGGCGGTGACCGGCGGACGGAGCGAGCGAGGGGAGCGGGCATGGCGAAGTGGGCGACCGGGTTCCGGCGGCCGGCGGCGATGCTGGCCGTGGCGGTGGCCCTACTGGCATGCGTTGCACCGTCCGCGCGCGCGGCGGACCAGGTGTCGACCTACGTGGTGAAGGCCACTGTCAACGCCGACGGCTCACTGGCCGTGAAGGCGACGCTGACCTTCAGCGGCGCGGCGCCCGCTGACGTCCAGCAGGTGTTCGACACCGCGACGCGGACCGCGAACCACACCGAGTACCGCTACACCCTCACCGACGTCGCGGCGTCCACCTCAGGCAAGGACCTCGGCGCGAAGGTCACCACCGGGCCGGGCAGCACGACCGTGGATATCCCGACCGGCGGGGCCACCACACCGATCGAGCTGGACTACACCGTGCACGGGGCCGCGCTCGCCACGGCGGGCGACACCACCACGGTGAGCTGGCCGCTCCTGCAGGGCCTGAACCTGCCGGTGGCCACGTTCGACGCCGAGATCGCCGTCCCCGGGCTGTTCACGCTGGTCGACTGCGCCGCGGGCGACCCGTCCGCTCCCGGCGCGTGCACCTACTACGGCGGCGGGACGCACGACAACCCCGTCCCGGTCTTCCACCACGAGGCGGCCAGCGCGGGCCAGGTGGTCGTGGCGACGATCCGGTTCCCCGCCAACGTGGTCGCCCCGAACCAGGACCTGCGCCAACTCTGGTCGCTCGACCGGGCCTTCTCCGCCGACCCGCTGCCGCTCGGCGTCGCGCTCGGCCTGCTGGTGCTCGGCGGCCTCGCGCTGTGGGCGGTCCAGCGCAGGGTCGGCAGGGACGCCGTTGTGCCGGCGGCTCCGACGCTGGTGGCGGAGTTCGCCCCGATCGGTCCGGGCCAGAGCGAGTTCCGGGTGCTGGACGGCATCCGTCCCGGTGAGGTGGGGACGCTGGCGGACGAGCGCGTCGACCCGATCGACGTGACCGCCACCCTGCTCGACCTCGCCGTCCGCGGCCACCTGCGGATCACCGAGCTGCCGCGCGAGTCGGAGCACGCCCCGAGCGACTGGACGTTCGCCCGGCTGCACGGCACGGACCCGCTGCTCGACTACGAGCACACGCTGCTGGACGCGGTCGCGCCCGTGCAGGGCGACCCGATCAGGGTCTCGAACCTCGCGGGCAGCGTCGGCGCCGTGATCGGCCAGGTGCAGTCCGAGTTGTACGACGAGGTGGTCGAGCGCGGCTGGTTCGCCCGGCGTCCCGATTCGACCCGGAACCAGTGGTGGGTGCTCGGCTGGGTCGGGCTGGGCGTGGCCGTGCTCGTGACGGTGCTGCTGGTCGCGTTCACCTCGTTCGGGCTGGCCGGCCTCGCCCTGGTCGCGCTGGCGCTCGGGGTGCTGTTCCTCGCTCAGGACATGCCGGCGCGCACCGCGAAGGGCGCGAGCGTGCTCGCGGGGCTGGACGTGCTGCGCGGCAGCCTCCTCACCCAGCCCGTGGACACGCTCCCGGCCGGTCGGGGTGCTCACGAGCTCTCGTCGATCCTGCCGTATGCGATCGTGCTCGGCGGCAAGGAGCGCTGGTTGCAGGCGGTCGTCGACTCCGACGACGACGGCCTGCCTGACTCGACCGACCTCGACTGGTACCACGCGCCCGAGACCTGGCACCTCGCCGACCTCCCGGCGTCGATGGCGAACTTCGTGACCACCGTTCAGGGCACCCTGTTCAGCCGCTGAACCGGAGGGGCAAAGGCATGTTGAGGTTCGCCACGATCGGCACCAGCTGGATCACCACCCAGTTCGCGGACGCGGTCGCGCGCGTTCCCGGCGTGGAACTGGCCGTCGCCTATTCACGGGACGCGGCCAGGGCCGAGGCGTTCGCCCATGAGATCGGCGCGGGCTCGTCCAGCGCCGACCTGGCGGGGCTGCTGGCGTCCGACAAAGTGGACGCGGTGTACGTGGCCTCGCCCAACAGCGTCCACTTCGAGCAGGCGCTGGCGGCGATCCGGGCCGGGAAGCACGTGCTGGTGGAGAAGCCCGCGACGCAGACCGCAGCCGAGTTCGCGGTGCTGGTCGCAGAGGCGAGGACGGCCGGCGTGGTGTTGCTGGAGGCCATGCGTACGGCCTACGACCCCGGCACGGTCCGCGTCCGCGAACTGGTCGGGCAGGTGGGTACGGTCCGCAGGGTGTCGCTGCGCTACTGCCAGCGGTCGTCCCGCTACGACCTGGTGCTGGCTGGCGAACGGGTGAACATCTTCGACCCGGCGCTCGCCGGCGGCGCGCTGAACGACCTCGGCGTCTACGTCGTCAGCGCACTGGTCGCGCTGTTCGGCGAGCCGGAGCGGGTGGTCGCTGCGACCGTCCCGATCACCGGTGGCGCGGACGGCGCGGGCGCGGCCCTGGCGGTCTACGACGGGTTCGTCGCTGATCTCGGCTGGTCGAAGATCACCGCGTCTGACCTGCCCAGCGAAGTGCAGGGCGAACTCGCGACCCTGGTGATCGATCACGTCCCCGCGCCGCGGCGGCTCGAGTTGCGCCGCCTGGATGGCACCGTCGAGGAGTTCGTCGTCGACGCGCCAGCCTTCGACCTGCGCTACGAGGTGGAGCGGTTCGCCGAGTTGTGCGACGGCGGGGACGCGGCGCCTGACCACGAGCGGACGCTGGCCACGTTGCGCACCCTGGAGGCGATCCGGGAGGCGGCAGAGCTCGTCCGCTGAGCCCAGGTCACCGGCCACACCAGCGGCAAAGTGTCCCCAAAGCGTCGACATCGACTCCACCGGGACACATCGACGTACGCTGGCCCGATCGAGGAGGCGTGATGAGCAATACCGAGACCCGCTCCGCCATGATCGACTGCGTCGTGCCGGAAGACCACGATCCCGAGGCTGTGCAGATCATCGAGCCCAAGGATGTCCAGCTCGGCGGCGACGACGCCCTCAAGGTGCGCCGGACGTTGCCGTCCCTGCGTCGCTCGTTCGTCGGTGCCTGGTGCTTCGCCGATCACTACGGGCCAGAGCACGGCGTGTGCATGGACGTGCCGCCGCACCCGCACACCGGCCTGCAGACCGTCAGCTGGCTGTTCGAGGGTGAGATCGAGCACCGTGACTCGGCCGGCGTGCACTCGATGGTCCGGCCGGGCGAGGTGAACCTGATGACGTCCGGCCACGGGATCGCCCACTCGGAGGTGTCGACGCCCGACCGTGAGGTGCTGCACGGCGTCCAGCTGTGGGTGGTGCTGCCGGAGGCCAGCCAGGATCTGGTGCGCGAGTTCCAGCACCACGTGCCCGACGTCCTGGACGCCGAAGGAGTGCGCGCCCGGCTCCTGGTGGGTTCGCTGGAAGGCGCCACGTCGCCCGTCCACACGGAGACGCCGCTGCTGGGTGCGGAAGTCGTGCTGGCTCCCGGCACCACCTGGGAACTGGCGGTCGACCCCGGCTTCGAGCACGGTGTGCTGGTGGACACCGGTGACGTCGACTTCGACGGAGTGCGGCTGGACCGCACGGTGCTCGGCGTCCGGGACGCGGGCCTCGACCACATGCGGCTCAGCAACCCGACCGGCGAGCCCGCCAGGGTGATGCTGCTCGGCGGTGAGCCGTTCGACGAGGGCGTCGTGATGTGGTGGAACTTCATCGGACGTAGCCACGAGCACATCGTCCAACTGCGCGAGGAGTGGAACCAGGCCCCCGACGACCGCTTCGGGCGGGTGGCCGGCTACCGCGGCGCGACCGTCCGGCTGGAGGCTCCGCCGTTGCCGCCGGACCTGCGGCTCAAGCGCCGCTTCCGCCGCGGCCGCCAGTAGCGCTGGCCCTCGGCGAGCACCAGCCTGGGGTCGAGCAGCCCGTCAGCGTGCCCGCACATCTCGTGACGTTTCCCACCGAACACGATGGGAAACGTCACGCGTTGCGTCCGGGCTAGACCTCCAGGCCCGGGTAGAGCGGGTTGGCGTCCAGCAGCTCGGCGGCGGCGGCCTTCGTCCGCGCGGCTACGCCATCGGCGAGCGTGTACTTCGCCTTACCCGGCGCACCGGCGGCAGTGGCCACCGGAGTGGTGGCCTTCAGGACGCCGGTGATCAGTTCGGCGACGGTGTCGAACTCGGCCGCCCCGAACCCGCGAGTGGTCAGCGCGGGCGTGCCGATCCGGACGCCGGTGGTGTACCACGCGCCGTTCGGGTCGTGGGGGATCGAGTTGCGGTTGGTGACGATGCCGGCGTCCAGCAGCGCCGACTCGGCCTGCCGTCCGGTGAGGCCGAAGGAGCCCACGTCCAGCAGCACGATGTGGTTGTCCGTGCCACCGGTGACCAGGTTCACACCACGCGTGAGCAGGCCGTCAGCGAGGGCCTTGGCGTTGTCGGCGACCTTCTGCGCGTAGGTCTGGAAGGACGCCTGCCGCGCCTCGGCGAACGCGACAGCCTTGGCCGCCATGATGTGGCTGAGCGGTCCGCCCAGCACCATCGGGCAGCCGCGGTCGACGCTCGGCGCGTACTCCGCTGTGGCGAGCACGAAGCCACCGCGCGGCCCGCGCAGCGACTTGTGAGTGGTCGAGGCGACCACGTCCGCGTACGGGACGGGGTTCTCCTCGCCGGTGAACACCTTGCCTGCCACCAGACCGGCGAAGTGGGCCATGTCGACGAAAAGGGTGGCGCCCACCTCGTCCGCGATGTCGCGCATCTTCGCGAAGTTCACCCGGCGTGGGTAGGCCGAATACCCCGCCACGATGATCAGCGGCCGGAACTCGCGGGCGTCCGCGAGCAGCTTGTCGTAGTCGATCAGCCCGGTCTCGGGGTTCGTACCGTAGGAGTGCTGGCGGAACATCTTGCCCGAGATGTTGTGCCGGAAACCGTGGGTGAGGTGGCCGCCGGCGTCCAGCGCCATGCCCATCACCCGCTGGGAGTTGAAGGTGGCCCGGAGGCTCTCCCAGTCGTCCTCGGTGAGGTCGTTCACGGTCTTGGCGCCGAGCCGCTCCAGCGCCGGGCTCTCCACCCGGTGGGCGAGGATCGACCAGTAGGCGACCAGGTTGGCGTCGATGCCCGAGTGCGGCTGGACGTACGCGTACTCGGCGCCGAACAACTCGCGCGCATGCTCGGCGGCGACCGCCTCCACCGTGTCGATGTTCTGGCACCCCGCGTAGAAGCGGTGCCCGATCGTGCCCTCCGCGTACTTGTCGCTGAGCCAGGTGCCCATGCTCATCAGCACCGGCAGCGACGCGTAGTTCTCGCTGGCGATGAGCTTCAGCGACCCACGCTGGTCGCGCAACTCGGCGCGGGTGGCCTCAGCGATCCGCGGTTCGACGCCCTCGATCACCCCGAGGATCTGGCGGTAGATGGACGATGCAGTGCTGGCGAGATCGGTCACGGACGCTCCTCGATTCAGGGACGCCCAACTCTATCGACCCCTCACCGCGCCGACCGCGGGACGTCCCGGCCCCGGACACCTGATCCGAATTGCACCGCAGACGGCCGTCGCAGGCCGGATCTGGCTACTTTCATGCATCCAGTGCGCAAATCGCGCCGGGGTACCCTGCGGGAAAGGTCGTTTTCGGAGGTACAGATGCGCGCGATCGGATACGCCAGCCCAGGCCCGGCCTCGGTCCTGGAGGACATCGATCTGCCTGACCCGGTCGCGTCCGGACGCGATCTGCTGGTCGAGGTGCGTGCGATCTCGGTCAATCCGGTGGACACGAAGCTGCGCGTCCGCGGGGGCGCCGAGCCGGGCCAGCAGTACAAGGTGCTCGGCTGGGACGTCGCGGGCGTCGTCCGCGCGGTCGGGACGGACGTGCGTGGCTTCGCGCCAGGGGACGAGGTCTGGTACGCGGGTTCGGTGGTACGCCCCGGAGCCAACTCCGAACTGCACCTGGTGGACGAGCGAATCGCGGCGAAGAAGCCTGCGTCCCTTGACTTTTCCGCCGCTGCGGCGATGCCGCTGACCTCCATCACCGCCTGGGAGCTGCTGTTCGACCGCCTCGGGGCCGCCAGGGACGGTGGCGAGGGCCAGGCCCTGCGCTGATCGTCGGCGCGGCCGGCGGTGTCGGCTCGATCCTCACCCAGCTGGCAGCGCGGCTGACGAGGCTGCGGGTGATCGGGACGGCGTCGCGTCCGCAGACGGCCGAATGGGTGCGCTCCCTCGGCGCCCACGACGTGCTCGACCACGGTCGTCCGCTCGCGCCCCAGCTGGCGGAACTCGGGACTGCCGGCGTCGAGCTGGTCGCGTCCCTCACCCACACCGATGAGCACTTCCCAGAGTTGGCGCAGGTGCTGGCCCCGCAGGGACGGATCGGCCTGATCGACGATCCGGCGGAACTGGACGCGAAGCTGCTCAAGCAGAAGGCCGCGTCACTGCACTGGGAGTACATGTTCGCCCGTCCGATGTTCGGCACCCCCGATCTGGGCGAGCAGCACGAGATCCTCGCCGAGGTCGCCCGGCTCGTCGATGCCGGCGTCCTGCGCAGCACACTTACCGAGACCTACGGCGAGATCTGCGCCACCGATCTGCGCAGGGCCCACGAGTTCGTCGAGTCCGGACGCGCCAGGGGCAAGGTCGTCCTCGCGGGCTGGCCCGCCTGAACGGCCGGCCGAGCCCCGGGCGAACTGTGGATAACTGAACGAAAAAGGAACCGTCCCCTTTTCGTTCAGCGATCGGGTGGTGGCTGATACGGTTCAATGAATCGGTTTGTGATCTAATCGTGATCAACGACGAGCGAATCGAACGGACATGGTCCCCAGGAACTCTGTGAGCATGCGCGATGTGGCGACGCTGGCCCAGGTGTCGGTGGGCACCGTGTCCAACGTGCTGAATTCCCCCGATCGGGTCTCCGAGGCGACCCGACGACGGGTGGAGCAGGCCATCGAGAAGCTCGGCTGGGTGCCCAACGAGTCGGCCCGGCAACTCCGCGCGGGTCGCAGCCGCGCGATCGGCATGGTCGTGATGGACATCGCGAACCCCTTCTTCACGGACGTGGCGAGGGGGGCGGAACACCTGCTCTACGCCGAGCAGTACACCGTGCAGATCGGCAACAGCGACCAGGATTCCGACCGTGAGCGCACGCTCCTGGAGCGGTTCGAGCAGCAGCGGGTCGGAGGCGTGCTGTTCGCGCCCATCGAGGACAGCACCGAGCGCGTGCTCCGGCTCCGCCAACGCGGCATCCCGGTGGTGATCGTCGACCGCGTGGGCACCACGTCCGACTTCTGCTCGGTGGGCGTGGACGACCTCGCCGGCGGCCGACTCGCCGGGCAGCACCTGCTCGACCAGGGCCATCGCCGGCTCGCGTTCGTCGGCGGCCCGAGCACGCTGGCCCAGGTCCGCGACCGCCGTCGAGGCCTCGAGCTCTCCGTCGAACAGGCCGGCGAAGGGGTGTCGCTGCTGGCGGTGAGCACCCCTGCGCTCGGCATCCTGGACGGGCTGAGCAGCGCGGGTGAGATCGCCGCGCTGCCCGAGGAGGAACGTCCCACCGCGGTGTTCGCCGCCTGCGACCTGGTCGCCATCGGACTGCTGCAGGGCTTCGTCACGGCTGGCCTGCGGGTACCGGACGACATCGCGATCATCGGCTACGACGACATCGCCTTCGCCGCCGCAGCAGCCGTCCCCTTGTCGTCGATCCGGCAGCCCAGGGACGACATCGGACGCAAGTCCGCTGAATTGCTGGTCAGTGAGATCGAGGCCGCGGACGCCGGCCTGCCGCACCGTCACGAGACCGTCCGGTTCACGCCGCAGCTCGTCGCGCGCCGTTCGACGCAGCCTCGGAGGCCCCGAAAGGGTTGACACCGGCCGCCGGTGCGGCCTAGTGTCTTGAATCGTTCGTATGGAACGTTTCAACTCGCCAACGGAGGCCGCCAGGTGGAAGACACCCAAGTTGCGCCGGTACTGGAGCTCAAGGGCGTATCCAAGAGCTTCGGCGCCGTGGTCGCACTTCGCACCGCCGACCTGGCCCTGCGCGCCGGATCGATCCACGCGGTCGTGGGCGAGAACGGTGCGGGCAAGTCGACCTTGGTGAAGATCATGGCCGGCCTCTACCAGCGCGACACGGGCACCTTCGAGATGGACGGCAAGCCGGTCCACTTCCGCAGCACCGCAGAGGCGAAGGCCGCCGGAATCGCGGTCATCTACCAGGAGCCCACGCTGTTCCCCGACCTGTCGGTCACGGAGAACGTGTTCATGGGCCGCCAGCCCGTCGGACGCCTCGGCCGGATCGACAAGGCCGCCATGCGGGCCGAGGTCGTCGAAGTGATGAGCCGCCTCGGCGTGCACATCGACCCCGACCGTCCCACGCAGGGCCTCTCGATCGCCGACCAGCAGATCATCGAGATCGCGAAGGCCATCTCGCTGAACGCTCGCGTCCTGATCATGGACGAGCCCACCGCCGCCCTCTCCGGGGTGGAGGTGGAGCGGCTGTTCACGGTCGCCCGCAGCCTGCGCGACGAGGGACGGGCGCTGATGTTCATCAGCCACCGTTTCGACGAGGTGTTCGGGCTGTGCGACACCGTCACCGTGATGCGGGACGGCGCCTACATCTCGACCTCTGCGATCGCCGACACCACCGAGGCAGAGATCGTCCGGCGCATGGTGGGCCGCGACGTCACCGAGTTGTTCCCCAAGCAGGAGGCCGAGATCGGGCGTCCGCTCCTCGAGGTGAACGACCTGACGATGCCCGGCGTCTTCCACGACATCAGCTTCACCGTGTGCTCCGGGGAGATCGTCGCCCTCGCCGGTCTCGTCGGCGCCGGACGCAGCGAGGTGGCCCGTGCGGTGTTCGGCGTCGACCCCTACGAGACCGGCTCGGTGAGCGTGGACGGCAAGCGCCTGGCCAGGCGCAACCCCAACGCGGCGATGAAGCTCGGCGTCGCGCTCGTCCCGGAGGATCGCCGCAAGCAGGGCCTCGTGATCGATGCGACCGTCGCCACCAACATCACGGACGCGATCCGTCCCGGCCTGACGAAGTTCGGCCTGGTCACCGCGCGGCGCGAGAATGCGGAGGCCCAGATCTGGGCGCGCAAGCTCGAGGTGAAGACCGCGGCCCTCGACTCCGTCGCAGGCACGCTGTCTGGAGGCAACCAGCAGAAGGTTGTCCTCGCCAAGTGGCTGGCCGCCAACCCCAAGGTGCTGATCATCGACGAACCCACCCGCGGCATCGACGTGGGCACCAAGTCCGAGGTGCACCGGATGATGTCCGAACTGGCCGGCATGGGCCTGGCCATCCTGATGATCTCTTCCGAACTGCCCGAGGTGCTCGGGATGGCCGACCGCGTCCTCGTCATGCACGAGGGCCGGATCACCGCCGACATCCGTCGCGCGGAGGCCACTCCGGAGACCGTCATGTTCGCCGCCACCCACGCCCAGGAGGACGTCGCGTGACCACCCCACAGAGTTCTTCTCCTCCGCTGCGCTCCCCCGAACAACTCTGCGGGGACCCCGCGTGAGCACCCTCGCCGCTCCCGCCCGCACCCGCGGTGTCGCTGCCCGCATCGGCGACCTGCTGCGATCCCGCGAGACCAGCATCTTCCTCGCGTTCGCCATCGTGGTGGTGGCCACCACGATCAAGAACCCCGAGTTCCTGTTCAGCGGGGACGGGTGGCGCGACCTCCTGCTGACCCCCGCCATCGTGGCGGTGGTCGCGATCGGCGAGGCCGTCGTGATCATCACCCGCAGCGTCGACCTGTCGGTGGGCTCGATCGTCGGACTCACTGCCTACCTCGTCGGGACGCTGTTCGTGGCGATGCCGGGCTTCCCCGTCCCGCTGATGTTCGGAGTCGGGATCGTGTTCGGCGGCCTGCTCGGGCTCGTCAACGGAGCGCTGGTCGCCTTCGGCCGCGTGCCCGCGATGGTGATCACGCTCGGCACGCTGTACGCGTTCCGTGGCATCAACGTGGTCTGGACCGGCAGCAACCGGATCAACGCCTCCGACATGCCGGACGGCTTCCTCAACCTGGGCACCGCGCAGCTCCTCACGATCCCCGTGCTGACCATCCTCGCCGTCGTGATCCTGGTGATCGTGGCCTGGTACATGGCCAACACCAGGGGCGGACGCGAGTTCTACGCGATCGGGTCCGACCCAGACGCGGCGGAGCTGTACGGCCTGGCCAAGACCCGGCGGGTGCTGGTCGCGTTCGTGGCGAGCGGGGCGGCGTCCGGCCTTGCCGGGGTGCTGTTCGCCGCGCGCTACGGCACGATCAACTCCCAGGTGGGCGACGGCTTCGAGCTGCAGGCCATCGGCGCGGCGGTGATCGGCGGCGTGGCCATCGTCGGCGGCAGCGGCACCGTGGTGGGCGCCGTCTTCGGCGCCTACCTGCTGCTGACCATCAACCGGGCGCTCCCCGTGCTCGGCATCCCCGACTTCTGGCAGCGCGCGGTGGTCGGTGCGCTGATCATCGGCGCGATCGTCCTCGACCGGGTGCTCGCCAACCGGCAGGCAAGACTCCTGAAGGAAGAGAGGAGCGTGGCATGACCGCCCTCACTTCCGCTCCCGGTGCCGGCGAGCGCACCTACGCCGACTACGGACGCCCCGCCTGGCGGCGGATCCTGTTCACCCGCGAGATGGCGATCATCGCCCTGCTCCTCGTCGTGATCGTCGTGGCCTCGGTGATCGTGCCGAAGTTCGCGACCCCGATCACGATGGGCTACCTGCTCTTCGACGCGACGCCGATCCTGCTGATCGCGCTGGCGATGGCTCCGGTGATGATCACCGGCGACATCGACCTGTCGGTCGGTTCGATGGTGGGCCTGAGCAGCGTGCTGTTGGGCATCGGCTACCAGTCCGGCCTGCCCATCGCCATCGCCGCCCTGATCGCGCTGGCCGCGGGCGCGCTCGGCGGCCTGGTCAACGGGCTGCTGGTCACCCGGGTCGGGCTGCCCGCCCTGGCCGTGACCATCGGCACGCTCGCCCTCTACCGGGGCATCGCGGTCGGCCTGCTGGGCACGACGGCGATCACCCAGTTCGACCGGTGGTGGACGACGCTGGTGAAGTCCAAGATCGGAGCGACGGGGATCCCGTCCGTGATGATCCTCTACGTCGTGCTGCTGGCCGCGTTCGCGATCATGCTGCACTTCACCACGTTCGGCCGCGGCATCTTCGCGGTCGGGCTGAGCAAGGACGCCGCGGTGTTCTCCGGCGTCAACGCCGACCGGACGCGGTTGATCCTGTTCGTCCTGTCCGGGCTGATGTCCGCCCTCGCCGGCGTCTACTACGCCCTCTACTACAACTCGGCGCGGGGCGACAACGCCACCGGCCTGGAACTGCAGGTCATCGCAGCCGTCGTCCTCGGCGGGGTGTCGGTCTTCGGCGGACGCGGCGCCCTGCACGGGGTGGTGGCCGGCGTCCTGCTGATCGGCGTGCTGTCGAAGGCCCTGCAGCTCGTGAACATCACCTCTGACGTGGTGAGCATCATCACCGGCGTGCTGCTGGTGCTCTCCGTGATCGCGGGCAGTCTGCTCAGCTGGCTGCAGGCGAGAAGGGTGCGGCCGGCGGCCGCGCTCCCGAAGACCTCCTGAAGGAACCGGGGCTTGCCCCACCAACCGTCGGACCCAGCGTGGGGCTCGACCAGAAGAAAGGATCATCCATGATGCTTGGTAAGTCTCGTGTGGGGCTGAGTGTGATGGCGGGGGTGGCTGCGGCGAGCTTGTTGCTGGCTGCAGGGTGCTCGTCGGGCAGCCCGGCGCCGGCCGCGCCCGGTTCGGCCCCGGCCTCGTCGGCTGCGGCGAACCTGACCATGACGTTCCTGCCGAAGAACCTGGGGAACCCGTACTTCGACACCTCGTACAAGGGGGTGCAGGCGGCGGTGCAGGCGTTGGGCGGGACGGTGGCCCAGGTGGGCCCGGCGAAGGGGGACGACCCGGCCGGCCAGGTGTCCTACATCAACACCGCGACCCAGCAGCAGGTGGGTGCGTTGCTGGTGTCGGCCAACGACAAGTCGGCGATCTGCGACTCGCTGAAGGACGCGATGAGCGCGGGCGTGAAGGTGATCACCTTCGACTCCGACACCAACCCGGACTGCCGGAACCTGTTCGTGAACCAGGCGACGGCCGAGGGCATCGCGAAGGTGCAGGTGGACATGATCGCCGAGCAGATCGGTGATGCCGGTGAGATCGCGATCCTGTCCGCGGCGGCGAACGCCACGAACCAGAACGCCTGGATCGACATGATGAAGCAGGAACTGGCAGCGAACCACCCGAACATCAAGCTGGTCGACACCGTGTACGGCAACGACGACGACCAGACCTCGTTCGACAAGACGTCGGGTCTGCTGTCCTCGCACCCGAACCTGAAGGGCATCATCTCCCCGACCACGGTCGGTATCGCGGCCGCGGCCCGGTACCTGTCCAAGTCGAACTACAAGGGCAAGGTGGCGCTGACCGGCCTGGGCACCCCGAACCAGATGCGTGCGTACGTGAAGGACGGCACGGTCAAGGAGTTCGCCCTGTGGAACCCGCAGGATCTCGGCGCGCTGGCCGCCTACGCCGCGGCCGCGCTGATCAAGGGCGAGATCACCGGCAAGGAAGGCGACAAGTTCACCGCCAACGGCAAGGAGTACACCGTCGGCGCCGACGCCACCGTCCTGCTCGGAGACCCGTTCAAGTTCAACAAGGACAACATCGACCAGTTCAACTTCTGACCAACTCCGTGGTGCCCGGCCGACCCCGGCCGGGCACCACAACCCCAGATCGCAGGAAACACCGAAGAGAAGAAACCCCGAGATGACCACTTTCGCTTCCATCACTGACCAACTGGCCCTGCAGGCCATCGAGCTGCCCAGCTGGGCGTTCGGGAACTCGGGGACCAGGTTCAAGGTGTTCACCACACCGGGCACGCCGCGGGATCCGCGGGAGAAGATCGCCGACGCCGCGCAGGTGCAGAAGTACACCGGGCTGGCGCCGACGGTGGCGTTGCACATTCCGTGGGACAAGGTGGACGACTACGCGGCTCTGGCTGCGTACGCGAAGGATCTCGGGGTGGCGCTGGGGACGGTCAACTCCAACACGTTCCAGGACGAGGCGTACAAGTTCGGTTCGCTGACCCATGTGGATCCCGCGGTTCGGCAGAAGGCGATCGACCACCATCTCGAGTGCATCGACATCATGGACGCGACTGGTTCGCGGGACCTGAAGATCTGGCTGGCCGACGGCTCCAACTATCCCGGGCAGGCCGACCTGCGCGGACGGCAGGAGAGGCTGGCCGAGTCGCTGGCCACCATCTACGACCGGCTCGGACCCGAGCAGCGGATGGTGCTGGAGTACAAGTTCTTCGAGCCGGCGTTCTACCACACCGACGTCCCGGACTGGGGTACCTCGTACGCCCAGTGCGCGGCGCTGGGACCCAAGGCGATGGTGTGCCTGGACACCGGCCACCACGCGCCCGGCACGAACATCGAGTTCATCGTGATGCAGCTGCTGCGGCTGGGGAAGTTGGGGTCGTTCGACTTCAACTCCCGGTTCTACGCCGACGACGACCTGATCGTAGGGGCTGCGGATCCTTTCCAGCTGTTCCGGATCCTCTACGAGGTGATCCGCGGCGGCGGCTACGGCCCCGACTCCGGGGTGGCGTTCATGCTCGACCAGTGCCACAACGTCGAGGACAAGGTGCCCGGCCAGATCCGCAGCGTGCTGAACGTGCAGGAGATGACCGCCAAGGCACTGCTCGTCAACCATGATGCGCTGGCCGCGGCCCAGTCCGCCGGTGACGTGCTGGGCGCCAACGGGGTGTTCATGGACGCCTTCTACACCGACGTCCGCGCCGACCTCGCCGCCTGGCGCGAATCCCGCGGCCTGCCCGCCGACCCGATGAAGGCCTTCCTGGCGTCCGGCTACCTGGCCAAGATCGCCGAGGAACGCGTCGGCGGCACCCAGGCGGGCTGGGGCGCCTGACCCGCATGCTCCCTGAGCTTGACGAATGATCCCTGAGCTTGACGAATGATCCCTGAGCTTGACGAATGATCCCTGAGCTTGACGAAGGGTCGGCGATCGGGCTTCGTCGGGCTCAGCCAGCATGATCAGAAGAGAGGAGCTCGCGATGGCCAGGTACTGCCTGCTGGGGCATGTCGAGGTGGCGAAGCTGGAGGAGTACAAGGCCCGGCACGCTGCGGTGTGGCCGGAGTTGCTGGTCGCCCTGCGCGACGCAGGCTGGCGCAACTACTCGCTGTTCCTGCGTCCGGACGGCCTTCTGATCGGCTACTGCGAGGCCGATGACCTCGACGAGGCCCAGGCGAAGGTGGCCGCCACCGAGGTCAACGCGAGGTGGCAGGCCGAGATGGCGCGGCTCTTTGCGTCCGAGGGTGCGCCGGACGACGCGTGGGAGCGCGTCGAGGAGGTCTTCAACCTGGAGGACCAGCTGGCCGCGTCCGGTCGCTGACCCGCCGTCTTCCCATCCGCCGCGGCCCCCCGACCCCCGACAGACGCTCCCGAAATTCGCAGGAGCTCCCGAAATTTCGGTGGCGTCTGCACTTTTCGGGAGCGTTTGTGGCAGTGCGCGGGTGAAGAGAGCCGGCGCTTGACGGGCAGGAATTCGGCTCGTATCGTATGAAACGATTCAGAAGACCGCAAGGAAGCGACATGAACCTCGAGATCCTCTCCGTCGGCCCGGTGTGCTCGTGAGCGCCCGCTACTTCGCCGCCGCGGACCTCGGCGCGTCCAGTGGACGGGTGATCCTGGGCAGGCTGGAGGACGGCCGGTTCGAACTCACCGAGACGACTCGTTTCGAGAACGGCCCGATCGAAACGGCGGACGGGATCCACACCGATGCTCGCGGGCTGTTCGAGCACGTCCGCGTCGGTGTGCAGGCAGCCATCGACGCCAGCGGGGGCGCGCTCGAGTCGGTGGGTGTCGACACCTGGGGCGTCGACTACGGACGGCTGGACGCGTCGGGCGAACTGCTCGAAAGCCCCTTCCACTACCGCGACGAACGGACGCACGGAGTGCCCGACCTGGTGTTCTCCACGCTGTCCGCCGAACAGCTGTACGGCACGGCGGGCCTGCAGGTGATGCCGTTCAACACGATCTTCCAGCTCGTCGCGGGGCGTGTCGACGGACGCTGGGGCGCAGTCGACAAGGTGCTGCTGATGCCCGACCTGATGTCCTTCTGGCTGTGCGGACGCCATGTGGCCGAGATGACCATGGCCTCCACCACCGGTCTGCTGGACGTCGCATCCCGCACCTGGTCGGACCGCACCTGTGCACACCTCGCCCAGCGCTACGGGCTGCCCGTCCCGCGCGTGCTCCCCGAACTCGTCGAACCCGGGACGGTGCTGGGCGAGACCACCGCCGGCCTGTTCTCGCAGCCGGTCCGGGTGGTGGCGGTGGGTGGCCATGACACGGCGTCCGCGGTCGCGTCGATCCCGGCGAGCGGCACCGACTTCGCGTTCATCTCCTCCGGCACCTGGTCGCTGGTCGGCCTGGAACTCGAACAGCCTGTGCTGACCGAAGCCAGCCGGGCTGCCGACTTCACCAACGAACTGGGCATCGACGGCACCGTCCGCTACCTGAAGAACGTGATGGGTCTGTGGGTGCTGAGCGAGAGCATCCGTGCATGGAAGGCCGCGGGACGCGCGGTCGAACTCGGTGCGTTGCTGGACGCTGCGGCGGACAGGCCAGGGCTGGCCTGCGTCCTGGACATGACGGACGAGCGACTGCTGCCGCCCGGTGACATGCCGTCCCGGCTGCTGGCGATGGCCGCCGAGACCGGCCAGGCGCTGCCCGACGACCCGGCCACGATCTGCCGCTGCATCCTCGATTCCCTCGCGGTGGCCTATCGCGCGACGATCCGCGATGCCTGCCAACTGGCCGGACGCGACGTGTCGGTCGTCCACATCGTCGGCGGCGGCTGCCAGAACACGCTGCTCTGCCAGCTCACCGCTGAGGCGACCGGACTGCCCGTTGTCGCCGGGCCTGCGGAGGGCACCGCGCTGGGCAACCTCCTCGTCCAGGCGCGGGCCTGCGGCGCGCTCTCCGGCGACCGGAAGGCGCTGCGCGAGGTCGCGATCGCGTCCTCCGCCCTCACCACATACCACCCCGGCGTGCTGCCGTTCGCTCCCGAGCAGTGGGACGCGGCCGAGCGCGCCGCCAATCGGACGGCAGCACTGCCGTCCCCGAGACCCACGACAGGTGTTGCAGATGGCTGACAGCGAGGTCCACCAGCCCGGGACGCACGTCCCGGTGGTGAACACCCACGTTCACTTCCCGCCCAACTTCTCGGCGTTCACCACGGTCGCGGACGTGATCGGGACGGCGGCCACCGAGGGTGTCGCGGCGCTGGGCATTTCGAACTTCTACGACCAGCAGGTGTACGCGCTGTTCGCCGAACAGGCGCAGGCGGCCGGCATCGTCCCGCTCTACGGGCTGGAGTTCATCACCCTGGACGATGAGCTCGCCGCGGCCGGCGTCCGCGTGAACGACCCGGCGAACCCGGGCCGGATGTACCTGTGCGGCAAGGGCATCTCGCCGTTCACGCGCAAGTCGGAGGTGGCGTCCCGGATCGCGGCCGAGATCCGCGCGGGCAACGACGAGCGCGCCGAGGCCATGGTCGCGAAGCTGGCCGACTGGTTCGTCAGCTGCGGGCTGGACACCGGGCTGACCGCCGAGGTCGTCGCGCAGGACGTGGCCGACACCGCCCAGGTGCCGCGCGACTGGGTCTCGCTGCAGGAGCGGCACATCGCGCAGGCGTTCCAGCGGGCGCTGGCCGAGCTTCCGGTCGCGGAGCGCGCTGCCGTTCTCGAGCGGGCTTACGGCGGCCCTTCGAAGGTGGACGTCGACAACCCGGTGGCACTGCAGGGCGAGCTCAGGTCGCGACTGATCAAGGTGGGCACGCCTGGCTACGTCGCCGAGGTGCCGCTCAGCTTCGCCGACGCCTACCGCTACGTCCTGGAGATGGACGGCATCCCCACCTACCCGACCCTGGCCGACGGCGTGCAGCCGGTCTGCCCGTTCGAGGAGCCGGCGGAACGCCTGGCTGCCCAACTGGTGGAGCGAGGCATCCATGCTGCCGAGCTGATCCCGATCCGCAACACCAGGACCTGTGTGGACGCCTACGTGAAGGCCTTCACCGACGCCGGCATCGTGGTGATGGCCGGCACCGAGCACAACACGCTCGACCGCATCCCGATCGAGGTTGCCTGCGTGGACGGCCCGGTGTCAGCCTTCGCCAGGCAGGCCTTCTGGGAGGCCACCTGCGTGGTGGCCGCGCACCAGCACGAGGTCGCCGCCGGCCGTCCCGGGTACGTGGACGCCGCTGGCGCGCGCACTCCCGTGCCCGTGGCCGCGCTGGTCGAACTCGGCAGCAAGCTGATCAAGAAGGAGTCGCTGTGAGCCTCGTGGCGGAACTGGTCCAGGTGGCCAACGCCTTCGGCGCCGATCCCGAGTATTCCCGGGCCGGCGGCGGCAACGCGTCCGTGAAGGTGGACGGGGTGCTGTGGATCAAGCCGTCCGGCGTGCCGCTGGCGACGCTGTCGGCCGACGATCTCGTCGGTCTGCGCAACGACGTGCTGCTGGACGCGCTCCGTTCCGACGAACCGGTCGCTGGCGACCCCGTGCAGGCCGCGGCGGCCCGCGCGCTGATCGAGGCACCCGGCGGGCGCCGACCCAGCGTGGAGATCCTGTTCCACGCGCTGATCCCCGACGCGCTGGTGCTGCACACCCACCCTCTGGTCGCCAACGCGCTCACCTGCAACACTGACGCGGCGGCCCTCGTCGCAAGACTGTTCGGCGACGAGGCGATCTTCGTGCCCTACACCGACCCCGGCGTGCCACTGGCTCGCAAGATCGAGGAGGTGCGCGGGGCGTACGCCGCACGGACGGGCCGGCCCGCGCCCGGCGTCACTCTGCTCGGCAACCACGGCATCATCGTCTCCGGCAACTCCGCCGCTGAACTCACCGAACGGGCCCAGTGGCTGACCGCGACGATCGCGGCGGCGATCGAGGCGGGTGAACCCACTGTGGTGGCTGAGCCTGACGAAGCCCGTGGTGACCCTTCGTCAAGCTCAGGGAGCATGGAGGGGCGCTCGAGGATCATCAACTTGATCGGCCCCACGCTGCGCGGGCTCCTGGGCACGCCCGATCGGCTGGCGGTGGTCACGTCCGACTCGTCTGAGCTGGTGCGCGCGGTCACCACCACACCGGCCGGTGAGGCGATCCTGTACGGCGGGCCGCTGATCCCCGACCAGATCGTCTACGCCGGATCGCTGCCGCTGGTCCTGCCCGCGGACGCGGACGCCGCCGCGGTCACCGCAGGTGTCGCCGGCTACCGCGATCAGTACGGCAAGGACCCGGTGATCGTCGTCGTCCCGGGTGTGGTGGCGTTCGGTGCGGGCGCCGACCTCGCCGGTGCGCGGACCGCGCTCGCCACCTTCACGGACGCGCTGCGGGTGGCCAGGGACGCGAACCGGATCGGCACCGTCCGCTGCCTGGACGCGACCGAGCGTGGCTTCATCGAGAACTGGGAGGCCGAGAGCTACCGCAAGGCCGTCGCGGCGTCCGGCAAGCGCGGCCGGATGGCGGGCAAGGTCATCATGGTCACCGGTGCCGCGCAGGGCTTCGGTCTGGGCATCACCACGGAGTTGCTGGCCGAGGGGGCGCAGGTGGTCCTGGCCGACCTCAACATCGAGCTGGCGACGAAGAACGCCGCGGAGCTGAGCGTCCAGTACGGCCCGGGGCGAGCGGTGGCGGTGCAGGTGAACGTGGCCGACGAGCAGTCCCAGCTGGACGCCGTCGCCCAGGTCGTCGCGATCTACGGCGGTCTCGACGTGTTCATCTCCAACGCCGGGGTGCTGCGCGCCGACGGCGTGATGACCCAGAAGGTCGCCGACTTCGACCTGGTCACGAACGTGAACTACCGCGGCTACTTCCTCGGCGTCCGCGCGGTCGCGCCGGTGCTGGCCGCGCAGCACGCCGCCCGCCCGGACGCCTGGTTCGACATCATCGAGATCAACTCGAAGTCGGGGCTGGAGGGCTCGAAGCGCAACTTCGCCTACTCCGGCTCGAAGTTCGGCGGCATCGGGCTCACCCAGAGCTTCGCGCTGGAGTTGGTCGAGTACGGCATCAAGGTGAACGCGATCTGCCCGGGCAACTACCTGGACGGGCCGCTGTGGACCGACCCCGAGCGCGGGCTGTTCGTCCAGTACCTGCGGGCGGGCAAGGTGCCCGGCGCGCAGTCCGTCGAGGACGTGCGCAGGTACTACGAGGCCAAGGTGCCGATGGGCCGGGGCTGCCTGCCGTCCGACCTCGCCAAGGCGGTGTACTACATCGTCGACCAGGCCTACGAGACCGGCCAGGCAGTGCCGGTCACCGGTGGCCAGAACATGCTCAACTGAACACCAGCCACCGATCCCTTGAACACCAGCCACCGATCCCTTGAACACCACCCACCGATCCCTGAGCCTGACGAAGGGCGAGACCCGTCGCGGATCTCGACAGGCTCGATCAGCCGAATGTGGCTCGACCAGCGGATATCGAAAGAGGAGAACACCATGACCGAGTTCCCGTCCACCCAGCACGCGATCCAGTTCGTGGGCGCCGACCAGGTGGTGCACAACGAGGCCAAGCCGATGTACCCGCTGGGGCCGACTCAACTGCTGATCGCACCGGAGGCCTGCGGCATCTGCTTCTCCGACACCAAGCTGCTGCACGCGTTCACGAACCATCCGCGCAAGAGCGAGGTGCTCAGCGGGCTGGGCGCCGACGAGCTGGCGGAGATCCCCAGCTACCGGCCCGGCGACCTGCCGATCGTCCCCGGCCACGAGCCGGTCGGACGGATCGTCGCGATCGGCGCGGAGGTGAAGCACCACAGCGTGGGGGAGCGGGTGCTGGTCGAGACCGACTACCGGCACCTGCCCACGGCAAGCTCGAACGCGGCCTTCGGCTACAACTTCGAAGGCGCGCTGCAGGAGTACGTGGTGCTCGACGAGCGGATGATCCTGGATCCCGACACCGGCGAGCGGTTCCTGATCCCCGTGAGTGAGGGCCCTTCGGCGTCCGCGGTCGCGCTGATCGAGCCGTGGGCGTGCGTGGAGGCGGCCTACGCCTGGGGCGAGCGGCAGCACCTGAAGGACGGTGGCCGGCTGCTGGTCGTCGTCGACCCGGGACGCGGCGTCCCCGGGCTGGCGGGCCTGGTGGCAGCGCACGTCCCGGCATCGGTGTCGGTCGTGGGCGCGGCGGACGCGGACGCGATCGGCGCGGCGTTCGAGGCTGTGCGCCTCGACGACCTCTCCGCGCCGAGTTTCGACGACATCGTCTACTTCGGCTCCGACGCCGCGACCATCGAGAAACTGGGACCGCTGCTGAAGCCATTCGGCATCCTCGACCTCGTACTCGGCGGCACCCCGATCGGCGCCGCGGTGCCGGTGGACGTGGGCCGTGTCCACTACGACCTGATCCGCTACGTCGGCACCACCGGAGACGACGCGGCGGAGGGCTACGCGAGAATCCCCGCTCAGTGTGAGCTGCGTCAGAACGACCGGGTGGCGATCGTCGGCGCGGCCGGCCCGATGGGCCTGATGCACACGATCCGGACGGCCGTCTCCGGCGTCCCCGGAGTCAGCATGGACGCGGTGGACGTCGACGACGCCCGGCTCGCGCACCTGGCGTCGGTGCTGGAGCCGGTGGCCGCTGTGCACGGCGTCCCGGTGTCCGTCCGGAACTCGAAGACCAACCCGCTCGAGCGCGGCTACAGCTACATCGCGGTGATGGTGCCCGCGCCCGCACTGATCGCGCAGGCCGTGGAACTGGCCGGCGAGAACGCAATCGTCAACGCGTTCGCGGGCTTCGCGATCGGGACGATGGCGCCGCTCGACCTGGACGCGGTCGCGTCCCGCGGGGTGTACATGGTGGGTACGTCGGGATCGCGGATCCAGGACATGAAGGCCATGCTCGCCAAGGTCGAGTCGGGCCAGCTCGACACCAACGTCTCGTTGTGGGCGGTCACCGGCATGGCCGGCGTTGCGGACGCGATCGAGTCGGTCAACAACCGCACCTCCGGCGGCAAGATCATGGTCTATCCGAGCCTGCACGACCTCGGCCTGGTCACGCTGGACGAGCTGCCGGAGAAGCTGCCGTCCGTCGCCGCGGCGCTGGACGACGGACGCTGGACGAAGGCTGCCGAGGACGCCCTGCTGGCCAGCGGGCGCTGACGCCGGGCGCCTCCGCCCAGATCTAGACGAAGGCGTTGAGACCGTGGTCACAGAAGGCCTGCCGGTAGCCGGCGAGGTCCTCCTCGTGGAGCGCGGGCACGCCGTCAAACGGGTAGTTCCAGCCCAGGAGCTCGTACTTGCGTTCGCCGAACTGGTGGAACGGCAGCAGCTGTACCTCCCGCACCCCGATCGGCGTCAGCAGCCGGCAGAAGGCCTCCGCGTCGGCCGGGCCGTCGTTGACCCCCGGAATCACGGGGATGCGCACCAGTACCGGTCCGCCCGCTGCGACGGCGGTCGCCAGGTTCTGCAGGGGTAGGTCGTTGGCGACACCCGTCCATCGCCGGTGCAGCCGGCGGTCATGGTGCTTGACGTCGATGATCAGCAGATCCACCTCGCGCAGCATCTTCTCGAAGACACCCGGAGCGGCGTAACCGGTGGTCTCGACGGCGGTGTGGACGCCCTTGTCCCTGAGCCGGCGCAGGAGCCGCGTGGTGAAGTGGTGCTGGACGAGCGCCTCACCACCGGACAGGGTCACTCCGCCGCCGGACTCCTCGTAGAACGGGAGGTCCTGCAGGCAGATCCGGACCACCTCGTCGGCGCTGTAGTCACGGCTGTCGGCGAGGAACACATTCGGGTTCTGGGCATCGCGCATCGGCAGCACCTGGAGCTTGCGCGAGTTCGGGTTGGAGCACCACGCGCACTGCATCGGGCAGCCCTTGAGGAACACCACGGTGCGGATACCGGGACCGTCGTGGAGCGAGAACTTCTGGATGTCGAAGATCCGTCCGACGTCCTCGCCCATCCGGCCTGACTCCTTTCGTAATGAATCGCTTGAGCTTTCATACGTAACTCTACTAGGATTCGAGTCAGCGTCAATGTGACTGGTCCGAGGAGGCCCGGCAGTGAGTGACCGACGGTCCAGGATTCTCGAGTACGTCATCGACAACGAACGCGTCGACGTCAACGAGTTGTCCGGCATGTTCGCGGTCTCCCAGGTCACCGTCCGCAAGGACCTCGACCAGCTCGAGAAGAAGGGCCTGATCCGGCGCCAGCACGGCTACGCGGTCGCGATCGCGCCGGACAACCTGCTCAGCCGGCTCGCCTTCCACTACGACGTGAAGCGCCGCATCGCGGCGGCGGCCGCCGACCTCGTGACCAACGGGGACACCGTGATGATCGAGTCCGGGTCGTGCTGCGCACTGCTGGCCGACGAGATCGCCCGGACCAGACGCGGGGTGACGATCATCACGAACTCGGCTTTCATCGCCGACTACGTCCGCACGGCGCCCGGCGCGTCCGTCGTGCTGCTGGGGGGCGACTACCAGGCCGAATCCCAGGTCACGGTCGGGCCGCTGGTGGAACAGTGCCTGCTCAACTTCCACGTCGAGCGGCTGTTCGTCGGCGTGGACGGCTACACCGTCGAGTCCGGCTTCACCGGCCGGAACCACCTGCGGGCCGCGGTCGTGAAAGCCATGGCCAGGCAGGCTGCGGATGTGGTCGTCCTCACCGAGTCCCTCAAGTTTCCCCGCCAGGGCGCCGTCCCGCTGCTGCCGCTGGACGCGGTGCGACACGTGGTGACCGACGCGAACCTGCCCACGCCCATCCAGGACCACCTCACCGGCGCTGGACTCGTCGTGACCAAGGTCCCGGCGAGCTGACGCGAACGACCGAGCACTTCACTGTGGAAGGACTCCGCCATGGCCACTCCGTCGGCAGAACCTCTCGACCTGCGTACCCTCCCCGAGCCTGCGATGCCACGGAACCCGCAGGCGGGGCTGGCCGCGGGAGCGGTGGTGCTCGGCGTCGACGTCGGCGGCAGCGGCATCAAGGGCGCGCCGGTCGATCTGTCCACGGGTGAGTTGATCGCGCCGAGGCACTGCATCACGACACCGCAGCCCGCGACACCGGAGGCGGTCGCCGCAGCGGTCGCCGAACTGCGCGACCACTTCAGCGAGGTGCCGCCTGGTGCGCGGACGGGGATCGCGGTTCCTGCCGTCGTCCGCCACGGCATCGTCCGGACGGCGGCGAACATCGACCTCACCTGGATCGGTACGGACGCCGATGACCTCTTCGGAGGAGTGCTCGGGGGACCGGTCGCCGTGCTCAACGATGCGGACGCTGCGGGTCTCGCGGAGGTTGCACTGGGCGCCGGCCGGGACGTCCCGGGAGTCGTGCTCGTGGTCACGCTCGGCACCGGGGTGGGCTCCGCGCTCTTCGTGGACGGGCATCTCGTCCCGAACACCGAACTGGGTCACCTCACCATCGACGGCTTCGACTGCTGTCCCTGGGCGTCGGCGGCGGCGCGCGTCCGGGAGAGCCTCTCCTGGGCGCAGTGGGTCTCCCGGCTGCAGGAGTACCTCGCCTACGCAGAGAGCCTGCTGTGGCCGGACCTGGTGATCATCGGGGGCGGCATCAGCCACGACGCCGACCAGTTCCTGCCGCTGCTCCAGATCGAGGCGCCCGTCGTCCGGGCCCGGATGGGCAACGACGCCGGCATCATCGGCGCCGCCTTCGAGGCCGCCGTGGCGCACGTCCGCTGAGCCGGGACGCGGGCACCGCGACCGGGCGGACGCCGGGGGCTACAGCGACTGCTCGGTGCGGGCGATGATGTCGTCCTGGGTGGCCTTGGAGAGCACGTTGAAGAACGCGCTGTAGCCGGCGACCCGGACGATCAGGTCGCGGTGGCGTTCGGGGTGGGCCTGGGCGTCCAGCAGGGTGGCGCGGTCGACCACGTTGTACTGGACGTGGAAGCCGTCCAGGCGGTTGAAGAAGGTCCGTAGCAGCAGGATCAGCTTCTTGCGGTCCTCCTCCTTGCGCAGCACCTGGGGGGTGACCTTCTGGTTGAGCAGGACGCCGCCGGTGATCCGTCCGGTGTCCAGCTTGGAGACCGACTTGAACACAGCGGTGGGCCCGTGGGTGTCGGCCCCGTGGCTGGGGGAGCAACCCTCGGCCAGCGGCTGGCCGGCGTTGCGGCCGTCCGGGGTCGCCATCGTGGACGCGCCCTGCGGCACGTTGGCCGAGATCGACGACGTGCCGGCGTAGTAGGTGCCCCCGATCGGGCCGCGGCCGTAGCGGGTGTTGTGGTGGGCGAAGATCTCGTCGATGCAGCTGGCGTAGGCCTGCACCAGCAGGTCATCGACGTAGTCGTCGTCGTTGCCGTACTTGGGGGCGTGGGCCAGCGCGGCCTGGATCTCCTTTCCACGCACGTCGGAGAAGTCGGTCAGCAGTGCGTCCCACAGCTCTCGCGTTGTGATGGTGCGATCCTCGAAGACGCACTTCTTGATGGCGGCCAGGGAGTCGCCGAGGTTGGCGATGCCGACCTGGAGGCCGGAGATGAAGTCGTAGACCGCGCCGCCCTCCTTGATCGGCTTGCCGCGGCCCAGGCAGTCCTCGACCAGGGCTGAGCAGAGAATGTCGGCGACGTTCTCCTCCAGGGCGAGGTCGGCGGCCGAGTCGAGGATGACCGCGTGCCGCTGGAACTCCCGGACGGTCACGTCCCAGGCCCGCATCAGCTCGTCGAAGCTCGTCATCTCGGTGAAGTGCTTCACCGGCGCCGCGATCAGCTCGCCCGACTTCGGGTCGACGCCGTTGTTCATGGCCGTGAGCAGGGCCTTCGGGAAGTTGAGGAAGCTCATCCCCGTGCAGCGATAGCCCCACTTGCCGGGGACGGCGACCTCGACGCAGCCGATCGCGGAGTAGCTGTAGGCGTCCTGCTTCGCGACGCCCTTGGTGATCAGGGACGGGATGATGATCTCGTCGCTGTTGAACGCCGGCATCCCGAACCCGAGCCGCATCACCTCGATGCACTCCGACATGAAGTCGTCGCTCAGCCCGCGGTGGTAGCGGACGGTGAGGTTCGGCTGGGGGAGTCTGGTCTGGGCCACCGAACTCAGCACCAGGTAGGACAGCGGGTTGACCGCGTCCTTGCCGTCGGGGGTTTGACCGCCGACGGTGACGTTCTGGTACAGCGGGCCGCCGGCGCTGAACCGGGTGTGCGACCAACTGCGGATCTTCGCCAGCGTGATGGTCTTCAGCCACAGATTGGTCAGCAGTTCTGTCGCCGTCTCAGGAGTGATCCGTCCGGTTTCGAGGTCTGCCGCGTAGTACGGGTAGACGTACTGGTCGAGCCGGCCGTAGGACAGGCTGTGGCCGTTCGACTCGATCTGCAGGCACAGTTGCACGAGCCAGACTGCCTGGATGGCCTCCTGGAACGTCTCGGCCGGCTGCTCGGGCACCCTGGTCAGGATGCGGGACATCTCGAGCAGCTCGGCGCGGCGGACCTCGTCCGGTTCGGTCGAGGCCAGGTCGGTGGCGAGGGCGGCGTAGCGGTGGGCGAAGGCGACGACGGCGTCCAGGGTGATCAGGACCGCGCGGTAGAAGAAATACTTCTTCAGCTGGTCGGGTTCGGTGAGGTCCAGCCCGGCCAGTAGCGCCTCGGTGCGCGAGCGGTAGCCGGCGAGGCCTTCGGACAGGGCGCGCTCGTAGTAGACGGCGATGTGGGCGTCGCCGGACGTGATGTTGCCCTCGGGGTGGATGATGCCGAGGTCGTAGAACTGCCGGCTCGCCGGCGGCATCAGGGCCAGGCCGCGGTCCTTCAGCGTGTTGTGCTCCCAGAACGGAGCGATCTCCCGGAGCTGCTGCTTGGCCTGCTCGGTGATCGTGAACCGGTCGCCGGGACGCTGATCGAACTCGTCCAGTTCGGCGATCACCCAGTCCATCGCGTATTCCGGCATGATCGGAGCGGCCCGGTTGGCCGACGCCTGGTTGCCGCAGATGAGGGTCGCCGGCTCGATGAAGATGCTCATGTTCTCGAGTACGTTCTTCACCATCAACGCCCGGCGCAGCACCATCGGCTCGTCCTGATGCAGCCGGTACGTCTCGGTTGTCAGCAAGGCGCGCTCTACACACACCGACTGAGGGGTTTCCATCAGCTCCTCACGCCACGCGGCCATCCGCGGGGTCAGGCGACCGAAATGGGGCTCAACCCCGATGCGCGTGTCCGGCTCCGCCAGCGTGCCCATGTCGATCCTCTCCCGTGGTTGCATATGAACAGTACTACAGTTTCGAACGTAAGTAGACGATCTGGGCCGGCAGCTCAGCAGACGTGGGCCGCTTGCGGTCTGATTTGTTGATGCGTTACGATTGAATCGAGAAAAGCCTCAAAACGAAAGTAACTCGAAAGGACCGGTCGATGTCGATCGAACGCGGAGAGCGTGAGTCCTTGATCCTCGGCCGCCTGGCCAAGGAAGGCTCGCTCTCGGTGGCGAGCCTGTCGAAGCAACTCGGGGTCTCCGAGGTCACGGTCCGCACCGACCTGCGCAATCTCGAGGAACGTGGCCTGCTGGCCCGCACGCACGGCGGGGCAGAGGCCACCGGCTACCGCAACGTGTTGGAGCGCCAGTTGCAGCACGCGGCCGAGAAGGACCGGATCGCCGCAGCCGCGGCCGAACTCGTGCAGGACAACGACCTGATCATGATCGAGGCGGGCACCACTTGTGCGGAGATCGTCGCCCACCTGGGTGGCAGGCGGGGCGTCCAGATCCTCACCAACTCGACCCTCGTCCTCCGGCACGCCCGGCTCTACCCGGGCCTGACCGTGGTCCTCACCGGCGGCACCTTCCATCGCACCAGTGAGTCGCTGGTCGGGCCGGGTGCGTTGCGTGCGATCGACGACTTCAACGTCCGGCTCGCCTTCTTCGGCACGGACGGCTTCAGCGCCGCGCGCGGCCTCACCACTGCTTTCGCGGAGGGGGCGGAGGTGATTCGCGCCATGAAGGCGCGGGCCGCCGAGTCGTGGCTGGTGGCCGACTCGTCGAAGTACGGCAAGGCCGGCTTCGTCAGCGTGGTCGGCCTCGCCGACCTCAGCGGCGTGATCACTGACTCCGGGCTCGCCGAAGAGGCCCGGACCGAGCTCAGCAACAGCGGCACCCAGGTCCGCTTCGTCTAGAAACAGGAGAACCAATGGCCCAGGTCGTGGTGATGCCACAACTCGGCAACACGGTGGAGTCGTGCCTGATCACCAGCTGGCTGGTCAAGGTCGGCGATGTGGTGGACGCGTCGTCGCTGCTGTGCGAGATCGAGACCGACAAGTCGTCCATGGAGGTGCCCGCGGGTGTCTCGGGGACGGTGTTGGCGTTGCTCGCCGCGGAGGGCGACGACGTGCCGGTGAAGGAGCCGCTGGTGATCGTCGGCGAGCCCGGTGAGGACATCTCCGGGCTGGGCGGCGGCAACGCCCCCGCATCGGCCCCTGAGGAGGCTCGTGAGCCTGCGAGCGAGCCGTCACGAAGGGCCACCGATGCATCCTCGCCAGCCCTTCGTGACGCCGGCTCGTTCCTCGCCGGCTCCTCAGGGAGCGGTGTGGGGGTGGCTGCGGTCTCCCCAGGGAGCGGTGTCGGGGTGGCTCCGGCCTCCTCAGGGAGCGGTGTGGGGATGGCTCCGGCCTCCTCAGGGAGCGGTGGTGGGGTGTCACCGCGGGCTCGCGGTCTGGCGGCGTCCCAGGGAATCGCGGCTGAGCGGATCGAGGGCACCGGTCCGCACGGACGGGTAATCGCGCGAGACGTGCAGGCGGCGATCGCCGGGGGTTCCGGCCTGACGGTGGGTGCGCGCGCCGAGGCCGAGGGCTTCGTCCCCGGCGCCGCGGGCTCTGGCATTGGCGGACGGGTGACCCGCGCCGACCTGGGCACAACGGTCCCTGAGGAGCCGGTGAGGAACGAGCCGGCGTCACGAAGGGCCGCCGCTACGGAGGACTTCCCCGGCGCGTACACCGACACCCCGCTGAAGGGCGTCCGCAAGGTGATCGCGGAACGGATGATGAACTCGCTGGCCAGCTCGGCCCAGCTGACCTACACCGCGACCGCGCCGGCCGCGGGCCTGTTGGCACTGCGGAAGCGGCTGAAGAACGCATCCGATCCGGAGCTCGCGGCGGTGACGATCGGTGACCTGGTCGGCTACGCGACGGTGAAGACGCTGGCGAAACATTCGGTGGTGAACGCGCACCTGTCTGACGGTGTATTGCGGGAGTTCGCGAACGTGCATCTGGGCATGGCCGTGGACACCCCGCGCGGCCTGCTGGTGCCGACACTGCGGTTCGCCGACACCCTGACGCTGCGGGAATTCTCCGTCCAGTCGAAGCAACTGGCGAATGAGGCGATCGGTGGCTCGATCAACCCGGACCTGCTCTCCGGCGCCACATTTACCGTGTCCAACCTGGGTTCGTTCGGGATCGAATCGTTCACGCCGCTGCTGAACGTTCCGCAGGTGGCGATCCTCGGCGTGGACGCGATCTTCCCCCGCGCGGTGATCAACGCGGACGGGAGCGTGGGCGCGGAGCAGCGGATCGGCTTGTCGCTGACCGCCGACCACAGGGTGATCGACGGAGCGGACGCCGCGCGCTATCTCAAGGACCTGTGCGCGGCGATCGCCGATATCGACCTGACCGTCCTCGGCTGAACCGCTGACAAGGAAGAACGCTGATGGCTGACTATGACGTGATCGTCCTCGGCGGTGGCCCCGGCGGCTACCTCGCCGCCGAGCGCCTCGGACATGCGAAGAAGAGGGTGCTGCTGGTCGAGAAGGAGTTCCTGGGTGGCACCTGCCTGAACGTGGGCTGCATTCCGACCAAGTCCCTGCTGAACTCCGCGAAGCTGTACAGCCACGCGTTGCACGGCGAGCAGTTCGGAGTGCGCGCGGAGAATGTGACCTTCGACTGGGCCGCTGTCCAAGCGTGGAAGGCCGACGTGGTCACCAAGCTGGTCGCCGGGGTGGCGTCCACGGAGAAACGGAACCACGTCGAGGTGGTCTTCGGCCACGGCACCCTGGTCGGCTCCGGGGTGGTCGAGGTGGAGGGCGTGCGCAAGACCGCCGACCACGTGATCATCGCCACCGGCTCGGTGCCGGTGATGCCGCCGATTCCCGGCGCGAAGGACAACCCGTTGGTGGTCGACTCCACCGGTCTGCTGGCGGTCGAGACCGTGCCGCAGCGGCTGGTCGTGATCGGCGGCGGGGTGATCGGGGTCGAGTTCGCGTCCCTGTTCGCCGCGTTCGGCAGCCACGTCGAGGTGGTCGAGATGCTGCCCGAGATCCTGCCGTTCATGGACGACGACCTGGCCGCGCGCACCCGCAAGGCACTGAAGGAGATCACGTTCCACCTCGGCTGCCGGGTGACGGCGGTCGAGGATGGCGCGGTCGTCTACACCGACGCGAGTGGTGTCGAGCAGCGGGCCGAGGCCGACCTGGTGCTGATGGCCGTGGGCCGGCGTCCGCTCGTGGACGGCTGGGGTGCGGCCGAGGCCGGGCTGGAGGTCGGTCCCCGCGGGGTGGTGGTGGACGACACCATGCGCACCAACCTGCCGAACGTGTGGGCGGTCGGGGACGTGACGGGACGCAGCCTGCTCGCCCACGCCGCCTACCGGATGGGCGAGATCGCCGCCGCCCACATCATCGACACCGCAGCAGCGTCCCGGAACGGCCAGCGGCTGCGGGTCGACACGATCCCGTGGGCGGTCTACTCGATGCCGGAAGCAGCCGGCGTCGGGCTCACCGAGGCCCAGGCCGTCGCCCGCGGCCACGAGGTGACCACGGCCACCGTCCCGCTGGCCGTCTCCGGACGATTCGTCGCCGAGAACGGCGTCCGCGCGCCCGGTGCGGTGAAGCTGATCGCGGACGCCGGCACGCGCGCCGTCCTCGGCATCCACATGCTCGGCACCTACGCCCCCGAGACCATCTGGGGCGCGGCGACCGTCCTGGAGACCGAACTCACCGTGGACGACCTGCGCCAGGTCGTCTTCCCCCACCCGACCGTGTCCGAGGCGATCCGCGAGGCCGCCTGGGCCGTCAAGGACTGAACTCGACAACGGCCCCTGAGGAGTGCTCGTGAGGAACGAGCGAGCGCGTCACGAAGGGCCGTCCGCCACAAGACTGAAGAAGACAGAAGAAGGAACAGATGCCCAAGTCACTCAGCGTGAACCCGGCCGAGGTCAGGAAGGCCTCGACGATCACCGTCCCGCCGATCCCGGTGAATGCCTACACCCAGGACTTCGCCGCCGCGAAGAAGCGGTACGGTGCGGACGGCCTGGTCGCGATGCTGCACGACATGATCGCGATCCGCGAGTTCGAGTCGATGCTCAACTCGATCAAGACCACCGGCGGTTGGCAGGGCATCGAGTACAACCACAAGGGCCCCGCGCACCTGTCGGCGGGCCAGGAAGCCGCCGCGGTAGGCCAGGCCGCCGAACTGGACGCTGACGACTTCATCTTCGGCTCCCACCGCAGCCACGGCGAGATCCTCGCCAAGTCGTTCTCCGCGGCCCGCAAGCTGGACGCCGACAAGCTGGCCGGGATCATGAGCACCTTCCTCGGCGGCGACACCCTGCGCTACGCGGAGAAGATCGGCTACGACACGGCAGAGGAACTCACCGAGAACTTCATCCTGTTCGGCACCCTGGCCGAGATCTTCGCCCGCAAGGCCGGCTTCAACCGGGGCATGGGCGGCTCGATGCACGCCTTCTTCACCCCGTTCGGCTCGATGCCCAACAACGCCATCGTCGGCGGCTCGGCCCCGATCGCGAACGGCTCGGCGCTGTTCAAGCGGGTGAACCGGCAGCCCGGCATCGTGATCGCCAACATCGGCGACGCGTCCATGGGCTGCGGGCCGGTGTGGGAAGCGATGATGTTCTCCGCCATGGACCAGTTCCGCCAGCTCTGGCGGACCGAGGACGGCGGCAACCCGCCGATCCTGTTCAACTTCTTCAACAACTTCTACGGCATGGGCGGCCAGACCGACGGCGAGACCATGGGCTACGACATCCTCGCCCGGGTGGGCGCGGGCGTGAACCCCGAGGCCATGCACGCCGAGCGGGTGGACGGCTACGACCCGCTCGCCGTCGCGGACGCGATCCGCCGCAAGAAGGAGATCCTGCTGGCCGGCCGCGGTCCCGTCCTGCTGGACACCATCACCTACCGGATCAGCGGCCACTCGCCGTCCGACGCCTCCAGCTACCGGACGCGCGAGGAGATCGAGGCCTGGGAGGCCGCCGACTCGATCACGTCCTTCTCCGACCTGCTGGTGAGCAGGAAGGTGCTCGCGAAGACCGAGGTCGACGACCTGCGCGGACGGCTCGTCGAGCGGCTCACGAAGGTGCTGGCGCTGGCGTCCAACGACGCGGAGTGCGAGCGCGTGGACGCCGCCTACATCGAGTCGAAGATGCTGTCCAACGGTCACGTCGAGGCCTTCGGCTCCGGCGAGCCCGAACTGAGCCAGCCGCTGGCCGAGAACGCCCGCGTCCAGGCCATCGCGAAAAAGGTGCGGACCGCGAAGGACGCCGAAGGCAAGCCGGTCTCCAAGGTGCGGATGTACCAGTTCCGCGACGGGTTGTTCGAGGCGATGGCGCACCGCTACGCCATCGACCCGACGATGTGCGCGTGGGGCGAGGAGAACCGCGACTGGGGCGGCGCGTTCGCCGTCTACCGCGGCCTGACTGAGCTGCTGCCGTACCGGCGGTTGTTCAACTCGCCGATCTCCGAGGCGGCGATCGTCGGTGCCGGCGTCGGCTACGCACTTTCGGGCGGCCGGGCGGTCGTCGAGCTGATGTACTGCGACTTCCTCGGCCGAGCCGGCGACGAGGTGTTCAACCAGATGGCGAAGTGGCAGTCGATGTCGGCTGGCCTGCTGACCATGCCGCTGGTGCTGCGGGTCAGCGTGGGCAACAAGTACGGCGCCCAGCACTCGCAGGACTGGTCGGCGCTCGTGTCGCACATCCCGGGCCTGAAGGTGTACTTCCCGGCTACCCCGACCGACGCCAAGGGCATGCTGAACCTCGCGCTGGCCGGCACCGACCCGGTGGTGTTCCTCGAATCCCAGCTGCTCTACGACATCGGCGAGCAGTTCGAGACAGACGGCGTCCCCGAGGGCTACTACGAGACGCCCGAGGGTCAGCCGGTCGTCCGTCGCGAGGGCACCGACGTGACGATCGCCACGCTCGGCGCCACCCTGTACCGGGCCCTGCAGGCGGCTGACCAGTTGCAGGAGACGTACGGCATCTCGGCGGAGGTGATCGACCTGCGCTTCGTCGCCCCGATCGACTACACGAAGCTCGTCGAGAGCGTGACCAAGACCGGACGCCTCGTCCTGGCCTCGGACGCGGTCACCCGCGGCTCGTTCCTGCAGACCGTCGCCACCGACGTCCAGAACCTCGCCTTCGACG
This sequence comes from Propionicimonas sp., assembly GCA_036770475.1. Taxonomy (GTDB): domain Bacteria; phylum Actinomycetota; class Actinomycetes; order Propionibacteriales; family Propionibacteriaceae; genus Propionicimonas. The sequence continues at coordinate 19,719 of DAIPJC010000018.1, read as the reverse complement.
CTCTGGACGCCCCGGTCGTCGTGGTCGGCGCCCGCAACCACATCACACCGGCACCCGAGCTGGAGGACCTGTTCTTCCCGCAGCCGGAGTGGATCGTGGACGCCATCAGTGAGCGCATCCTGCCGCTGCCCGGGCACGTCCCGACGTCCAACTGGACCGACGGCGAGCTCGTCCGGCGCACCCGGCTGGGCGTCTGACCCCACCCCGGCACAAACGCTCCCGAAAAGCGCAAACGCCACCGAAATTTCGGGAGCGCGGACGAATTTCGGGAGCGTTTGCGGGTGGGCGGAACTGGCTACGCTGGCGGAAGCACTAGTGGCTTGACGAAGGAGAGCTGATGACCGACCTGACCGGCAAGAAGGTGGCGTTCCTGCTGAAGCGGGGTGTCGAGCAGCCCGAGCTCACCGAGCCGTGGGCGACGCTGGAGAGCGCCGGCGCGACGCCCGTCCTCGTGAGTGAGGAGCACGGCACGATCACCGCGCTGCTGGGCGACTGGGACCGCGGCGACGACTTCACCGTTGACGTCACGCTCGACGAGGCGGACCCGGCCGACTACGACGCGCTGGTGCTGCCCGGCGGCACCCTCAACTCCGACAAGATCCGCACCAACCCGAAGGCGATCGCCTTCGTCCGCGCGTTCATGGACGCGGGGAAGCCGGTCGCCTCGATCTGCCACGGTCCCTGGATCCTGATCGAGGCCGGTGCGGTGCCCGGCCGGACGCTGACCTCCACGACCCGCATCTCCACCGACCTGAAGAACGCCGGCGCGAACTGGGTCGACCAGGAGGTGGTCGTCGACGGCAATCTGATCACCAGCCGCAGCCCGCGCGACCTGGCTGCCTTCGATGCCGCCCTCGTGGAGGCGGTCGCCAAGGCCTGAGCGTCCTCGCACCCTGAGCCTGACGAAGGCCGGCCAGGGCTTCGTCAAGCTCAGCCATCATCTGCAGCCTGGCCTTCATTGGTCTGGCGCGGCCAGCGGTGCGCGGACAGCCGACCTATGCTCGGCTGCATGACGCCGGACGATCTCGCCAACCTCGCGCTCCTGCGTCGCGCCCGCGACCTGATCGACCGCGAGTACGCGCGTCCGCTCGACGTCGCGGAGATCGCCCGGACGGCGCTGATGTCGCCCGCGCACTTCGCCCGACAGTTCCGCGTAGCCTACGGCGAGACCCCGTACGCCTACCTGATGACGCGGCGGATCGAGCGGGCGAAAGCGCTGTTGCGTCGCGGCGACCTGACCGTCACTGAGGTCTGCATGGCGGTCGGTTGTTCGTCGCTGGGCTCCTTCAGCGCCCGGTTCACCGAGCTGGTCGGCGAAACCCCGACCGCCTACCGGGCGCGGAACCATGACGAGATCGCAAAGGTGCCCGGCTGCGTCGCGAAACAGGTCACCCGGCCCAGGCCGAAACGGAGCAGGATCGGAGAAGCGTCCGCCGTGCTGCTTCCGTAGGTTGGGGCTTATGGATCTCACACTCTCCACCTGTTTCCTGCAGGTCACAGACCCCGATGCAGCCCTCGCCTTCTACCGCGACACCCTCGGCCTCGAGCTGCGCAACGACGTCGCCCGCGGCACGTCCCGCTGGATCACGGTCGGGTCGCCGGCCCAGCCGGGCGTGGCGATCGTCATCACCAACTATGTGAACGGGGGCCCCGAGGACAACGACATCGTGGCCGCGCTGCTCGCCAAGGGCGCGATGAACGGCCTCCACTTCCAGACCGCCGACCTCGACGCCACGTTCCAGCAGCTCAGCGCCGCCGATGCGGAGATCGTGCAGGAGCCCACCGATCAGCCGTGGGGGACGCGCGACTGCGCGGTGCGCGACCCGTCCGGCAATCTGGTCCGGATCGACCAGCCACCGGCCGCCTGGTCCTGAGGAAGAACGCTCAGCCGACGCGGAGGCGGTACCAGCCGTTCAGTGCGGCGCGGTGCCAGCTGGCGGGCAGGAACGCGCGCAAGGCATGGTCGGCCCGCCTGGCGAGGGGCAGGATGATCGGCACGAGGCGCCGCGCCGCCGTGCCCGCGGCGCCCGAAGGGTCGCGCGCGATGGCCGGCATGCCGGCCCGCTCCCGCCGGACGGCCACCCGTCCGCTCAAGTAGGGCCCCGCGGCCACGCTGCGGGCGGGACGCTCGGCAGGCGCCAGCTCGCGCAGCTGGATGACCCGGTCGACGATCCGGCCCGCTGGCGACACCTCGCCCCCGATGAAGATGTCCTCCAGCCAGTCGGGATCGGCGCGCGGGATGCGGTCCGCCATGACGTCGTCGAAGGTCGCGATCAGCCCGGAGGCGACCAGCACCTGGTTGCCGTGCTTCTCGTGGACGCCCAGGTCGCCGATGAACACCGTCCGGACGCCCGCGCCGATCGCCTCCAGGCCGGCCGTTGACGACATGGTCAGCAGCAGGTCGGTCTGCGGGAGCAGCGCGGTGATCCGGTCGTAGGTGATCGCGAAGTTCGGCGGGATGGCGCCGAGCCGGGGGAGCAGGGTCTCCGGATGGTCCTGCATGACGTGGAACGTGCTCTCCGACGGCCGGTGACGCGGCTTGAGCAGCACGCGGCGCTCAGGGTGCGCCCGCGCGTACTCGAGCAGGCGGCAGTAGAGGTACGCGCGGTCCCAGCGGGTGCCGGGCACGGTGGGCTGGTCGGCGAAGACCAGGGTGCGGATGGGCCCGTCGGACGGCGGCTTCGGGCGGGCAGGCAGCAGGGGCAGCCCGCTGAGGAGGAGATTGTCGGATGGCACTCCGAGGCGGCGTCCGGTCGCGACGAACTCGCGCAGGTTGTCCGCGGAGTTCACGGCGACGACGTCAGAGCCGGCCCGATCGAGGTAGCCGGCGACCAGCTTCTCGATGATGATGCCCACCCAGCCCGTGACGACCACCGGCTCCCGCACGCTCGGCTCGTCGCGCCGCAGCAACTCGAGTTCATCGGTGAACCGCGCGACCAGCGTTCCCTGGAGGGCGAGCACCACGCAGTCGACGGTGCGCGCTCGCTTGAGGAGGTCCGTCCAGCGCATGCGTTCAACGGTCACGCTTCCGGCCGCGGCCAGCTGCTCTTTCGAGAGCGAGTTCCGGACGTCCGAGGGCACGACGACCGAGTACTGCCAGCCCCTCGCGCCGAGCTCCGCACCGAGGCTCATCGCCCACTTGAGCTGGGAGTCGTACGCCGCCACGAACAGCGCCTGTCGGGACAAGGGCCCACCTCTCCTGATGTTCACCCGGAGGGTAGGCGGCAACGTTGAACGGGAGTTGTCCTCCGGACGGACGCCGGCTGAACTGCGGTGTGCCGTGTCGTGGCCGCAGTACCCGGGCACGACACGGCAGCACGTCACTTGATCAGGAAGTAGTCCTTCACGCTGCCGGTCACCACGCCCGGCCCGGTCCAGGTGTAGTCCCGGGACGCGGAGCCCTTCTTGAGCTTGTAGTAGAGGCTCGCGGTGACGTCGCTGTTGGACGGTTCATCGGTGAGGGAGGCGATCAGGTCGTCGAAGTCCGCGTAGCCTCCCGCGTCCTCGTCGTCACCGAAGTCCACGCAGAGGGTGCTGCCGTCCGGCGCGGTGATGCAGTCCTGGCTGGAGTCGGTCGCGCTCGCGAACTGGAAGTAGCCACTCTTGCGGGCCTTCGCCGACAGCTTGAACTTCACGGTGCCGCCCACCGCGGTGCCGCTGGGCTTGCCGTTGGCCTGCACCCGGTACGCAGGACGGACCGAGTAGGTCTTCCCCGCCTTGAGTTTGCGGCCGTCCAGCGTTCCCCAGTGGCCCGCCTTGCCGAGCAACTGGACGTCGGACGCCTTGTAGGTGACCGCCTTCGAACTCAGCAGCCTGAGCGTGAGGTGGACGCCGGTGAGCGTGACGTTCTCGAACTCGTTGCTCGTGATCGCCCACACATCGTTCGCCGGGGGCGTCGCGACCGTGTCGGGGAAGGAGGTCGCGTCGGCGGTGATCTGAGTGTTCTTCAGGCTCTCAGCGGAGCCGTCCGCCCGCTTGTAGTCGATGGTCCAGGTGAGTCGGCCGGTGCCCGAGCTGTACTGGTCGAGCTGCTCGTAGGCGGCCTGTCCCGTGAGGTAGGCGACGACTGTCGCCGCGACATCCTGGTTGGCCACCTCGGTGTGGTAGCTCGTCACCTTGGCGCCGGACGCGTTCTGCACGGCCACGTCGATTCCGAAGGAGTTCGTCGCGCCGACAGTGCCACGGATCCCCACGAAGCGGTCCTGGGTGACCAGGCCCACCGGGGCGCCGAACGCAGAAGCCTGCTTGTAGGAGCCGGACATGCCCGTTGCGTCGGGGACGACCATGGCTATCGAGGCGTTGGACATGAGCAGTTTCGTCTCGCCTGCGAAGTTCATCGAGTGGCCGAAAGCCCACACGGTGTTGCCGCAGACGGCGGTGACGGTGCCGATCGCGCCGACGATGAGGTCCCCACTGGAGTAGAGCGCGGCGATGTTGCCGCCGGCCTTGAGCGGCGCACTGACCCCGTCCGGGTCGAGGGCGGCAGCCGGACGGAAGTTTCCGCTGCGCAGGTACGACGCGCCGTCCGCCGACTTGGGGGTGCGGGCCAGCGTGCGGTTCGTGAAGGCGTTCTGCTTCGCTCCGGCCGCTCCGGCCACGTCCACGGCCTTCACCTGGGACAACGTGCTGCCGGCCAGCGTTGCGCCGGCCGCCTTGACGCTGTCGGCGGTGGCCCGGAGGTTTGCCGAGGTGACCTTGACCTTCGCGGACGTGCCGAGGGCCGTCGTGCCGATGGACTTCATGTACTCGGCCGGCGTGACGCCTGCGATCGGCAGGTTGTCGGCGTTGAGGCTGTACGACACCGCTCCGATCAGCCGGTGCTCGGCGTCGGCGGTGTAGACGGGCGAACCCGACATGCCGGCCCAGATGCCGGCGGGTTTGAGGCCGGCGGTGCCGTCGATCACAGGGCTGCTCAGCGTGAACAACAACAGATCCTTGCCCTTGCCGAGCGCGTCGGCGATGAAGCCGACATAGGTGCCGGTGAAGGCGTCGGGAGAGGTGCCCTGGGTGACAGACAGGCCGGTCACGGCGGTGCCGGCGCTGAACGCCTCGACCTCGGCCACGGGAACGTACGGCTGGGTGCCGTCGGGGCAGAAGTAGGCCCCGGCCGCGTGGGCTGCGGGCATGCCGGTCAGGCTCAGGCCGAGGCCGAGGACAGTCGCGACCACGCCCGCGGTCAGCCGGCGGGTCCGCGTACGAGTTCCGGGCGGAGCGGACGCGGAGTCGCCCCCGCGGATCGAGTGCTGCATGACCTGTCCCTTCGTGCGAATGGTCCCGGGTGGGTGGACCTCGCCTGACAATGCCAGACCTGGTCCCCGGCGCGCAGCGAAGTGGGCAACCTCGTGCACTTCCGCAGGAGATGCTTAGCCAGGGCTCAGGATGCGCTCAGCCGACGTTCCGTTGAGTGCGCTTCCCGACATAGGGGGTGGCTACCCGCGCGACCGGCTGATCTCATACAGCGCGATCGCCGCGGCGACGGACGCGTTGAGTGACTCCACGGCGGACTCGATGGGGATGTTCACCAGCACATCGCAGTTCTCCCGCACCAGCCGGGCCAGGCCTTCGCCCTCCGAGCCGACGACGAGCAGTACCGGGCCGTCGATGCCGGGGAAGCCGGCGATGTCGGTCTCGGCTCCCCCCGCGAGGCCGACCACCGTGAAACCGGCGTCCGAGTAGGTCTTCAGCGTCCGGTTGAGGTTCGTCACCCTGGCCACCGGGACGCGCGCGGCCGCGCCGGCGGAGGTCTTCCACGCGGCGGCCGTCATCTGGGCGGACCGGCGCTCGGGAATGACCACGCCGTGCGCGCCGAAGGCGGCGGCACTGCGGATGATCGCGCCCAGGTTGCGCGGGTCGGTGATCGAGTCGCAGGCGACGACCAGGCCCGGGGTGGGGGAGTCCAGCGCGTCGGTGAGGACATCCTCGGCGTCCGCGTACTCGAAGGCCGGCAACTGCAGGGCCACGCCCTGGTGCACGCCACCGCCCGTGAGCCGGTCGAGTTCGGGACGGGTGGCTTGCAGCAGCGGGATGCCGTGCTCGGCGGCGAACGCCAGGATGTCGCGCAGCCGGTCGTCACGCTCGACGCCGTCCGCCACGTAGGCGCGCCGGATCGGCAGGCCGGCCTGGAGCGCCTCGAGCACGGGATTGCGTCCGATCACCCAGTCGGCGCCCGCGGTCGCCGTCCCCGAGGAGCGGGCCTGCCGCGTGCCCTTGGGCTTCCCGCCCGACGACTTGCCCGGCTCGCTCGGGCCGCGCTTGCGATACGCCTTGTGGTAGGGCCGGTCCTCGGCCTTCGGGGTCGGGCCCTTGCCCTCCAGGCCACGGCGGACGCGTCCGCCCGACCCGGCCGGGGTGGTCTTGCCCTTCTTGCGGACGGCGCCCTTGCGCTGACTGTTTCCTGGCATGACGCTCCTACAACTCCCGTGACCAGCGTGGGCCGTGCGGTGTGTCCTCGACCTTGAGCCCGATGGACGCCAGCTGGTCGCGGATAGCGTCCGCCGCGGGCCAGTCCTTGCGGGCTCGGGCCTGCTGGCGCTGTTCGAGCAGGGCGCCGACCAGTCCGTCCACGACGGGTTTGAGGTCGTCGGACGGGTTCGTCCCCACCCACTCCGGTGCTGCCGGGTCGAGCCCGAGCACGCCCAGCATCGAGCGGACCGCTGCGTAGGCCTGCAGGGCCGCTTCGGTGTTGCCCGCCTCGAGGGCGACGTTCCCCTCCTTGACCGTGCCGAACAGGACGGACATCGCACCTGGGGTGCCGAGGTCGTCGTCCATGGCTGCGGCGAAGGCGGCGGGGATCGCCTCGCGCGGAGACCACGCCAGCCAACCCACCTGCAGCGACTGCGCGCGCTCCAGGAACGAGTCGATCCGGGCCAACTGTGCGACGGCCTCGGCCAGCGACGCGTCCGACAGCTCGATCGCCGAACGGTAGTGCGGGCCGGCCAGGTACAGCCGGACGGCCCGTCCGCCGTAGCGCTCGACCGCGGAGAGCACGTCAGCGGTGTTGCCGAGCGATTTGCTCATCTTCTCGCCGGCCATGGTGACCCAGGCGTTGTGCATCCAGTATCTGGCGAATGGACGGCCCGCAGCCTTCGACTGCGCGCGCTCGTTCTCGTGGTGCGGAAAGCGCAGGTCGAGCCCGCCGCCGTGGATGTCGAAGGCGTCGCCCAGGTACTTGCCCGCCATCGCGGAGCACTCCAGGTGCCAACCGGGGCGGCCGCGCCCCCAGGGGGTCTCCCAGGCCGCCGTCTCCGGATCGCCGGCCTTGTGGCCCTTCCACAGGGCGAAGTCGCGGGGGTCGCGCTTGCCGCGCGGATCGGCGTCGAGGGCGGGCTCCATCTCGTCCACCTTCATGCCAGACAGGGTGCCGTAGTCAGGCCACGATTTCACGTCGAAGTAGACGTCGCCTGAGCCATCTTCTGCTGCGTAGGCGTGCCCGCCGTCGATCAGCGTCCGGACCAGGTCGATCATCTCCGGGATGTGCCCGGTCGCCCGCGGCTCGTAGGTGGGCGGACGAACCCCGAGCGCACGGAATGCGTTGTGGAAGATGCCCTCGAACAGGTAGGCGTGCGCCCACCACTCGCGGCCCTCCTCCGCCGACTTGATCAGGATCTTGTCGTCGATGTCGGTGATGTTGCTGACGATCGTCACCTCATACCCGGACGCCTCCAGCCAGCGCCGCAGGACGTCGAAGTTCACCTCCTTGCGGATGTGACCCAGGTGCGGGGCGGACTGCACGGTGGGCCCGCAGCAGTAGATCGAGACCTTGCCGGGCTGCAACGGCTGGAACTCGACCACTTTGCGCTGCGCGCTGTCGTACAGGCGGAAACTCACGCGGGGAGTCTATCGGGAGCGGCAGGCGACCTCGCCGTCAGCGCCGACCACCCCCTTCCCCTCGCAAGGTGTCCCGAAGGTGTCGTCATCGACGCGACGCGGACACTTTGTGACGGCCGAGTCGAATCACGGCTCAGCCTCTCGGCGACGACGGCACGCGGGACAGGACTTGGGCACGCCGTCCCAGCCGTGTGCCTGCAGCACAGTGACAACCTGTTGCGCGACGTCGCAGGCCAAGCCACGCACGTCAGCGCTTCCATAGCGCAGGGTGACGTAGGTCTTGAGCGCATGGGCGTTGTCCCGGTGGAGATCCCGGAACGCCGAGGCGAAGTCGATGTGACCCGCCTTGCCGTCCAGTTCCACCAGGAGGGCGTACGCGTCGTAGACGACGTCCGTCCGCGTGCCCCGGCTGGCCGACTTCTGCCTGCGTCCTTTCGGAAGGCCGTGCGCGCGCTCCACGTCACGGCGGTAGACGTACTCAAGAGTGCTTTCGATGCCTTCCAGGTCGTCGATCAGGGCGAGGAGAACCTTGCGATTCCGAACCCGCGCCCGCCCGTTCACGGTCGAGCGGAGCGCGCGCAGGGTCACGACGCGAAGGCGAACCGCCTCTGAGATCAGTCCGACGGCGTCCTCGACCCCGAGGCGTTCGGCGACGTCGATCACCGCGTCCTCTGCGCGGATCCGGGGCAGCAGCCCCCGCTTCCGGTCCAGGCGTCCGATGCGGTCACGCCGGATCGCGACATCTGGTTCGGATCGGGCGTGACGGGTGCCCGGCGTCCAGATCACGACCTGGCCGACCCGACGGTCGAGGCCGTACAGCAGCAGCGCCGCCTCACCGCCGACCGCGCACGGGTCGCCAGCGCGCAGGGCAGCGGCCCAGATCCGCTTCGTGGGCTCCACGACGCCGGGCCGGGTGTCGTACACCCCTTTACTGATCCGGGTCCAGTGTCCCTGCCGGACCATGCGACGCACCGACTCGCGGCCGAAGCCGAGGAGTGCCGCCTGCTCGGCGCTGACCAGGCCGGCCTGCTCTGCGGCGAGGTTGCGGAGGTTCGCGTCCGGGTCCTTGCGCTTGTGCATGCGACGCATGATGCGCGCGGGGTTCGTGCTCGCGGGAGGGGTTGTGACGCAATCTGTGGATAACTCCGTCAATCGTCTCCGCCACCCACCGACGATCTTCCGGCTTCCAGACCCCGCAAAGTGTCCCGAAGGTGTCGTCCTCGACGCGATGGGGACACTTTGCGACGGGACGGGCGCGGCGGGGCGTCCGGATCAGCAACGGGAGGAGGTTCAGCGGGCTTCGCGGGCCGCGCGGAGGGCCTCGATGTCGAGGAAGCCGGCGGGCACGTCGGGCTCGTCGTCGGCGTCGACCTCCCAGGGATCGACAGGCATCGGGCCCTCGTCGTCCACGAAGCCCTGGGACGGGTCGTAGGGGTTGGCGAGTTGCCGATCGTCGATGGCCCGGGTGTCGGTCATCGCCTCGTCGGGCAGGCGGCGGAGCACGTCGTTGATGTAGCCGTAGGTGGCCTCGACCAGCGGAACCTCGCGGTTCTCCCGCTGCGACGCGTACCACCGGTAGTCGAGCACCTCGTGGTAGATCTGGGCGCCCTCGCGCTTGCCGCGCAGTTCCGGGGGCACGGCCGTCACCACGGGCTGGAAGCACTCGGTGAGCCACTGGTGGGCGACCACGGCTTCGTCCACGTGGCCCTGGTTCGTGCGGGCGCGGAAGGTGTCCAGGTCGTTCAGCAGCCGGCGTGCCTGGTGCTCCTCCACGTCCAGGCCGGTCAGGCGCAGCAGTCGCCGGGTGTGGTGGCCGGCGTCCACGACTTTCGGCTGGATCTTGATCCGGGAACCGTCAGGAGAGGTCTCGATCGACAGCTCGGCCACGTCGAAGCCGAGCGCGTTCAGCCGGCGCACCCGGTTCTCGATCCGGAACACCTCCTGGTCGGAGAACTCCTCGACGCCGGTGAGTTCCGCCCACAGCTCCCGATACCGGGTGAGGATCGACTCCACCAGCTTCTGCGGGTCGAGGGACGCGTCCAGCAGTTGCCCGGCCTCGAGATCGCTGAACTCGCCGTAGAGGTTCGTGGTCGCGATCGAGAGATCGTGCTCCCGCTGGCCGTGGGTCAGCGCCTCGTGCATCTCCGCGGTCTCGGCGTCAACCAGGTACGCGGCGAACTCCCCGGCGTCCCTGCGGAACAGGATGTTGGACAGCGACACGTCGCCCCACAGGAACCCCACCAGGTGCAGGCGGGCGATCAGCACGACCATGGCGTCCAGCAGGCGCCCGACCGTGTCCGGGCGGACGCCCTGGGTGAACAGCGAACGATAGGGCAGCGAGAACTCCAGGTGCCGGGTGATCAGCACGGGGTCGAGGGGTTCGCCGTCCAGCCCGGCCCGTCCGGTGACCACCGCGAGCGGTTCGACGGCGGGAGTGTCCGTGCGATGCAGGTCGGCGAGCATCCGGTACTCGTGGATGGCCAGGCTCTCGATGACCTCCTTGGCCGCGTACACCGAGTTGCCCACCTTGATGAAGCGGACGACGTGCCGCGAGATGCCGCGGGGGAGCGCGACCAGGTGCTCGGTCGGCCACTCGGTCAGCGGCAACTCCCACGGCAGCGGAATCAGCCGTGAGTCCGGGCGCGAGGAGAGGAACCGGGGCACCGCTCTTTTGTACACCATGCGATCGACTGCCCGGTCGCGGGCGAGACCGCCGGTCCGACCCGGGTGGAGCTCGGACGCTTCGACCCCGATGGCTCAGCTTCGAGCAGGCCATCTGTCGCCGGGCTCGGAGGTCAGATCCGCCGGTTGCGCGGCCGGGGTCTCCAGCAACGATTCACAGTTCGACCTGCCGATTCGCGCAACCTCGATCCAGCCGGTAGCGTGAGGCGGAATTGCGCAATCTTACCTAACTTTGGTGCTGCTCAATGGGGGGGACGAATGGCTCGGAACGTGCATGCGCTGCGCCCAAATAGGCCGGCGAGGGGGCGGCGCGCACGCACGCTGCTCACGTTGGTCAGCGCGCTCGCCCTGGCGCTGATCGGGGTGGTCGTCTCCGTTCCTACGGTGGCGCAGGCCGACAACGGACTGAGCCTGGCCAAGTCCTCGGGCACGGTGCTGCTGGGCGGCACCGCAGACTTCACGCTGACTGCCAAGAACTCGTCCGGGTCGACGCAGTACAACCTGTCGTTCTCGGACGTGCTGCCGGCCGGGGCCACCTACAAGCCGGGCTCCACGACCCCGGCGAGCTACGGCGAGCCGACGATCACCGTGGTCGACGACGGTACCGGCGTGACCCATCAGGTGCTGGTCTGGTCGAACGTGGCCGACATCGCAGGGAACGGCACGATCGCGCTCCACTACGGCGTGCAAGCACCGGCGGCCACCTTCCCCCTCAACTCCACGATCCCGAACTCCGCGACCGCCGCCACCAATACTGATCCCTACACCGTCCCGGACTTCAATGCCGACGGCACGGTGAAGAGCGGGACCGCCACGGCCACAGCGGGCGCGGGCAGCGCGCCCACGGTCTCAGCCGTGAAGATCACCAAGGACGCCGACCCGTCCGAGGGCGAGTTGCTGCGCGGCGTCGGCGAACACCAGGCCACCTACACCCTGACCGTCACCAACAACGACAGCACCGCGGTCTACAACGCCACGGTGGCCGACTACCTGCCGGCCGCGCTGGAGTTCCTCGGCTGCGGGGACGCGACGATCTCGCCGGCCGAGTACTCGGGGGCCAACACCGACGTCAAGACCGTCTCCGGCTGCACCAAGCCGGCCAGCGTCGAAACGGTGCAGAATCCGGCCGGCTACCCCGCCGGGGTGTACACCAAGCTGACCTGGAACCTCGGCACCCTCGCGCCGGGTCAGGTCGTGAAGCTCCCGTACGCAGCCGGTGTCCCGCTGCGCGCCAACACGATGACCTTCACCGGCGGCACTCCCGGCAGCACCGGCGCGCAGACCGCCAACCTGAACAACAACAACGGCGCCTCTGCCCGCGAGACCGGGACCGAGGTGGCCCTGAAGAACTCGGCCACCGTGACCGCGAACTTCGGCTCCGCCGGTGGCGATGTGGTCTCGGACACGGACAGCAACACGGTAACCGCCGAAGATCTGAAAGTGGTGAAGTCGGCCAGTACCGACGCCTTCGTCCAGGGCGAGGTGGTCACCTACACCCTGACCATCAACACCAGCGAGTACGTCGAGACCACCGGTCTGACGGTGAAGGACGTGCTGCCCGCGGGCCTGTGCCCGCAGGGCGCGACCAGCGGCGGGAACTATCAGGACTGCGACCCGACGGCGGGGTCGGCGCCGGGCACCCCGAACGCGACCTTCACCGCGATCCCCGACGGCAACGGCTCCTACACGCTGACCTTCAGCCCGAGTCGCACGTCCCTGGCGCACAACGACCAGCTGGTGATCACGTACAACGCCAAGGCCCGGATCGACTACAGCGGCAGCGACAACCCCACGTCCGCGATGGACAGCTTCACCAACAACGTCGAGATCAGCGGCGTCACCACCCCCCGAACGGGCATCGGGTCCACCGAGACCGGCACGCAGACCGTCTACGACACCTCTTCCTGGACGCTGAGCGCGTCCGGGCCCCAGTTGCACAAGCTGCGCCAGGAGAACAACACGGCCAGCGCGCAGCAGACCGACTGCCCCGACGGCGGCTACACCGACGCGCCGAGCAAGGCCGAGACGCCGTACCGGCTGGGCGACCGGGTCTGCTACCTGCTCACGGTGCACTTCTCCGACGCCGCCGACACCCGCGGCGCGTCCCTCACCGACTTCCTGCCCTCCAGCGTCACCTACGACCCGGCCCACACCCGGGTGTTGACCGGGGCGAACCTGCTGGCCTCCGGCACGAATCCGACGGTGTCGGCCGACCAGCGGGCGGTCACCTGGACCTTCGCCAACACGGTCCCCAAGAGCAGGGACTTCGCGGTCGTGGTCGCCGCAACGGTGACCACAGCGGTGGTGGCGGCCGAGAGTGCCCCGGCCGTGGAGAAGAGCAACCTGGCGAAGTTCCGCTTCAACAACTCCGCCGGTGCGGGCCAGGCGCTCCGCGACTCGATCGACGCCTCCTTCGGGCCGGCCGCGCCGATCGGGCTCGACAAGTCCGTCACGAAGGTCAACGGCGACACCGGCAAGACCGGACCGCAGGTCCAGGCCGGTGACACCGTCACCTACTCGGTGAAGCTGACCAACGACTCCACCGACACCACCGCCTACTCCGACATGTCCGGCATCGTGGTCTGGGACGCGCTCCCGGACGGGCTGACCTGCGCCCAGGTCAGCAACATCAGCGACGGCGGCGCCTGTGACCCGGCGACCAACCGGATCGCCTGGACGGTCGGCACCGCCGAGGCGCCGCTGGCGCACGGGGCCAGCCGTAGCCTCACCTACGACGTCAAGATCCCGGACGGGGTCAGCGTCTCGACCACCTACACCAACCATGCCGGCGTGGTCTCCTACCAGACGCCGACCAACGTCACCGGCGGCTTCTCGACCCACTACCCGGCCAACAACATCAACCCGGCCGTCGACCCGAAGCTCATCGACGTCCCTGCGGCCGACGACACGGCGACGGTGAACACCGCCAACGCCGCCGTGACCAAGACCAACACCACGACCGTCACCGGCAATCACCAGGCGGTCGTCGGCGAGATCGTGAACTACACCGCCACGGTCAAGATCCCGGCGAAGACCTCGGTGTACGACGGGGTGTTCTCCGACAATCTCCCTGCCGGGTTCGACTTCGCCGGGCCGTTGACCGTCCGCTACTCGCCCGACGCGGGCAGCACGTGGTCGAACACGCTGCCGCCGGGGGTCAGCCCGGGGACGTGGCCGGCGTCGATCCTCACCTTCGGCGAGTCCTACGCCAACACGACCAGCACCGACCAGTGGTTCGAGGTGACCATCCCGGTCCGGGTCAACAAGAACGCGGCCAACCTGAGCACCGCTTCGCCGTCCTGGCAGCAATGGACGAACACCGCCACGTTCAAGAGCAACTACTCCCACGGGGGCTCGGCCGTCACCGATCGCACCGCCACCAGCACCGTGACCGTGATCCAGCCGACCCCGAAGCTGGTCAAGTCGTCCAGCCCGTCCGACACGGTCGTCGGCGGCCAGGTCGTCACCTATACGCTGGTCGCGTCGAACACGGCGGGATCGACGCTGCAGAACCCGACGGTGATCGACTGCATCCCGGCCGGGCTGACCTTCACGTCCTACCAGAACCCGGCCACGGGCCTGACGCCCGAGGCGGGCAACGGCAGCAACGGCTGTGCGGCCAACTACACCCGCATCGGCTGGAACCTCAGCGCGCTGGCGTCCGGTGCGTCCACGACGATCACCTACACCGCGACCGTGACGTCGATCCCCGCCGGCGCGGCCACCTACACGAACCTGGCCACCCTCACCGGCTACACCCTGGACGAGTCCAAGGATCCCGGGCACACGAGTTCCCGGCAGCTCTCCACCGGCGCCAGCCACACCGTCGCGGTCTCCGGCGCCGACATCACGAAGACGGCGGCCCAGCCGACCCTGGCGCCGGGCCAGCAGGGCTCCTGGACGATCACCGTGGGCCTGCCCGCGAACGTCGCCTTCTACGACTCCGCGGTGATGGACGTGCTGCCGGCCGGCATCAGCCCTGGTTCGGTCACGAACGCCGTCACCACCTGCACCTATGCCGACGCCACGGCCGGTCCCTGCACCCTGCCGGCCGGAGCCGGCACGGCGCTGGGGATCTCTGGCCAGAACTACGGCTGGCTGATCGGCGACGTCGGCACCGAGACGCGTCCGCGGACGGTCACGATCACCTACCAGGCCACGCTGTCCGCCGCGACCGGTTCGGGCACTGCAGGCAACGCCAAGCAGAACGTCGCCAGCTACCGCTGGAACCTGACCGACGGAGCCAATCCGACCACGGCTGATCCCGCCTGGGGGACCGCGGGCAAGCAGGCGTCCGCGACGATCAACGTGGTGGAGCCGAGCCTGAGCCTCACCAAGTCGGTGGCCTCGACGACGCCTGCTCCCGGGGACACGTTCACCTACACGGTGCGGTTCACCAACGCCAACACCACCTGGATCAGCACCGCGTACAACATCACGCTCACCGACGTGGTGCCGTCCTGGGTGAAGATCGTCAGCCTCCCGGCCGGCGCGACCCTGACGGGGGCCGACCTGACTACCGGCGGGGGCGGCACCATCGCCTTCCCGACCACCGCCAGCCTGGCGAAGAACGGCAGCGTGACCTACAACTACACCGCGAAGCTGATCGACTCGCAGTACCTCGCGAACACCGGCACGAACGCTCAGGTGCAGAACACCGCCACCATCGGCAGCTACTCCAGCCTGGCCACCGGCGGTCGCACGTACGGTCCGGTGAACAGGTCCGCCACGGTCACGCCGCAGTTCCCGAAGGTCACCAATGCCAAGGCCGTGGCCAGCGGCCCGGCCTACGTCGGCCAGGCCAAGCAGTGGACGATCACGCTGACCAACACCGGTGGGGCGGTCGCCAAGAGCGCCACGATCACCGACGTGCTGCCGAAGAACTGGCTGTACCAGGCCAGTTCGGCCACGATCACGGTGGCCGGAGTGGCCCAGTCGCTGAGCGACGCCGCCAACCTGACCGCCACCGTCACCGGCGGGGTGCAGACGCTGGTGTGGACGACGCCCTACGACATCCCGGCGACCGGGGCGAACAAGACGATCGTGCTGACCTTCTCGGCCGTCCCGCAGGAGGGGGCTCTGACCGATCCGGGCGCCGGCTCGACCCATCTGCACACCAACACCGTCACGTCCACGGTGACCGACGCCACCGGGAAGACTGCCAACGCCAGCGGCTCCTATTCCGGAGCACAGGGGACGGCGAGTACCCACATCGACTCGGCCGACCTGAGGATCGTCAAGACCAGTGACCACAAGGCCGTCGCCGGCGGGACGCTGACCTACACGCTGACGGTGACCAACCTCGCCGGCAGTGACCAGGCGGTCGGCGGCTTCACCGTGACCGACACGCTGCCCCCGGGCCTGGGGACCGTGAGCGCGTCCGGCACCGGCTGGTCGTGCTCGCCGGCCACCACCACGATCACCTGCACGCGGAACGGCACCCTGAACGCCGGGGTCAGCTTCCCCGACATCACGGTGACGGCGGCGATCCCGTCCAGCACCGACGCGTCCGACCCCGGTCACCCGACGGTCCTGACCAACTCGGCGACGGTCTCGGGCGCCACCTACGATCCGAACCTGGCCAATAACACGTCCACGGTCACCGACACGGTGTCCCGCTCGGTCGACGTCCAGGTCGTCAAGGCGGTCAGCTCCAGCCCGGTCGTGGCGGGCCAGGATCTCACCTATACCCTGAACGTGAAGAACAACGGTCCCAGTGACTCGACGTCCGGCACTTTCGCCGTCACCGACGACCTGCCGGCCGGCCTGAGCTACGTCTCGGCGTCCGGCACCGGCTGGAGCTGCGCGGAGACTCCCGCGGGCAGCGACAAGATCGCCTGCACGACCACCGCGGCCCCGTCGGTGAACGGGACGCTGCCAACGATCACGGTGACCGCGAAGGTGGCCGCCAGTGCCAGCGGGAAGATCTCCAACACCGCGACCGTCACCGGACCGGAGCCGCTCCTCGACCCGAACACCGACAACAACTCCTCGACGGCGGACGTCATCCCGACCACCTCCGCCGATCTGGCGCTGATCAAGACGAACAGCACGGGGGCGGACGACTGGATCGCCGGCGGGACCGGCACCTACACCTTCACGGTGCTGAACTACGGAACCTCGGACGCGGCCGCGCCGAAGGTCGTCGACACCCTGCCGGGTTCGGTGACGTTCGTCTCCGGGTCGACCAGCGGCGCCCACTGGTCCTGCTCGGCCAGCGGTCAGACCGTCACCTGCAACCGGGACGCCGCCCTCGCCGGCGGCACCAGCGACGACCCGACCTCGGAGCAGTTCAGCTTCAAGGTGACGATCGCAGCGGATCTTCCCGCCGGGACGAACATCCACAACACGGCGAAGGTCTCGTCCACCACGACCGATCCCCACTCCGGCAACAACACCGGTACGTCCGACACCAACTCGACCCAGCGGGCCGACCTCGGCATCACCAAGTCCGGGCCGGACACGGCGGTCGCAGGGGACGGCACGATCTCGTTCGGCCTGCAGGTCCACAACTACGGCGAGTCGGACGTCCCGGCGCCCGTCAGCGGGACGATCGACCCGATCACCGTGACCGACACCCTGCCTGCGGGCATGAGCTACGACAGCTACTCCGGCACGAACTGGTCGTGTTCGGCGAGCAGCCAGACCGTGACCTGCACGCTCGGCGCCGGCCTGGCGGCGGGAGCGAACGCGCCGGCGCTGACCGTCAAGGCGGCCGTCGCCTCGAACGTGGGCGCCGGCACCCTGACGAACTACGCGAACGTCTCGGGCCCGCTCAGCGATCCGAAGCCGTCCAACAACACCGATCGCAAGGACGTCACGATCTCGGTCGAGCCGTCCCTGACGATCACCAAGACCGCCGACCCCACCACCGTCCGGGCCGGCGAATCCGTGACCTACACGATCAAGGTCGAGAGCACCGGCCCGTCGGACGCGACCAATGTCGAGCTGTCTGATCCGCTCGCGGCCGGGTTGGTCTTCGTCAGCATCGACGCGCCGTCGGGCTGGACCTGTTCCGACACCGCGGCCGACTGCACCCGGCCGCGGCTGGCAGCCGGCGCCACGGCCACCTTCACCGTCACGGCGAGGGTCGGCAGCGGCGTCGCGGACGGTGAGAGCATCACCAACGTCGCGACCGTGACCGCTGACGGCGGAGTGTCGAAGACCGCGGACCGAACCGTGGACGTGGTGGCGCGGGCCGATCTGTCCCTGGCCAAGAGCCACCCCGACGCAGACCAGCCCATCCTCGCCGGCCAGAGCGTCACGTTCACCCTGAAGGTGCACAACAACGGCCCGTCGGACGCGCAGCCCGACGTCAAGGTCGTCGACACCCTGCCGGCCGGCATGACGTTCGCCGGGTCGACCGGGGTGTGGAACTGCACGGCGGCCGGTCAGGTCGTCACCTGTCTCCTGCCCGATGGCGCCGTCCTGCTCGCCACGCAGGACGCTCCGTCTCTGCAGGTCACCGCGACCGTGGCCGCCGACCTGGACCCGGCGACCACGAAGCTGACCAACTCAGCCGAGGTCTCCAGCGGGACGACCGATCCGGATCCGGACAACAACACCGCCACGGACGATGTCCTGATCGGCTACCGGGCCGACCTGTCGATCACGAAGACCCATGACCCGGACGCGGTTCGCGTCGGCGATCCGCTGACCTTCACCCTGCAGGTGACCAACGCCGGGCCGTCCGTGGCGCGGAATGTCGTGGTCACCGACCCCCTTCCGGACGCGCTGACCTACGTCAGCGCCGACGGCGGCGCCGACTGGACGTGCAGCAATACCGCCCAGTTGGTGGAGTGCGCGGCCACCGCCGATCTCGCCGTGGGGGAGGCGGGCGCGATCACGGTCACCGCCATGGTGACGGCGGACGCGTATCCGTCGGTGTCCAATACCGCGAAGGTCACGGCCGATACCCCCGATCCCGACTCCTCGAACAACACGTCCACCGATCCGGTGACCGTGCCGCCGCAGGTGGATCTCGGGATCACGAAGAGCCACGAGCCCGAACCCCTGCAGGTGGGCGACCAGGCGACGTACACGGTCGGGGTCAGCAACGCGGGCAACACCGACGACCCCGGTCCGATCACGGTGACCGACACGTTGCCCGCCGGGCTCTCCTACGTCAGCGGGGGTGGGGACGGCTGGACGTGCACCGCCGCGACGGCGGCGTCTGACGGAACCCAGGAGGTCACCTGCACCCGGGCCACGGGGCTGGAGACGACAGGGAACACGTCGTTCCAGATCGTCGTGATGGTCGGCCCACAGGCCTACCCGGGCGTGACCAACACCGCGACGGTAACCAGCCCGGCCGAGGACACCAATCCTTCGAACAACAGGGTGTCCGACCCGGCGACGGTCCTGCCGCTGTACGACCTGGCGGTCACCAAGACGCTGGACTCCATCACGGGCAGCAGTGCCGACTGGACGATCTCCGTGACCAACAGCGGGCCGAACGAGGCGCCCGGTGGCGCGGTGGTCACGGACAACCTGCCGAACGAGCTGAGCTTCGTGGACTACACCGGAGACGGCTGGACGTGCGCGCCGGTCGGACAGCTGGTGACCTGCGTCTACGACCAGCCGATCGGCGTCGGTGAGGCCGTCGCGTTCCAGCTGCACACCGCGATCGATTCCGGAGCGTCCGGGACCATCACCAACTCGGCGACCGTCGAGGGCGGCAACACGGACTCCGCCAGCGGCGACATTCCGTCCGATCCCGGCAACCTGGCCTACACCGGCGGGGTCGCGGCCGGAGCCGGCGTCCTCGGCCTGCTCCTGATCGGTGGCGGTCTGCTCCTGGTCAGGGCCCGCCGCCGGACCTGAGCCAGGACGACGTTTCCTCTGCGGGGGCCTGAACGGAAAGGGGACGGTTCCTTTTCCGTTCAGCTCGCCCCGTCATCCCGGGCTTGACCCGGGATCCCGTGGGTTGCTCGTGGACGCAGGAACGCCCCCGCCCCCTTTGTCGGGGAACGGAGGCGTTCGACGGGCGTCAGGCGCTCAGCCGCGCTTGCGTCTTCTCGGAGAACACGTGCATGGTCGCGGAGTCGACCGTGTTCAGCCGGACGGTGGTGCCGCGCTGCGGTGGCGTCCGGGCGGAGACGCGGGCGACGATCTGCTGAGCGGTCAGCTTCTCGTCGGCGTTCAGACCGGACAGCGTGCCGTAGACGTAGCCGTCCGCGCCGAGTTCCTCGACCACGTCGACGTCGAGGC
>DAIPJC010000072.1:11581-13791 GCA_036770475.1 Propionicimonas sp. | reverse complement strand
CCGGACAGGGTGTGCCCGAGGATCGCCCGGACAGCCAGAGCACTATACCCAATCGCCGCGCCCGTTGGCGAAACGACGGACGGTCGCGTCCCGGCCGGGTGGGAGGATGGCGGCATGGACGCCTTTCCCGTAGCCGCCGACGAGGTCGTGGACCTCTGCCGCGATCTGATCCGTATCGACAGCTCCAACTTCGGCCCGTCGGGGTCGAAGGGAGAGCGCGAGGCCGCCGAGTACGTCGCGGCCACGCTCGACGAGGTCGGCATTGCCAGCACCCTCGTGGAATCGGCGCCCGGGCGGACGTCGCTCGTTGCCGAATGGGCGCCCGACGGCTGCGACCGCACGCTGCCACCCCTGCTCATCCACGGGCATACCGACGTGGTTCCCGCCGTCGCGTCCGACTGGCAGGTCGACCCCTTCGCCGGCGAACTGGTCGACGGCTACCTGTGGGGCCGCGGGGCCGTCGACATGAAGGACTTCGACGCCATCATCCTCGCCGTGGTGCGCGAGCGCGTGCGCGCCGGACGTCCCCCACGTCGCCCGATCCGGCTCGCGTTCACCGCGGATGAGGAGTCCGGCGGTCCGCTCGGCTCGGGCTGGCTCGCCGAACATCACCCCGACCTGCT
The DNA here is from genome assembly GCA_036770475.1 of Propionicimonas sp. GTDB lineage: Bacteria > Actinomycetota > Actinomycetes > Propionibacteriales > Propionibacteriaceae > Propionicimonas. Next base: position 13,168 of record DAIPJC010000072.1, on the reverse strand, counting down.
CTCCGACTGCACCGAGGCCATCGGCGAGGTCGGCGGCTTCTCGCTCACCGTGAACGACCGGCGCATGTATCTCGTCCAGACCGCGGAGAAGGGCCTTGCCTGGCTGAACCTCATCGCGGACGGCACCGCCGGCCACGGCTCGATGCGCAACGACGACAACGCCATCACACACCTGGCCGAGGCCGTCAGCCGGGTCGGGAGCTATCGCTGGCCACCCCGGATCCGTCCCGCCCAACGGCAGTTCCTGGATGCGATCGAGCAGGCCCTCGGCGTCCAGATCAGCACCGACGACGCTGAGCAGACCCTCGCCCGACTGGGCTCGATCGCCCGCATGGCTGGCGCCACCATGTCCAACACCGCCAACCCGACCATGCTCGGGGGCGGCTACAAGGTGAACGTCATCCCGGGCCAGGCGACCGCAGGCATTGACGGCCGGTTCATCCCCGGGCACGAGCAGGAGTTCTACGACACGATCACCCAACTCATCGGTGACAAGGTGCGCTACGAGGTGGTCGTGGGCGACGTCGCCGTCGAGACGAGCTTCGACGGTGACCTCGTGGCCGCGATGTCAGCGAGCCTGCAGGCCGCCGACCCGGGATCGGTGGCCGTGCCCTTCATGATGAGTGCGGGCACGGACGCCAAGGCCTGGTCGAAGCTCGGTATCCGTTGCTTCGGGTTCGCGCCGCTGCGGCTGCCGCCGGAACTGGACTTCGTCGCCCTCTTCCACGGCGTGGACGAGCGGGTGCCGGTCGAGTCGCTCCAGTTCGGCTGCCAGGTGCTCGACGACTTCCTCGACCGGGCCTGAGCGCCCCGCGACCGTGGATCGCTCGACCTCGTTCGGCGCTGACGTGGCCGCCTACGAACAGGGTCGGCCCGAGTACGTCGACGAGCATGTCGCCTGGCTCCTTGAAGGTGTGCAGGGACGCGTCCTCGATCTCGCCGCGGGGTCGGGGAAGCTGACCCGGGCCGTCCGCCGGTTGGGCTTCGAGGTGGTGGCCGTCGACCCGGACGCACAGATGCTCGCCCACAACACCGGGATTGAGGATCTCGTCGGCACGGCAGAGGCGATCCCGCTGCCCGACTCGAGCGTGGCGGCCGTGACCGTCGGTCAGGCCTGGCACTGGTTCGACCCTTGGCTCGCCGGTCCGGAGATCGCCCGTGTGATCGTCCCTGGTGGGCGGCTCGGCCTGATCTGGAACACCCGCGACTCCAGTCATCCGTTCGTCGCAGCTCTCGCCGAGGTGATGGGTCCCTCACCCGCCGAGCTGATGGTCGATACGGAGTCGGTCGCCCAGGTGCCTCGGTTCGGTCCTTTCGAGCGCCGCCGGTGGGCACGGGTCCGGATGATGACACCCGACGCGCTGGTCGCGATGGTCACCTCGCGCAGCCACTACCTCGTGGCCGAGGCCGAAGTGCAGTGCCGGATCGTCGCCGGTGTGCGCGACCTGCTGGCCATGCATCCGCACACCGCCGGGCGCGAGCAGTTCGAGTACCCGCTCAACACGACCTGCTACCGGGCGGACGCGTCGAGCTGACCTGGCTGGCCCTTCGTGACGCCGCGGGCTCGTGCCTCGCGCGCGGCTCCTC
>DAIPJC010000072.1:0-11481 GCA_036770475.1 Propionicimonas sp. | reverse complement strand
AGGGACCGTTGTGACGCCGCGGGCTCGTGCCTCGCGCGCGGCTCCTCAGGGACCGTTGTGACGCCGCGGGCTCGTGCCTCGCGCGCGGCTCCTCAGGGACCGAGGCGGTGGCTACGCCGGACGCTCGCCGCGAGCGGCCTTCGCCACGTAGCCCTCGATCCGCCTCGTCCTGGTCTCTGGCCGCTTGGCCAGCGCGATCTGGCTGAGCACCATTTTCCGCACGCCCGGAGGGTAGGCGTTCCACGTGGTGCGGGCGGCGGGGGAGTTCGTCCAGCGCGGCGGAGAGGTCCGCGGGCTCCTCCAGCGCCTCCACAGAGTCGTAGATCGTCCACATGCCGTTGGACTTCGCCCGCTCGATCTCTGCGACGCCGGCGGGCTGCAGGCGTCCCTCCCGATCCAGGTCGGCCACCCGGGCCTTGTTCGACGCCGACCACGGGCTGTGGGCTTTGCGCCGGGTCATCCAGAGCATCGAACGCCGCTCGTCCAGCGGTCTGGACTGCCCGTCGATCCAGCCCCAGCACAGCGCCTCGCGGATCAGCTCGTCATAGCTGAGCTGTGGCTGGCCGGACGTCGGGCGCCACAGCACCACCCAGACTCCTTCGGGCCGGGTGTGGTTGGCCGCGAGCCATTCGTGCCAGTCCGCGAGGGTCCCGGGCTGGAACCTCTCGGCATCCGCCATTCCCATGGGCCCACCCTCTCGGTCGCTGATCAGCCACCCAACGGCTGATCGAGCCTGTCGAGATCATTCCGCGTGGTTTCGACAAGCTCAACCAGCCGAAGAGGCTCGACAGGTCAGGCCGAGCTCAACCGCCCGTGGTGAGCGTCGGCTCGTTCCCCTCGCGCATGGCGTTGGGGCCGCCGGAAACGTCATCGAGCGCGGCGACGATCTCGGCGGGCAGCTCGTGGCCCTCACAAGCGAGGTAAGGCTCCAGCTGCGTGACTGTCCGGGCACCGAGCAGGGGAGCGGTCACCCCCGGGGCGTCCCGCACCCACAGCAGCGCCACTTGCGCTGGAGCCAGGTCGAGGCCGTCGGCCGCGGTGGTGACGGCGTCGACGACGGCCCTGGAACGTGGCTCGAGGTAAGGCTCGACGAACCACGCGAAATGCTCGGACGCACCGCGTGAGCCGCGCGGACGCCCCGTGCGGTACTTGCCGGTGAGCACGCCCCGTCCGATCGGCGACCAGGGGAACAACCCCATCCCGAACGCCCGGGCAGCGGGGATCACCTCGACCTCGGCCCGCCGGGCCAGCAACGAGTACTCGACCTGGGCGGACGTGATCGGCGTGCGGCCGGGGAAGGCCGCCTGCCAGGTGGCGGCCTGCGCGGTCTGCCACCCGACGAAGTTGCTCACCCCGGCGTAGCGGACGTCGCCGGCGGCCACCGCGGTGTCGATCGCGGCCAGCGACTCCTCCAGCGGTGCCTGGCCCCAGGCGTGCAGCTGCCACAGGTCGAGGTATTCGGTGCCGAGCCGACGCAGCGAGCCGCGCAGATCCGAGAGCAGGGCGGCGCGGGACGTGTCCACGACCCGTTGGCCGTCACGGATCCCGAACCCGGCCTTGGTCGCGATCACGAGGTCGTCGCGATCGACGTCGCCGGCCCGGAGCATGCGTCCGATCATCCGCTCGGCGTCACCGGCGGCGTAGCCGGCCGCGGTGTCGACCAGCGACCCGCCGGCGGCGACGAAGGCCCGGAGCAGTGGACGGGCGTCCTCGAGCCGGGTCTCCCGGCCCCAGGTGAGCGTGCCGAGGCCCAGTCGCGAGACCTGGAGGCCACTGCTGCCCACCGCCCTGCGCTGCATCGTTGCTTCCTACGGCTGCAGAACGCCGCCGAGCAGCAGGCCGGCCACGAGAGCCGCCAGCGCCAGCCGGTACCAGACGAACACGGAGAAGCTGTGCTTGCTGACGTACTTCAGCAGCCAGTGGATCACGGCGAGGCCGATGGCGAAGGCGATCACCGTCGCGACGATCGTCGGGCCCCAGGCGAGGTCCGGGTCGTTGGGGATGTCCTTCAGCTTGAACACCCCGGAGATGAAGACGGCGGGAATCGCGAGCAGGAAGGCGTAGCGGGTGGCCGCCTCACGCTTGTAGCCGAGGAACAGACCGCCGGCGATGGTGGCGCCGGAGCGCGACACGCCGGGGATCAACGCGAGTGCTTGAGCGAAGCCGAGCGCGATGCCGTCCACCCAGGTGAGCTGGGCGAGTTCGTAGCGGTTCCGGGCCACCCGGTCGGCCACCCACAGCACGATGCCGAACCCTGCGAGCATGCTGACGGTGATCCACAGGTTGCGCAGGCTGGTGTCGATCGCGTCCTGGAACAACAGCCCGAGCACGCCGATCGGGATCGAGCCGATGATGACCAGCCAGCCCATCCGCGCGTCCGGGTCGTGGCGGGGGACGCGGCCGACCAGGGATCGCGCCCAGTGGCTGATGATCCGCCCGATGTCACGAGCGAAGTAGACGACGACGGCGGTCTCGGTGCCCAGCTGGCTGACGGCGGTGAAGGCCGCCCCGGGATCGCGACCGCCGAAGAACAGCTGTCCGACGATCGACTGGTGCGCGCTGGAGCTGACCGGCAGGAACTCGGTGAGTCCCTGGACGATGCCCAGCACGATCGCTTCCAACCAGCCCATGCAGGTTCCCCTTTCGGCTCGCAGACACCCTAACCGGTGCCGGGTAGGCTGCCGCTCATGCGTGCCTGGATGAGCGCCGATGTGCCCCTGCTGCCTGGTTCTGGATCCGGTCGGGTACTCGTGCACGACACGCTCAGCGGGCAGTTGCAGCCGGCCGGCCCCGAGACCGGTGAGGCCCGGCTGTACGCCTGCGGGATCACCCCGTACGACGCCACGCACCTCGGGCATGCCGCCACCTACGTGGCGGTCGACCTGCTCTACCGGGCGTGGCTGGACGCGGGTCTGGCCGTCCGCTACGCCCAGAACGTGACGGACGTGGATGACCCGCTGCTGGAACGGGCTGCCGACACCGGCGTGGACTGGACGGAGCTCGCCGAGCAGCAGATCGAGCTGTATCGCAGCGACATGACGGCGCTGCGGGTGCTGCCGCCGCGAGAGTTGTGTGGCGTGGTCGAGAGCCTCGACATCGTCACCGACCTGATCCGGGTGCTGCGGGACGAGCAGGCCGTCTACCAGCTGCCCGATCCCGAATACCCGGACTGGTACTTCTCGGTGACCAGAGCGAGCAACCTGCTGGCGGGCACGGGGATCTCCATGCTGGAGGCCGAGCACGTGTTCGCCGAGCGGGGCGGTGACCCGGATCGCCCGGGGAAGCGGCACCGACTGGACTGCCTGGTCTGGCGGCAGGCCCGTCCCGGTGAGCCCGCTTGGGACTCATGGCTGGGCCGCGGACGTCCCGGCTGGCACGTCGAGTGCACGGCGATCTCCCTGGCCGAGTTGGGTGAGGAGTTCGACGTCCAGGCCGGCGGACGCGACCTGGCCTTCCCGCACCACCCGATGTGCGCGGCTGAAGCGAGCGTGGCGACCGGGCGTCCGATGGCGAAGGTGTTCCTGCACACCGGGATGGTCGGCCTGGGTGGCGAGAAGATGAGCAAGTCGCGCGGGAATCTCGTGTTCGTCAGCCGCCTGCTCGCCGATGGCACCGACCCGATGGCCCTGCGCCTGGTGCTGCTGGCCCACCACTACCGCAGCGACTGGGAATACGCGCCGGCCGTGCTGGGGGACGCTCAGGCCCGGCTGGAGCGGTGGCGCGCCGCCGTCTCCCGTCCGGCGGGCCCGGACGCCACCGCGACGCTCGATGCGGCCCGGCGCGCGCTGCGGAACGATCTGGACGCCCCGGCCGCGCTCGCCGCGATCGACGCCTGGGCCGAGGCGGACGGAGACGACGAGACCGCGCCCGGCCTCGTCCGTGACCTGGCCGACGCCCTGCTCGGCGTGGCGTTGTGAGCTTCCGCTCCGCCCCCGCGCTGCTGTCGTTGCACGGCACCCGGGTCCTCGGCGGACCGTCGGCCGCAGCGATCGCGGAGCGCTACGGGCTCGCGGCGGCCGACGTACGGGAGTACCTGCTGGACGCGCAGGCCTACGGGTGGGTGACCCGCCATGACTACTTCGGCGAGACCTGGTCCCTGACCGATCGCGGCAGGGTCGAGAACGAGCGTCAGCTGGCAGCCGAGCTGGACGCGGCCGGGGCACGCGAGGTGGTCACCGGGGTGCACGCAGCGTTCCTGCCGCTGAACCGGCGCCACGGCCGGGCCTGCACCGACTGGCAGCTGCGGACGGTGGCCGGCGTCCGGCTGCCCAACGACCATTCCGACCCGGTCCACGATGACGCGGTGGTCGCGGAACTCGAAGCGGTGGACGCCGAGGCCCAGGAACTGGGCGCCGTCCTAGCCGACGCGCTCGCCCGTTTCGACGGCCACACCCAGCGGCATGCCGCCGCGCTGGCCCGCGTCCGCGTCGGCAACACCGAATGGCTGGACGCGCCCGACCGTCCGTCCTGCCAGCTGGTCTGGATCCAGTTCCACGAGGACCTGTTGGCCACGCTCGGCATCCCGCGCGGCACCGACGGCTGAACTGCGGGACGGTTCTCCTTTCGGTCCAGCCCCGCCCCACAAGGGCAGCCGTCGACGGACTACGAATTTCGGAACCGTCCCCATTTGGGCCGGCGGTTGTGGGTAGAGAGGCACCGGTAGGCTGGCCCGCCGTGAGCAAATCCTTCGAAGACCTGTTCGCCGAGCTGCGCCACCGCGCGGCGACCCGACCTGAGGGCTCCGGCACCGTCCGGGCGCTGGACGCCGGCGTCCATGCCATCGGCAAGAAGGTGGTGGAAGAGGCGGCCGAGGTCTGGATGGCCGCCGAGTACCAGAGCAAGGCTGAGGCGGCGGAGGAGATCAGCCAGCTGCTCTACCACCTGCAGGTGCTGATGCTCGCGCTCGGACTCGACCTCGACGACGTCTACGAATACCTGTGAACGGAACGGCTGTGAACGGATCGGATCTGCTGAAGATCGCGGTGCCCAACAAGGGCTCCCTGGCCGAGGCGGCCAGCGCCATGCTGCGTGAGGCCGGCTACCGGCAGCGCACGGACGCCAAGGAGCTCGTGCTGGTCGACGACGCCAACGGTGTCGAGTTCTACTACCTGCGCCCCCGCGACATCGCCGTGTACGTGGGGGAGGGCACCCTCGACCTCGGCATCACCGGCCGCGACATGCTGCTCGACTCCGGCGCGGAGGCCGACGAGGTGATGGCCCTCGGCTTCGGTGGTACCCGGTTCCGGTTCGCCGCGCCCGGCGGCGCGTCCATGCAGGTGGCGGACCTGGCGGGCAAGCGGATCGCCACCTCCTACCCGGGGCTGGTCGCGGCCTACCTGCGCGAGCACGGCGTCACTGCCCGGCTGATCCAGCTGGATGGCGCCGTCGAGAGCTCTGTGCGGCTCGGCGTGGCCGACGTCGTGGCCGACGTCGTGGAGACCGGCACCACGCTCAAGCGGGCAGGTCTCGAGCTGTTCGGCGAGGCGATCCTCGAGTCCGAGGGCATCTTGATCCAGCGTCGCGGTGCGACCGCCCCCGAGGGTCTGGGGCTGCTGCAGCGGCGGCTCAACGGCGTGATCACCGCCCGCGACTACCTGATGGTCGACTACAACGTGCCGCGCGACCTGCTGGAGGCAACCTCCCGCGTCACGCCCGGCCTGGACGCGCCGACGGTCTCGCCGCTCGCGAAGGAGGGCTGGGTCGCCGTCCGCGCGATGATCCCGGCGAAGGAGGCCCAGCGGATCATGGACGACCTCTGGGAGACCGGAGCGGACGCGATCCTGGTCACCAGCATTCACGCCTGCCGGCTGTAGAGCCCGTGGGCACGCTGGGTCAGCCGAACGCCGCGTGGGCGGGGGACAGGGGCGACCCCGACCCCGAGTTGCGCGCGCTGTTGGCGGCTGCCGGTGACCACGAGGGTTACCTGAGAGCGGTGGCCGCGGCGTGTTCGGCGCGGTTCCTGCTCCCGGTGGTCGCGCAGGGGGACGAGGCTGGTGTGGATCCGGGTGAACCGGGAGAACCGTCCCCCCGAACCGGGGGAACCGTCCCCGACCCCGACGTCCCCGACCCCGATGAACCGGGAGAACCGTCCCCCCGAACCGGGAGAACCGTCCCCGAGCCCGACCGGCACGCGGAACTCAGCGCGGTCATGCTGCAGGCGTCGGACGGACGGACCGCGCTCCCGGCCTTCAGCGGCCTGGACGCCCTGCTCGCGTGGCGCCCGGACGCCCGTCCGGTGCCCTGCCGGCTCGACGAACTGGCGGTCTCCGCCCTGCAGCAGGGGGCGGTCGCGCTCCTGGTCGACATCGCCGGGCCCGCGCCGCTGGTGGTCGAGGGCGACCTGCTCGCCGAACTCGCCCGCGGCCACCGCCTCGTGCAACTGCCGGACGGCGGCTGGGGCTGGCTCTACGCCGATTCGTCGGAATCGTGAGGCGCAGGCTAGACTTGCCCATTGATCGACGCCGCCGTGAGGCGGTCGTCCGCGAAGTGGAGTCCTGAACTCCCACCTGGTCGCCCGCGGGTGACGGGTCGGTACGCATGGACGGTGCAGCGCGCCGTCCGTCTTTCAGGGTCTCCGCACGCGCGGAGGCCCTTCTTCGGTTGCGGCGATCGCGAGACCAATTCCAGCCTTGGAGGCACACATCAGCACTGAACCGCGGATCAACGATCGCATCAAGGTACCCGAGGTGCGGCTGGTCGGCCCTGCCGGCGAACAGGTCGGCATCGTCCGCATCGATGACGCCCTGCGCCTGGCCAGGGAGTCCGACCTCGACCTGGTGGAGGTCGCGCCGATGGCGCGCCCGCCGGTCGCGAAGCTCATGGACTACGGCAAGTTCAAGTACGAGGCCGCGCAGAAGGCCCGTGAGTCGCGCCGCAACCAGACCAACACCGTGATCAAGGAGATGAAGCTCCGGCCCAAGATCGACAGCCACGACTACGACACGAAGAAGGGTCACGTGGTCCGGTTCCTGAAGGCCGGCGACAAGGTGAAGATCACGATCATGTTCCGTGGTCGCGAACAGAGCCGACCCGAGCTGGGCTTCAACCTGCTGAAGAAGCTCGCCGACGACGTGGCCGAGGACGGCTTCATCGAGTCGGCGCCCAAGCAGGACGGCCGCAACATGCTCATGGTGCTTGCGCCGACCCGCAAGAAGACCGAGGCCCGCGTCGAGGTGGAGGCTGCCAAGGCGGCGAAGGCCGCCGACCGGGCAGCGAACGCCGAGGCCGACCGCCAGGCTGAGGCTGACCTGCGGGCTGCCGCTGCGGCGAGCGCCCAGCCCAAGAAGAAGCGGGGTCCGGCCGACAACATGGACCCGGACATCGACCTGTAGGACCTGTAAGAGAAGAAGAGAAGGACAGCTATGCCGAAGATGAAGACCCACTCGGGTGCCAAGAAGCGCTTCCGGATCACCGGCTCGGGCAAGGTCATGCACCGGCAGGCCGGCAAGATGCACCTCAACGAGCACAAGCCGACCAGCCAGACCCGCCGTCTCGACGGCGACAAGGTCGTTGCCCCGGGTGACGCGAAGAAGGCGCGCCGCCTGCTGGGCAAGTACAAGGCCAACTGACCGAAGAGCACGAGACTGAGGAGTAACCGACATGGCACGCGTGAAGCGTTCCGTCAACGCGCAGAAGAAGCGTCGTGAGGTCCTGGAGGCCGCTTCGGGCTACCGGGGCCAGCGTTCCCGGCTGTACCGCAAGGCCAAGGAACAGCTGCTGCATTCCTACACCTACGCCTACCGTGACCGCCGCGCCCGCAAGGGCGACTTCCGGTCGCTGTGGATCCAGCGGATCAACGCCGCCTGCCGGGCGGAGGGCATGACCTACAACCGGTTCATCAGCGGCCTGAAGACCGCTGGTGTCGAGGTCGACCGCAAGATCCTGGCCGAGTTGGCCGTCAACGACAGCGGGGCGTTCGCGGCCCTGGTCGAGATCGCCAAGGCCAACCAGCCGGCCCAGGCCGCCTGACCACAAGGTCACCAACGGCCGGGCCCGGGAAGGGCCCGGCCGTCACCACATCCAGACAGGACCGACGATGACCGTCGCTTCGATCGAACTACCCGAGCCGTCGCAGGCAGTGCTGCGCTCCGCCCGGGCGCTGCAACGCCGCCAGGAACGCAAGGAGACCGGCCGGTTCCTGGTGGAGGGCCGGCAGGCCGTCCGGGAGGCTCTCGCCGTCCCCGGGGTGGTCGAGGCCGTCTTCTTCCGGTGGGCCTCGGCGATGGACAACATCGACCTGATCGAGGCCACCAGGCAGCAGGACGTCACGTACTACGGCGTCAGCGAACAGAACCTGGCCACGCTGACCGACACCGTCACCCCGCAGGGGGTGGTGGCGGTCGCGCGGGCGATCGACGTGCCGCTGAAGTCGGTGCTGGGCAAGCGGCCCAAGAAGCCTGACAAGCCGAAGAAGAAGCACCGCCGCAAGGACGTGTCGCTGGTCGTGATCTGCGCGCAGGTGCGCGATCCGGGCAACGCCGGGACGGTGATCCGCTGCGCGGACGCCTTCGGAGCGGACGCGGTGATCCTCAGTTCTGACTCGGTCGAGGTGTACAACCCCAAGACCGTCCGGGCCAGCGTGGGGAGCATCTTCCACCTGCCGATCGTCGTCGGTGTCGACCTCGCCGAGGCCATCGACGCGTGCCGGAAGGCCGGCATGCAGATCTTTGCCACCGACGGTGCGGCCGGAACCGACCTGACCGATCTGGACGCCGACCTCGACAAGCCCACCGCCTGGGTGATGGGCAACGAGTCGTGGGGGCTGCCCGTGGAGCACCTCGCGCTCGCCGACCACACCGTGGCCGTGCCCATCTACGGACAGGCCGAGAGCCTTAATCTGGCCACTGCCGCCGCGGTGTGCCTCTACGCCAGCGCGAGCGCGCAGCGCGCGTCCAACTGAACGACAGGAGTCCCAGCCACATGCCCGACGAACCGGCGGATCTCAGCCAGCAAGCGATCGACCGGGCGGTGGCCGAGGCCTTCGCGGCGTTCGCGGCGGCCGGCTCGGGTGCGGAGCTGAAGGCGGCCCGGCTGGCCCACACGGGGGAGAAGTCACCGCTGGCCCTGGCCAACCGTGCGATCGGGACGCTTCCCGGGCCGGAGCGCAAGGACGCCGGCCAGCGGCTCGGTGCGGCGCGCGCGGCTGTCAACCAGGCGCTGGCGGCGCGGGAGGAAGAGGTCGGCGCCGCGGAGTTGCGGCAGCGCCTGGTTGACGAACGGATCGACGTCACGCTGCCCGTCGAACTCGGGCCCGAAGGTGCGCAGCATCCGATCACCGCCCTGATGGACTTGATGGGCGACGTCTTCATCGACATGGGCTGGGAGATCGCCGAGGGCCCGGAGGCCGAGGGGGAATGGCTGAACTTCGACGCCCTCAACTTCACGCCCGAACACCCGGCGCGGTTCACTTCGGACACGATCTTCGTCGCCCCGGTGGAGAACCACATCGTGATGCGGACGCACACCTCGCCCGTGCAGATCCGGTCGCTGCTCGACCGCGAACTGCCGATCTACGTCGTCTGCCCGGGCAAGGTGTACCGGGCCGACGAGTTCGACGCGACCCACGTCCCGGTGTTCCACCAGATCGAGGGACTCTGCGTTGACAAGGGCATCTCGCTCGCCCACCTGAAGGGGACGCTGGACCACCTGGCCCGGTCGATGTTCGGCGACGACATCGAGACGCGGATGCGTCCGCACTACTTCCCGTTCACCGAACCGTCGGCCGAGGTCGACCTGAAGTGCTTCGTCTGTCACGGCACCTCCGTCGGCAACCCGGACGCCCCGTGTCGCACCTGCAAGTCGCAGGGCTGGATCGAGTGGGGTGGCTGCGGCGTGGTGAATCCGCGCGTGCTGGCCGCCTGCGGCATCGACACCGACGTGTACTCCGGCTTCGCGTTCGGCATGGGCATCGAGCGGACGCTGATGTTCCGCAACAACGCCGCGGACATGCGCGACATGGTGGAGGGCGACGTGCGGTTCAGCCGCTCACTGAAGGGGATGGCACGATGAGGGCGCCGCTGAGCTGGCTGGCCGAGCACGTCGACCTGCCGGACGGCATGACCGGGCGTGAGCTCGGCGAGGTGCTGATCCGGGCCGGTCTCGAGGTCGAGCGGGTCGATGAGGTCGGTGCTGAGGTGTCCGGCCCGGTGGTGACCGGGCGCGTCCTGGCTTCCGTCGACGAGCCGCAGTCGAACGGCAAGACCATCCGCTGGGTGCAGGTGGACGTCGGCCCAGGCCACAACGAGCCGCACCCCGACTACCCGCAGGGCTGCCGGAGCGTCGTCTGCGGCGCGCACAACTTCTCGGTCGGCGACCTGGTGGTCGTCTCGCTGCCCGGCGCGGTGCTCGCCGGCGGGTTCGCGATCAGCGCCCGCAAGACCTACGGCCACCTCTCGGACGGCATGATCTGCGCCGAGGACGAGCTGGGGATCGGCAACGACCACACCGGCATCATCGTGCTGCCGCCGGCCGACGACAGCGGACAGCCGCTGCAGCCCGGCGACGACCCGTCCAGCGTCCTGCACCTGCGCGACGACGTGCTGGAGATCGACGTCAGCCCCGACATCGGCTACTGCCTGTCGATCCGGGGCCTGGCCCGTGAGGCCGGCCAGAACCTCGGCGTGACCTTCCACGACGTCATCGACCGGCTCACGCCGTCGCCGAGGGCTGACGGCTATCCCGTGCGGTTGGCCGACGCGGCCTGCCCGCTGTTCGTCGCGCTGGGCGTGTCGGGCATCGACCCGTCCCGGCCCACGCCGCGCTGGATGGCCCGGCGCCTGGTGATGGCCGGCATGCGCTCGATCTCGCTGGCCGTGGACATCACCAACTACGTGATGCTCGAGACCGGCCAGCCGTTGCACGCCTACGACGCGTCCCTGCTGCAGGGAACGATCGTCGTGCGCAAGGCTCGCGCAGGGGAGAAGCTCGTCACCCTCGACGACGTCACCCGCGCTCTCGATCCGGACGATCTCCTGATCACGGACGACACCGGGCCGATCGGCCTGGCCGGCGTGATGGGAGGGCAGTCGACCGAACTGCGCGACACCACCACCGACGTCGTGATCGAGGCCGCCAACTTCCACTCGGCCACGATCTCCCGCACGCTGCGCCGGCACAACCTGCCGTCCGAGGCCTCGAAGCGGTTCCACCGGGGCGTCGATCCGAACGCTGCCTACAGCGCCGCCCACCTGGCGGCGAGACTGCTCGTGGAGCTCGCCGGTGGCACGCTGTCCACCGCCGAGACGGTGGCGGGTGAGGTGCCGGCCATGCCCGTCCAGGTGATCGACGCGGACCTTCCGTCCCGGATCCTCGGCGTGGCCGTGCCGTCGGAGCGCGTGGTGGAGATCCTGCGCGAGAGCGGCTGTGACGTTGCGGTGGTCGATCCTGTCGAAACCGACCCTTCGTCAGGCTCAGGGAGCGTCAGGTCAGGCTCAGGGAGCGTCAGGTCGGGCTCAGGGAGCGTCAGGTCGGGCTCAGGGAGCG
>DAIPJC010000071.1:0-13900 GCA_036770475.1 Propionicimonas sp. | reverse complement strand
ACTTGCGACACAAGGTTTAGGAAACCTCTGCTCTATCCCCTGAGCTATGGGGCCACGCCTCCGAAAAGGGGGCCGCACCAGCGTAGCGCCTCTCGCGGGTCCCCCGAACGGGTGACTCCGGTGTTGGCTAGGGGCGAAACTAGCTGTGAACCGGCTGGGATTTTGGCGTTTGGGTTTGCATCGGGCGTCGTCTCGGATAGAGTCAAGTTTCGAGAGTGACGCACGCGATGTTGTCTCCTGGGGGTGGGTAGACGGCTTCAAGCCCTTCGAGGTGCGTCACTCTCGCTTTGTCTCCAGGCGGCATGCCTGGCAGTCTCGTCCGGCAAGGCGCGAGCCGTCCACAGCAGACCCCCCGTTAGCATCTGAGCCATGAGCGCAACCCCGCTGGAAGCCTGTCTGGAGAAGATGCGCGATGCCGGCATCAACTCCGCGGCGATCGACAATTTCCGCCATTACTGGCAGTTGTGTGCCTCAGGCGCCACCGGTCTGATCCGCGAGGACACCATTCGGCCGCTGCTGGATCCGCCGCGGCTCGACCAGGTCGAGGTTGGTGAGGCGGACGCCCGCGCCGCACTACAGCAGACCGTGATGATCAAGCTGAACGGCGGTCTCGGCACGTCCATGGGGCTGGACAAGGCCAAGACCCTCCTTCCCGTGCGGGACGGTCGGAGCTTCCTCGATCTGATCGCCGGTCAGGTGCGCTACGCCCGCGAGCGGTACGACGCCCGGCTGCCGCTGGTCTTCATGGACAGCTTCCGGACCCGCGACGACACCCTCGCCCACCTGGCGCAATACCCCGACCTCGCTGTCAATGGGCTCCCGCTGGACTTCCTTCAGAACGCCGAGCCCAAGATCCTCGCCGACGGTCTCGGCCCGGTGTCGTGGCCGGACGATCCGAGCCTGGAGTGGTGCCCGCCCGGCCACGGCGATCTGTATCCGGCGCTGTGGGGGACCGGCCTCCTCGACGCTCTGATCGGCGCAGGCTTCCGCTACGTGTCCGTGGCCAATGGGGACAACCTGGGTGCCGCGCCGAACGCGAAGTTGGCTGGCTGGTTCGCGGCGTCCGGTGCGCCGTATGCCGCAGAGGTGTGTCCCCGCACGGTCAACGACCGTAAGGGTGGGCACCTCGCGATTCGTGTCGCTGATGGTCAGTTGATCCTGCGCGACACGGCTCAGACCGCCCCGGAGGAGATGGGCTTCTTCACTGACGAGCACCGACACCCGTACTTCCACGCCAACAACTTGTGGCTCGACCTGGAGCAGGTGCGCGACCTCCTCATCGCCCGCGACGGCGTGCTCGGGTTGCCTCTGATTCGCAATGAGAAGACCGTCGATCCGTCCGACCCCGGCTCGCCGAGGGTCGTGCAGCTCGAGAGCGCGATGGGTGCGGCGATCGAGGTGTTCCCCGGTGCCACTGCGATCGCTGTGGGGCGTGACCGGTTCCTGCCGGTCAAGACCACCAACGAGCTCATGCTGCTGCGCTCCGACGTCTTCGACCTCGGCCCGGACGGCCGGTTGCACGCTCAGGTCGACCGCATCCCGGAGATCGACCTCGACCCTGCGCACTACAAGCTCATCGACGACTTCGACCGGCTGGTCACCGTCGTGCCATCCCTCCGCGAAGCGGAGTCACTTCGAGTGCGCGGCGAGTGGTACTTCGACGAACCGGCCGCGGTCGCGGGCGCCGTCGACCTCACTGAGACCGGCTCACCGCAGCACTACCGCTGAGGGAACAGAGGTGAGCGGACGCTGGCACGCCGCCCTCGGCTACGCACTGGTCGGCGTGGAGTTCGACCTGGCCGAGCCCGGTGCCCCTGACCCTAGTGCCCTGGTGGCTGCCTTGGCGGACGCCGGCTGGCCATCCGAACGGATCGCAGCACACGCCCGGACGGAGGCGGCCGCCGAGCGAACGTGGCCGCACCCGGTGCCCGCTCCGCTCAGGACCGGATGCGGCGCCGCCCAGTTGGCCGCTGCACTGGGGGCGGCGCGGGCCGAACTCGGCCTCAGCGCGCTGGAGACCAGGCCGCCGTCCCGCAGGCGAGCGCTCACCGCGGACGAGCAGCGGTTGCTGCGAGAAGTGCCGCCCCACCACGTCGGCTGAGCGAACGGAGACCTTTCTGTTCCGCCTCGACCGGCACCGGACATGCAGAGGGCCCCGTGACCGCCATCACGGGACCCTCTGACCGCGATCCGCTACTTCTGCGCGAGCAGATCGCGGATCTCGGTGAGCAACTCCTCGCTGGTCGGCGCGCCGGGCTCGTCGGCGGCGGGCTTCTCGGTCAGCTTCTTGATCGTCTCGTACGGCTTCACGATGCCGAAGTACACCACGGCCGCCATGATCACGAACGCGATCACCGCGGTGATGAACTTGCCGACGTTGACGCCGCCAATGGCGACGGCGCTGAAGTCGGGAGCACCGCCGAGCTTCCCGATGATGTCCATCACGAGCTGGGTGAACGTGGTGACGACGGTTCCAAAAGCCGCCGCCATAATGAACGCGACCGCCAGTTCAATCAGATTCCCGCGCAGCAGGAAGTCCTTGAAACCCTTCATTCAGTTCTCCTCAATGGGTGGCAACGAGGACCTTCACCTTAGGCGAGGATGCGCTCAACGCAAGGCGAAACTCAATGATGAGACGGCAGCCGACGCGGCAATCGCGGAAGCCTGTGCAGAACTCACCTCGAGCAGGACCAGCGCAGACTGGCCGCCGCCGAGCAGGCCGCCGTCGCCGCCCGCGGGGACCGCGACCACCCGAACATTGGCCGCAACCACGCCGTATTCCGAGCCGCCGGAGGGGCCGAGCACGTCGATGCGGCCACCCACCCGCAGCAGCGACACAGTGGCGGACTCCCCGAAACGAACGGGCAACGCCACGTCGCCTGCCGCCACTGCTCCGTCCGCGCCCAGCAGGCTGGAGGGAACCAAAATCGCGCGACTAGGCATTTCTACCACGGCTGTGCGGCCGATCAGCGGTCCGGGATCGGCGAAGGCTCCGTCCGGGACATAAGCAACTGGAACTCGGACCACAAGGAGATCGGACGCAGTAACGGTCGCACCGCCTGCGATCGTGTGGGCCGCGACGACAACCGGAACCCCGTCGCTGCCGCGAGAAGCGAGGGTGTTCAGGCCGGCCAGCACCGCGACGGCGGCGAACAGCGCGGCGAAGGTACGGCGATGCCAACGAAAGGCGCGGCGCAGAGATTCAAACAATCGCACGCTGTAGATCTTCGGCAGGTGACGCCGAAATGTGTCACCTTTCCACAGGCTCAGGCTGCGCTGGAGGCCCCTGTGGATGACGCGGCAGTGGTGTCGGACTTCGCGCTGGACGTGGTCGAGTCGGAGGACGCGGCCGGCTTCGCCGCATTCGCCTTGCCCTTGCTGCGATTGTCAGTGGCGTAGAATCCCGAACCCTTGAAAACCACACCCACCGCGTTGAACACCTTGCGCAGGTTGCCGTCGCACTCCGGGCAGTCGGTGAGCGGGTCGTCGGTGAACTTCTGGACGGCTTCCACTTCCGTGTTGCATGAGGTGCAGCGGTACTGGTAGGTGGGCATGATCACTTCCTGCGAGATCGGGTTCGGCCGGATTCTACCCAGCCGACTCGACAACGCCGAAATCGTCGCTACTGTTCCGCGCGCACGTCGAGGCGCCGGCGCTCGGTGACCAGGACGTCGACAGGACGGTCCCACTCGTCGGTGGGCAGGTCGTCCAGCACCTCGTCGTCGAACAGCAGCAGCCCACGCGGGGCGTCCGGCGCTGCCCAGGCCAGCGCGCGGTCGTACCAGCCGCCGCCGGTGCCGAGCCGGCGTCCGTCCGGGGTGCCGGCGAGCCCGGGCAACCAGACCCAGTCGGCCGCGCCGAGGGCCTCGGGTCCGAGCGGAGGACCCGTCGGAGCAGGGATGCCCAGCGGTCCGGGGGCGAGCCGTGCCGGGCCGGTGTACCAGGCCCAGCCTGGCTCGCGCCGCAGCACGGGAAGGAGCACGCGAACCCCAGCCAGGTGTAGTTGCTCGATCAGTTCGGCAGTGGCCGGCTCGCCAGGCACTGCGGCGTAGGCAGCCACCACTCCCGCGCCTGCGCAGGCGGTGAGAGCGCGCACCGTCCGGGCCTCCTCGGCGGACGGGTCGGGGACGCGGACCGCTCGGCCGGCACGGAGCCGGGCACGCAGGTCGGCCTTGGATCGGCTGGCGCGCGGCAGGCCTTCCGGGCCGGCGCTGGTCATTGACTTATCGTAAGCGCATGCCCCTGTTCGCCCGTACCAAGGAAGACGTGCAGCCCGAAGTGGCCGAGCCTCTCCCCGAGCCGACCCACCTCACCGGCGCACCGGACCCGGAGGAGTCGGGCCTGCGCAGCCTCGACGCGCACCGCGACTTCCTCCTCAGCAATGTGCAGGCGCTGCGGCCGTTCGGCATCGACCTGCTCGATGCGGCCGGCCTGACGCTGTGTGAGTCCATCGTTGCCGACCTCGACCTGCCCACCTGCACGTCCGCCACCACCGACGGCTGGGCCGTGCGCGCATCCAACCTCGTGGGCGCCGCGCCACGGCTGCCCGTGGTGTTGCCGGTCGTCGACGAGATCGACGCGGACGGCCACCGCGGCGCTCCGCTCACCAAGGGGACGGCCGTGCGGGTCGCCGCTGGGGCCCCCGTCCCCGAAGGCGCGGACGCGGTCGTGCCGCTCTGCGACGGCGAGCCGATCGAGGACGGCGTCCGTTTCACCGGCGAAGCCCGCTTCCAGCAGAACATGCTCCTGGCCGGCTCGCGGATCTCGGACGGCGACCTGCTGGTCACCAAGGGCGAGGAACTGACGCCGCGCCTGCTCGCGCTGGTCGCCGAGGTGGGCTACGACAAGGTGCTCGCCCGCCCGCGTCCGCGCGTCGTCGTGCTGACCGCTGACTCCGCGCTGGTCGAACCAGGGCTCCCGCTCACCCGGCTCAGCGAGAGCTACGACGCCTGCACGACGCTGCTGGCCGCGACCGCACGGCGCGACGGCGGGCAGGTCTTCGCGGCCGGCATCGTCCCGTCGGAGCCGAAGGCGCTGGCGATGGCACTCGGCGAGCAGCTGGTCCGGGCGGATCTGGTGCTGCTGGTCACCGAGGTGACCGACGGCCTGGTCGAGATGCTGGGTCGGGAGGGCGCGGTCGACGTGGCGGAAGTGGACGCCCTGGCCGGCCGGCAGGCGTTCGCCCTGGTCGGACCGGACCGGGCGCCCGTCCTCGTGTTGCCGCCGGGCGCGGTGCCTGCGTACCTGGCCTACCTGCTGCTGGCGCGTCCGCTGTTGCGGCAGCTGGCCGGAGTGGACGACCGGGGTCCGGAACCTGTCGCAGCCCCGGTCACCGAGACGATCGAAGCTGACCCGCAGCGCACCCGCCTGGTGCTGGGCAGACACTCGGTACGCGGGGTCGCACCACTGCCGTCCGCGGATCCCGGCGCCGGGGAGTTGGCGCAGGCGAACGCCGTGGTCGTGGTGCCGCCGGGAGTCGGGGCCATCGCCGCGCACGCCGATGTGACCTGCTGGCTGCTGGACTGACCGGACTCATGCCTGGGTCCTCCTGGCCGGTGCGGCTGAGCCACGGGCCGGTCACGCTGCGCCCGCTGCGGCGCAGGGACGAGGCCGACTGGGCGCGGATCCGACAACGCTCGGACACGTGGTTCCGGCCGTGGGACTCCACTCGTCCGCCGGACTCGGCTGAGGCGGGACTCACTTTCGTCCAGCTGGTGACGACCTTCGCCGTGCGTGCCCGTCGCGGCCAGATGCTGCCCTGGGCCGTCGAGTACACGCCACCGGGGGAGCGGAAGGCGGTGTTCGCCGGCCAGGTGACGGTCTCGGGCATCACGCTGGGCTCGGCGTGCTGGGCCCAGGTGGGTTACTGGATCGACCCGGTCTGGGCGGGGCGGGGGATCATCCCTACCGCCGTCGCGATGGCCTGCGACTACTGCTTCGACGTGCTCAAGCTGCATCGCATGGAGGTTGCGATCCGGCCCGAGAACGCCAACAGTCTCGCGGTAGTCCGAAAGCTGGGCTTCCGGTACGAGGGACGCCGGGAGCGGTACATGCATGTGGACGGCGCCTGGCGTGACCACGACGTGTTCGTGCTCACCCCCGAGGAGGTGCCCGGCGGCGTGCTGGCCCGGTTCGAGTCACGCAGGAACTTGTCCGAGCGCGAGCCGAGTTGAGCTCCAGGTAGCCCAATCCGCACAGGATGTGTGGAATCCCCGACACTCCGCCCGTGGTCGGCCGGTTGGGGGAGCCGGGCCAATACCGTTCGGGTGTGGGTATGGAAGGGCTGATCTTCGCGGCGATCGCAGCGTTCTGGCTCATGTACCTCGTGCCCTACTTCCTCCATCATCGTGGCGACGACCTGGCCGAGGAGTCGGCGACGGAGATTCCGTTCACCCCTTCGGTGACGATCGTGCGCAGCGGCACCTCGCTGGCGGAGGCCGATCCCGGCACCGCCGAGGTCTCGACTCCGCTCACCCGCCGCGCCCAGCTGCGGGACCTCCAGCTGCGTGATCGCCAGGCCGCCCAGCGCCGCCGCCGCGTCCTGATCTTCCTGCTGGTCGTCCAGCTGTTGGTCGGTGGCCTGGCCGTGTTCCGAATCGGAGCCTGGTGGGGTGCGCTGATCCCTGCCGTGCTGATCGCGGCGTTCCTGGTGGTGGCGCGATTCAGCGTCCGGACGATGCGGGGCGACCTTGCCCGTCGGGCGGACGCGATCTGTGCGTGCCCGGACGAGGAGACCGTTGCGCTCTCGCTGACGGCGGAGGACGTGGCCCAGCACGAGCACTCGATCGAACTGAGCGTCCCGGTGGCGGCGGTCGCCTCATTGTGGGATCCGATCCCGATCACTCGTCCGACCTATGTGTCGAAGCCGCTCGCGCCCCGCACCGTCCGCACCATCGACCTCTCCGCACCGGTGCCGACCCCGGGCCAGATCCCGGTCACTGCCGATCCGATCGAGCCGCCGGCTGCGCCGGAGGCCCAGGAGGATGTCGGCTGAACCCGGCTCGCCGACTGACGCGCTGAGGATGGGTCCGATCACAGTCGTCGCACGCATTCCTGCCCGTACGGGCAGTCATCGCACCCGAGCGGGTCGCACTGCAGCCGCCGGCGCAGGTGGTGCACTTCGGCTGGGTGCAGGTGCCGGAGCCGCTCGGCAAGGGTGTCCTCGTCCACCCAGAGCTCGGCTGCCGCGTCGGCCGCTGTATCAGCCCAGGCAAGCGCGTCGCCGAGCTCGGTGAGGCCGATGAGCTTGCGGGCGACCGCCCGGTTGATCGCCGCCTCCTCGCGCGCCGCGAGGACCGGGTCGGCGGGCATCGGCCCGCGTCGGATGTGCTCGATCTCATGAGCGACCGTGCAGCGTCGCTCGGCCTGGAGCAGTCGATCATCGAGCGTGACCGTGCGCGTGTGGAAATCGGTGACGCCGAGGAGGTCGGCCGGTAGCCGCGCCCAGTGCAGCGCCCAGTCGGTGAGAGCGTGGAACTCATGCCAGGGATCGTGCATGCCAGCAGTGTGCTGGCAGCCTCTGACACCGACCCGCTGACCGGATCGATCGCTTGGTGCGCGCGGGTCTAGGGCGTCTCCTCCCACTCCTCGTCGAGGCGCTGGCGCGCCCGGGTGCCGTGCCGCGCGGCGAGCGGTGTCTGTTCGTCAGCGGGACGGTCGTGCCGCGCCACGTCCGCGACGACGGACGGGCGGTCGCCGGCGGACTGGGCTGAAGGGGACGCCGCCCGCTTCAGGCGGCGAGCGAGGATTCCCAGCAGTGCGTCGTCGGAGAGGCGGTCGAGGTCGACGTCAACCGCCGCCATCCGGTCGACCGGAACCCCGAGCGACTCGGCGGCCTTCACGATGAACGGGGTCTCGCCGATATCGGCGAAGGCTCGGGACAAGCCGGCGATGGTCGCGTCGTCGACCATGCGGCCGAGGCTCGTCCTGCGGTCGTCCAGGAGTTGGTGGATGTGCTGGCGACTGAGCCCGCTCGCGCGCTCGAGATCCGGTCTGGACATGCTCCGCGCATCCATCAGGTCACTGATGAACCGGCCCAGTGCGTGCATTGCTCCACTCTCGGGGTCTCGCTGATCAACTCGACGCGGTGCCGCCGCGTCGCGTCCAAGCCTCGCACAAAGTCGTCAACCGGGGTGAGACCTCTTCAGAACAACGTCTGGCAAGGACGGGAGCCGTGAACTCTGGGCCAGATTGGTTGACGTTTTGTCAAGCGTAATCGTACGAACCTCCGTATTTTGATTGACTAGTCGTCAAGCATCGAACGACAATGAGGTCTCCACGACCCACCACCCCAGCTTGAAAGGTCGGCGGATGAAGCTGAGAGACCCACAACTCATGGCCGACTACATGGCGGTCCGGGACTTCAGCCAGTCGCGGCTCGCTCGGCGCGCCGGGTGTAGTCGTCAGTTCGTCTGGCAGCTTCTCAACGACCCCGCGAAGCGCACCTGCACCGACGAGGTGGCGGAGCGGATCGAGGAAGCGCTGTCGGTTCTGCCAGGCACCATCTTCCGGCCCTCGACGAGGGGCCAGGACGGACGGCGATGACCAGCCACGCACGACTTTCCCGTTGCAGGCGGGGGAGAGCCAGACCCATCCCAACCCCAGGAGGTAACCCGTGAATCGTCCAGTGCTGACCACTGCGGTCACTCTCGCGCTCGTCTTTGCCGGAGCGCTCGCACCAACGCCGGCCGCGGCCGATCCGAAGGTGCACCGCAGCCCTGACGACCTGGCCCGGATCGTGAAGAAGGCCGACCCGGGCACCCGGACCCTGGGGCGCGTCTCCGCATCTCAGGGCACGGTGCGGGCTTCTGGGGTCGAGGTCGCTGTCGCCGCTCGCGGTGAGGTGGCGACCGCAGGCGACGACACGGTGATGGCCGGCGACGGCGTGGACTACGTGTCGCGGGCGGTTGACGGCGGCTTCCAGGTGGCCGCGGTTATCGGTGATGCGACGGCGTCCGTGCAGAAGTACCGCTTCAAGGGCAAGTACCTCGAGCTGACCGACTCCGGCGCCGTGGTCGTGCGGACCGGCGGCCGGACGGGCGAGCCCGTCGCGATCGTGGACCCGGCCTGGGCGGTCGACGCCCACGGCGCCAAGGTCGCCTCCCACTTCACCGTGGACGGCGACGTCCTCACCCAGACCAGCGACATCGACCGGGCGACGGCGTTCCCCGTCGTCGCCGACCCTCGGGTCCGGTGGCCGTGGTACGGCATCTCCGTCGACTTCACGCGTAGCGAGACGCACACGCTCGGATTTGTCGCGGGCGGGTGCGCCACGCTGGCGGCCCTTATCCCACATCCCGCTGCCCGCGCGGCATTCGCGGTCGCGTGCGGTGCCATGGCGCTGCTCGCCCGGACGGCCGAGGACAACGGTAAGTGCGTGTCGGTGAAGTTCATCGCCGCAGCCCAGTTCGCCGCCGTACCGTGGATCGCGAAGTGCTACAAGTGACGTGTGAAGGAGCAGACCTGTGGACGCCCTGATCTGGCTCGCCACTGTCGCCGCGGTGGCAGCGCTGCTCTGGGCCACCCAGACAGGCCAGCGGCTTGTGGTTCTGCTTCCGCTCGTCGTGGTGACGGCGGCTGTGGTCGTGGGCGGCCTGTACTTCAACCTCGGTGGCCCGGCGTGGCCGTACGTGGCGATCATCGCTGTGACAGTGGTCAACGTGTTGCCACGCCGTACCCACCGCGTCCGAAGCAAGTCGGGGTCCGACTCGGCCTCGTGACGCGCCTACTGGTTCGTCGTGGACAGACGCCGTCGCTCTAGGGCCTGGACGTCACAGCCACATCGTCAGGACCGCGAGGTCTTCCCGCAGGTAGTTGGCCGGCCAGAAGTACCACGGGGTCCGGCTGCTGACGTGGGTGGCGTCCAGACCGGCGGAGGCGGCGATCCGTCCGGCACGGTAGACGTGAAACTCGTCAGTGACGAACACGACGCGGTAGCCGGCCGGCAGCCTGACGTCGAGCAGCGCCTTCGCGTAGGCGAAGTTCTCCTCGGTGGAGGTGGCCCGGTCCTCCTGGATGACAGTGCCGGCCGGTACGCCGTGCGCGATCAGGTACTCGGCCATCGCCTGGGCCTCCGGTAGATCCTCCTGCGGGCCCTGGCCACCGGAGACCACGACCAGCGCCCGTGGGTTGCGCTCGTGGTAGGCGAGGGCCGTGTCCAGCCGGGACGCGAGCGTGCGCGACAACTCGCGTCCGTGGACGGCGGCGCCGAGGACGATCACCGCGTCCTCGTCGTAGCGGGCATCGTCCTGGACGCCGAACCAGGCGAGGAACGCGGAGAGCCCGACCAGTGCGACGCACAGCGCGAGGGCGACGCCGTTCAGCCAGCGCAGCCGGCCGTGAGGCAGCCAGCGGGCCCAGGCCAGGCAGCCGATGCCGGTCAGCGCGGTCATGGCGGTGCCGACCGTCAGATTGGCGGCGAGCGCGAGCCAGATCGCGTTGGCGGTCAGGACTGAACCGAGGAGAACGAGCACGACCCGCACCACAGCGCGCGCTCGTCCGTTTCTCGCGCGCCCAGCTGTCTGCACACGGCAACCATAGGCGGCGGGGTGGCCGGGTTGCGGCGGGCAGGTCGCGGCCTCTTGGATGGGTGCATGCCGACCGCGCCGCCCGATCTCGTCGAGTTCGATCGCGGCGTGCTCGCTCGGGTGCGGGAGCCAGACGTGGCGGAGTTCATCGAAGTAGCGTCCGCCAACGCCGCCCACCTGCGGGACTGGATTCCGTGGGGCGACGATCCGGCGTACCGCAGGGAGCGGATCGGCGCGGCACCGGTCGACTGGGTCGAGCACCGGGCCTATCTCTACGCCCTTCGGGGGAACGTGGACGGGCCGGTGATCGGAGGGTTCAGCCTGCGCCGGCGGGTCGGGCCGGACGGTCTGGAGATCGGCTACTGGCTGGACGCCGCCCACACCGGCAGGGGCCTGGCCACCGAGGTGGCAGGTGTGCTCACGCAGGTGGCGCTGGGCCTGCCCGAGATCCGGAGGGTCGAGATCCACACCGACGAGGGGAACGCGCGGAGTGCGGCCGTCCCGCAACGGCTGGGCTACCACTTGGCCCGTGTGGACGAGTATGAGCCTCGGACGCCGGCCGAGACCGGGCGCCTGCAGATCTGGGTCACGCCCTGACCTCCGCTGCTCCCTGAGCTTGACGAAGGGCTGAGGCTGACGAAGGGAGGGCTTCGTCAAGCTCAGCCATCGTTCGAGGGTCAGTCATCGTTCGAGGTTCAGGGTTCAGCCATCGTTCGATGGGTTCAGTCATCGTTCGAGGTTCAGGACTCAGCCACCGTTCGATGGATTCGGTCATCGTTCGATGGGCTCAGTGGTCGTTCGTCCGGCTTCGTCGTGGTCAGCTCCTGGACCGACCTCGCGAGTCCAGCGGCGCCCGTCTCGGGTGAACCCGGCGGCGGCGAAGACGCTGGAGTGGCCGCGGTGGGTGGCGCTGGTGCCAGCCGTGTCCCACGGATAGGCCTCCACGACCTGCGCCCCCTCGGCCGCCGCGTAGGCGAGCGCGCCGTCGAGCAGGACGGACGTCACGCCTTGGCCGCGCCGGCCGCGGGGCACGAAGAAGCACAGGATCGTCCAGGTTGAGGTCCCGGCGTCTGTGGCCCTCGGCATCGTCCGGGATCGAGTGAGTCTCGCGTAGGTCTCTCGCGGCGCGACCGAGCACCAGCCGACCGGATCGTCACTGTCGTAGGCGAGCACGCCCACGGGCGTCCCTGCCCCGACCAGGCTGCACATGGCCTCCCGCGTTGGTCGCTGTCCAGGTGGTCGCTGCCGGCGACCCGGTAGGGCGTGCAGAAGCAGTAGTGGGGCCCGCCGTGGGCGGTGAACAGGCGCATGAAGTCGGGCCAGGTGTGAGGCCCGACCGGCCGGACGGTGAGCGCCGACATCAGTCGATGGCGAGCTCGCCCATCTTGTCCCAGCCCGTTCCTTCGATCTGCCGACTGACGATCCGCGGTGTGTGGGCGAGCGCTTGCGGCATCTCCTGCATGGCCTTCTTGAAATGGTCGCTGTTCACGTGCGGGCCGGCGCCGTCGTCGGTGAAGGCCTCGACGAGGACGAACTCGTTCGGGTTCTCCACGCTCCTCGACCACTCGAACCACAGGTTCCCTGGTTCGGCGCGGGTGGCCATGGTGAAGTCGTGGACGAGGTCGAGCCAGCGGTCGGTCCAGTCGGACCTGGTCTCGAACTTGACGACGATGAAGTACACGATGCCTCCTCAGCGGACACTTCCTGATGCTAGCCCGAGGGGAGCCGCCCGGTGCAGGCCTCGAGGTAGGGGGCGACACAGCTCGAGAATCAGTCCTCGTGCAAGTGCTGGGGGGAGATCGCGTGGGCCGAGCCCGAGTCAGCCTGGTGGGGCCTGAACAAGTCGGCCTCGAAGCGATACGCGTCGCCACGATGCCAGATCCTGCCGAGGACGACCGGCACTTCGTTCCTGGAATATGCAACATCGCTCTCGATCAGTACGGGACTCCCCACCGGGATCTCGAGGAGCGGGGCAAGGTCGTCGTCCGCGGCTTCGGCCTGAACGGCGTGGGAACTGCGAACGACTTCGATGCCGCAGAGTTCGCTCAGACACTCGTAGAGCGACTTGTCGGTCAGGTCCGTGCTCACGAGGGGCTGCACCATCGACAGCGGCAGGGTGGACTTGTCGAGGCAGAGTGGGCGTCCTCCCATGCCACGCAGCCGCTCCAGGTGGAACACGTCCTCGGCTGGTGCGAGACCCAGCCTCTCCGCCTCCTCCAGGCTGGCGGGGCCCACGGAGGTCGAAAGGATGCGAGAAGTGGCGTGAAGGCCGCGTGCCCTCGCCATCTCTGTGAAGGTCTGAAGCACCGGGGGTGGGCCTACAACCCGACTGGGAACGAACCACCCCTGTTGGGCGGACGCCTGGAGAACTCCTTCTTGCTGGAGACGCGCCAGCGCCTTCCGTACCGTCACGCGCGACACCTGCAGGTCCGTGGCGAGCATCCGCTCTGCGGGGAGGCGACTCCCTGGCCGGTAGACGCCACGCCGAATCGACTCGGCCAGTTGTGCATAGGCACTCTCGGACGGGAGCAGGTTGGACACATCCGCAGCGTACGCGCCTGGTCTGTATTTGGTCTAATCGTGGCAGGAAGTGGACTATCTGGTCTATCTGGACTCTAGTGTGAGAGGTGCCCGGACACGGCCAGACGCTCTGGCCGGCGGATCGACTTCGGAGGTTTCAATGCGGAAACGGCTACGTCCGGTGGGCACCGGTCTCGTCATCCTCGCTCTCGCCGGCCTCGCAGCCTGCGCTCCCGGCACGACGCGTCCCGTTGACCAGGGGACGCCAGCCGCGGTGGTCACCGACCCTGCCTCTATGGGCACAGTGACGCTCGAGGAGGTCGACTTCTGGCAAGGCGCCGAAGGTGACTGGATGCAGGCATCGATCGACGCCTTCGAGAAGAAGTACCCGAACATCACGGTCAACCGCACGGTCAAGGACTGGTCCTCGATCATGGACACCCTCACCCTGCGGCTGAACGAGGACGGCGCTCCCGACGTGGTCACGGTGAACAACGGGTGGCAGTCGATGGGACGGCTCGCCAAAGGTGGCCTGATCGTCAACCTCGATCCCTACGCCGAGGCCTACGGCTGGAAGTCGTTCATCCCGAGCACGATCCTGCGGCAGGAGCAGTTCACGACCGACGGCAAGGCAATGGGCGAAGGGGCGATGTGGGCCGCCCCGTCGGCTCGCGTTCAGAACATCGGCATCTACTACAACAAGAAGTTGATCAGCCAGCTCGGTCTCTCTGAGCCCAAGACCCTGGCCGAGTTCGAGCAGGTGTGCGCTGCGGCGCACGACGCCGGACTCACGCCGATTGCCTACGGCCAGACGGACAAGCCGATCGCACCGCTGTTCGCCCTCGCCGATGTGC
>DAIPJC010000070.1:0-14001 GCA_036770475.1 Propionicimonas sp. | reverse complement strand
ACCCACGAGTACATCGCCACCGCCCACGAGGACCAGAAGTTCGGCTTCTCGATCACCGGGGGCCAGGCGCTTGTGGGCATGTTCCGCTGCCATCACAGCCCCCGGCTGAACCTGGTCGGCGTCCACTCCCACATCGGCAGCCAGATCTTCGACACCAACGGCTTCGAGGTCGCCGCGCGGCGCACGCTCAAGCTGTTCGCGCAATTCAAGGAGGCCACCGGACTGGAGCTCGCCGAGCTCGACCTCGGCGGCGGCTTCGGTATCGCCTACACCAAGGAGGACGACCCGGCGTCCCCAGAGGAACTGGCGACCGGTCTGCGCGACATCGTCGAACACGAGTGCCGCGCGTTCGGCCTGGCCACGCCTGCTGTCTCGATCGAGCCGGGACGCGCGATCGTCGGCCCCGCCGGGCTCGCCCTGTACCGGGTCGGCACGGTCAAGCCTGTGGACGTCGGCGGCGGCATGAGCCGGCGCTACATCTCCGTGGATGGCGGCATGAGCGACAACATCCGCCCTGCGCTCTATGCGGCCGAGTACTCTGCGGCCCTGGCCTCGCGCACGTCCTCGGCCGAGCCGGTGGTGTCGCGCGTCGTCGGCGTCCACTGCGAGGGCGGCGACATCCTCGTCCGCGACGAGTTCCTGCCCGGTGACGTGCGTGTCGGCGACCTGCTCGCGGTGCCGGCGTCGGGCGCCTACAGCCGGTCGATGGCCAGCAACTACAATCACACCCCGCGGCCACCGGTCGTCTCGGTCCGGGACGGGAAGGTGCGCACCATGCTGCGCCGCGAGACCCTGGACGACATCCTGGCGCTGGACGCCGGGGTGGCGGAGAACGAGGAATGACGATGGATGACTCCACGCCGCTGAAGGTCGCGCTGCTGGGCTGCGGCGTGGTCGGCTCGCAGGTGGCGCGCCTGCTGATCTCGCAGGCCGACGACCTGCGCGCCAGGATCGGCCGCCCGCTCGAGTTGGTCGGGATCGCCGTGCGCCGTCTCGAACTGGAGCGTCCCGGTATCGACCGGGCGCTGCTCACCGACGACGCCCTCACGCTGGCCAGCCGTCCCGACGTCGACCTCGTGATCGAGCTGCTCGGTGGCATCGAGCCGGCCCGCAGCCTGATTCTCGCCGCGATCGCCGCCGGGTCGTCCGTCGTCACGGCCAACAAGGCGCTGCTGGCCTCGGACGGCGGGACGATCTTCACCGCGGCGGAGGCGGCCGGCGTGGACGTGTACTACGAGGCGGCGGTGGCGGGGGCGATCCCGATCATCCGGCCGCTGCGCGAGTCACTCGTCGGCGACGAGGTGACCGCGGTGATGGGCATCGTCAACGGCACCACGAATTTCATCCTCGACAAGATGCACAGCGACGGCGCCGACTTCGCGTCGGTGCTGGCCGAGGCGCAGGATCTGGGCTACGCGGAGACCGACCCGACGGCGGACGTGGAGGGCTACGATGCGGCGGCCAAGGCGGCGATCCTGGCCAGCCTCGCGTTCCACACCCGGGTGCGCCTCGAGGACGTCTCTCGCGAGGGAATCACAGGCGTGACCAGCGCGGACGTCGCCGCGGCCAAGGAGATGGGCTGCGTGATCAAGCTGCTCGCTCGCTGCGTCCTGAGCGAGGACGGCAAGTCGGTGGCCGTGGGCGTGCACCCGACGATGGTTCCGGTGGGCCACCCGCTGGCCTCCATTCCCGGGGCGTACAACGCGGTGTTCATCGAGTCCAGGCACGCCGGGCGGCTGATGTTCATGGGTCCGGGCGCCGGCGGTTCGCCCACGGCGTCCGCGGTGCTGGGCGACCTCGTCACAGCTGCCCGCAACCGCGTCCGTGGGGTGCGTGGACCGGCGGAGTCGATCTACTCCGCGCGGAGCATCACTCCCGCGGGGCAGGTGACGTCGCGCTATTACCTGTCGATGGCCGTCAAGGACGAGCCGGGCGTGCTCGCCCAGGTGGCGCACTCCTTCGCCGACCAGAAGGTGTCGCTGCAGGCCGTCCGGCAGGAGAGTGAGGGCACCCAGGCCCGGCTCGGCGTGATGACGCACCTTGCCGGCGCCGCCCAGATCGAGGGGGCGCTCGCCGCCCTGGCCCAGATGCCCGAGGTAGAGCCCGGTGTCTCCGTGATGCGGGTCGAGGGGGCCTGATGAACCTCGCCTGCCTCGACCTCGAGGGCGTCCTCGTGCCCGAAATCTGGATCCGGGTCGCCGAGGCCACCGGCGTCGACGGGCTCAAACTGACCACGAGGGACATCTCCGACTACGACGAACTGATGCGGCACCGCTTGCGCCTGCTGGACGCGCACGGCATCGGCCTGTCGCACATCCAGGAGGTGATCGCCGCCATGGGCCCGATGCCGGGCGCAGCCGAGTTCCTCGACTGGCTGCGCGCACGGTTCCAAGTAGTAGTGCTCTCGGACACCTTCTACGAGTTCGCGATGCCCCTGATGGCCCAGCTCGGCTACCCGACGCTGTTCTGCCACCGGCTGCAGGTGAACGACGACCGAGTGACCGGCTACACGCTGCGCCAGCCCGACTCCAAACGGGCGGCCGTGCGCGCCTTCCACCACCTCAACTACCGGGTGGTGGCGACCGGCGACTCCTACAACGACGTCGCCATGCTGGCCGAGGCGGACGCCGGCATTCTGTTCCGGCCGCCGGCGAACGTGGTCGCCGAGTTCCCGCGGTTCCCCGTGGTCACGGACTACGAGGGCCTCCGGCACGCGTTCGCCCACGCGCTGGCTCCCCAGTGATGGCTACTCCTCCCGGTGATGGCTGCTCCTGCCGGTGATGGCTGCTCCTGCCGGTGATGGCTGAGCTTGACGAAGCCCCCCGACGCGGCGCTTCGCTGTCCGTACGGTGCGGGTGCTACAGTGGGAGTCGCGCCGGAGAGCGCGGGCCCCTCAGATCGGGCAGGACGGACGCGAAGTAGCCACCGATTCGTCGAGAAATCCCAGCGCAGTAACAGAGTGTGTTCTGGCATTTCGGATCTGGATGTCATGTGTGGAACTCACCTGTGGTGAGCGCGGGGGAGCCTGCCTGGCGGCCGGCGTCCGCCCGATCCGAAAGGAAGTCAGTGACCGACACCATCGAAGCCGCGACCCAGGACGTCAAGCGCCGGGGTTCCGGACTGGAGGGCATGCTGCTGCCTGAGTTGAAGCAGCTCGGCGCGTCCCTGGGCCTGAAGGGCACCGGGACGATGCGCAAGGGTGCCCTCATCGAGGCCATCAAGTCTGCCCAGAGCCCGACGCGTTCGGGGGCTTCGCGGGACGCGAAGCCCAAGCAGGACGACGCGCAAGGCGCCGCGGCCCCGGCGACCCCACCGGCGGAGGGAGAGCGGGCCAACGGGGCTCAGCGCTCCCGCCGACAGCGCGGGGAGCGTGCCGAGGCCGCACCCGCGACCGCTGAGGCACGCGCGGAGAGCCGGGACGAGCAGCCGGCGCTGCCGTCCGGCGACGACGTCGCCACCCGCCTCGAGGCGCTGAAGGCCGAAGGCGGAGGCCGGAGCCGGCGGCGCAACGACGACGACGCCGAGGCGCGCCAGGCCGACGCACCCCGGCAGCCGCAGCAGCAACAGCAGCGCAACAACAGCAACAACAACAGCAATAACAACAGCAATAGCAACAACGTCAACGACGATGACGAGTTCGGTGGCGGCAGCCGGCGCAGCCGTCGGCGGCGCAACCGCGACCGTCAGAACCGGCGCACCGGCCGTACCGGCGGGAGCAATCTGGGCCTGGAGCGCATGGACGCCGAGCCGGTGCTCTCCGAGGACGACGTGGTGATCGAGATCTCCGGCATCCTCGACGTGCTGGACAACTACGCGTTCGTCCGCACCACCGGGTACCTGCCCGGCCCGAACGACGCCTACGTGTCGCTGTCCATGGTCCGCAAGTGGGGCCTGCGCAAGGGCGACATCGTCACCGGCGCGATCCGGGCGCCGAAGGAGGGCGAGCGCAGGGAGAAGTTCAACCCGCTGGTCCGCATCGACACGATCAACGCCGACGCGCCCGAGAAGGCCAAGGACCGTCCGGAGTTCCAGAAGCTCACTCCGCTGTACCCGCAGGAGCGGTTCCGGCTGGAGACGACGCCGCTGAACATGACCGGCCGGATCATCGACCTGGTCTCGCCGGTCGGGAAGGGCCAGCGTGGGCTGATCGTCTCCCCGCCCAAGGCGGGCAAGACCCTGGTCATGCAGGCGATCGCCAACGCGATCACGGCGAACAACCCCGAGGTGCACCTGATGGTGGTGCTGGTGGACGAGCGTCCCGAGGAGGTCACCGACTTCCAGCGGACGACCTCAGGCGAGGTCATCGCCTCCACCTTCGACCGTCCGGCCGACGACCACACGACGATCGCCGAACTGGCCATCGAGCGGGCCAAGCGTCTGGTCGAGCTGGGCCGCGACGTCGTGGTGCTGCTGGACGGCATTACGCGGCTGGGCCGCGCCTACAACCTCGCCGCCCCGGCGTCCGGACGCATCCTGTCCGGCGGTGTGGACTCCGCCGCGCTCTACCCGCCGAAGAAGTTCTTCGGCGCGGCGCGCAATATCGAGGACGGCGGCTCGCTGACGATCCTCGCCACCGCGCTCATCGAGACCGGCTCGAAGATGGACGAGGTGATCTTCGAGGAGTTCAAGGGCACCGGCAACATGGAGCTGAGGCTCCGCCGCGACCTCGCCGACAAGCGGATCTTCCCCGCCATCGACCCGGTGGCCTCCGGCACCCGGCGCGAGGAGATGCTGCTCGGGCGCGATGAGCTCGCGATCATGTGGAAGCTGCGGCGCGTGCTCAGCGCCCAGGATCCGCAGGCGGGCCTGGAGATGCTGCTCAACCGGATGCGCAAGACCCAGAGCAACCGCGAGTTCCTGCAGGTGATCTCCCGGACGACGCCGAACCCGGAGTAACGCTCGCCTCGTTCCACCACAAGATGGACGGTTTTCCGACGTCTGCCCGGATTTCCGTCCACTTTGTGCTGGAGCAGGTTCGGGACGCACCACAAGCTGGACGGTTTTCCCGCGTCTGGGCCGATTTGCGTCCACCTTGTGGTGCCGCGGACGCTAGAAGATCCAGCTCGCCACCGGGTCCACCGGCCAGCCGAAGGCCACGCTCGTCGGCAGGAGCGCGCCGGGTGTGAGCTCGCGGACGAGGCCGGCTCCGGCAAGCTCGGCCAGCGACGTGCCGCCGAGGTAGGCCGCGCCCACCTCACGGATGTCCAGCGCGAGATCGGCGGGGGCCTCCGTCCGCTCAACGGCCGGCGGGCCGAAGGCGGACGCGCTGAGCCGCCAGCGTCCGGCGTTGTCGGGCAGCAGGCGGTCGGTGACCTCCAGCACGATGTCGACGGGCGCCTGGTACTGCCGTCCAGCGAGCGCCGCCGGCAGGTCGATGATCCGGGCCCACAGGTTGTCGTGTTCCACCGGACGCGCGGCGCGCAGGTCCTCCAGCAGGCTCAGCAGGGGGTCATCGAGGGGGAGCTGACCCGAGGTGATCTCGGTCGTCAGGTCGAGGTCGAGCAGGCGGGACCACAGCACGTGCGCCACAGCGGCGTCGGCCGCCACCGCTTCGGTGACGCGCACGGAGCCCTCCGGTCCTGCGACGCCCCAGTCGCTCTTGCGGCGGAACAGTGCGTAGCCGACAGGCTCGCCGTCCCGCTCGACGACGAGGATTCGCCCCGCCTCGCGGCCGTGGCGGAACAGCGGACTGTCGCTGTGCCACATCGCCGCCAGCTCCGGCGTCTCTCTGGTGACCCAGCCGGGCCGGTCGACGGACGAGTGGAGCCGGGCCACGAGCGGCCCGTGCCGGTCCTGCGACGCGCTCTCGATGCGAACGCTCAGGCCGTCCGTGCGCCCGACCGGACGCAGCGCGGCGTGCCGCTTCATCGTGAGGCCCACGTTGCGGGACGCCAAGCCGTAGCCGAAACGGCCATAGATCGCCGGCTCGGCCGCATACAGCAGTGACACGGGCTCGCCTCGGTCGCGGCAGTGCGCGAAGTGGGCGTCGATCATCGCGGTGAGCAGGCCGCGGCGGCGCCACTGCGGGTGCACGCCCACCCAGGTGAGGCCGGCCACCGGCAGCCGTCCGCCCGGCACGGGGCAGTTCGCGAACGGGTACGAGGCGTGCATCGCCAGCAGTTGCTCCGGATGCTCCGGGTCGGCGACGCCGTACGTCCGGTCCCAGGTGAGCGGGCTCGGCAGGGCGAGGAGGTCGTCCAGGCTGTCGGAGGTGGGGAAGGCCCACATGTCCAGCTCGAGCACGTCGCGCAGGCGGTCGGGGCCGAGGGCCACGAGTTCGAGGCCGTGAGGGAGCGTTGCCATGTGCCCACTCTGCCCGACTCCGCCGGTTTGGTTCCAGCGGCACGATCAGGCACAATGGTGGGTCGGTTCCGGTTCACGCCACGGGGTCCATCCAACTCCACTTCCACAGCTGGCGACCCGGCGCCCCGAAAAGGAGAAACCATGAAGCAGGGCATCCACCCCGAATACGTGGAGACCCAGGTGACCTGCACCTGCGGTAACACTTTCACTACCCGCAGCACCGCGAAGAACGGCGTCATCCACGCCGAGGTGTGCGCGGCCTGCCACCCGTTCTACACGGGCAAGCAGAAGATCCTCGACACCGGCGGCCGCGTGGCCCGCTTCGAGAAGCGGTACGCGAAGCAGCAGGCTGCGAAGAAGAAGTAGCTGCGTCGACGCCGGGTACCAGGCCAGTCCTGGTGCCCGGCGTTTGTCGTCCGGGTTCGAAGGGGCTTCGTCAGGCTCAGCCAGCACAAGGACCCGGGCCCCAACCAGCCCGATGGATCAGCAGAGGAGCGAGAGCGATGTTCGAAGCCGCAGCCGGTCTGCGGGAGGAGTTCGCCCAGCTGGAACAGCAGCTGTCCGACCCCGCGATCCACGCCGATCTCGCGGCGTCCCGGCGGATCGGACGTCGCTACGCAGAGCTCACCCCGATCATCAAGAACCTCACTGCCCATGAGCAGCTCTCCGCGGACCTGGTCGCTGCCCGCGAGCTCGCCGAGGAGGACGCGGCCTTCGCAGAGGAGGCCGACGGGATCGCCGCCCAACTCGCCGAGGTGGAGGAGCGGCTCGCCCAGTTGCTCGCGCCGCGAGACCCCAACGACTCCGCCGATGCGCTGATCGAGATCAAGTCGGGCGAAGGGGGCGAGGAGTCCGCCCTGTTCGCTGGCGACCTGTTCCGGATGTACTCGCGCTATGCGGAGACACGCGGCTGGAAGGTCGAGGTGCTGGACTCCCAGGAGACCGATCTCGGCGGCTACAAGTCGATCACGCTGGCGGTGAAGGCGAGTGGGTCGCCCGATCCGGAGAACGCACCCTACGGCGTCCTGAAGTTCGAAGGTGGGGTGCATCGCGTCCAGCGAGTGCCGGTCACCGAATCGCAGGGACGCATTCACACCTCCGCCGCCGGCGTGCTGGTGATGCCTGACGTCGAAGCGGGCGAGGTCGACATCGACCCTGATGACCTTCGCATCGACGTCTATCGGTCGTCGGGCCCCGGCGGCCAGGGTGTGAACACGACCGACTCGGCCGTCCGGATCACGCACCTGCCCACGGGCATCGTCGTGTCGTGCCAGAACGAGCGCTCCCAACTGCAGAACAAGGAGTCGGCGATGCGGATGCTGCGGGCCCGGCTCGTCGCCCGCGCCGAGGAGGAGGCTGCGTCCGCTGCGTCGGCGGCCCGGCGCTCGCAGGTACGGACGGTCGACCGCTCCGAGCGCATCCGCACCTACAACTTCCCGGAGAACCGGATCGCCGACCACCGGATCGGGTTCAAGGCGTACAACCTCGACCAGGTGCTGGCCGGTGACCTGTCGGCGGTGATCACGGCGCTGCAGGCCGCTGATCTCGCGCAGCGCCTGGGCTCGGCGGGCTGATGCCCACGGTCCCGGCGCTGCTGGCGCAGGCCACGAGTCGGTTGGCCTCCGCCGCGGAGGCGCGGACGCTGCTCGCCCACGCGGCCGGCGTCGAACCCTCCCGGCTCGCCCTGCTGGCCGAGGTGACGGACGGGGTCGCCGCCGACTACTCCGGTCTGGTGGAGCGCCGCGCGGCGGGCGAGCCCGTCCAGTACCTCACCGGACGCGCGTGGTTCCGCACCGTCGAGGTGTCCGTGGCGCCGGGGGTGTTCATCCCGCGCCCTGAGACCGAGGTGATGACGGGTTGGGCGATCGACCGGCTCCGTGAGCTGCCTGGCGAACCGGTGGTCGTGGAGCTGTGCGCGGGCAGCGGGGCGATCTCCGCTGCTATCGCCGCCGAGCGTCCGGGGTGCCGGCAGTACGCCGTCGAGCTCTCCGCCGCGGCCGCACGGGCTGCGGAGAGCAATCTGGCCGCCACCGGCGTGGTGCTGGTCGAGGGCGACATGGCCGACGCCTTCGGTGAGCTCGACGGCACGGTGGACCTCGTGATCGCCAACCCCCCGTACATCCCGCTGGAGGCATGGGAACACGTGGCGGTGGACGTCCGGACGCACGAGCCCGAGCTCGCGCTGTTCTCCGGCGCCGACGGTCTGGACGCGCTCAAGGTGGTGGCACAGGTGGCTGCTCGGCTGCTGCGTCCCGGCGGTTGGGCGTGCGCGGAACACGCCGAGGTGCAGTCGGCGTCCGCGGTGGACGTGTTCGCTGCCACGGGGACGTTCACCCAGGTGTCCGACCACCGCGACGACAACGACCGCCCCCGGTACGTGACCGCCGTCCGGGCCGGCAAGCTGGCAGGATGAGCAGTATGGCCAAGGTGTGGGACATCGCCACCGATCCGGACGCAGCCATCGACGCCGCGGCGGCCGCCGTTGCCGACGGGCGCTGCATCGTGCTGCCCACGGACACCGTCTACGGAATCGGCGCGGACGCGACTGATGCGGCGGCGGTGCAGGGCCTGCTCGACGCCAAGGAGCGTGGCCGGGACATGCCACCGCCGGTGCTGATCGCGGAGGTCGGCATGCTGCGCGCGCTGACCGACGAGGTGAGCCCGGAGATGCTGGCGCTCGCGGACGCGTTCTGGCCCGGCGCGCTGACCATGGTCGTCCGGGCGCACCCGCACCTGCGGATGGACCTCGGGGACCGCGGCGAGACGATCGCTGTCCGGGTTCCCGACCACGACTTCACCCGCGACCTGCTGCGCGCCACGGGGCCGCTCGCGGTCAGCTCGGCGAACGTGTCCGGGCAGCCTGCGGCCACGACCATCGAAGAAGCCAGGGATCAGCTCGGCAAGCGGGTCAAGGTGTACCTGGACGGCGGCCCGTCGGCCGGGGGCGTCGCGTCCACGATCGTCGACCTGACCGGGACCCCTCGCATCCTGCGGGAGGGGAAGATCTCACGGGACGACCTGACCAGGGTGCTGCCCGACCTGGAGCCAGAGCCAACAGTCGAGGCCGAGCCGCTGGTCGAGCCCGAGCCGCCGGCCGGATCGGAGCCGCTGGTCGAGGCCGAGCCGCCGGCCGGATCGGAGCCGCTGGTCGAGCCCGAACCACCGGCCGGATCGGAGCCGCTGGTCGAGCCTGTCGAGACCCCCGACGAGGGCTGAGCGTGCGCGAATACCTGCTGGTGCTGCTGGTGGCAGCCGGGGTGACCTACCTGCTGAGCGGGCTGGCCCGGCGGCTGGCGTTCCGGTACAACGCGGTGGCGATGGTGCGCGACCGCGACGTGCACACCAAGCCGATCCCGTACTTCGGTGGGGTCTCGATGTGGTGCGGCCTCGCGGCAGCCCTGCTGGTCGCGGCGCAGTTGCCCTGGCTCGGCGGGTTCGCGCTCGTCACCCACGATGCCGGCGCGGTGCTGTTCGCCGGTGGACTGATCTGCGCGGTCGGCGTAATGGACGACATGGTCGAGCTCAACGCGCTGGCGAAGATCGCCGGCCAGCTGCTCGCCGCGGGCGTCGTCGTGCTGAACGGGGTGAAGGTCTACTGGATTCCGCTGCCGAACTCGATCGTCTCGCTCGACGACGGCAGTTCGATCGTGGTGACGGTGGTGATCATCTTCATCGCGGTGAACGCGATCAACCTCATCGACGGCCTCGACGGGCTCGCGGCCGGCGTGGTCGCGATCGGGGCCGGTGCCTTCTTCACCTACGCCTACCTGCTCTCCTACGAACAGGAGCTCGTCCGGGCGACGACGTCCAGCCTGATCACGGTGGCGACCGTCGGGGTGTGCCTGGGCTTCCTGCCCTACAACATCCACCGCGCCCGCATGTTCATGGGCGACTCCGGTGCCATGCTGCTGGGCTTCCTGCTCGCCACCGCGGTGATCAGCCTCACCGGGCAGCTCGACCCGTCCCAGCTGGACCGCTTCGGTGCGAACGTCCTCGCGGCGTACCTCCCGCTCCTGCTGCCGCTGGCGGTGATGGCGCTGCCGTTCCTCGACCTCGTGCTCGCCTACATTCGGCGGACGCTCGCGGGAAAGCTCTGGTACCAGGCTGACAAGCAGCACCTGCACCACCGGATGCTGAACCTGGGGCACAGCCACGCCAAGGCGGTCGCGCTGCTGTGGCTGTGGTCAGCGCTGGTCGCGTTCGGCGCGGTGCTGATCGGGCTGTTCCCCTATCCCGTGACGGTGGCAGCGTTGCTCGCCGGCCTGCTGCTCGCCGCCGTCCTCACCTGGGGAGGCCGCGGTGCGCGGACGGCCGATGGCTGAGCCTCGCCCCGGAGGCGGGCCGAGTCCGAACGCCCTGCGGGCACGTCGACTGCTCGCCGCGGGCGCCGCCGGTGGCCACGCGGCCCTGCTGGTCTGCGTCGTCGTCTTCGGCGTGGTCGGTGGCGTCGCGGGGGCAGTGTCCGCAGCCGTGGCCGGTGTCCTGACCATCGCGTTCTTCACGATCGGGCAGGCCGTCCAGGTGCTCGTGGCCGACGCTGATCCGCGCCGCGTCCTGTTCGCGGCCCTGGTCTCCTACGCGGGCCGGATCGCCGCGCTCGGCGCCCTGCTCGTGGTCGCCCTGGCCAACCGCGAACGGCTCTCCGGCATGGACCCGACCGCGGTCGCGGTGAGCACGATCGCCGTCGTGGTGGGCTGGCTGGCCGCAGAGATCTGGGTCTTCGCCCGCCTGCGAATTCCGGTCTTCGACAACACCGAGCGTCCGTCTGATTCCGCATCGTGAAAATCGTGATCCGGGCGCATACCGGCTGGTAGGGTGCGGAAAGCCATGGGTGAGCAGAGCGGAATGGACGCCGGTCTCCGGGTCCTCAGCATCCTGATCGCCGGACTGGTCTTCTACGGAGGACTGGGCTGGTTGCTGGATCGCTGGCTGCAGACCTCCTGGTGCCTGCCAGTGGGCATCGTCGTCGGCACAGCAGCCGGCGTCTACCTGGTCATCGCGAAGTACGGACGCTCGGCTTGACCGACAGACAGGAGAGTGCATGCCCGGCTTGGTCGGACTGCTGATCCCGCTGGAGTGGGACGTCTGCATCGGCGAGCACAGCGAGGGCACCGGGTTCCCGCCCGGTGTCTCCAGTTTCTGCGCCCGTCCGCTGTTTCCCGGCACGCTTCCGGACTGGGTGAACAACCAGCTCTTCCAGGCGGTCGTCGCCGCGGCGGTCGTGATCGGCTTCTGGCTGTGGGTGTCGCACGCGCAGAAGGTCGTGCCCGGACGCAGGCAGTTCATCGGCGAGTACCTGTACAACGTCCTGCGCAACACCATCGCCAGGGACATCCTCGGCCACGACTACCGGCGCTTCCTGCCCTACCTGGTGGCGCTGTTCAGCTTCATCCTCGTGAACAACCTGTTCGGTGAGTTCTTCCTGTTCATGTTCCCGACCTTCTCCAAGATCGGCTTCCCGTACGGGCTCGCTCTGTTGTCGTGGTTGCTCTACAACGCCGCGGGGATCTGGAAGTCCGGTCTGGTCGGCTATCTGAAGAAGAGCACGCTTCCCGCGGGCGTGCCGCCGGCACTGTGGGTGCTGATCATCCCGCTGGAGTTCCTGTCCAACTTCATCGTCCGGCCGATCACGCTGGCCCTTCGTCTCTTCGCCAACCTGTTCGCCGGTCACCTGGTCGTCCTGGTGTTCGTGGTGGGCGGCACCCTGCTGCTGCAGAGCGGGGCAGTGGCCTACATGGCCGCCGGCGGCGTGTCGCTGGTGTTCAGCTTCGCCATCTTCGCCCTCGAGATCTTCGTCGGCGTCCTGCAGGCCTACATCTTCACCGTCCTCACCGCCCAATACGTCTCCTCGGCCCTGGCCGAAGAACACTGAGCACGCCAAACAACCCGAAAGGAAAGTGCACATGCTCCCCCTGGAAGTCATCATGAACGGCTCCCTGAACATGCTCGGCTACGGTCTGGCGACGCTCGGCCCAGGCCTCGGTGTGGCCTGGATCTTCTCCTCGGTGATCAACGGCACGGCCCGGCAGCCTGAGGCCCGCGGCGCCATGATGGGCACCGCGTGGATCGGCTTCGCCGTGGTTGAGGCGCTGGCGATCATCGGCATCGCCCTCGCGTTCGTCATTCAGTGAGGCCTGCCGGCATGTTGGGCCTGGAAATCAACCTCGGGCCGCTGCTGCCCGAGCACCCAGAGGAGCTCATCGCCGGCATCGTCCTCTTCCTGATCATCTGGTGGGTGGTCGCGAAGAAGGTGGTGCCGGTGTTCGAGCAGACCTACGCCGAGCGCACCGCCGAGATCACCGGTGGCATCGAGAAAGCCGAGGCCACGCAGCGTGAGGCCGCAGAGGCGCTCGCCGAGTACCAGGCGCAGTTGGCCAGCGCGCGCGAGGAGGCGGGCCGGATCCGCGAGGACGCCAGGGCGCAGGCCGTGACCCTGGCTGCGGAGATCCGCGAGCAGGCGCAAGCCGACTCCGCCCGGATGCTCGCTGCGGCGAAGGCCCAGATCGAGGCCGAGCGCGTACAGGTGATCAGCCAGTTGCGGACGGAGGTGGGCGGCCTGGCCACCCAGCTCGCCGGACGCATCATCGGGGAGTCGCTGGAGGACGACGAGCGCGCGCAGCGCAGCGTCGACCGCTTCATCGCCGAGCTCGAGTCCGAGCCGGTGCGGGAGAACGCATGATCACCCCACAGGGTTCTCCTCCTCCGCAGCGCTCCTCCGGACACCTCCGCGGGGGCCTCGCATGAACACCGCCGCGGAGGCCCGGCTGTCCGAGCTCGACCGGGTGCTCGACACCCAGCAGGCGAGCCCGGAGATGGCCGCCGAGCTCTTCGCGGTCGCCGACCTGCTCGCCGGGCAGGCGCCACTGCGCAACGCGATGGCCGACCCGACCGTGCCGGACGACCGCAGGCGGGAGTTCGCGGACGGCATGTTCGGCCGCCGGATCAGTGCTGCGGCGGCCACCGTGGTGTCGGCTGCGGCCGGTCTGCGTTGGGGCAGTCCGTCCGGCCTCCTCGCCGCGATCGACCGGCAGGGCGTCCGGGCGCTGTTGGCGCACGCCCAGGCGGCCGGCACGCTCGACGGCGTGGAGGACGAACTGTTCCGGTTCACCCGCACGGTGATCGGAGACAGCGCCCTGCGGCAGGCCCTCGACGACCGGACAGCTCCGGTGCCCGCTCGTCGGCAGCTGGTGCGCGACCTGCTCAGCGGCAAGGCTGATCCGGACACGGTGCAACTGGCCGAACGCGCGGTCGCGACGGCGACGGTCTCGTTCGAGTCCACGGCGGAGCGCTACCTCGTCCTGGCCGCGGCGGCGCGGCAGCGGGCGATCGCCACCGTGACCGTCGCCCGTCCACTGACCGCAGGGCAGCAGGTACGACTGCAGGCCGCGATCGAGCGGCAACTCGGCCGGCAGGTGAACCTGCAGGTCATCATCGATCCGTCCGTGCTGGGCGGCGCCCGGGTGCAGGTGGGCGACGAGGTGATCGAGGGCACGGTCGCCGGGCGCCTGGCCGCCGCAGAGAAGCAACTCACCCAGTAAGAATCGAAAGCAGAAGGTGCACAAATGGCGGAACTGACCATCAGCCCCGAGGAGATCCGGGACGCGCTCGATGCGTTCGTGTCGAACTTCAACCCCGAGGCGGCGACCCGGGACGAGGTCGGCACCGTGGTGACCTCCGGCGACGGGATCGCGCGGGTGG
>DAIPJC010000069.1:0-14455 GCA_036770475.1 Propionicimonas sp. | reverse complement strand
GTACCTTCGCCGTCGACGTGATCACCGGTGGCCCGAACTACGCCATCCAGTACCTGGACATCCCGAAGAACAAGGACGGCTCCTCGCAGTACAAGGGCCCGTACGACGGCACCGGTCAGGCCCTCTACGACAAGGCCGTGACCTGCGACGGAAACACCATCACCTTCAAGATGGCCAAGCCGTCCGGTGACTTCAACCAGGCCATCACGATGACGGCCTTCGGCGCCTTCCGCAAGGACAAGGACCAGGGCGACAAGTCCAACTTCGCCATCTTCTCCGACGGGCCGTACAAGCTCGACGGCACCTGGACGGCGAACAAGGGCGGCACCTTCGTCCGCAACGACCAGTGGGACCCGAAGACCGACTCCTTCCGCAAGGCGTACCCCGACAAGATCGTCTGGGACGAGTCGCTCACCCAGGAGACCATGTACGAGCGGCTGATCGCCAACCAGGGCGATGACCAGGCCGCGATCGCCATGGACAACGCACCGGTGACCGCGCTGGCCAACGTGACCAGCGCCGAGGGCCGCTACGACATCGTGCCCTCGCCGTACACCCGCTACCTGGTGCCGAACTTCAAGTCCAAGGTGATGAGCAACGACAAGGCCCGCGAGGCGCTGGCTCTGGCCACCGACCGCAGCGCCTACGTCACCGCCGCTGGCGGCGACCAGATCGCCAAGGCGACCAACTCGCTGATCAACCCGGCGCTCTCCTCGTTCCCGAACACCCCGCTGCTGGCGGGCGACAAGGGCGATCCGGCCAAGGCCAAGGAGGCCCTCCAGGCGTCCGGCCTGACCCTGCCCGTGAAGATCACGGTGGCCTACCGCAAGAACGACACCCTCGACAAGGTGTTCGCCGGGCTGAAGACCGGCTGGGACGCGGCAGGCTTCCAGGTCAACCTCGTGGGCATCCCGGCCGACCAGTACTACGGGACCCTGCAGTCGCCCGACAACTCGACGAAGTACGACGCGATGTGGGCTGGCTGGGGCGCGGACTTCCCGTCTGCCTCCACGGTGATCCCGCAGCTGCTGGATTCGCGTAGCCAGATCACGTCCGGTGGTTCCGGTCAGGACTACGGCTACTTCGCCAACGACGAGTTCAACGCCGCCATCGACAAGGCGTCCGCCCTGTCCGGTGCGGAGGCCGACAAGGCCTGGGGACAGCTCGACACCGATGCTGTCACCAAGTACTTCGCGGTCATCCCGTTGATCAACGACCAGTTCGTGTTCGTCCACGGCAGTAATGTCGAGGGCGCGGTCGTGAACATCACGTTCACGGGCTACTACGACATCGCGAACGTCAGCGTCAAGCACTGAGTGACCAAGGGCTGGGGGTGCGCCACGGCGCACCCCCGGCTCACTGGTGAGGAGACTGCGTGTTCTACTACATCGTCAGGCGGCTGGTGTCGGTCGTCGCCATGGTCTTCCTGATCACGGCCACCACCTTCGCCCTGTTCTTCGCCTCGCCGATCGATCCGGCGAGGTACACCTGCGGCAAGAACTGCACGCCGACGATCCTCGAGGGGAACCGCAAGGCCCTCGGCTTCGACCAGCCCGTGACCGTCCAGTACGGCAAGTTCGTCTCCGGCCTGTTCGTCGGCCGTGATTTCCCCGACAACGAACAGCTTCGTGAGCAGTACCCCGAGCAGGTCGTCCACTGCCCCGCCCCCTGCCTGGGCTACTCGACGACCCAGCACCGCACGATCAACGAGATGGTGGGCGAGGCCTGGCCCATTTCGATCTCGATCGCGATCGGCGCATTCATCCTGTGGATGCTGGTCGGTGTGGGCGGCGGTATCGTCGCCGCGCTCAACAAGGGAAAATGGCAGGACCGCGGCATCGTGGGCGCGGCCCTGGTCGGATTCTCGCTACCCACCTTCTTCGTCGGCCTCGTCCTGCTCACCTTCCCCGCCATCAAGTGGGGCTGGGTACCGATCCCCAACTTCGTGCCGTTCACCGAGAACCCCGTGCGTTGGGCGCAGAACCTGATCCTGCCCTGGATCACCCTGGCCTTCTTCTTCGCCGCCAGCTATGTGCGGCTCACCCGCGCGTACATGATCGAGACCCTCAGCGAGGACTACATCCGCACGGCCAACGCCAAGGGCGTGGCCAAGTGGCAGGTGATCTTCCGCCACGGCCTCCGCGCGGCACTCACCCCGATCGTCACCGCTGCCGGCCTCGACCTGGGCGGCCTGCTGGGCGGCGCGATCATCACGGAGAGCGTGTTCTCGATGCACGGCCTCGGCTACCTCGCCGTCCACTCGGTGACGACGATGGACCTGCCCACGATCGTCGCCATGGTGATGATCGTCTCGTCGTTCATCGTGATCGCCAACATGCTGGTGGACGTCGCCTACGGCTTCATCGACCCGAGGGTGAAGGTGGCCTGATGAGCGAGAAGTTCCTGCGAGTCAACGACCTCCACGTCCACTTCCCCACCGACGACGGCGTCGTGAAGGCCGTGGACGGGCTGACCTTCGACCTGGAGAAGGGCAAGACCCTCGGCATCGTCGGCGAGTCCGGATCCGGCAAATCCGTCACCTCCCTGGCCATCATGGGCCTGCACCGGGGCTCGCGCGCCCGGATCAGCGGCGAGATCCTGCTCGACGGCCAGGACCTGAACAAGATCAGCGACGAGGAGCTGCGCAGCCTGCGCGGCCGCAAGCTCGCGATGATCTTCCAGGACCCGCTGTCGGCGATGCATCCCTACTACTCGGTCGGCCAGCAGCTGACCGAGGCGATCCGGGTGCACGAGAACGTCTCGAAGAAGGCCGCCCGCACCACCGTGATCGAGATGCTCGCCAGGGTGGGCATCCCGAACCCGGGCAAGCGGGTCGACCAGTACCCGCACGAGTTCTCCGGCGGCATGCGGCAGCGCGCGATGATCGCCATGGCACTGATCAACAACCCCGAGCTGCTGATCGCGGACGAGCCC
The DNA here is from genome assembly GCA_036770475.1 of Propionicimonas sp. Lineage (GTDB taxonomy): Bacteria > Actinomycetota > Actinomycetes > Propionibacteriales > Propionibacteriaceae > Propionicimonas. The sequence goes on along the minus strand of DAIPJC010000069.1, from coordinate 11,521 downwards.
ACGACCGCGCTCGACGTGACCGTCCAGGCCCAGATCCTCGACCTGATGCGCGACCTGCAGTCGGAATTCGGTTCCGCGATCATCATGATCACCCACGACCTCGGCGTGGTCGCGGAGATCGCCGACGACGTGCTGGTCATGTACGGCGGCAAGTGCGTGGAGTACGCGGAGGTGGACGACCTGTTCCACCAGCCCGACCACCCGTACACCTGGGGGCTGCTCAGCTCGATGCCGCGCCTGGACCGGCTCAGGCAGGAGCGCCTGGTGCCCGTGGCAGGCAACCCGCCGTCCCTGATCACGATCCCGCCGGGTTGTGCGTTCCACCCGCGGTGCGCGTTCCGCGAGTTCGCGTCCTGTGCCTGCGACGAGGTGGTGCCGGACCTGGTCGAGTCGTACCCCAAGCACGACTCACGTTGCCACATCCCGGTGCCCAAGCGCGCCGAGCTCTTCGCCGAGCAGATCGCCCCGAGGCTGTAGGAGTAACCCGTGAGTCTGCTCAGCGTCACCGACCTGAAGAAGTACTTCCCCACGTACAGCCAGAAGCTGGTCCGCACCGAGGGCGCCCCGGTGAAGGCCGTGGACGGGCTGACGTTCAGCCTCGAGTCCGGCGAGACGCTGGGCGTCGTGGGCGAGTCCGGCTGCGGCAAGTCGACCGCGGGACGGACCGTCCTGCGGCTGCTCGAGCCGACCGGAGGGACCATCGAGTTCGAGGGCAGGGACGTCACCAACGTCAAGGGCGAGGAACTGCGGAAGCTGCGCCGCGAGGTGCAGATGGTGTTCCAGGACCCGTACGGCTCGCTGAACCCGCGCCACCCGATCGGTGCGATCATCTCCGCGCCGTTCGAGATCCAGGGCATCAAGCCGGCCGGCGGCGTGAAGCGGGCCGTCCAGGAGCTGATGGAGCGGGTGGGCCTGAACCCCGAGCACTACAACCGCTACCCGCACGAGTTCTCCGGCGGCCAGCGGCAGCGCATCGGCGTGGCCCGAGCGATCGCGCTGAAGCCGAAGCTGATCGTCTGCGACGAGCCGGTCTCCGCGCTGGACGTGTCCATCCAGGCCCAGGTGATCAACCTGCTGGAGGACCTGCAGGACGAGCAGAACCTGGCCTACGTCTTCATCGCGCACGACCTGAGCGTGGTGCGGCACATCTCGGACCGGGTGCTGGTGATGTACCTGGGCAAGATGATGGAGGTCGCCGATCGGAACACGCTCTACGAGCGTCCGATGCACCCCTACACGCAGGCGCTGATGTCCGCGGTGCCCGTCCCGGAGCCACGCCGCAATCGCGACCGCATCCTGCTGTCGGGAGACCTGCCCAGCCCGCAGAACCCGCCGTCTGGCTGTGTGTTCCGCACCCGCTGCCCGATCGCCACCGAGCGGTGCGCGGTGGAGGTGCCTCTGCACACCGAGGTGGAGCCCGGCCACATGGTGGCCTGCCACTACCCGGCAGTCCGCGAAGTCCTCTGACTCGAGGGCCGGGCTGCCACGCGGGGCACATCGCGTGGCAGCCCGGTTCGGCGAGCGCTCATCGGGGCGGATGAGGCAGGGCGCGCCCGCCAGCTCTCCCGGAGAGGTGCGTACCGCACACCAGGTCCGGTCAGCTCCGGGGCAGCCAGACTCGCATCGTGCAGGCGCCGGACTGGCCCCAGTCGTGGTACGGGATCAGGCGCAGTGGGCGGGGTTCCCCCGCGGGTGGCACGAGCCCGTCGGCCTGGTAGGGCCAGGCGTTTTCGGGGGTGACCGGCCACGCGGCGTCCACCCACACCGCGCCGTCGGCGCGTCGTGGCGACGTCCCGGCGTCGACCACGAGGTCGGCGACATCGGCTGCGGCGGCCGGGCTCTCGGCACAGTAGACGACCGGCCCCAGCTGGACGGCGACGCAGTCGCGGACGGCGTCGATGCGGCGGTCCGGGTGGACGAAGACCGGCTGCAGCGGCAGGTCCAGGTCGAGCCGGTCGCCCTCGACGAACATCGCGGTGAGACCGACCGTGTCCCCGTCCGCCGCCACGGTCCGTGCCGGGCCGGTGACCGGCCGGTAGGTGAGGGTCGCGCCCGATGCCCAGGCCGGCACGCGGAAGGTCATCGTCCACGCTCGCGCGGCAGTGGCGCGCACGGTGACGTGCACAGCACCGTCGTCGGGGTAGTCGGTGGTGACGTCCAGGGCCACCCGGGTGCCGTCCTGGAGCGCGGTGTCGATCGCGCAGGGTGCGTACTGGTGCAGCTGCAGGCCGCCCGCGTCGGCGGTGGCCAGCAGGCCGGCCAGGCTGGCGAATGTACGAGCAATGTTGGGAAGGCAGCACGACACGTCGAACCACGGCGCCCGCAGGCTGGAGTTCGCCCGCGGTGAGGCGGCGTCCGGGTCGGGCGCGGCGCCCGGGTCGCGACGCTGCAGGGTGTTGGTGTAGAACCACGCATCGCCCTGGTCGGACACCGAGGCTGCGATCACGTTGTACAGCGACCGCTCGATGTGGTCGGCATAGGCCGCATCGCCCGTGGCGAGCAGCAGCCGCCAGCTGAACATCGTCGAGGCGACCGACGCGCAGGTCTCGGCGTAGGCACGATCCGGCGGCAGCTCCCAGTCGTCGCCGAAGGCCTCGTCCTGGTGGCGTGAGCCCTGGCCGCCGGTGAGGTAGGTGCGCCGGGCGATCGCCCGGGCCCACTGCTGCCGCAGCGCGTCGAGCAGCCCGCTGTCGCCGAACTCGACGGCGACGTCGGTGGCTCCCGCGGCCAGGTAGTTCGCCCGCACGGCGTGACCGCGCAGCACCTCGGCGTCCCGGATGGGCACGTCGTCCTGGTAGTAGGCGCGCCCCCACTCCGGGTCGGGCAGGGTGCCGTGGCCACGGCGGTCGACGAACAGCTTCGCCTGCTCCAGGTACCGGGAGTTCCCGGTCAGCCGGCCGAGTTCGGCGAGCCCGACCTCGACCTCCGGGTGGCCGCACACCGACTCGATCGCCCCTTCGCCGAACACCTCGCAGACCAGGTCCGCCGCCCGCAACGCCACCCCGAGCAGTCCGTCATCGGCCTCAGGAGCCGTCCGGCCACGGGCGACCGCCGCCTGGAACAGGTGCCCCAGGCAGTACAACTCGTGGCCCCAGGCGAGGTCGGTCCAGCGGGACGTCTGGCCGGGCCGACCGAAGTTGGTGTTCAGGTACCCGTCCGGCTCCTGAGCGGACGCGACGCTGGCGGCGAAGTCCCGGAATGTCGCCTCCAGCCACTCGTCCGGGCCTTGGCCGAGCTGCCAGGCGGCGGCCTCAAGGAACTTGTAGACCTCGGAGTCGGAGAACTCCCGTCCGCGGCGGCCCTCGGGTAGCCTGCCGGACGCCGCGAGGTCGAAGTTGCCGATCCAGCCCTCGCGGGTCAGCCAGTGCGCGATGTGACGCAACGTGACCGTGGCGTTCGTCCGCTGCCGGTCGGCCCAGAATCCGCCGGTGATCCTGACCTCGCCGAGCCCGAGTGGACGCAGCCGGCCGGCGCTGGGCACGACAGGAGCAACCGGGACGTAGGTAGTGAGCATGGTCAGCCCTTCAGTGCGCCGGACATGAAGCCGCGCACGTAGTGACGTTGGAGGAGGAGGAAGAGGATGCAGCAGGGCAGCGCGAGAATGACCACGCCTGCCTCGGTGGCGCCATAGTCGATAACGCCCTGCACCTGCACGCGCAGGTTGGAGATCGCCAGTGGCAGCGTCATCCGGTTGCTGTCGTTGATCAGGATCAGGGGTGCCATGAAGTCGTTCCACGCCGCAAGGAAGGCGAACAGCCCGACGGTGATCAGGCCGGGCTTGACCGCGGGGAGGAGCACCCGCCACAGGACGCCGAACGAGGACGCGCCGTCCACCAGCGCCGCCTCGTCCAGCTCCTTCGGAATGGCCTCGAACCCGATCCTCATCATGAACACGGAGAACGGCAGCTGGAACATGGTCAGCACCAGCGCGACGCCCACGAGGGAGTTCTGCAGTCCGATCCGGTTAAGCAGCACGTACAGCGGGATGAGCAGCGTGGCGTAGGGCACCATCAGGATGGCCAGCGTGCCCATGAACAGCAGGTTCTTGCCGGGGAAGCTGAACCGCGCGAACGCGTAGCCGGCGAGGGTCGAGACGAGCAGGGTGAGCAGCACGGTCAGCAGCGAGACGAACGTGGAGTTGTACAGGTACTGCCAGATGCCGGCCTGGTAGCTGGCGAGCGTGACGTAGTTGGCGAAGCCATAGCCGACCGACTGCGCCGTGCCGGCCCGTGGCGAGACCGAGGCCACCGTCGTCCACAACAGGGGGTAGAGGAACAGGATCGCCAGGCCGCCGGTGAACACGTAGTAGGGGGTACGGAGGACCGTCCGCCGGGCGCGGCCGGGACGGCTGCCGGACGAGGTCGACACGTTGCTGGTGATGGCCATGGTCTCAGTCCTCCGCGAAGGCGCGAATCTGCACGATGTTGATGACGACGAGGGCGAGCAGCACGATCACCGACAGCGCCCCGGCGACGCCCAGGTCGTTGAGTCCCTGGAACGCCATGCTGTAGATGAGCTGGACGACAGTGATCGTCGAGTTGTCCGGGCCGCCCTTGGTGAGGATGTAGAACTGCTCGAAGGCGAGCAGCGAGCCGGTCACGCACATCACCGTGGTCAGCGCCAGCGTGGGACGCAGCAGCGGCAGGGTGACGTACCGGAAGATCTGGCCGCGGGACGCGCCGTCGACCCTGGCCGACTCGAACACGTCCACCGGGATGCCCTGCAGGCCCACCAGCATCAGCAGCATGTAGAAGCCCGCATAGCGCCAGACGATCAGGAACGTCGTCGACAGCAGCGCCATGGTCGGTGTGCCGAGGAAGCTGAAGCCGGTGCGCTCCATCAGGTCGGCGAACGGTCCGGCGATCGGTGAGTACAAGACGTAGAACAGCAGGGACGCCGAGGCCAGGCCCAGTGCGCTGGGCAGCAGCATCGAGGTGCGCAGGAACCCCTTCCAGCGGCTGCTCTCCTGCACCAGCAGGCCGAGGCCCAGTCCGATGCCGATCAGCAGCACCGTGGCCAGCACGGTGTACTTGAGGGTGAACACGACCGAATCGACGAACAGGCGGTGGCTGATCGCCTTGGCGTAGTTCTGCGGGAAGTTCCAGCCCTGGTTGCCCGACAGCAACGGCCACTTGGACGCCGACATCTGCAGCACGAGCAGCAGGGGCAGCACGAACAGGCCGATCACGAACACCGCGTTGGGCACCGCGTAGACCGCCCCGCGCCACCCCCGGTGGCGGCGTCGGGGCCTGCGTGCGGCGGACTTGGCCAGGCCGGCCAGGGCCGAGGGCGCAGACATCTGGTCACCTCTCTGGGAGAAACGATCGCGGGATCCGGTTGGCGGAATCCCGCGCGGGCCCGCCCACCGGGCTGTCAGAGTCCCGCTCTCGCGTTGCAGGACCCCGACAGCTCGGCTGTGGCGGGGGATCAGCCTTGACCGAGGATCGCCGTGATCTGGTCGTTGTCCTTGTCCACGGTGTTCGCGTTGTTGAGCACCTGGTTGCGGATCATCGTCACCCACGGGCTGCCGACGGCGTTGAACGCCTGCTGGAAGTTCAGCGCGACCGGGGTGCTGCCCTTGGCCGCGACCTGGTTGATCGTCACCATGCGGGGGTCCTTGGCCGCGTACTCGTTGTTGGCGAGGTCGCCACGGGAGACCGCGTCGTTGTCCTTGGCCAGGACGCCGACCTGGGCGTCCTCACTCATCATCCAGTTGAGGAAGTTCCAGGCCTGGGCGGCCTTCTTGGAGTCCTTGGAGATGCCGATGCCGTCGCCGCCGACGAAGGTCGAGGCGCCGCCGTTGACGCCCGGGATGCCCGCGACGCCCGCGTCGAACGGGGTCGAGGACAGCAGGGTGGCCGGGTAGAACATCAGGCCGACCTTGCCCTGGGTGAAGCCGGCGGTCCAGGTGGGGCCGGCCTCGTCCTTGGACGACGGCAGCACCGCGCCGGACTTCCACAGATCGGCCCAGGTGTCGTAGATCTTCTTGGCGTTCTCACCGTTGAGCAGCGACTGGGTGCCGTCGGTGTTCATCACCTGGTCACCGGACGCCCAGATGCTGGGGAACCAGGTGAACACCAGGCAGCCGCCGCAGTTGAGACCCGTGGCGGTGCCGTAGACGCCGGGCTTGTTCAGCGCCTGGATCTTCTTGGCCGCAGCCGCGTACTCGGCCATCGTCGAGGGCGCCTTGTCCGGGTCGAGGCCGGCCTCCTTGAACAGTTCCTTGTTCCAGAACAGCATCGAGAGGTCGAGCACGAACGGCAGCACGTACTCCTTGCCCTCGGACGTGCCCGCGGCCAGGTGACCCTTGTTGATCTGGTCCTTGAACGGCATCGCGTCGATATTGGCCGAGATGTCCTGGAAGAGACCCTGCTTCACCCAGTTCGGCACGTACACGATGTCGGCGGCGAACAGGTCGGGCAGACCGTTCGAGCCGGCCGCGGCGCCCACCTTGGCCACGTAGTCGTCATTGGGAACCACGGTCAGCTGCACCTGGTTCTTGTGCGAGGCGTTGTACGCGGCGACCAGCAGCTTCGCCTGCTTCTCCAGCGGCGCCCTGGTCCACAGGGTCAGGCTGGTGCCATCGTCGGTGCCCTCCGCGCTGAGCGACGGCGCAGCGGAGGTCTGCGCGGGTGCGCTGCCGCTGCAGGCAGCCAGGCCGAGCGCCATCGCGCCCGCCGCGGCCAGCCCGACGAGGCTACGGACCCGTCGATTCCTGAAAGTACCCATGTTGCATGAGCTCCTTGCTCGTCCTTGAGCGGGATGCCCCGGCGGAGCGCCCCGATTCGGGCTCTGGATGGGCAATGCCCGAAACTCTCCGAAACCCTTTTCGAGAACCCTAGGCAGGCTGTAGTTTGGGCGTCAAGGATTCTGCATCGAGATCCACTTTCGGAAAGTTGACGAAAGGACCGGCGATGAACGGGCGCCCGACCACGAGCGGCTACCCTGCGACGCTGAGCGAGGTTGCCCGGCTCGCCGGCGTCTCACTGTCCACCGCATCGAAGGCCATGAACGGCCGGGGGGACGTGGCCGCCACGACCCGGAAGCGAGTGCTCGAGGCGGCGGACCAGATCGGCTTCACGCCCAATCAGCTCGCCCGGAGCCTGCTGGCCGGGCGCACCGGGACGGTCGGCCTGCTCACCAGTGACCTCGAAGGCCGGTTCGTCATCCCGATCCTGATGGGGGCAGAGGACGCCTTCGGTGCCGGCCAGGTGAACGTGTTCCTCTGCGATGCCAGGGGTGACCACATCCGCGAGCAGCACCACCTCAAGGCGCTGCTCAACCGCCGGGTGGACGGGATCATCGTCGTCGGACGCCAGACCGACCCCCGTCCATCGCTGGGGAAGGGCCTCCCGGTGCCCGTGGTGTACGCCTACGCGCCGTCCGCCGACCCGGAGGACCTCTCCCTCACCCCGGACAACGAGGCCGGTGGCCGGCTCGCCGTCGAGCACCTGATCTCCTGCGGGCGGACCCGGATCGGCCACATCACCGGCGACCCTGCCTACGCGGCCGCGCAGGATCGCGTCCGCGGCATCCAGCAGGCGCTCACGGACGCCGGGCTGCGCCTGCACGGTGGGCCGATGTTCTCCGAATGGTCCGAGCGCTGGGGAAGGGACGCGGCGGCCATGCTGCTCGTCCAGCACCCCGAGGTGGACGCGATCGCCTGCGGCTCCGACCAGATCGCCCGCGGCGTCCTCGACACGCTCCGCGACGTCGGCAGACGAGTCCCGGACGATGTCGCGGTGATCGGCTACGACAACTGGGAGGTGCTCACCACCAACGCCCGGCCAGAACTCACCAGCATCGACGCGAACCTCCAGCAACTGGGCCGGGAGGCCGCACTCCGGCTGTTCAACGCCATGGACTCCGACCGTCCGAGGCCCAGTGGCGTGGAGCACCTTCCCGTCCGCCTCGTGATCCGGGGTTCGACGATCGCGCACCGCTGAACCGAGGCGCGAAGACCGGAACGCGGGCTGGGTAGATATGCGCGGTTCGCCACCCACTCGCGCGTCCTACGCTGACCTTCGTGAGCGACCCCCGGGGGATCCGCTACACCGACGTGGTGGTGGTCGGCGCCGGCTAGGCCGGGCTCTCGGTGAGCCACGAACTCACCGGCGCCGGCGTCGACCACGTGGTGCTGGAGCGGGATCGCGTCGCGAGCGCCTGGCGCCGACGCTGGGACTCGTTCACTCTCGTCACCCCGAACTGGACCGTCCGGCTGCCGGGCGGCGCCTACAAGGGGGCTGAGCCCGAGGGCTATCTCACCCGCGAGCAGGTGGTCGCCCATCTCACGGCCTACGCGGGCAGCGCACCCGTGCATGAGGGCGTGACGGTGACCGGGCTGCGTCCGGGCTCCGGTTCAGGGCCCGCCCTGCAGACGTCGGAGGGCGAGTGGCGCACCCGCGCGGTCGTCGTCGCCACGGGCTCCTACGACCGGCCCTACCGCCCGGTCGCGCACTCGCTGCCGGCCTCGGTCCAGGTGCTGGACGCGGCCGACTACCGCAGGCCTGACGACGTCGCGCCAGGCCGGGTCGTGGTCGTCGGGAGCGGCCAGACCGGCTGCCAACTGGCCGACGAACTCCACCGCGCGGGACGCGACGTGGTGCTCGCCTGCGGCCGTGCGCCCTGGATGCCGCGGCGGCTCGAAGGACGGGACACCTTCAGCTGGCTGGCCGAGGCGGGCTTCTTCCAGGTTCCCCTCGCCGCCCTGCCCTCACCCGGCGCGCGGCTGCTCTCCAATCCCCAGGCGAGCGGACGCGACGGTGGCCACGACCTGCACTACCGCGCGCTGCAGGCCATGGGGGTCCGGTTGGCCGGGCGGCTGGTAGGAGCGGACGAGGCACGCCTGGGCTTCGCCGACGACCTCGCCGCGTCCGTCGGGTTCGGAGACGCCCGCTGGTCCGACCTGTGCACGCTGCTGCGCAACCGGCTGCCCGAGCGTGGGCTCGCCGTGCCCGATCTTCCCGTGCCAGCGCCGTTCCGGGCCGAGACCCTGGAGTCGCTGCCGACGCAGGAGATTGCCGCGGTCGTGTTCACCAGCGGCTACCGTCCGGGCTACGCGGGCTGGGTGCAATTCCCCGTCTTCGACGAACTCGGCTTCCCGATCACCAGGGACGGCGCCACGGCGGTGCCCGGGCTGTACTTCTGCGGGGTCCACTTCCAGCGCACCCGCGGCTCCGGCATCCTGATCGGCGTCGGCGAGGACGCCACGCTGGTCGCTGCGTCGGTGGCCTCCCACCTGCGTGGGAGCCCGTCTGCGGTGCACCCCACGGCGACGCCCCAGTTCGACTGATCGCCCTTCCCGGCGTAGCATCGATCTCTCTCCAGCGCCCGCACTGATCGCGGGCCGTCCGTCGGGTGGACCCGCCGGGCACGGGTCACGCACCCAGTCCATCACCGGTTCCGGCAGCGCCGTGACCGGCGTCCCCGCTGCCCGGAGGCCGCCATGTCCGAAGACCCCGTCCTGACGTCAGAACGCGCGCACCTCGCGGCGTCCCGCGCGGCGCTGGCGTCCATGCACGCCCGCGCGGCCGACTGGACGCAGGCCACTGCCGGCGACCACGTCTCCACCCAGTACCTGCGCCAGCAGCTGTACCGGCGCAGGGAGTCGCTGGCCGACGACCCGACCGTTCCGCTGTTCTTCGGGCGGATCGACTACGCGCGCAACCTCGGCGCGGAACAGGACGAGGTCTGCCACGTCGGCAGGCGCAACGTCCAGACCGCCGTCGGGGAGGAGCCGCTCGTCATGGACTGGCGGGCGCCGATGGCGTTGCCGTTCTATCGCGCGCGGCCGACCGAACCGATGGGGGTGGAACTCCGCCGCCGGTTCGGGTTCCAGCACGGCGAGATCACCGCATACGAGGACGAGCGCCTCGCCGAGCCCGCGTCGGTGGCGACGTCCGCGATCCTCGAGGCCGAGATCGAGCGGCCACGGTCGGGCCCGATGCGCGACATCGTCGCCACCATCCAGCCCGACCAGGACGTGCTCGTCCGCACGGAACTGGAGAACTCACTGGCAATCCAGGGCGCGCCGGGGACGGGCAAGACCGCGGTCGGGCTGCACCGGGCGGCCTACCTGCTCTACACCTACCGCGCCCAGCTGTCCCGATCGGGAGTGCTGGTGCTCGGGCCGAACGACTCGTTCCTGGGCTATATCGGCGACGTGCTGCCCGCGCTCGGCGAGATCGACGCCACCCAGGCGACCGTCGAGTCACTCGTGTGCGACGCCTCCGGCCTGACGGTCACCGGAACCGACGACACCCCGGTCGCCGTCCTGAAGGGGGACGCCCGGATGGCCGAAGTGCTGCGGCGGGCGGTGTGGAGCCACCTGGTGATTCCCACGGACGTGCTCGAGGTGCCGTACGGCCACCGGCTGCACCGGCTTCGGCCGCACACCGTGGCGGATGTGGTGGCCGGCATTTCGGGGCAGGGCGCACGCTACGAGACCGGGCGGACGATGCTCCCCCAGCGGCTCGCGCACCGCATCCTGCTGCAGATGGAGGCCGCAGGGGACACCACCGACGACCGTGTCCAGGCCGCCGTCGCGCGATCGCGTCCGGTGGTCGCGTTGTGCAAGGAGGTGTGGCCGAGGCTGACCGCGTCCGGCGTGGTTCACGCCGTGCTCAGCGACGCCGACATCCTCGCGCGGGCCGCCGAGGGCGTCCTGACGCCGGAGGAGCAGAGCCTGCTGATCGGCCCGCGTCCGCCGCGCTCGGTGCGATCGAGGCGCTGGACGCTGGCCGACGTCGTGCTGGTCGACGAGGTGGCCGACCTGCTCGCCCGCCAGCCGAGTCTCGGCCACGTCATCGTGGACGAGGCCCAGGACCTCTCTGCGATGATGCTGCGCGCCGCGGGACGCCGGGCGACGACCGGTTCGGTCACGCTGCTCGGCGACCTCGCGCAGGCCACGACGGCCTGGGCGATGCACGACTGGGGTGAGGCGCTCGACCACATCGGCCACCCCGAAGCGCCGGTGACCGAGCTCGTCGAGGGCTTCCGGGTGCCTGGCGACGTGATCGACTACGCCGCGCGGCTGTTGCCGCAGATCGCGCCGGGACTGACCCCGCCACGCTCGGTCCGGCACGCCCGCGGCCAGCTGACCATCGTCAAGACCGAGCCGCTCGGCGCCGTGGCCGCGACGGTGACCGACCTGCTACAGCGCGAGGGGACGCTGGGGGTGATCGTCCCTTCCGCCTGGGTGGGCAGGGTGGACGCGGCCCTGGCTGACGTCGAGCACCGGATCCTCGGCGAGGCAAGGGATCCGGACTCCTTCGTCCGCGTGGAGGTCGTGGACGCCACCCTCAGCAAGGGCCTGGAGTTCGACCACGTCCTGCTGCTGGAGCCCGCGCGCCTGGTCGCAGACGAGCCCGACCGCACGACCGGCCTGCGCCGCCTCTACGTCTGCCTCACCCGCGCCGTGACCAGCCTGACGATCCTGCACGCCGAGCCGATGCCGCCCGAACTCGGCTGACATGATGGCTGAGCCCCTAACGCTGGCTGAGCCCCTAACGCTGGCTGAGCC
>DAIPJC010000068.1:0-14958 GCA_036770475.1 Propionicimonas sp. | reverse complement strand
GTGCCGTAGACGTAGCCGTCCGCGCCGAGTTCCTCGACCACGTCGACGTCGAGGCTGATGCCCTCGGTCGCGATCCGGAAGTTCTCCGGACGGATGCCGAGCACCAGGGTCTTCTCGTCGCCGGCCTTTGCGAGGACGTCGCGCGCCACCGGCATGACGTAGTCACCGATCTGCACGCCGCCTTCGACGATGGTGCCAGTCATCAGGTTCATGGCCGGGGAGCCGATGAAGCCCGCGACGAAGAGGTTCTCCGGCTTGTCGTACAGCACCAGCGGGCTGTCGACCTGCTGCAGGATGCCGTCCTTCATGACCGCCACGCGGTCGCCCATCGTCATGGCCTCGACCTGGTCGTGGGTCACGTACACGGTGGTGACGCCGAGCCGGGTCTGCAGGGCCGCGATCTGGGTGCGGGTGGAGACGCGCAGCTTGGCGTCCAGGTTGCTCAAAGGCTCGTCCATCAGGAAGACCTGCGGCTGCCGGACGATGGCGCGGCCCATCGCGACGCGCTGGCGCTGGCCGCCGGAGAGTGCCTTCGGCTTGCGGGCGAGGAAGGACTCCAGGCCCAGCAGGTGCGCTGCCTCGAGGACGCGGGCGTCACGCTCGGTCTTGGGGACGCCGGCCATCTTCAGGGCGAAGCCCATGTTGTCCGCGACGGTCATGTGCGGGTACAGCGCGTAGTTCTGGAAGACCATCGCGATGTCCCGGTCCTTCGGGGGCAGGTCGGTGACGTCCCGGTCGCCGATCATGATCTTGCCCGCGTTCACCTCTTCGAGGCCCGCGAGCATGCGCAGGGACGTCGACTTGCCGCAGCCGGACGGGCCGACCAGGACCATGAACTCACCGTCGCCGATCTCGAGGTCCAGCTTGTCGACGGCGGGATGGTCGGCGCCGGGATACACCCGGGTCGCTTCCTTGAAACTGACAGTGGCCATGCCAAATACACCTTTCCACGGGCAGGTACGTGCCCGACGATCCGTAGTGGAAGAGAAGCGCCGCGGGTGCGGCAAGGCCATCTTGGCATGATCGGCGGCCGAGTGGCCATAGTCTCGTTTCAATCCCCCTTACGGGGGACACGCACGCGGCTGACAAGGGACGCGATGGCGATCGTCCGGAGGCGGCCGGTCAGGTAGGCTCGCCCGGTGAGCGATGGCCAGCCCGACCGCCCGGACGCCGAGTCACCGGTCGAGCCGGAGGCCCCGTCGCCGGTCGAGCCGGGCGCCGCGGAGCGCCCCTGGTGGGACGACCCGTCCCTGCCCTGGAGGCACCAGCCGACCCGGGCCGACATCGCCTGTTTCACCTGGCTCGGCGTGGTGGCCGTCTACGGCATCGTGATCAACATCCTGCGGCCGGGCCTGCTCGGATCGCTGCCCCACGTCCTCGCGTCGCTGGGCTCCTGGTCGGGGACGGTGCTGGTCGGCGCGATGGCGAACAACGGTGACCCGTGGTGGCCACTGGTCTGGCTGCTGGGCACGCTGGGCCTGATCAAGTTCGACTGGGTCTACTGGTGGGCCGGACGCCTCTGGGGGCGCGAGCTGATCGACGTGTGGTCGGCCCGCTCGGAGCGCACTCGTCGGATCAACGAACGCGCAGCACAGTTCGCGCGCAAGTACGAGACTCTCGCGCTCGCCCTCTCGATGGTGCCCGGCGTCCCGGGTCGCGGAGTGATCGTGCTGGTGCTCGGCGAGGCGGGCACCAGCCTGGCGAAGTTCCTCACTGTCTCGCTCGTGTCGTCGGCTGTGGTGGTGGGGGCGTGCCTGGGAGCGGGCTACTGGATCGGCGAGCCGGCTGTCGCCCTGATGCAGACCTACGGCAGCTACCTGTGGTACGTGTCGCTGGCGATTCTGGTGGTCGTCGTCGTTCAGGCGTGGCTGCGGCAGCGCCAGCGCCCGTCCGCGTCCTGATTCAGGCCCGGGTCAGGACCGCGACCTGGAAGTCGGCGTCCGCTGTGAACGGACGCAGGTCCCAGGTGGCGAACCGCGACTCTAGGGCCAGCCCTGCGGTGGCGGCGTCGGCGAGGAAGTCATCGAAGGTGTAGCCACGGCCTGCGCCGAAGCCGACCACCGCGCGTCCGGACGGAGCGAGCAGGGCCGCGAACCCGGACAGGGCGGGGACGCGGGTCAGCGGGTGCAGGAACGTCATCACGTTGCCCGCGCAGAGGATCGCGTCGAACTGAGCGGGCGCCTCCGGCGGAAGTTCGAAGCCGGCCAGGTCGGCCACGACATAGAGCGGGCCGGGCGCGTCCACCCGAGCTGCGGCGATCAGGGTCGGGTCGACGTCCACCCCGACCACGCGGTGCCCTGCCTCGTTCAGGTAGCCGGCGTGCCGGCCCGGCCCGCAGCCGGCGTCCAGGATCGCGGCGCCGCGTCCGACCATCGCGTCGATCAGGCGGGCTTCGCCATACAGGTCGTGGCCCTGCGCGGCCAGCATCCTGAACCGGTCGATGTACCGGGTCGAGTGCCCCGGATCGCGGGCGATGATCTGCTGCCACTGGCCTGCGGGGTAGCTCACGAGGCTCCGATCGGATGTGAGTCGGTGACCGTCCGCCCACGATGTGGGCGAAGAGGCGGATCGACCTGGCCGTACCCATGGGGGACCAGGCGGTCCCGCCGATCGGAGGGCTGCGCGGACCACCTTCGGACGCATGCGAGCGGGAGAGGCGACGAGTGCTCAGCCGGACAGGTGCGGCGCCTCGCCTTCTCTGGGACGTACCGATCCGAAACCTCACCCACGGGACCAGCCTGCCTCACCGGCAGGGCCATTGTCAGGCCCGTCATCAGGGATCACTCCTTCCCGCCCCTTCACGGCGGGGACCAGGGCCATCCTGATGCCTCAACCAAGGTTGGCAGAGGGTTCCGCAGGCTGGGCTGCCTACTGCGCACCGTCAATCACGGTGCGCGAACCCACCGGCTGCTTCAGTCGCACGTCGACCGCGAACGGGTAGTCGACGGCGATCTGAGGTCCATCGCAGTCGGCGTCGGGTCGGGGTCCTGCCCACACGGTGACGGTGACAGCAGTATCGGTTTCACTCACGTCGACCCGTCCGACAACGTTGCACGGAGGCCCGGTCGGCAACAGCCCCTCGATGCGCACGACCGCTTCGCCGGGAACGCCGGCAGCCCGTGTGAAGGCCTGCTTGTGGGCGTCCCGGACCGGCTCCGGCGTGATCAGGTTCGGCTGGTCGGGCGCACCCGTGGGCGGCGTCAACGGACCGGAACTCACCATGCCGCCGGAGCCGATCGATGGTGTCGCGGGCGGGCCGGCGGCGCAGGCCGTCAGCAGCACGAGAAGGATTGGGAAAGGCGCGAGCAGGAGGCGCCGGCGAGATGTCATTTCGGCTCGTTTCGCACTGGACGACAGTCGGCTGGCTCGAACGAGGCGTCTAGGCCTTGACCTTCTTGGTCTTCGCTGACGTCTTGCTGAGTGTGGTGTACCCCGTGTTGCGGCCAGTCACCTTGACGCGGATCTTCTTGCCCTTGTCGGCCTTGGCCAGCGTGTAGGTGATGGCTGTGGCGCCCTTGATCTTGCTCGAGTTGCGGTACCACTGGTAGCTGAGCGTCGTATTCGCCGGTTTCCAGCTGCCGGGAACGGTGGTGAGGACCTGCCCGACCTTCGCCGTACCCGTGATCTTCGGAGTCACTCCCGTGAGCGTGCCGGACGCGACCTTCTTGGTCGCTTTGGACGTTTTCGAGATCGTCGTGTAGCCCGCTCGGGATCCGGTCACGGTGACGGTGATGGTCTTGCCCTTCACCTGTCCCGGAACGATGAGGGTGGGAGCGGTGGCGCCGGGGATCCCGGTGCCGTTGGCCCTCCACTGATAGGTCAGGGTGACCGGCGCCGGGGCCCAGGTACCGGGCTTCGCAGTGAGTGTCTTCCCGACCTTGGCCGTTCCGCTGATCGTCGGGGTCGCCGGGGTGAGCGACATGATGGTGGTCTCGTAGCGAACGGCGTTGTAGAGGCTCGCGACCTGGTCACCGTAATAGGGGCTGTACATCCACGAGGGTGAAGCTGTGTAGATGAAATCGTTGTGGCCGTTGACGTAGCCCCAGTTGCCGTTGAAGGAGCGGAGCCACGGCCCGCCCGACGAACCTCCGGTCAGACCCGAGTACATGTAGATCGTGCCGTTACCGGCATCGAAGGTGGACCCGTCGGCACGCCACAGGTACAGCCCGTTGTACGGCGAGGCCGCGGGGTAGCCGAAGGCGGTCACCGTGTAGCTGGCGCTCTGGTTCCACATGATTCCCTCGGCCCCGAGATAGTCGGCGATCCGGTAGCCGAAGTTGACGTTCATCGTGGCGGCGCCCACGTCATAGGCGTACGAATGGTTGTAGAACCAATTGCTCGTGGTGGTGAGGTTCTTCGCGTACCAGGTGCCGTAGGGTCGCCAGCCTTCGGAGTAGGCCGGAACGAACGACACGTTGTACGACCAGACGGCGTACTCGGCGAGGCAGTGCCCGGCTGTCCACACCAGACTCTTGCCCTCGCTGTTCACGATCGAGGCCGAGCACACATAGTTCAGGCCGTTGCGAGTGAAGAAGACCTTGCCATTGGTTCGCGCCGCCGGATGGTTGTAGGGCAGGTTGGGCTGGCTGGCCTGCGGCGTCACTGCCGATGTGCGCGGCCTGGTGGTGGACGGTGCCGGGGCTTTGCTCTTGATGGCGGGTGGCACGCTGCCTGGCTCTCCCTCTGGCTTCGCCTGCACGCGCTGTGTCGGCGCCGTACCGGCTCGGTTCATCGCCGCGTCGTCATCGATGGACTTCGCGGCTCTCATGCGCGCCGGTGTCCAATAGGCCTCGAGGGCAGCGGCCTCAGCCTTGACGCCGGTACCCCTCATCAGTTTGGTGACCTCTGCGGAAAGCTCGTTGGTGTGCGAGACCGTGCTGCCGGCGACCGGTTTGGTCGGCGTCTCGGCGCGAGCCGTGACCGGCGTGGACAACAGGGTCGCGGTGACCGCGACAGTGACCAGTGCGGTCACCGCGGTCAAGCGCCTCCGGTGCTGCGTGCATGCCATGGTGAATCGTCCTCCCCCCCTCGCGACGGCAACGGCGTTCGCCCGATGCCGCCTGACTCTGAGTGCAGTGAATCCGCTTCCGAGCCCCACCGTGCGACGCGTCGGGATCTCATACGGACTCATACGGCCGTCGGCCACCGAACGCGGGTGGAATTTGCCTGTCGGGGCAGCGGAAGGGAACGGGATGATCGAGCCTCCGACCGGATTCGAACCGGTGACCGTCCGCTTACAAGGCGGGTGCTCTGCCAGCTGAGCTACGGAGGCGTGGGCCGGAGCCCGGCGCACCATTGTGCCAAAGCGAGCGGCCGATGTGTGATCAGGCGCCGTCGCCAGTCATCGGCCTCGGGGAGCAGAGCTCCCCGAGGCCGACGCTTCCCCAGTCTCTACTTGATGCTGAAGGCGTCGAACGAGACGTCGTAGCCCTTGGCCGCCTTCCGCTTGGTGCCGAGGATGACCACCCTGATCGTGTGCACCTTGTCCGAGAGCTTCGCCGACGTCCACAACGTCTTCTTGTAGGCGGTCTTCGATGCGTACAGATCGATCGTCTTCTTCTTGACGTTGTCGATGTAGACCGCTGCGTTGCCGGAGGTCTTCGTCTTGGTGCCCTGCCAGCTGATCCCGGTGCCCTTGAACGTGAGCGTGAGCGTCGGTGCCGCGCGGCCGGAGGCCTTGGCGAAGTCCATGACGTCGTAGGCGGAGGCGGCTGCCTTCGTCGTGCTGACCCGGGTGAAGCCGTCGACCACGCCGGGCGCCGTCTCCTCGACGGTGGTGCCGTCGACGGTGAACGCGTCGACGTAGACCAGCGTGCCCTTGGACCCGGCGGGCTTGGTGCCCAGCGTGGTCACCCGCAGTACGTGCTTGCCCGCCGGGAGACCGTTCCTGGACCAGACGGTGGCCTTGTGCGCCGCGGTCTTCGCGTAGAAGGAGGCGTTGCCCTGGGCGGCACCGTCCAGCGTGATGGAAGCAGTGCCGCCGGCCGTCCCCACGTAGCCGAGCAGGCTGATGCTGGTGCCCGTGAACGAGTAGGTCAGCGTGCTGCCGGCCCGCTGCGAGAGCTTGAGCTTGCCGCCAGAGGCTGCCGACGTCTTCCAGACTGGCCACGCCCTCTGGACTGCGACGGAGTCCTCCTGGACCGTGGTCGAGGTGCGGACGCTGGCCGAGAACGCGGTGAGGGGGAGGCCGCTGGAGTCCTTCACGGCAGCACTCACGCGGACGGTGTACGTCTGCCCCGGCACCAGCGCGGCTTTCGGGGTGAACTTCGCCACGGTCGGCGAGACGACGCTGACGGTTCCCGCCAGGGCGGTGCTCGCGCCGACCGCGGTCACCGTGAGCGAGTTCGCATCGACGCTGCTGACCGGTTCGGAGAACGTCACTGTGAACGCGGTGTTGATCGAGGCGGCCGAGGACGGGGCGAGCCCGACCACGCTCGGGGGCGTGTTGTCGACAGTGAAGCTCCACGTGGACGAGGTCGCGACCACGGTGTTCGCTGCGTTGAGTGACCTGACCCGCCAGGAGTAGGTGCCGTTCGCGAGCAGTGTCTTGGGCGCCAGGGTCGACATGACGGTGTCCTGGGGGAACCCGCTGACCTGGCTGGCGAACGTCGACGATGTGCTGACCTCCACTCGATACTTGGGACTCGGCTGGGTGGCCGTCCACTGGAGCAGGAGCGAGTTGGCCGCCGGGCGGGCGCCATTGACGGGGCTGGCCAGCGAGACCGGAGCGGGCTGCAGGGTGAAGGACCTCGTCACCGACCAGGCCCCGTCACGGCCGTCCGCGTCGTTGCGGCGGACGCGCCAGTAGTACGTGCCCGACGCGAGCGGATCGACGTGCGCCCACGCCGACATCTTGGTGGTCGCCGTCCTGATCGGCGAGGAGAAGTTCGCGTCGTCGTCCAGCTGCACATCGTAGGAGGCGGCGTAGGCGAGGGCGTCCCACTGCAGGTATGGCACACCCTTCACGGTGGCGCTCTCGTTCGGGTAGCGGGGTGCCGGCGCGGGCGACTGCTTGGTCGCCGAGCCATTGGCTCCGCCGCTGACCGTGAGCTCGTTGCCCGAGCCGTCGATCGCCTGGACCCGCCAGTAGATCGGCCCTTCGGGGTACGTCCGGTCGAAGGGTGTGTAGAAGGGGGTGTTGACGACCCGGTTGTCGATGAGGGTGGCGAAGTCGCTGGTTGTCGACACCTGAACCCGGTAGGACTTGGCCGCCTCGACCGCGGCCGGCGTCAGCGCCTGGTTCGTGTCCAGGTAGTCCTGCCACTCGAAGGTGAAATCGTCCGGCTGGGCCGAGTCTCCCGCGGGGGCGGTGCGGTGGACGCCTTCGGTGCGCTTCTGAAAGACGCTGTAGCTCGACGTATTCAGTCCGAGGCCCTTCGGCCGCACGTTCCAGTAGTAGGCCTGGTTCGCCTGGTTGTCCCGCCACGAGTCGCGAGGCGTCAGTCTGTTGTACGGGCTTTCGTACGTACGGTAGACGTTCGTGAAGTTCGGATCGAGCGACACCGTGACGATGTAGCCCGTGGCGCCAGGGATGGCCGTCCACGTGAAGGCGGGGGTGTCCTTTTCCGCGAGGGTGCAGCCGTTGGCCGGATCGCAGGTGGCCGGAGTCAGGTAGTCGGCAGCCGTCAGTTGTCGGGGCTCACCGGGGAGCGTTGCGGGCGGGTTGTAGACGAAAGACTTCACCTCGGAGCGCACACCGATCACGCTGTCGGTGAACTTCGGTGGCCCCCAGACGTCGAGACCGGGGTTCTTCACGGGATTGTCGATGCCCATGACGTCCCAGTAGTACGTGGTACCGGACACGAACTTGAGCGTGCAGGCTCCGGCGATCGTCCGGCCGATGCCATCCTCGGCGGTGTACGGGGTGTAGGTGGTCCGGTTGGTGACGCACCCGCCCAGGTCGGCGGTCATGTCGGCATTCGTGGCGAACCGGATGCGGTAGTAGGACGCGCGCTTGACCGGCGTCCAGCTGAACGTCGGGTTCTGCCAGGTCGGGTCGTCCGGGTTCGGCACAGCCGTGCTGGCACCGTCCGCGGGCCAGAGGATGGTGGGCTTGTCCAGCCAGCTGCGCTCGAAGACACGTGCGGCCGACCACGGGCCGTAGTTGGCCGGCGATCCCGCGTCCATCGCCCGCACGCGCCAGTAGTAGTTGCCGTTGTTGAGCGGCTCGGGCGGGGCGTAGCGGGTCGACTTCACCGTCACGTCGATGGTGACATTGTTCGTCCAGTCCTGGTTGGGGCTGACCTGGAGCTGGTAGGTCTTGGCGCCGAGAACCGGATCCCAGTCGAAGTAGACGTCGGTGATGCCCGTGGCGTCCGCCTGCGGGAACCGCAGGGCCGGCGCGCCGGCCCAGGAGGAGGTGAACGACGCGGTGGGCGACCACTCCGACGAGAGGTTCCCGGACACGCCACGGACCCGCCAGTAGAACGACTGGTTGACCGGCACCGGCTCGGTGAGCACGTAGGCGGTGTTCTTGGTGGTGTAGCTGGTGGCGCCGACGAAGTCGTCGGCGTCGTCGATCTCGAGCTGGTAGGACGCCGCCCCGGGCAGTGCGTCCCAGGAGAACATCACGGGCTCAGTGGGGAACGTGAACTCCTTCCCGTCGGCCGGGGTGAGCACGTGGGGAGCGTTCCCGAAGCCTTTGACGAAGCTGTCGGTGGCGTAATCGCTCAGCGCGCCGGCGGCATTCACCGCGGCGACGCGCCAGTGGATCTCGCCGCGTGGCAACTCGTCCGGCGGCGCGTAGCGGAGCTCCTGCGTGGTGACGGGATAGCCGCTGAGGAGTGGACTGAAGCTCGCCTCGGTGCTCAATTCCACGCGGTACTTGACCGCCTCCGTCACCGCCGCCCAGGCGAGCACCGGGTTGGCAGACACGGACGCGCTGGACGCCGGGCTGGTGAGCTTGGGCGGACTCAGCACGGCCGCCTCTGCGACGGCAGCCGAAGCAAGCGGAAGTACCCCCGCGAGCAGTGAGCCGGTCACGGCTAGGACGAACAGACGACGACGCAGAAGTGCACGAAGCACGGTCGGCCCACTCTCTCTCCCTGCAGTGGGCAAAGACCCCCTGCAACCCCAATGAAGAGCGACCCCCCCGCCGCCGCGGCGCGGTCAGCTTAGCGAACCAGCGTGAGGTCAGGGGCGCGAACGGCAAACTTCGTACAGTCTCGTTCGTCCGCTGCGCCGGGTGGGCGCCGCGCGGCGTTAGCGCGCATCGATCACCAGGTCGGCGAGCTCGCGGGGATGGTCGGCTCCCCAGTGGAGTGCCTCCTGGGCGGCCCAGTCGTCCCAGTGCGGGGCGAACAGTTCCCCGTCCCGGTCCAGCGCGCGCGTCTTGCGGGTGGCCTCGTCCAGGTCGAGCCAGATCGTCAAACCGGCCAGTGCCCGACTGGACGGGGTGAGCGCACCGCAGCCCTCCACCACCAGGGGCGCGGACGGGTCCAGCGCGCGCCAGGCGCCGGGACGGTTCGCCGCCCAGTCCCAGGCGCGGAAACCAGTGCCCGTGATCACGTTCGGCACGGCTGCCGAGCCGGCGGAGAGCCCGCCCCAGCCGGGATAGAGCTCGTCGAGCCCCACCACCTGGACGGGTCCGGCTCCCGGCCAGCGATCAGCGAGCGACTGGGCCAGCGTGGTCTTTCCCGAGCCCGCGCCGCCGTCGATCAGCACGACCGGACGCGGGGTCGTCTCGACAAGGTGACGCAGGGCGGCGTCCAGGTCGTCTGAACGGAAAAGGAACCGTCCCCCATCCCGTTCAGAGCTCGGCATCTCAGCGCAGGCCGGGCGCCGCCACGAAGGCGACGGCGTCGCCGGTCAGCGTCGCCGCGTCGTCCGTGGCGGTGAGGAAGGCGGCGCCGCCCTTGCCGAGGTGCAGCCGCTGCTCACCGGACGCCAGTTCCCCGTCCCCGGAGACGACCAGCAGCACGCGCGCGGAGCCGGTCCCGGGCAGCGTGACCGCCGTCCCGTCACCGGTGATCCGCCACACGGCGAACTCGCGGCACGGCGTGACGTAGCGCTCGACGCCGTCCGCAACCTGCTCGGGATGGGTGATCTCGGGATCGCCGGAGGCGAAGTCGACCACCTTCACCAGTTCGCCGACGTCGACGTGCTTGTTGGTCAGCCCGCCGCGGATCACGTTGTCGGAGTTCGCCATCACCTCGATGCCGGTGCCGCGCAGGTGGGCGTGCATGTGGCCGGCGGGCACGAAGATCGCCTCGCCCGGCTGCAGGACCACCCGGTTCATCAGCAGGGCGGCGAGGATCCCCGGGTCAGCAGGAAACACCTCGTCCAGTTCGAGGACGGTGCGGGCGAACTCGCCCAGTTCGCCGCCCGCGTCCTTGTGCCGCATGGCCGCAGCGCAGACCAGTTCGGAGAGCTTGGCGCGCTCGCCGTGCAGGCTCAGCACGTCCAGGAACACCTCGGCCAGCGCGGCCGAGCCCTTGCGCTCGGTGAGCGGCCCGATCACGGACGCCAGGTCGTCGGCGACGCCCAGCTGTTCGAACAGGGCAGCCGTGCGCTTGGGGTCGCGGAAGCCGGACAGCGTGTGGAACTCGTCCAGCGCGATCAGGATCTCGGGCTTGGGCCAGTCGTCGCGATAGGTGCGCTCGGGCGCGTCGAGGGCGATGCCGGCCTCGTTCTCGCGGGCGTAGCCCTCCCGGGCCTGGTCGCGCGAGGGGTGCACCTGCAGGGAAAGGGCGTGGCGTGCGGAGAGCACCTTCAGCAGGTAGGGCACCTGGTCGCCGAAGGTCTTCCGGCTGGGCTCACCGATCAGTTCCGGGTGCTCGTGGATCAGCGCCTCGAGCGTTTCACCCTCCACCATGGACGGCGAGAGCGGGTGCGCGCCCAGCCAGTACTCGGCGACCGGACGACCGTCCGCAGGGACGCCGAGGAGCGCGGGTATGGCGTCGGTGGTTCCCCACGCATAGTGCTGGACAGTGCCGTGCAGGGACTGCATCGAGCATCCTCACTGGTTGACGACTTCTTCGGCGCGGAGGCCGTCGTCGAGTCTATCCGTCCGATCGGAGACCGCCTGCCTGGCCGTGCTCCGACGCGCCATTCGGGCGTCCGGGGACGCGGCCGATCGAATGACATCGATGTGGTTCGCGCGGTACTCTGAGCCCATGTACGACCCCATGGCTGTCAGCCCGGCCACTGTGAGCGACCAGCAGGCCGCCCTGCTCGACTTCGAGAAGCTGTGGTGGGCGCTGCCCGGGTCCAAGGAGTCGGAGATCCGCGAGCGGTTCGACATGTCACCCACCCGCTACTACCAGCTGCTGAACGCCCTCATCGACACCGAGGCGGCGCTGGCCTACGACCCGCTGCTGGTCAAGCGGCTGCGCCGGCTCCGGGCCACCAGGCAGAAGGAGCGGACGGCGCGCCGGCTGGGCGTGAACCTGAAGGTCTGAGCCTCTCAGGAGGTCGGTTTCTCCGCGAGGCCCGGCGCGTCCTGCACCAGCTGGATCAGGTGACCGTCCGGATCGGTGAGCCACGCGATCAGCAGGCGGTCCAGCCACGGCTGTGGCTCGTGCACAGGCAGCGCACCCCGCTCCACCAACCGTTCGAAGCCGGCTCTCACGTCGTCCGTCCACAAGACGACCGCCGCGCGCTGGCCGGACGCCACCGGCTCCAGCCAGTGGTCCTCACGCGCGGAGCGGGCAGTGGCCAGCCCGATCCGGTAGCCGTCCAGCTCGAGGTCGACGTGGCTCGGCTTGCCCTCCGCGGGCGTGCGGAAGACCTCAGCGAAACCGATCGCGCGGTAGAACGCGACGGCGGTCTCGATGTGCTTGGTGAACAGGACCACCTGCGGTGTGCGGAACATGGCAGTTCGATCATCGTCCGGCTGAGCGGCGGTCGGCAAGCACCGGCTCAGGGGACGAGGCGCAGGGCGCGTCCGATCGTCCGGAAGCCGGCATTGGTCACCGGCCGTTCGACGTAGCCGCCCCGGATCAGGCCCGCGTTGCGCTCGAACCAGTTCCCGGAAGCCGGGTCGCCGCGCCGCAGCCACGACCAGCCGGACGCGAGCGCGTACAGCGGCAGGAACGGCAGGCCGAGGCACCAGAAGTACTGCCAGCTGTGCACTGCCTCGTGCGCCAGCGTGCCCGGGTGCCGGACCTCCGCCCCGGCGAGCAGCCCGTGCGGCACCAGCACCACGCCCCCGACGGTAAAGGCCCCGGCTTTCGGTAGTGGTAGTCGGTAGCCTTCGGCGACCAGCAGCGCCTCGGGACCCGACCGCAGGCTCGCGCGTCCGGCGAACGCGATGAGCAGCCCCAGCACAGTCGACAGGTTCAGGGCGTTGCCCACCGCCCGCACGCGGTGCACCGCGCGCGTCGGTGCCATCGCGATTCCGGCATCGGTAGGCATGAGCACATTCTCCGCCGTCGAGGCGCCCGTCCCCTAGGCTGACCGCCGGGAGGTGCGCCATGCAGTCGGGGAGGCTGGGCCACGTGCTCGTCGTCGATGACGAGGCCGTGCTCGCGGGGGTGGTCGCGTCCTATCTCGACCGGGCCGGGTTCGACACCACGATCACGGGGGACGGGCTGGAGGCGGTCGACCTGGCCCGCCGGCTCGACCCCACCGTGATCATCCTCGACCTCGGCCTGCCGGGGCTGGACGGCGTCGAAGTCTGCCGGCAGATCCGGACGTTCAGCGACTGCTACCTGATCATGCTCACCGCCCGCACCGACGAGGTGGACGTGCTGATCGGCCTCTCGGTGGGGGCGGACGACTACGTCACCAAGCCGTTCAGCGCCCGTGAGTTGGTGGCCCGGGTCCAGGCGATGCTGCGCCGGCCGCGCACCAGCGGGGGAGCGGCGCCGCTGCCGCTGCGGCGGTTCGGTGGGCTGGAGGTCGACCCGTCCGCGCGGGAGGCGCGACTGGCCGGGCAGCCGGTGGAGCTCACGCCGACCGAGTTCGACCTGCTCGCCGTGTTGTCGGCGCGACCGCGGCTGGCGTTCAGCCGGCGCCAGCTGATCGAGACGATCTGGGGCGACGCCGAAGCGGGCGGAGAACACGTGGTCGACGTCCACGTGGCCAACCTGCGGCGCAAACTGGGGGATGATCCGTCCGCGCAGCGCTACATCGTCACGGTCCGGGGCGTGGGCTACCGGATGGGCGCGGGATGACGCGGTGCCCGGGCTGAGGCGGCAGGAGCGGTTCACCCGCACCTTCTACGGACGGTTGCTGCTCGGCGAACTGGCTGTCGGCGTCGTGCTGCTGGTGACGGTCGCGGTCGTCATCAGCAGCGTGGGCCCGAGCCTGTTCGAGTACTACCTGGTGGAGAACGGACCGCTGGAGAGCGCCGACCAGTTGCATTTCGCCGAGGGTGCGTTCAGCGCGGCCATGTGGATCTCGCTGGCGGTGGCGTTCGTCGTCGCGTCCGCGGTGGCGGTGGCGATCGGGCTGGCCATGGTCCGTCCGCTGCGCAGGCAGTTGCGGGAGTTGAGCGGGGCCGCGCGTGAGGTTGCCGCGGGGGATTTCACCCGCCGCGTGGAGCCGGGCGCCGACGCGGGGGAGGAGATCGCGCTGCTCGCGGCGAGCTTCAACACGATGGCCACCCGGCTCGGGGAGGCGGAGACCGCGCGTACCCAGCTGTTGGCCGACCTCGCGCACGAGCTGCGGACGCCGATCGCCTCGCTCGCGGTGACCGTGGAGGCGGTGGCGGACGGCGTCCTCGATCCGGACGCCGCCACACTGGCCACCCTCACCGAGCAGGCTGGCCGGCTGACCCGGCTGGCCGGTGACCTGCGCGAGATCTCGGACGCGGAGGGCGGGCTGTCGGTCCACCGGACGCCGTGCGCGGTGGCGGACCTGCTCGACAAGGCCTGCGCGGCGGCGGCGGAGGAGTTCGCCCGCAAGGGCGTCGCGCTGGAGATCGACGGCCAGCCGTCCGGGGAGGTGCCGGCGGACGCCCAGCGGATCGGCCAGGTGCTGGCGAATCTGCTGTCCAACGCGCTGCGCCACACCCCCTCCGGCGGCCGGGTGTCGCTGGCCGCGCAGAGTGGCCATGAGGGGACGGCGATCACGGTCACCGACACCGGCGACGGCATCGAGCCCGAACACCTGCCGCACGTCTTCGACCGCTTCTACCGCACGGACACCGCCCGTACCAGGGACGCCGGCGGCACGGGCATCGGCCTGGCCGTCAGCCTGGCCATCGCGGAGGCGCACGGCGGCACCCTGTCCGCGTCCAGCCCCGGTGCGGCCCAGGGCTCGGTATTCACCCTCACGCTGCCCTCGACGTGAGCGGTCCCTGAGGGGCCCGGCGGCGAGGAACGAGCCTTCAGGCGTCACGAAGGGTCGCCCGCACGTGCTGCCCCGGCCCTTCGTGACGCGCTGGCTCCCTCGCAGGCTCGGGAACCGGCGCTCCTCAGGGACCGTTGGAGGGTTCGCCCTCGCTGGCGAGTTCCAGGGAGCCGGGGCGTCCGGCTTCATCGAATCTTGAGGGTTGCCTGACCGGGCACAGAACTGCGTCCGGTTGAGTACAGGCGTGGCCGGCCTCCACCGGCCACAGCCGATCCAGCTCCGGTGGGGAATGTCCGGGATGAGTGGCTAGCCTGCAGCCATCGGACATCCCGATCGTTGAGCTGATCGCCGTGGAACAGGATGCCGTGGCCCGCCAGCTGCGGTCTCACTGCCCGGCGCTTCCGGCCCGGCCCTGGCGGGTTCCGGGCCGGAAGCGGCACGGTGGACGGGCTGGACTGTTTGCACTCGACAGGTGTGAGTGCTAGACATGGTGTTAGCACTCTCGGGTAGAGAGTGCCACCAGTCTGACTCGATGAGATCTCACGAGATCGTCCGTCGCGGGCATCGAGGCGAAGACCCTGACAAGTCCAACCGTGGGCTCCGGCCCCCGAGACGCCAAAGGATTGCCGAAACACATGGCGAAACTGATTGAGTTCAATGTCGAGGCACGCCGCGGCCTGGAGCGGGGGATGAACACCCTCGCCGACGCCGTGCGGGTCACCC
>DAIPJC010000017.1:73584-82121 GCA_036770475.1 Propionicimonas sp. | reverse complement strand
ATGATCGCGTTGGCGAACGCCACGAACATCGGGGTGGCGAACATCAGCAGCATCAGCGTGCCGTGCATGGTGAAGAACTGGTTGAACGTCCCATAGGACATGAACTGCAGGCCGGGATAGGCCAGCTCGGCCCGGATGCCCAGGGCCAGCAGACCGGCGAAGCCGAAGTACAGCAGCGCCGTGACGAAGTACATGTTGCCGATCACCTTGTGATCGGTGGTGGTGAGCAGCTTCACCGCGAGCGCGCCCCACCGCTTCCGCTCGACCAGCGGACGGGCCTCCGCCTCGTCCAGTCCGACCCGGGCGACGGTGGTGGTCATTTCTTCTCCTCCTCCGCCGCGGGCACGCTGGGCACGGTGTTCGGGTAGGCCGGCGCCGTGATCTCACCGGTCTGGCCGGCGGCCTTCAGCTGGTTGAGGTAGGCGACGTAGTCCTCCGCGCTGACCACATGGACGGTGAACAGCATGGCCGCGTGGTAGGTGCCGCAGAGTTCCGCGCACTTGCCGGAGTAGACGCCGATCCGGTCGGGCGTCACGTCGAAGCTGTTGTGCCGCCCGGGGATCACGTCCAGCTTGAAGTAGAACGCGGGGACGTAGAACGAGTGGATCACGTCCGCAGAGGTGAGGTTGAACCGCACCGGCTCGTTCACCGGGAGGTAGAGGTCGGGGATCTTGTCGATCGTCCCCGCCTCATGGACGATCGCACCCACGGCCGGGTTGTCGGCCTCCATGTAGTTGAACGTCCACGACCACTTCTGGGCCACCACGTTCACGGTGTGCAGTTGGCCCTGCTCAGGGGTGGACGCCTTCGCCAGCACGCCGTTCTGCGTCTGCACCGTGTAGAAGAACAGCACCGCGATGATCAGGAACGGCACCAGCGTGTAGAGCAGCTCGATCGGCAGGTTGTACTGCTTCTGCTTCGGGTGGTCGTCGTCGCTCTTCTTGCGGTACCTGATCATCACCCAGAAGATCAGGCCCCAGACGAACACGCCCACGACCAGCGCGGCGATCCAGGCGCCCGTCCAGAGGTTGCCGATCAGCGGCGCGCGGTCGGTCGCCGACGTCGGCAGGCCGAAGCGGCTCCACTGCGAAACGGTGTCAGCGCTACAGCCCGCGAGTGCGACCGGGCCGAGAACGGCCAGCGCGGCCAGCAGCGACTTCTTCGGGCGTAGCTGTCGACCCACGAGGCGCCCTTCCGATCCGGTTTTACCTGTTCTGCGGTTGTTTCGAACCCTAGCCGTCGGCTGTGCTCAGTGGAAGGAGTCCCCGCAGGCGCAGGAGCCGGTGGCGTTGGGGTTGTCGATCGTGAAGCCCTGCTGCTCGATCGTGTCGACGAAGTCGATCGTGGCACCCATCAGATAGGGGGCGCTCATGCGGTCGGTGACGACCGCCACGCCGAACCAGTCCTTCACCACGTCGCCGTCGAGCTGGCGGTCGTCGAGCTGGAGCTGGTAGCGCAGGCCGGAGCAGCCGCCGGGCGCCACGGAGATGCGCAGCGACAGGTTGTCGACGTCCTCGTTCGCGATGAGGTCCTTGACCTTGCCCGCAGCGACCTCGGTGAGGACGATGCCGTCGGTCGTGACCTGGGTGTCAACCGTCATATCTACCTGAATTCCTTCCGGGACTAACTCGGCTGCCGGCTGCAACCGCCTTTGTGGGGCCGGTATTCCGCCGTTCGCATCAGTCTACGCGTGGGGCTCGCGCGCGGTGAACCAGCCTGCCGCGATCCGGGCGGCGAGTGCGGTGAGACCGTCCGCGGTCGGTGGCCCGGACAGCAGGTGGGCGGCCTCGATGCCCATCGTGCGCAGTTCGCGGCGCGCCAGTCCGGCCCCGGCGGTGACCAGGACGCAGGGCCGCTGCGCGGTCTCCGCCCACTCCGCGACCGCCGTGACGACCGGACCGCCACGGTCGAGCGCGGTCAGTTCGGTGCATCCGGTCACGACCAGGTCGGCGGCGCGCAGCGTCCGCTCGAGCCCTGCCTGGAGGTGGCAGAACTGCGTACCCGACATCAACCGACCACCGGACGCGAGCACCGCGAGCCCGCAGCCGCCCGCCGCGCCGCCACCGGACGCGACGTCCAGGCCGTCGCCGAGGGTGCGCGCCCGTTCTCCCAGGGCGGCATCCGCGGCAAGGAGCTCCGCGACGTCGATGCGGGCGTCGAACGCACGCCGGGCCAGGCCGCCGCCGATGCCCGTCGCGGGCAGTTCCAGCTCTTCGGCCGCGACGATGCCGAGCAGGTCGCGCCCGGCCAGGGCGTCCGCTGCCGCAGCCCGCAGGCCCGCGCCGCCGTCGTGGGCGGTCACGCCGGTGAGATCCAGCGCCACCTCGTGGTCATCAGGCTTCAGGACGCTCGCGACCCACTCCCCCAGATCCGTGGTCGATGCCTGCGGCGCCCAGGCCGGGACGGGTGCCTGCCGCAGGCCGAGCAGCACGCGTCCGGGCGTGCGGACGAGCCAGCGGTCGGCCGTCACCTCCGGCTCGGTGTTCCACAGCGAACCGATCGCGACGGCCAGGTCGGGCCCGCCGGTGGACACGGGGACGACGGCGACCTGCCCGCGCGGGGCGAACCCGCGTCCGATGGCTGCGCCGGCCGCGGCCGGGTCGAGGTCTCCGATCCGTCCGGTGACGACCGCCACCCGCAGCGGACTCATGACTCCCGTCCCTGGAAGGGCGGTTGCTCGAACCCCCTCGGTTCTGATCCCTGCTCCTCGAAGCCGCGTGGTTCAGGCCCCTCTGGCAGCTCGGCCGGCTCGGAGGTGGCGTCGTCGGTGTGCCGGCGCAGATCCTCTCGAAGGCGGGCCGCCTCGTCCCTGAGGCCGGTAGCCCGGGTGGAGAGTTCGGCGAAGCGGACGCCCAGTTCGCGGTCGCGGGCGTCCGCGTCGGCGGGTGGAAGCTGGGCTCGTTCGTAGGCCAGCCGACGACGGGCGGCCGCGACACCCGCCAGGTCGGCCCTGGCTTCGTGCAGGGCGGCGAGGGCTCGCTGGTAGGCCAACTCGGCCTCAACTCGCGCGCTGGCGTCGGCCACGTCCGCCTCCCTTCGACCCCGGTAGGATGTTGCAGTCATATTGGCACCAAGCGAGGATCCGAAGTGGGATTGTTCCGCCCCTACGAGCGGCATGAGGGCAGCACGCCTGAGCCAGAGCCGACCCCGGTCATCATCCCGAGCCCGGCGAAGCCGGCCAAGAAGGAGACGCCCACCCCGTCCCGTCGCGAGGCCGAGGCAGCCCGCAGGGAGCGACTCAACCCGACGCTGTCGCCGAAGGAGGCGCGAGCCCGCGAGCGCGCGGCGAAGAACGCCCAGCGCGACGAGCAGTTCGCCAAGTCCGAGGGCGTCCCGGGCAAGGTACTGATGCGCGATTTCGTCGACTCCCGGCGCAGCATCGCGCAGTGGTCGATGCCGATCCTGATGGTTACGCTCGCTTTCTCGCTGCTGATGAGCTCCTTCAACAACGGCGCCGCCATGCTGGTGACCGTCTTCACCTACGCGGTCTTCCTGCTGATCGCGGTCGACATCTTCCTGATGTGGCGCAAGTACAAGCGACTGCACGCCGAGCGGCTGCCGAACGTCCCGCTGAAGGGGCTGCTGGCGTACATGCTGAACCGGGCGATCAACGTCCGGCGGCTGCGGATGCCGGCGCCACGGGTGAAGCCCGGCGACCCGATCTGATGGGCTACTACTGGGCCGCGACGCCCCAGCCTGTCGAGGAGGTCGCGGCCGAGCTGGGCCTTGACGCGGAGTTCGACGACCAGGGCCGGGCGGAGGCGTGGCTCACCGCCAGCTATGAGGACCTGGCCGCGGCCGGCGTCCACGAGGTGTCGTTGTACGAGAACGACCGCCTGGTGTATGGCCCGATGAGCCTGGACGCCTGAGGCGCGGCCCCGCCCGAGTTGTCGGCGGGCAGGTGTAGCTTCCGGCCATGCGCGTCCGGATCGGTCCTGTCGGGGAGTTCTCCGACTACGTCTTCGTGGTCGTCGTGGCGTTCAGCGACGACGGATTCGTGCTGTGCCGGCACCGGGATCGTTCGACCTGGGAGACGCCCGGTGGGCACATCAAACCAGACGAGTCCCCGCTCACGGCCGCTCGGCGCGAACTCTTCGAGGAAACCGGAATCGTGCCGCGCGCGCTCGACCCCGTCGCCGACTACGACGTGGATGGGGTCGCCGGACGGCTCTTCATCGCGGAGGTCGGCCAACGCCACCCGCTGCCCGGATTCGAGATGGTGCAGACCCGGGACGTCAGGAGCCTGCCCGACGACCTCACCTATCCGGAGATCACCCCGACGCTCGTGGACATCGCCCTGCGATCCCAGAGGCAGCACTCGCCTTCTGCTCAGGCGCGTTCGTTGTAGTACTCGGTGAACTCCCGGCAGCGTGCCTTGTCACCGAAGCGCATCACGAAGCAGTTGTCGTACACGCGGTCGACAGGGCCGCCCGGGCTCGTGAAGTAGGTGGAGGTACCAGTGGCCACGACGACGTCCCCTTCGACAGCGACGGGCGCGTAGGTCGCCTGGTACGTCCCGGGTTCGTCGCGGGTTGATGCGTCCTGCGACCCCGACTCGCCGAGCCAGGCCGCCACCACCGCGTCGCGACCCACCACCGGGTCGCCGTCGGGATGGAACCGGTACGCGATGTCATCGCTGAACAGGGACCCGATCTCTTCAGGGTCATAGGAGAGCCATGCCGCGACGTAGCGATCGAGCCAGGCCTGAGCGGAAGCGTGGTCCATCCGACAACCCTAGACGCAGGACCGCGGCACCCTACCTTCGGCGGAGCCTGCAGCGGGCCGCGAGAGGTGCGAGGCTTCAGGCATGACGCGGATCCTGCCTCCACCTCCCGAGCGGTTCGAGCCGGTCACCGCGCGCTGGCTCGTGCCGGGCGGGCCTCTCCACGACCCTGAGCGGGACGCTGTCGACCCCTCGCACAACGAGCCGATCACCCTGGTGGGAGCGCCACCGCGGGAACTTGCCGGTGCGGTCGTGCCGGACGATCCCGCCCAGCTCGCCAGGAGCCGGCGCCGTCGGCGGCTGGTCGCGCTGGCCTTCGTCCTCGTCGCGCTGGGCGCGCTGATCATCGCCGGCGGCGTAACCGGCTTCTGAGTCCGGTGATGCGCCCTCAGGGGACGAGGTAGCCCGCGGCTCGGTACAGCTCGTACCACTCTGGACGGGTGAGTTCCACGTCCGCGCCCTTCGCTGCGGCCGCGACCCGCTCGGGAGTGGTCGTGCCGAGTACCACCTGCGTGTGCGCCGGGTGCCGCGTGATCCACGCAACCGCGATCGCCTCCGCGGGAACCTCGTACTTGGCGGCCAGCCGGTCGATCACCGCGTTCAGCTCCGGGTAGTCGGGGTTGCCGAGGAAGACGCCCGTGAAGAACCCCGCCTGGAACGGCGACCACGCCTGGACGGTGATGTCGTGCAGGCGGCAGTAGTCGAGCACCCCCAGGTCGCGGCTGATCGACTGCTCCAAGCCGGCCATGTTCATCGCCACGCCTTGGGCGATGATCGGCGCGTGCGTGATCGACAGCTGCACCTGGTTCGCCACCAGCGGCTGGCGGACGTAGCGCTTCAGCAGCTCGATCTGGCCGGGCGTGTGGTTGGACACACCGAACGCCCGCACCTTGCCTGCGGCGTGCAACTCGTCGAAAGCCTTCGCGACCTCCTCCGGCTCGACCAGCGCGTCCGGGCGGTGCAGCAGCAGGATGTCGATGTAGTCGGTGTCGAGTGCGGCCAGCGAGCCGTCGACCGCCTCGATCAGGTGCGCATAGGAGAAGTCGAAGTACGGGCCGTCGGGGACGATGCCCGCCTTCGTCTGCAGCGTGATCTCCGAGCGCTGGGACGGGCTGAGCTGCAGCGCCTCCGCGAATCGACGCTCACAACCGTGGACGCTGGAGCCATAGATGTCCGCGTGGTCGAAGAAGTCGATGCCTGCGGCGAGTGATGCGTCGAAGAGGGCGCGGACTTCCGCGTCCGTCTTCTCCTGGATGCGCATGACGCCCGTGACGACGGCGGGAACGGTGATGTCGGTACTCGGGAGGATGAAGGTCTTCACTCAGCGCAGCCTAATCGCCGCGCGCTCTGCGGAATTGCGCCACAGACGCCCGAAAGGCGGGAATTCACCCTCGTCAGGGCATCGACAGTGCAATTCCGCAGAACAGGGTTCAGCGCAGGCGCGCCTCAATCTCGGCCGCGGTGGCGTTGAGCCGGGACAGCAGCGCATCGGGATCGACGTCGAGGGTGGAACGCCAGGTCAGGGCCACAGCCGCCGGCGTGGGCTCCGCGGCAACACGGACGGCGACGGACGCGAAGCCTTCGGTCACCTCGGAGTCCTCGACCGCGTGGCCGAGGCGCTGCGTCGCGGCCAGCACCACACGGAGTTCGCGGAGTGTGGTCGGGCCGCGACCCGTCCGCTGCACCAGACTGGCCGGGGACGGGTACAGCGCCCGCACCTGCGCCGGCGTCAGGCCGGCCAGAATCGCCCGTCCCGACGCGGTGAGGTGCGCGGGCAGCCGGACCCCGACGTCGCTGACCAGGCGGTCCCGGCCGTGCGCCCGTTCCTCGATCAGGTAGAGCACGTCCGTCCCGTGCAGCACCGCCAGATGGCCCGAGAGGTCGACCGCGTCCACCAGTCGCGCCAGCGGCACCCGGGCC
Source organism: Propionicimonas sp. (assembly GCA_036770475.1). Classification (GTDB taxonomy): domain Bacteria; phylum Actinomycetota; class Actinomycetes; order Propionibacteriales; family Propionibacteriaceae; genus Propionicimonas. Next base: position 75,478 of record DAIPJC010000017.1, on the reverse strand, counting down.
AGCCGGGCGAGCGGCTCCTGCCGGCTGAAGCCCTGGCCGACCTCCCATGCAGCCACGCCAATCCCCCACGTGCGCTCCTCCGGGTAGTGCACGACGAAGCCCTCCGCAGCCATCGCGCGCAGCAGGTGGTATGCCGACGACCGCGGCAGCCCCAGGTCGCCGGCGATCCGCGCAGCCGGCGCCGGTGTCGCCCGTGCGGACAGGAACCGCAGCACGCGCAGCGCCGCGGTGGCTGCGGGAACGGGACGAGTCACTCATTCAGTCTCGCATCCGAGACAGCTATGGGGTGTGAGCCGTTCAGTCCGCGGCGGAGCCTGGCTTGAATTGATGCCATGGTCGAGATTGCCGTGGGGCCCGGTCCCCTGTCGCGTGCCGAGGTGGTCGCGGTCGCCCGTGAGGGAGCCTGCGTCCGGCTGACTCCAGAGGCCGAGGCCGCCATCGAGGCCTCTCGCGCGCACATCGACGCCCTGGCCGCGGCCGGCGACGGCGTCTACGGGGTGTCGACCGGGTTCGGCGCGCTGGCGACCCGCAGCATTCCGGCGTCCGAGCGCAGTCGGCTGCAGCGCAGCCTGATCCGCTCGCATGCTGCCGGCAACGGGCCAGTGGTCGAGGACGAGGTCGTCCGGGCGATGCTGCTGCTGCGACTGAAGACCCTTGCCAGCGGGCACTCCGGCGTCCGGCTGTCGACCGTGCGGGCCTACGCCGATCTGCTCAATTCCGGGTTGGTCCCGGTCGTGCACGAGTACGGCAGCCTCGGTTGCTCGGGCGACCTCGCCCCGCTCGCCCACTGTGCGCTGGCGTTGATCGGCGAGGGCGAGGTTCGGGACGGCGGCGTCGTGCGGCCGGCCGCCGAGGCGCTGGCCGACCACGGGTTGGTACCGGTGATCCTGGCCGAGAAGGAGGGCCTCGCGCTGATCAACGGCACCGACGGGATGCTCGGCATGCTGGTGCTGGCGCTGGCCGACCTCGAGTTGCTGGCCGACACGGCCGACCTCGCCGCGGCCATGAGCGTCGAGGGGCAGCTCGGCACCGACCGGGTGTTCGCGGCCGATCTGATGGCGCTGCGTCCGCAGGTGGGGCAGGCGACGTCCGCAGCCAACCTGCGCCGATTCCTCGCCGGGTCACCGATCGTCGCCAGTCACCGGGTGGGCGACGGTGTCGTGCAGGACGCCTACTCGCTGCGCTGCACGCCGCAGGTGCACGGGTCGCTGCGGGACGCGCTCGGCTACGCCGCGACCATCGCAGAGCGCGAGTTGGCCGCCGCGATCGACAACCCGTCCGTGCTGGACGACGGACGCGTGGAGTCCCACGGCAACTTCCACGGCGCACCGATCGCGCACGTCCTGGACTTTCTCGCGATCGGGGTGGCGGACGTGGCCAGCATCAGCGAACGGCGGACGGACCGCTTCCTCGACGTGGCCCGCAACCGCGGACTGCCGCCGTTCCTCGCCGACGACCCCGGCATCGACTCGGGCCTGATGATCGCGCAGTACACGCAGGCCGGCATTGTCTCCACGCTCAAGCGGCTGGCCGTGCCCGCGAGCGTGGACTCGATCCCGTCCAGCGCCCTGCAGGAGGACCACGTCTCGATGGGCTGGGCGTCCGCCCGCAAGCTGCGGACGGCCGTGGACGGGCTGGCCCGGGTGCTGGCCATCGAGGCGCTCGCCGCCGCCCGCGGCATCGAACTGCGGGCGCCGCTGCGTCCGGGTGCGGCGATCGGAGCGGCGATCGCCGTGCTGCGTGAGACCGTCCCGGGGCCCGGGCCCGACCGCTTCCTCGCGCCGGAGATCGAGGCCGCATACCAACTCGTGCGATCCGGAACTCTGGTCGCTGCTGTGCGTCGCCCAGGGCTGGCTGAGGAAGCCCGCATGTTGGCTGAGCCTGACGAAGCCCG